>NZ_ANFM02000017.1 GCF_000333895.2 Grimontia indica | reverse complement strand
CGTTTTATGCTTTGTTGAGGTGTATTTGCTTAGAATGACTAGGCGGCACACACCTCGCCGCGCCTAAAACGCTTATGGCTAGAACAAAATTTAACCACCAAAGGTCAACAGCCCCTAGAACGTGGTCGTTTACTTTCTCTAAGAAAAAGAAATAATGGTCTTAATTGTTTCTCAGAGTGAGTGAATGCTGTGCGCGCGGATGATCTGATTCTCTTTTCCCAAGTGGTTGAGCTGGGCAGCTTTAGTAAAGCTGCCGAACAAAACAGCCTGACAAACTCCGTTGTCAGTAAACGTGTTGCGCGTTTAGAAGAAGAATTAGGCGTTCAGCTTCTCTACCGTACTACTCGCAAGCTCACACTGACAGAAGCGGGAAAAGCCCTCTTGCAGGGGGCTAAAAACGTCAAACAGGCTACCCAAGAAGCGGTCGATTCTGTCGTGGGGTTTGGCGAAAACATCACAGGGCATATCAAGATGTCGGTGCCAACCATTTCTGGTGATTTGCTACTGGCAGATGCAGTAGCAGAGTTCTGTCACCAAAACCCTGGCCTGACGGTTGATATGTCGCTCGACAACAAATTCGTCGACCTGATTGAAGGTGGTTATGACTTGGTTATCCGCACGGGATATCTCGAAGATTCCAGCCTGATTGCCCGCCATTTTCTTGATTCCCAATGGATAGTTTGTGCTTCGCCGCAATACATTGCCCAGCACGGAAAACCCGTCACACCTGAAGCATTGGTGGACCACAATTGTCTTCAATACGCGTATCAAACCACGGGGGCGTCGGACTGGGAATTCAAGGCGAGTAAAGGTAACTACATCGTCAAAGTGTCCGGCAGTTTCTCCACTGACAATGCTACTGCACTTCGCAAAGCTGCACTGGGCGGCTATGGCATAGCTTATGTGCCGCGCTGTTTGGTTTACCACGACCTGTTGGAAGGGACGCTGATTGATATTCTTCCTGAGCAAGTGGGTAAGAAGCTCGGCATCTATGCCGTGTATCCGTTTACCCGACAGCCTCCGACCAAGGTGAAGGCGTTGATCGAACATATCCGCAGTCGGTATCTGGACATCGCGCATTATTTCTAAGTACGAACGAATCCCTCTCATTGTGCGAGCTGAATTTAAAGGACAAAAATGCTCTCTATTCCTTTGCCATTTGTGGCGTCGTTGATGTTGCTCTTCGGTGCGGCGATAATTTTCAATCGTTCACACCACCAGTCAAACCGTGCTTTCTGGTTTTTGGTTCTGTGTGCTGCTGCGACCGCGGTCGTGGGTTTGAGGTGGACGACGGATATTAGTTTCTTCCGCACGATCCAACCCATGTTAGGAGCGTGCCTTCCTGTCGTGGCATGGCGGTGTTTCTCTCATGCACACTCGAACAAGCCTCTCAGTAACGTTCACTGGATTGGTCCTGGGTTGGTGGCATTGTCCTCTGCCAGTTATCCATATCTATGGTTGGGGCTGACAGATGTATTGCTGGTGATTTTGTACCTAGTCTATGGTGTGTGGTTACTGTCTCTTTCTTTCAGCACCGCAGACAAGGTAAGGCTCAGCGACACAAATCAGACAAGTTACTCCGAAAGAGTTGCGGGTGCACTGTTACTGTTTTCTGCATTCATTGATGGGGCAATCTCCTATGACTTTGTCGCGTTTGGTGCTGAGCACACGGGCTTCATTCTGACGTTTAGCTATCTAATACTGATACCTGTCATGGGTATGCTGGTGGTGATTGTTGACGGAAGTGTGCCCTCCCAAGAGCAAGTTCCCGAAGGGGAAGTGTTTGAGGCGAATGACGCTGAGTTGGCTCTCAATGACTTAAATTCTGAAGTGGATCACGAACCTGGACCCATCACTGACGAGAATGATGAGGCGCAATCGGTTGTCGCGAAATTGGATGAGATGATGGAGCAAAGGGAGCTGTTTAAAGACCCTGATCTGACGTTAAATAAGCTGGCAAGGAAACTGGGTATTCCGGGGAGAAAAATCTCTTCATCGGTGAATCAGGTTTGTGGGGAGAATATCTCCCGCGCAATCAACCGCTATCGGATTGAGCACGCCAAGTCTCTGCTGAAAAACAGCGACTTGGCGATCACTGAGATCTATCTTGCTGCGGGCTTTCAGACTAAATCTAATTTCAACCGAGAGTTTTTGCGAATTACCGAAAAAACGCCCAGCGAATTTCGAAGCGGCACCCTTTGATTCCTGTATGAGTTACTCAAGAAACCAAAGGATATCCTCCAACATGTCGGCATGCAGTGCTTCGCGCCGGGTGCCGAATCCATCCTTACAGATAATGCCATCGCCTTTGTGTTCCTGTTCCAGCAGGTCGATAGCACCTGTCTTACATCGCTGCATGAAACTGAAATGGGTGGCTTCCTCATACACCTTGTAGTGTCTCGTCGACAAAGGTAAATGTTCAGCCAAATAGCCTGACTCCATAGCTTGTGGCAAATCGCCTATGTCGATTCCTGCAGCGAGAATGAGCGTCGGTGTTAGCGTTTCAGTCATACTCTGAACAGAAAATCCGCGCGCTAAACCCAAGTCCAAACTGACGACACGTTTGATACGTGTATCTTTAAGCGAGTTGGTTTCCGGCTCCTTTGGCTGAGTCTTATCAAGCCCCAGTTCTTTTGCCAGTCCGCACGTTCTTGGATTAAAAATGAGCTGGCATTGTTTTTTCAATTCGTTTCTATCAATTTCAACGCCAGCCAACTGCATCACCGTCCATCCCCCCAAAGAGTGGCCGATAGCGGAAATGTTGTTCGCGTCCAAAGCGTTACTCCACTTTGAGTCAGCCAGTAGAAAACTCAGCAAGCGGGAAACATCTCTTGGTCTTTGCCACCATTGCGCGGCTTGAGATGGAGCTTGGTCAAAAGTTGTTGTACCGGGGTGATCAGTGGCGGCCACCACGTAACCACGTTTAGCAAGCTTAGTCGCCAGCCAATTGAGATTTCGCCAGCTTCCACGATAGCCATGAGAGAGCAAAACAACAGGCGCTTTTCTCGCATCTAGCGTTGCTGCTTTGATCACTTCAGTACCAACAAAAGCGGGATTTTCGGCAATCACGGTTTTTGGTGACGTTTGAAATGTTGGGTACCAGATGGAAACATTCAGTGGTCTTGATGCGTCATCATCAAGCGAGAATTGCTCAAACCCAATATTCGCTGCAAAGGCAGAATTTAGGACGAACGTTAATAGGATAACGAGTAAATAAATGGGTTTCACCTTGTGGCTCCTTAAACCATGAAATTGGAGCCAGTATGTGCTGAGACCAGTGTTGGTGCGTCCTAGAACACGATCGAGGACGTCCTCGAACGTGATTTTATTCCTAATATATGAGCTCCTTGTTAGTTCGTTTGATTAATTTGACCAGTCACCCAATTGATAAACGTCCGTACTTTGGGTCTTTTCTCTGAGCCAAGCGGGCAGAGCAGATCATGGGTTTTGTGGGTCTCCATTCCGGGATAAGGAGAAACCAGTTCGCCACTTTCCAGTGCGTCTTTGACGAATCGGTATCTACCCATTGCGACCCCCAATCCTTTTCTTGCGCTGAACACAGCCATGTCTTGGTGTGTGAAAACGCAACATTGTTTGGCGATGTCGATATCCACTTTGTGGTGCTTTGCCCATCGTGACCAGACTGTCGATGTGGAAGCGTAGAGGAAATTCACTCGGGAAAGAGAATTCATTCCATCCTCAAAGAGATGGTTCTCTTTAGCGTATGTCGGTGTGCAGACAGGCACATAACGCTCATCAAACATTTTAATGCGGTAGACATCGGGTCTTTCTGATGCCCCGTAGTAAAGCGCGACGTCAATATTGTTGGTCTCGAAGTCCAGTTCGAGCTCTTGCGTCATCACCTTCAAATTGAATTTAGGGTACTTGGCTTTGAAATCTGCCAGCATTGGAATAAGCCATTCGTAGGCAATACCAGGTGAGGTTGCAATGGTCAGGTCACCGCTCAGTTCCGTATGCCGAATATCATCAATTTCACTGAAAATGTTGTTCAGTGAGCTCGCCAGTGTGCCCTGAAACCGTCTCCCTTCCTCTGTCAGCGTCAGCTTTCGCGTGCCGCGAACAAACAAATTGAACCCCAGTTCCTGCTCCAACACCTTGATGCGATGGCTGACAGCGCCTTGCGTTAAGTGCAGAAGTTTTGCCGCTTCGGTAAAGCTCAATGTTCTTGCAGCCACATTGAAGGTATGGAGATTGCCAAGCAGGGATTGAAGGTTCGCCATCGTTTTTCTGTTAACGCTCTTATGCATTAAAAATATTAATTCATGATGGCGTCGGATTGGTTTGTTTGCAAGCGGGTTTAATCGTCAAATAGGCCTAAAGCACTGATTGTGAAGCAGCGAAAACAAGCCAATAACGACAGCATCACAATCATGCGGGGGATTAAGAATTTTATTGAATAAAGCTTGGGGGCTTAGATGAATATCTTGGGATATATGCAGAAAGTCGGTAAGGCATTGATGGTACCCGTTGCCACTCTTCCTGCCGCAGCAATTTTAATGGGCGTCGGGTACTGGATTGATCCGGTGGGTTGGGGTTCAGAAAGTGTCATGGCGGCGCTATTAATCAAATCCGGCGGCGCCATCATCGACAACATGGCTGTGCTGTTCGCCATCGGTGTCGCATTCGGTTTGAGTAAAGATAAAAACGGCGCTGCAGCCATGGCGGGTTTTATCTGCTTTATGGTCGTTACGACGCTCCTTTCTCCTGGCGCTGTAAGCCAATTTATGGGCATAACAGCCAGTGAAGTGCCGGATGCCTTCGGTAAGATCAATAACCAGTTCATTGGTATTTTGGTCGGCATTATCTCGGCGGAGATCTATAACCGCTACCACACGGTTGAACTGCCAAAAGCACTCGCGTTTTTCAGCGGTAAACGTCTGGTGCCTATCCTGACCTCGATTGCAGGTATGGCGATTGCGTTTGTACTGCTCTATGTCTGGCCTATGGTTTACAACGCACTGGTTGTTTTCGGTAACCATCTTGTCGCGCTGGATGCACTGGGTGCGGGCTTATTCGGCTTCTTTAACCGCCTGACACTGACCATCGGCATGCACCACGCGCTATACCCAGTTTTCTGGTTTGATGTAGTCGGCATTAACGATATCCCTAACTTCCTGGGTGGCGCGCAATCTATTGCTGACGGCACGGCTATCCCTGGTAAAACCGGCATGTATCAAGCGGGCTTCTTCCCCATCATGATGTTTGGTCTACCGGCAGCAGCACTGGCGATGTACCACTGTGCAGATGCGGAAAACAAAGGCGCGACATTCTCTATCATGATTGCAGCTGCCATGGCGTCATTCTTCACGGGCATCACAGAGCCGCTTGAGTTCAGCTTCATGTTCCTGGCACCGGCACTGTACTTCATTCACGCTGTACTGACGGGTATCTCGCTCTACATCGCGGCAAGCATGGAATGGATGGCAGGGTTTGGTTTCTCAGCAGGTTTCGTAGACTTCGTGCTCTCTAGCCAGAACCCACTTGCAACCCAGTGGTACATGTTGATTGCTCAAGGTCTGGTGTTCTTCGCGGTGTACTACTTCACCTTCCGCTTTGCGATTCTGAAGTTCAACCTGAAAACGCCGGGTCGTGGAGAAGGTGCTTCGAAAGAAGAAACGAAAGAAGAAATTGGCCAACTGACGAATGACTACATTGCAGCCATTGGCGGTGCAGAGAATATTCTGGAAGTCGACAACTGTGTCACCCGTCTTCGCCTGACAGTGAAAGACTCTGGACTGGCTGACAGTGAGAAACTGAAACAACTTGGCGCGGCAGGTGTGATTCCAATCGGTAAAGGTGGCCTGCAAGTGGTCGTCGGATTGGGCAAGGTCGACAAAGTCGCCGAGCAGATGAAAGTCGCGCTCGCTAATTAAAACGAATCAAACGGCATTTAAATGCCAATAGGTTCCCCCTGAAGTGCAGTTTCGCATTCCCCCGCGATTCTGCACTTCGCCTTTTGTGGTGGACTAGATTTTCCCTTGCTGAATCAGCGTACTTAACCGCAGCACCAAATCTGCCACATTGCTTGCCTCGAACTTCTTCATCATGTTCGCGCGGTGAACTTCAATGGTGCGCAGAGAGACACACAAAGTCTTCGACATCTGCTGGTTGGTCTGGCCTTTCAGCACTTCTCTCAGTACTTCTTTTTCACGTTCAGTCAGGCTGTTGTATTTCTTTTCGACACAGACATGACCAACACGCTGGAAAGAGTAGGCGAGGGCTTTTTCAATCGCTGCTACCAAGCGATCACCGTCGACCGGTTTTTGGAAGAAATCGACCGCACCGTCTTTGAGTGCATCCACTGCCATGGGCACATCGCCATGACCTGTCAGGAAGATGATAGAGAGTGGACTTTGTGCGTCGTTGAGGATCTGTTGTAGCTCCTGACCGCGCATTTCTGGCATCCGGCTATCGAGCACAATACAACCGGGCGCTGAAATATCGACGCTTTCCAGAAACGCAGGGCCAGAGGCGAAATCTTTTAGCACCAAGCCATAGCTTTCCAACATAAAGACCAGTGACTCGCGGACTGCATCTTCATCATCAACAATAAATACCGGGCCTTTGTTCATTTATTCTTGTTCTCGTTTGATTGGCAGCACCACAGTAACTTCACAGCCAACCGGGCGTGCAGCTTGAATAATAAAATGTCCGCGGTGGGCTTCGACGACTTCACGGCAGATAGGTAAACCAAGGCCCAGGCCATCTTCTTTGGTGGTATAGAAAGGCTTCTTCACTTCGGTCTCGCTTGCCGCAAGGCCGATGCCGTTGTCCTGAACCCGGATAACCACTTCATGGGTGCCATACAAAAGCTCAATAGTGACGGTCGGCGAGACTTGGTAATCCAGACTTGCCACGCAGGCATCTTTGGCGTTTTTCAGCAGATTGATCATCACCTGCTGCATGCCAATGACATCAAATTCGCCATGGATTGGTTTGCCTTCAACAATCAGATTGAGCGCGATTTTTTGCGCCTGAAAGTCGTATTCAATCAGTGAAATCGACTCTTTGACAAAGAAGATCGGATCGCAGGTGACATAGTCTGTCGGTGTCTGCTTTATCAAGCCACGCAAGCGCTGGATAATGCCACTGGCGACCGTCACCTGTTGTTCTATTTTCCCAAGAAAAGGTGACATTTCATCCGGTGTCATGCCTTGGGCAATACGGCGCTGCAAACCTTCGGAGTAGTTTTTAATGGTAGAAAGCGGCTGGTTGATCTCATGGGCAATGCTGCTGCCAAGCTCGCTGACAATCATGGTGCGCTGGGCATGCTCCAGTTGTTCATTTCTCTCTTTGAGTTCATAGAGTGTTTTCTTGAGGTCATTTTTACTGCGCTTGAATCGGTATTCCAGCCAGAAGTGATAGATGTTCATTAGCAAGAAAACGATGAAGGTGGCGAAGGCGAGTACCTGATTACGATCCAGCCATTTCATGAATCCTTCCTGCCAGGTACGCTGTAAGGGGTGCATGTCGAGTTGGTGCAGCACATGGTCGACTTTGACTGGGCTTGCTGGCAGCGTCCACCCTACATTACCCGCAGCCTCTGCGGCGTAAGCACTTTCATGCATCGAGAGCAGTGACTGGGTGACCAACTTGCCAATGCTGTCAGAAGCGCGCTCCGTTTTGGCAAACGTCCAGTTTGGATAGAGCGGGGTAGTCACCGTACAGATCGAGTCATTCGGACGCTTGCCTTCAAGTACTCGTACTTTATGCCGCTCGATGCGGCCTTCTCTAATCATGCTTTCCAGCGTACAGGCAGGCAGCACCGCGACATCTAAATCGTTGTCAATCACACTTAGCAGAATGTTATCTGTTGGTGGGCCATAGAATTTCACCCGCTTAAAGAAGCTACTGCCAAACACATTACGTCTTTCAATTTCATAGCGGAGCGCCAGAAAGCCACCAAACGCTTTTTCGGAAACGGCACCGACGCGGGCATATTCAATATCGCGAAGGGCAAGATACGGCGAGTCACTGCGCACCACAGCAACAGAAGCAATGGAGTGGGTGAGGTTGCTGCTGTATGGGGTTTTTTGGGTGGCGAGCCAGTTCAGAGGATATTGCCGTGCAATGCGCGTGGCCTGTCCCGGACTGGTCAGTAGGAAATCCAACTGGTTGTGCTCGAAGGCTTCATCCAACTCTTCAAAGTCGTAGGTATGAAGGGTGAACTCGGTATTCGGAATGGTGTCTTCCAGCCAATCCAGTGTTGGCCGCCAGGATTGCTCAGCATGCTGATCGCCACGAAGCGCTAACACACCGACATCATAATGCTGGAGCACTTCAGCTTGTGCGGGACATACGCAAAAGCAGCACATGCTGACGGTATAGAGAAAGACAGCTTTTATGCCGAGTAGCGGGGTAAATCGTTGGAGATATTCGTTCAAATGAAAACGACACAACAAGGAGGCGAGTGGCACGCATTCTACCCTAGAAAACCCTATGTTTTATGTTGCTTTAGATCAAATATTTCGCACTATTGTGGTAAACCACAATATCCCGCAAACCTTCCTTCACACACAATCCGTGCTACTGACCCGGAGCGGTCAACCCAACGCATTTTGAGCGCGATGCTGGCAGTAAGATTGGCACTTAAAACGAATCATAAAGCCGAGTATTCAGCATCCCGTTATTGATTTCCTTTTGCCCTTGATAAGGCAGAAAAATTTTTAATAATCTTGGGAATTTCACGATGAAAAAATCGACAGTTGCAATCGGCGTTGTCGCTGCTGTTCTGGCAGCAGGTTATGTCGGCTACACCAGCATGTTCGGTGCAGAGGCGGTTCAGGTAAGTGCTGAAGTGTTAGATCAGAAGTTTGCTGAGTACGCGAACCCAGAAGCGTTCGTTTCTGCACAGGAAGTGAAGCAGATGATGGATCGCGATCTGGATGTGGTTGTGATCGGCGCGCTGAACCCAATGAAGCCAGATGCACCTATCGAAGGTTCATTCTCAATGTGGCGTCCTGATTACTCTGCAGCGAAAGACGCGTATGAGTTTGACGGCATGCGCAACTCAGTCGAAGAAATGGAATCCCTGCTGAGCAGCTACGGTGCAACACCGGAAACCACCATTGTGGTTTACGCTGCAAACTCTCACCACGATGCAGCCCGCCTGTTCTGGCAAATCAAAAACCTGGGCCATGAAGATGTGCGCTACCTGGATGGCGGCCTGAATGCGTGGATTGGTGAAGGCCTCCCAACAGGCAATGCAAACCCAACGGTGACAGCATCTCAGTACAAAGCCCCTGCGCCACAAAGCGAAGAATCAGCACTGGCAACACTGGATATGGTTCTGGCAGCGCAAAACACCGCTGACTGGGTGATTCTGGATACCCGTGGCACCGCGGAATTTGATGGCAGCACCACAGTATCTGGCGCATTTGGCCCGGGCACTATCCCTGGCAGTGTTCACATCAACTGGACCAAAGCGCTGAACGACGACACCACACTGAAGTCTGCAGAAGAACTGCAAGCCCTGTACGGCGACGTGATTAAAGGCAAGAAAGTGATTGCCTACTGTCAATCAGGCGTTCGTTCTGCACACACCATGATGGTTCTGGAAGAAGTTCTGGGTGCACAAGACGTCTACAACTACGACGGTTCTTGGATTGAGTACAGCTACGCGCACTACGAACAAAATCGTGCGGATATTCCAGTGCAAAGCGGTGCGAAGAAAAGCTAATCAATGACTTACCCAGACACACTTGAGCACTGCGTCTGAGTAGGTACTGCCAAAAGAATTACATATACCGGAATCATAACAACAATGAACAATGTCATTTTTAGTCAAAAGCTCTACGACGCGGCACAACGCGTAGTAGACGGCTGTATGGGTGATGCAGACCCAGCATGCCAAACTGCATGTCCAATGCACACTGACGTTAAGCAGTACGTACGTCTGGCTGGCGAAGGCAAGTATCAAGAAGCACTGGACGTGATCCGCGGCAAACTGTTCCTGCCACAAACGCTGGGTCGCATCTGTGCGCACCCGTGTGAGCAGGCATGTCGTCGCCAGACTGAATACGGTCAGGGCATCAGCGTGGCGGGCATCAAACGCTTCGTTGCAGAAAAAATGGATAACAAAGAGAACTGGGATCTGGCGGTTCTGAATCCAACTGGCAAGAAAATCGCGATCATCGGTGCTGGCCCTGCGGGTGCACAGGCGGCAATTGAACTTCGCCGCAAAGGTCACGACGTCACTATCTTCGAAAAAATGGACGTGTACGGCGGCATGATGCGTGTAGGTATTCCTGAGTACCGTCTGCCACGCCATGTTATCGATTTCGAATACAGCTACCTGGATATGCTGGGCATCGAAACCAAGTTCGGTGTGGAAATCGGCAAAGACATTACATTTGAAGAACTGCGCAATACACACGATGCAGTGGTTCTGGCACACGGTGCGCACGTGGGTTCTATCATCCCGCTGCCTGGTCACCAGTCTGAAGGCGTATTCTCTGCGGTTGAATACCTGAAAGAAATCTCTGAAACCCGTGCATTCCCCCGCGCAGGCAAACGAGTAATGGTGATCGGCGGTGGTGACGTGGCGATGGACTGTGCACGTTCATCATGGCGTATCGGTGCTGATGAAGTTTACCAGTGCTCTCTGGAAGCGATGGAAAAACTGCCAGCAAGCCATGTTGAAATCGAAGAGTCGCTGGAAGAAGGCGTGGTCTTCAACGCTGGCTGGGGTCCAATCTCTATCGAAGAGAAAGACGGTAAAGTGACCTCAATTACTCTGCGTCGCGTGCTGTCTATCTTCGACGAAAACGGCAACTTCGCACCAAGCTACAGCGATGAAACCCGCACTATCGAAGTCGATACTGTGGTATTCGCAACCGGTCAGCTGGTGGCAGACATCACTGACGGCGCGCTGGAAACCACCCGTGGCGGTCGCTACGTGGTCGACAAAGACACGCTGGCAACTTCGCTGGAGGGGGTTTACGTCGCAGGTGATGCGGCTGGCGGTAACATCGTGATTGAAGCGATGGCACTGGGTCGTAAAGCAGCCATGAGCATCGAGCGTCAGTTCGCGGGTCGTCCTTTGGAAGAAGGCCGCGATTTCCAGGAAGAGTACAGCTACAAGTCTCGTCTGGACATCCCACTGCCTAAAGGCACTACCGATGTTCCTCGTCTACACGGTGAACTGCGTGATGCCGAAGTGCGCAAGCGCGATTTCGCACAGGTTGACCTTGGTTTCACCCAAGAGCAAATCAAGCAGGAATCAAGCCGCTGCCTGCAGTGTACCTGCAAGCTGTGTATGAGCGAGTGCATCATGATGAACGACTTCGGCGACTGTCCGAAGACCCTGTTCAGCGACTTCGTGAACAACAAAGAGATGGACCCACTTCTGGCTTACTCCTGTAATGCCTGTGACCAGTGCACCATCGTTTGTCCTAAAGATTACCCAATGAAGGATATCTTCCTTGGCGCCCGTGTTGACTTCGTTAATGCGAACAATGGCGAATCGCCAATGAAAGGCCACAAGGCAATCAACATGCACCAGAAGCTGGGCTTCTCGAAATTCTTCACAATGGCTAAACGCGCGGTAACCACAAAATGACCAATAAAGTATTCATGCCAGGATGCAGCCTGCCATCCTACTCGCCAGAAGGTGTCGCGGCGATTGCACAACACCTGAAAAACGTGTTCCCGGAAATGGGTGCAGTTCAGAAATGTTGTGGTAAGCCAACTGCAGCGATTGGTCAGGCAGACAAATTCAAAGAGCGTTACGGCCAGCTGCAAGCTGACTTTGACAAGCTACAAGCAGACGAAGTGATCGTGGCGTGCCAAAGCTGCTACGGCATGATCAAGAAATCGGGTGGTACGCAAAAGCCCGTTTCTCTGTGGAAATTGCTGCCAAAAATCGGTCTGCCAAAAGAGCTGGTGGGCAAAGCAAAAGACAGCGACGTGGTATTCACCATTCACGACTCTTGCTCAACCCGCTACGAGAAAGAACTGCAAGACGGTATCCGTTGGATCCTGAACGAGCTGGGCTACAAAACCGCTGAGCCAGAACACACCCGCGAAAATACGCGCTGCTGTGGCTTCGGTGGCATGGTTGTACCGGCTAACCCTGACGTGGCAACCCGTGTGGTTCAGCGTCGTGTTGATGAGTTTGAAACTGACCACGTGGTGGTTTACTGCGCAGCATGTCGTGCATCCATGATGGGTGTGGGCGCGAAATCTTGGCACATTCTGGATCTAATGTTCGGTCCGGTTGTGATGCAAGATACTGCGCCACCAGTGAACGTACTGGCTAACCCTGCAAAAGCTTGGTTCAACCGCTACAAGTCAAAAGCTGGCCTGATTAAGTGCATGTCAGTGTGAATTAAGAAGCCGCCGGGTGTTGAGCGATACGCAGTTGTCTCCTGCAGTTTCGCCCGGCGAGTTTCTTGCCTTAAGAAGTCGTTCGGTGTGCTTTTAGGATGCGTCTGGGCCTAACGGGAGCCCCTAAGCAAACAAAAAGCGCACATTCAAGGCCGAACGCCTTCTTCAGGAAAAAGCAGAATTCTTTATTTTTCGGGTAAATACTCATGAAATTTCTAAAAATAGGTCTGATCGTTGCGGTTATCGCCGCTGTTCTGTTTGCAGCGAAACAAAGCGGCATTCTGGAAATCATCACTGACATCCAAAGCCTGCAAGCTTGGATCGCAAGCTTCGGCGCAATGGGTTACGTGGTATTCCTGATTGCTTACGTTTTCGCCTGTATCTTCATGCTGCCAGGCAGTGCGTTCACCATCGTTGCGGGTATCGTCTTTGGCCCGGTTCAAGGCGGTATTCTGGCACTGGTAGCTGCAACTGTGGGTGCGTCTGCAGCGTTTGTTGTCGCTCGCTTCCTGCTGCGTGGCACCATCATGAAAAAGTTTGGCACCAACCCAATCTTCAAGAAAATTGATGACGGTGTTGCACAAAACGGTACCAGCTTCCTGATCCTGACCCGTTTGGTTCCAGTGTTCCCATTCAGCCTGCAAAACTACGCATACGGCCTGACTGGTCTGAGCCTGAGCACTTTCGCGCTGGTTTCAATGATCACTATGGCACCTGGCGCTTTCATCTTCGCTTACATGGCGGGTGACATCGCGACTAACGGCGTGTCGGCAATGCTGCTGGTGAAATTCGCGGTTGCGGGTCTGGTGCTGTTCGGCATGTCTCTGATCCCGAAATACATCGCGAAGAAAAAAGGCATCGATATGGCGGAACTGTCTAAATAAGCTTGCGCTGGATTCGAAAGTGAATATTGTATCGTCCCTTGCCGCGCGTAAGGGGCGATTTTCGTCTTTTTAACGCCCTAGAAATTTATAAAAACGAAGTAGTATGAAAAACCTTTTCACCGCGCTTGCTTTAGCGGTCACCACCTTCTCTGTGTCTGCGACGGACACCGAAAACTGGCAGCAGATTGAAGCCGAGGCTGCCGGACAACACGTTTACTTCCACGCCTGGGGCGGTAATCAGGAAATAAACCGTTATCTGGGTTGGGCAAAAAAAGAGCTTAAGCGTCGTTACGATGTCACGCTTCATCACGTCAAAGTGACAGACATTACCGAATCCACTACGCGCCTGATTGCAGAAAAGGCTGCAGGCAAAGCGCAGGGTGGCAGCGTTGATATGCTCTGGATTAACGGCGAAAACTTCAAATCCCTCAAAGATAATCAACTGCTGTTTGGGCCATTTGTCGAAGAATTACCAAGCTGGCAGTACGTGGATCAGTCACTGCCTGTGACCGTGGATTTTTCCGAGCCAACAGAAGGGCTGGAAGCGCCATGGGGCATGGGGCAACTGGTGTTTATCTATGACGAGGAAGAGCTTTCATCTCCGCCACGTTCTTACGCGGACATGCTGAAATATGCGCAGGCGAATCCAAACCGACTGACATACCCACGACCACCGGAATTTCACGGCACCAGTTTTTTGAAGTCTTTGCTGATTGAACTGACATCGAACGATCCACGTCTGCAGAAAAACGTGTCTGAAACAGATTATGCAGCTGTTACCAAACCGCTTTGGGACTATCTGGATGCGTTCCATCAAGTGGCTTGGCGTGGTGGCAAGCAATTCCCGGCAGGCACAGCCGAAACGCTGCAATTGCTGGATGATGGTCAAATCGATCTGGCGATCACTTTCAACCCAAACGCGGTTTATGCTGCCCATGCCACGGGTAACCTTGCGGAAAGCACTAAAGCTTACGCGATGGATTTCGGCGCGCTGTCGAACATTCATTATCTGGCGGTGCCATGGAACGCCAATGCAAAGGCTGGGGCGTTAGTGGTCATTAACTTTTTGATGTGTCCTGAAGCGCAATCACGCAAAGGCAATATCGATATTTGGGGTGATCCATCCGTACTGAAAACCGAATTCCTTTCAGGATCGGCGAAAGAACACAAGCCGTTCAAATCAGTGCCTGAAACCCACCCAAGCTGGCAAAGTGCCATCGAAAAAGAGTGGCTACAACGCTACGGAAGTTAGGTGTGATGTTACGCGCGAGCTATCTGTTCATTCTTCTTATCTGCGTCCTGCCGACCCTGTTTGGGTTGGCGGGTGTTGCTGTCTCTTCAGTGGGCTACATTCCGCCGCTCGACATGCACCTCGTCTCGCTGAACGGATTTTCCAAAGTGTTCGCTTGGGAAGGCGTTTGGCGTTCGATTGGCATGACGGTCTATTCCGGATTAGCGAGCACGTATCTGGCGTGTTTGCTGACATTTACCATTCTGCAGGCAACCTGGGGAACTAGGTTCTGGCGTAAGGTCGAGGTCTCCCTTTCTCCTTTGCTGGCTGTACCGCATGTGGCCTTTGCCATTGGCTTTGCCTTCCTGTTTGCCCCAACGGGGATGGGAATGCGTTTGCTGGATGTGGTTGGCATTAGCGCTGATCCAAATGCGTCTGATCTCGCGCTGCTGATCAAAGACCCGCACGCGCTGGGTTTAATCCTGATGCTGGCATTGAAAGAGGTGCCGTTCCTGCTGCTGATGAGTATTTCCATTCTCCAGCAGGTGAAAGTGAACAGAGTGGAAAAAGTCGCCGCTTCACTGGGGTATTCGCGTGCGGAAGCCTGGTGGAAATGCGTGTTCCCGCAGTGGCTGTCCAAGCTGCGTTTTCCATTGCTGGCGGTCATGGCCTATGGCTTGTCGGTAGTGGATGTGGCATTGATCATTGGCCCAACCAACCCGCCAACCTTTGCGGTGTTGGTGTGGCAATGGTTTAACGATCCTGACTTAGCGCTGCTACCGCGCGCGTCGGCAGGCGCTGTGGTGTTGCTGGCGATCTCCCTTGTGCTTATTGGTGTTGCGCGTCTGATTGAATGGGCGGTCACCCAAGGCTTCAAGCAATGGCAATATGCTGGGCGTACAGGTTTCGCGTTACCGGGAAAAACCCTGTTTGCGGGTATGCTGACACTCTCGATTTCGATGATCCCGCTGATGCTAATCTGGAGCGCAGCGCAGCGCTGGCGCTTCCCGGATTTATTACCAAGCCGATACAGTCTGCGCTTCTGGGAATATGAGTGGGATGCCATTCTTGGCTCGATTGAGCAGAGCATCGTCATCGCGCTGATCTCCGCCACGTTGGCTTTGGTGATGGCGTTACTGGCGCACGAATACCGCCTGCGTCACCGCATTCAGGTGCCGGGTTACATCATTGCTGTGCCAATGCTGGTGCCGCAGCTTTCCATCCTGTTTGGCATGCAGGTTGCCACACTTTACGTGAATGGCGACGCACACTTTTTCTGGGTCTGCTGGGCGCATCTGTTCTTTGCTTTCCCGTATGTTTATCTTTCGCTGGACGGCCCTTGGCGCAGCTACGACGAGCGTTTAACCCGCGCGGCGTTGAGTCTGGGTAAATCGCCACTCCGCGTCTGGCTTAAAGTGAAAATGCCCATCCTGTTGCCCGCGATTCTGTTCGCTTGGGCAATTGGTATCAGCGTCAGTCTGGCGCAATATCTGCCGACACTGGTGCTGGGGGCAGGACGCATTACCACATTGACCACGGAAGCGGTGGCGCTTTCCAGCGGCTTCGATCGTCGTGTTACGGCGATTTACGCTATTTGGCAGGCATTGCTGCCGTTCCTGTTCTTCTCGCTGGCGATCCTGACAAGCCGTTTGCAGCTAACGCTTCGCCGCAAACCAATCAAAGAGTTGTTTCACAATGAGCTTATGTCTCGAAAACCTCGCCATTCGTAAGTCCTCTGGCGAGGTGCTGTTTTCATCGCTGAACATGTGTGTAGAAAAGGGCGATGTGCTGTGCCTGATGGGACCAAGTGGTTGCGGTAAATCCACTTTGTTGGATGCCGTCGCAGGCCACCTGTCAGATGAATTCGAATATTCCGGCTGCATCAAACTGAATGGCATCAAGCTTGATGGCATGGCGGCGCACAAGCGCGAAGTCGGCATTCTGTTTCAGGATGACTTACTGTTTCCGCACCTGTCTGTTTGGGAAAATCTGGCGTTTGCTTTGCCGGATACCATTAAAGGTGCGGAACGCAAAGAACGTGCGATGCAGGCGTTGAAAAATATCTCGCTGGCACAGCTGGCGAACTCGTTTCCAGACCAGATCTCCGGCGGGCAACGGGCCCGTGTCAGCCTGACCCGAATGTTGTTAGCAAAACCCAAAGTGGCGCTGCTGGATGAACCCTTCAGCAAGCTGGATAAAACCTTGCGCAGCCAGTTCCGCGATTGGGTGGTTGAGCAGCTGAAAGAAGCCCATATTCCCGCGTTGATGGTGACGCATGATCTCGAAGATATTCCTCAAGGCAGTCAGCTTCTGAACTGGCCTTGGCACGCCACACAACAGGAGCGTCAGCATGCTTGATAGTTTTTGCATTAAAGTGGTAAAGCGCCCGCTGGCGATGTTTGCTGAGATGGTCGATGAGATGGGCGTTTCTGCCAATCAGGTGACTTTGGCAGGCTTTTGCATCGGATTTCTGGCTTTGCCAGCGCTGGCGATGCAGCAGTACGAACTGGCGCTGATTTTCATCATGATCAACCGAATGATGGATGGATTGGACGGCGCGTTGGCGCGGATTCAAGGCATTACTGACGCCGGTGGCTTTTTGGATATTAGCCTCGATTTCCTGTTCTACTCGCTGGTGCCATTTGGTTTTATTCTGGCGAACCCAGAAGTGAATGCGGTGGCGGGCGCTTTCCTGATTTTCTCCTTCATTGGCACAGGAAGCAGCTTTCTGGCGTTCGCGATCATGGCGAGCAAGCAGGGGATTGATGACCCGGTTTACAGCAACAAATCACTGTATTACATGACGGGATTGACCGAAGGTTCAGAGACGATTCTTTGTTTTATGCTGATGTGTTTGTTCCCTGCACATTTCGTGACGATTGCCTGTGTGTTTGGCGCGATGTGCTGGTTTACCACAGGCTCGCGCATTTATAACGGCTACCAGACACTTGCCAAGCAAATTCGCTGAGTTTGCAAGTCGCCCAACGACATGTTGGGCGATTTCATTTTAAGCCACCAATTTCTCCCACGTTCTTCGGCCAACCGTGCCGTCGTCAACCAGTCCTTTCTTTCGCTGAAATGAAATCACTGCCGCTTTGGTGAGTTGGCCAAAATGACCGTCGATGGTGAGGTCTATTTGCAGCTTTTCATTAAGTAGCGCTTGAAGGTGAGCAACAGCGGCACCTTTGGCGGTGAGTTCAAGAATGGGCTGCTCAACCCGCTGCGGCTCACTTGCTGGCGCGTTTTTTCTGTCTCCTGATTCGGTTAATCCCAACACGGTTTTATAGTCAAACGCCGGGCAGGTTTTGGCTGAAACCTCACAGTGTCCGTGGAAGGTAAGTTGGTTTTCATAGGCTTTGTCGATTTCCCGACAAAGTGCGATGAGCCGCTCGAACTGGGCTTTGGTGAATTTTTCCTGCTTCAAACCATGCAGGCAAATCGCAATCGAACCTGTATTGTGACCTTGTTGTGCGGCAGGTACCTCTTCCAATGAGCGACCAGCCTCCAACTCGCCACTCTTTCGGATGAAATAGTGATAGCCCACATCCCGCCATCCTCTTTCAAGATGCCATCTTCGCATGGTTTCAATGTTGTCGTGTGCCTCTGAATCGCTGGCACTGCAATGCAAAAACACCCTATCGACAGGGCGCTTGGGTTTGGAAAAGTCCATGGTGATACCTATGTCGTTGATTATCGCCACGTCCTTGTTGAATTATTTTCTTCCTGATGCGGCCGTCGTAACGCCGCTATACACCAAGTATCGTAACGATTAGCGATGGAAGGGATATCACAGATGCGACTTAATGAGCGATTGCTAATGCTGAAGTGGAAAAGCCGCTGAGTGCGGAAGAACGGAATCAATGTCGCTTTTTTCCAGAAAGGGCAGGGGAGCGAACGGATTTTCCGGCTTGGTGATGCATTTCACACATCGATTCGCATGCGACTTTTGTCCAGTAAATGTTAGTTATTTCATCTGTTTGAACGGGTGTGAAAGGCATAGCATGAGCACATCCGAATCAAACAAAAAGCCATGCTATGAAAGTTGTTGCCATCACTGCCTGCCACACAGGTATCGCCCATTGCTACATGGCTGCCGACCGACTGGTTGAAGCGGCACGCACCCTGAATATTCAAATAAAAGTCGAAACTCAGGGCGCAATGGGCATCGAAAACAAAATCTCCGAACGCGAGTTTGATTCCGCGGATCACATCTTGTTGGCTACCGAAATTACTCCTTCTGAAAGCGACCGCTATGCCGGGAAGACGCTGACCATCACCTCGGTGCAGGAAGCCATCAATCACCCTATTGCCCTTTTGAAAAAATTTAAGTGAACAAAATGAAAAAAGAAGTCGCATTTACCTGTGAGCTGCCAAACGGCATTCATGCCCGCCCTGCAAATCATCTTGAAGCAGTGTGTAACCAGTTCAAAAGCACCATTACGTTGAAAAACCTGCGCAACAATAACGAAGGTTCAGCGAAAAGCGTTCTGTCGTTAGTGGGTACTGACACGCTACTCAATGACCCTTGTTCCATGCTGATTGAAGGTGAAGACGCAGACGCCGCGTTCGATGTGCTGGCGAAATACCTTCACAACGAATTCCCGCATTGCGATGAAGAATTGGTGGTGATGGATGAAGGCGAGGTGACGCTGCCACAATCGCTGATGCGTCATAACCCGACACTGGTGAATACGAAACGTCTGTCGGCAGGCATTGGCAAGGGCAAACTGATTCGATACAGCGAAGTGGAACTGTCACTGTTCGACAGTGCGGTATCAGCAATGACGTTTGAGCACGCGAAAACCTTGGTGACGGAGAAGCTTCTGGATCAGGCTGAAAGCGCATCTGGTCAGGAAAAAGCGATTATCGAAGCGCACCTGAGCATTCTGAAAGACGAAGCGCTGAACCATTCTGTGATGACATTTATTGAGCAAGGCGAAACGCTGGCGAAGGCGATTATTCTTGCGGTAGATGTGATTTGTGAAAGCCTGTTGCAATCTAGTTCTGACTACCTCAAAGAGCGTGTTTTGGATATCAAAGACATCGCACTTCAACTGCTGATCGCTGCCCACCCTGAGATGAATATCTCAACGGAATTTGCGCTGACTGAGCCTTCGATTGTTATCGCAAACGATCTAACGCCAAGCCAGTTCCTGGGTCTGGATCGTGAACACTTGAAAGGCTTAATCCTGACGCAGGCAGGCTCTACCTCTCACACTATTATTCTTGCCCGCGCATTTAACATTCCCGCGGTTTCCGGTGTGGCAGTGGCGGAATGTGCTGCTCAGGAAGGTGAATTGATTTATCTGGATGGCAGCTTGGGTGTGGTGGCGCTGGCACCGTCAGAGCATGTAGCGACCTACTTTGAACGCGCCATCTGGCTCGCCGGGCAAATGGCAGCGAAAGAGGGTGCATTTACCCATCTTTCCGGTAAAACCCGTGACGGCAAAGATATTGAAATCGCTGCGAACATTGCTTGTACCGTTGAAGCTGAGCCAGCTTTCGCCAAAGGCGCTGAGGGTATCGGCTTGTTCCGCACTGAAATGCTGTTTATGGACCGCGCGACGGCACCAGACGAAGATGAGCAATTCCACGCTTACAAAACGGTGCTGGAAGCGGCAGAAGGCAAGCCAGTGATTATCCGCACTATGGACATCGGCGGCGACAAGCCTATCGAATACCTGAACCTGCCACATGAGCATAACCCGTTCCTTGGGTATCGCGCCGTGCGTATCTATCCGCAATTTATCAGCCTGTTCCACACCCAAATCCGCGCCATTTTGCGCGCCGCACCTTTTGGTCAAACCAAGGTGATGATCCCGATGATCCAAAGCATCGAAGAGATCCGTTGGGTGAAAGTGCAGATCAACGCTGTTAAAGCGCAAATGGAACAAGACGGTGTGGTGTATGGTGAGTTCGAACTTGGCATCATGGTCGAAATTCCGTCTGTCGCCTTCATCATGGATCAGTTCTGCAAGGAAGTAGATTTCTTCAGCATTGGTTCCAATGACATGACCCAATACCTGCTCGCGGTTGATCGTGACAACGACAACGTCGCGAAGCTCTATAATAGCTTGGCACCGTCGTTCCTGCGTCTGCTGGAAGCTGTGGTCAGTGGTGCACACGCGCACAACAAATGGGTGGGCCTATGTGGCGAATTAGGCGCTAACAAGAAAGTGTTGGCACTGTTGGTTGGTGCTGGATTGGACGAGCTCAGCATGGCAGCGCCAAGCATTGCGACCACCAAGGCGCAATTGAGCCAACTGGATGCCCAGCTTTGCCGTGAGCTTTTCATTCAGGCTTGCAACTGCGCGACTATCGAAGAAGTGGAGCATTTGCTGGAAGCGTTTAGCCGCTCTCAGGAAGACAAGCCACTGCTAGCCACCGAATGTGTGCTGTTGGATTGCGATTTCAACTCTAAGGAAGAAGCCATTCAAACGCTGGTGGGCAACCTTGGTATTCAAGGCCGCACCAATTTGGTGGGAGAGTTGGAAGCCGATATCTGGGCGCGTGAAGAAGTCTTCACGACCGGTCTGGGTAATGGCTTTGCGATTCCGCATACCAAATCAGACAACATTGTTCATTCGTCGATTTCTATTGCCCGCCTGAACAAACCGGTGCGTTGGAGCGATGAAGAAGACGGCGAAGTAGAGTTTGTGATCATGCTGACCCTGAACAAAAATCAGGGTGACCAGCATATGCGCATCTTCTCCGGCCTTGCCCGCAAACTGATCCACGAGAATTTCAGAAACACCCTGAAAACGATGAATACGGAAGACGAAATGATCGCCTTCCTGACGTCAGAGCTAGCATTATAAAAACGATGTAACTCAAACACCCAATCAAACGGGTATCTATTCGCCGCTCCCTACGAGCGGCTTTTTTGTGTTGATAGGGTGGGGTAGTGTAGGAGATAGAATGTGACAATCAGAAGTTTCGGCAAGTAAACTTTTAGCGTCTTATGAATAGACTGAGATAAAGAAGGGGTGCCTAACACTGCGTTCAAGGCTCATGGTGCAGACCAAATTACTCAAGGATGAGAAATGAAGAAACTAAATCTGTTTGATAAGCTCAACGCTGCCTCACTGCTGCTGGTCTCTCCGGAATGGCCTAAAGTGAAAGCCGCTCAAAAGAGAGCGCAATCGTTTGAAAACCCTGTTGTCAATATACCGCTGGAAATACGAACTATCGCCGGGCGAAAAATTCGCTTGGCAGAAGCAGGTCCCGTTGATGCACCAACAGTTGTTCTGCTCAGCCCATTTCCGGCTAGTATCCTCAATTTTGCCGGTTCTTGGGAATCGCTCACTGCCAATTTCAGAGTAATCGCAATAGATTTACCGGGTTTTGGTGGCTCTGAAGGTGATCGTCATGATATGACGCCAAGCGCACAAGGAAATCACCTTGCTGCAATCTTTGACGCTCTTGAACTGAACGACATTCACCTTGTCGCTCCTGATGTAGGAATGGCCTCTGCCCTTAGTTATGTGCTCGACCACGAACACAGATTAACCAGTATGGTGATAGGCCACAGTATCGGTAACCCCAACCCAGTAGAGCTTGGTTTTATGAGCGGTATGCTGGCCGAGTTTGGTTTCATGCGAGCCACTAGCGCACTGCTAGGTGCTGGTCCACTGATAGCGTATTCTGCCAAGATTGGTGCTGTGCGGCATCAAGCCAGCGCCGTTGAAATTGACGATTATAAGAGAGCCTATGCGGGTAGGGCGCCTGAAGTCATACATTGGTTTAAAGATTTTTATGCAAAGTCAGAAGCAATTGCGGCACGTCTAAGTGAAATTCAGATCCCAACATTAGTATTTTGGGGGGAATTAGATGTGTTATTTGATGTGAGTAATGCAGAACGTATCCATGCAGCATTACCGAATAGTAAACTACATATTCTCCCCGAAGCAGGTCACTTTTCATGGGCAGATCAACCGCAAATGTTCGCCTCAATGATTGAGAGTTGGGTTGCTAATGAACATAAACAGATTGGTATCTCTGCTTGAGTTTCCTCAATTAGCCCGTTGTTCTGCCAGAATAAGTGCCAATCTTTCTGATTAGGAAAACCATGAAGTTTGGCTGGTTGATGTTAACCAGTCTTGCCCTAATAGCCTGCAGCACTCAGCCAAACTTTAGCTCCAAAGCAAAATACCAAGTTGGAAAGTTCTACAGTTCAAGCACATGATTGGGTAAAAGGTGTATGCATTGCCAGCATGGGCAACCGGCTATAGCCGATCGCAGGTGTGTAGGATATTGGCTAGCTGAATTTTGGACAATTGTGGGTTAGGGGTTGTACCCGTAGCAGCTCACTTCGGATAAGTTGAGTTCGGGCAAAGAATGGATTTTAAGGGTCGGCTGCTCAACACTTCTTCTTATTTGTTAGGCTTAACGTTCTCCATTTATCTGCCTTGCAAAATCTGCGTGAAAGCTGATTAGCTCAATACCATCAATTGCTTTTATTGATGCATTGTTGCTTTCAACAGTACAGAAAGGCGGATAAACGAATAGCAGCTGACCAACCTTTAGCTCCAAATCGCTTGGAATATTCAATCTTTCAATTGGGTCCTCTTCTACCCAAGCCAAAAACTGCTCCCAAGTACAACCAAATTCATCAATCTCACCAGTTTCAGCATTCAACTTAACTACCAAGTTATCTCGAATAAGGAATTGATCGCCAAAGCAATCCTGAGCAATCGGAAAATCGCTTGCTTTAACTTCTCGATACAAGTTGTGGAGAGCAAATTCACCTTCTAAAAAGGTATTAACATTTAGCAAGCGTTCTTGTGCATCATGAGAGCGAACCTGAAGACCACCTGAATATAATATTTTCATAGTTTCCCCTGTAAGCCTAACGCCCTGCTAAGTGGCTAGCAACGCATTACACGATACTTAAACTAGCCGCCGTAAACACTTTACCAAACTAGAGCCCAAATTGCCGAGCGTTGATAGTCCGCCTTGAGCAGTTTGTTAGGGCTTGAACCTAAAACCCATTGGATAGCTATGCAAGCCATCAAAATCACCTTTGCTGAGCGGAACACCATTTTTCCTAGCAATTGCATACACCATACTGACGTGGAACATATAGTTGGGGATTATGTATTCTAAGATGAAGCTGCTTTGAGGGAGTGACACTTCTGAAAAACCGGCGGAATCAGAAATTGATTTATTGTCATCAAAATTCTCCACATCAGGCATTGACTCGAGATGTGTCCTAACCTTTTCTAGCATCTTAGAGACAGAATCTTTCCCCGAGCCAACGAGTTTATACGACGCTGAATCAGCACCTACCAATGGGCAATAACCTCTCAACAAAAAATTAGCTGCAACTTGTGCGTTTAACTCAAGAGAAAACATGCCGTCAGATAAGGATTCAGAGAATACATCATTTTGTACTTTATCTACGATAACGCTCAGTTGCTTCAAATAACCAAGGAATAATTGCTTTGTCGAAATTCTAATATTGACCTCCTAGAGCCCTAACGCCCAAAGCAAGCGCGCGTTTACGCGTCGCTTTGCCTTTGATTGTTATGTGCTAATTGCCGAAATACACTCTTCGCGAGCGCTCCATACCCTATCAAATTCAGCCTCACCAAATTCTCTGCGCACGTACTCTCTATGATATTCCTGCTTCTCAGCTCCTATTCCCTGAGGTTCAATAACTTTCTCAGTCAGAAATTCAGCGATTTCCTCTTCAGCCTGAGCTCCATGTCTAGTCAAGTCGATCCTACTTCCACTAAACCGCAGATAGCAGTGTGCCTCAGGTATGTATGCTAATCCATATTCACTTAGAACATCCCCAACACCTGGAGTATTATTCTCGTGCATGAGATAAATGCCAACAATAAGATCAATATCTAAAGCCAGCTCGTTCGACAAAGCCTTCAACAGTGCATGCTTGGTACTACAAGCACCTTTTCCTTCAGAAAGTACCAAATCCCAATTCGATCGATCACTCGTCCTCCCATAAGGAAGCTTCCATACATATTCACAGGCCTCATGAAAGTCAGAAACACCAACCTCCCGAAACATATTTGAATACTTCCCTGAGTTCAGAAGTTCTCTATTTGGAATGGATTTATACATAATTCTCTCTTTGCACATAACGTTGCAATAACGGGCGCTTACCAAACCGACCAAACAGCTTTAATCTCTTGTATTCACAGCACTTTGAGAAGCTTCCGCAGTGACAAAGCGTCCCGTTGATGGCCTTTGTTAGGTGAACAACTAGCTTTCCATCTCAATACTCTCAACTTTGCCTTCCTCATCGAATGTTACGCTGACAACATAATCTGTAACTTCTCCAGGGAGAGTAAAGTCATATACTTCTTCATCTTCCCATTTACTGCGAAGTATAAGTAGGCCAATGACTTGCTCACTCGATGGCGATTCTGTTCCCAGTAGCTCTACCCAATAACTTGTCGGCAACTCTTCCAAATGGTGGGATACAAATAAGTCAACACCTTCTTCTCCTATTTCAGTACCAGAAGAGTCCTTGATTGCTTGTAATGCCAATGTTTCGTATTTCATGGTTCACCTAACAACTTATTAGCGGGCATAAAGCCCGTTTAGTACAAAATCGAGATGCCCGATTAGTCCGCGTACACTTAAGTCACTTTACCATATAGCTTAGTAGAATCAGTGGATTAACTTATTGGCTTGTGGTCCAAAAATGAGAAATCTGGCGTCCCGTAATTAAAGCGTTCATATTTTTACTATATACATATTTCTGTGTTTTTATACAGCGGAAATGAATAAGAAAAACTCAGGCTTTGTGGGATGATTCGAGCACTCAAATGGTCGAAACGCTAACTCAATTTGGGCAAAGACGTTTTAAAAACGAAAGCTCTGATTAGGATTGGTCAAAAGTAGCTTACTACGCCTTCAAATGTTATAGGAGGCTTTCGAGAGTGGCGTGGTTCGTGGTTGTATTCGCTTTTTCTAAAAAGTGTTGCTGGAACGCTACACGGCCCCCAACCGATATTCACTCGGCGTTTTCCCCGTTTTCTGCTTAAACACCCGGCAAAAGTAATTGGTGTCTTTAAATCCGCAACGGTGGGCAATTTCGTCCACTTTAAAGTTGTACTTCTTGAGCATAAATTTGGCGCGGTCGAGCCGGACGTAGGTGACGTAATCGGCGTATTTCACTGAGCCTTCCTGATTGAACAAACGGGAGACATGCGCAGAGGAAACACCAAAACGGCTGGCGACGGAAACGCGGGTGATGTCTTTGTGGAAGTTTTCCTGCACGTAAATACACATGCTTCGGTAAAGCTTCTCGCCACGGCTGACTTTCTCTTGCTGTGGGCCTTGCAGCAGTTCATTGCAGTAAACCAACAACGCATTGGTGAGGTGGTCTGCCATCACGACTGAACGGCTTTCATCGGTCATGCTGTTGAGAGCATCCAGAACATGTTCGACGGCCATCGAGGTGGGGAGAGGTATGGCGTGTTTTTGCACATCGACGTAGCCTTCGTTTTCATCAAAATGCACGAAGCTAAAGCCAACCTGATGCTTGCCGAAGAGAATCGACATCATCTTGCAGCTGTTTTCCCAAGTGGGTTTGCTCCAGGCATTGGAAGGGATGTAGACCATCTCTCCTTGTTGCAATGCCAGCGTCTTCTCGCCGTTTCTTGAATCCACGATCAGGTCGTATTTCCCTTCTAGAATCACTTCCAGACGATTGAAGTTTACCTGGTACGCGCCTTCTGGCGGGGTGTTTTCACTGCAACATACCTTGGCAAGTGTGCCATGAAAGTTGCTAAGGGAAGCGGCGATATTGTGTTGCATGAATGGAGCCTTCCAAAACGAAGCGTAAAGCGTGGAAAAGGGGATTTAAAAGGATTTGCCTTACGAGCCTGAACGGGAAAACCGCGGCAGGGGAACCTTACCGCGGTTTGTTTTTACTTACGCTTGCGCCAGCATGCTCTCCAGCTTGGCGATAATTTCAGGGGCTTGTTTTGCCGCTTGAGTTACAGTGACTCGAACAATTTTCTTACCCGCGAAGCGCTCTTCTTTCTTGATAGCGATGTCTTTTGTCAGGACCACCACATCAGCAGCTTCGATTTCAGCAGCGGTCAGTTCGTTTTCGATACCAATCGCGCCTTGGGTTTCAATCTTCGCGTCCCAGCCTTTTGCTTTTGCTGCTGTTTCCAGTGCTTCGGCTGCCATGTAAGTGTGTGCTACGCCAGAAGGGCAAGAAGTTACACCAATCAATTTCATATTCATTTACCTATGTATTTCTTATTGCTTTGTTCGTTAATCGAAGGACAGTTCCAGTTCTTCGGTTTGTGCTTGTTTTTCTTCTTCGCGGTCAGCGACAGGTTTCTTCAGTGCGTTCACAATCAGTGCTGTGGTTGCTGCACCGGCGATGACCGCGACGACATACATCATTCGACCTTCGACAACCGGGAGGACAATCAGACCACCCCATGGTGCGTGGTTCAGAACACCCGCCATAAAGGCCACAATGTTACCGACCATGCCGCCTGCCACGATGGCTGGAATCACGCGCGCTGGGTCGTTTGCAGCGAATGGGATGGCACCTTCAGTGATACCGATACAGCCCATGATTGCCGCCGCTTTACCCGCTTCTTGTTCTTCCGCAGAGTACTTCTTAGGCGCTAGGAAAGTTGCCAGTGCCATACCCAGTGGTGGAACACAGATAGCAACACCAACACCACCCATCAGCCATGGTTGTGTACCTACCTGAGTTTGTGCGAACAGGGTGGCAACTTTGTTGATTGGACCGCCCATATCGAATGCTGTCATACCGCCCAGTACCGCACCCAGAATCGCTTTAGAAGCGCCAGCCATGGATTGCAGACCTTCGTTCATGAATGCCATGAATGCCGCGATTGGTTGACCGATCACCCATACCACCAGTGCAGACACGATGAAGGTACCGCCGATAGGGATAATGAAGTAGGTAGACAGCGCTTTAAGCTTGTTGGAAAGAGGGATGCGCTTCAGTTGCAGAACGACGTAACCGGCGATGAAACCCACCACGATAGCGCCAAGGAAGCCGGCTTGAACCTGGTTAGCCAGGTAAGCACCAATCATACCCGGAGCCAGAGCAGGACGGTCAGCGATAGAGTAAGCAATGTAGCCACCCAAAACCGGTACAAACAGGGTGAAACCTGCGATACCCATGTCCCACAGACCTTCAAGGAATACACCTTCTGGCACTGCACCTTTACCGTTCAGCATTACCGACAGAGCCAGCAGAACACCACCTGCAACAACGAATGGAAGCATGTGGCTGGTGCCGGTGAGAAGGTGCCGTTTTAGTTCAGCAAGATTCGTTTTCATGATTCAGACCTTTAAGTTCGAGTTATTAGATTTGTGTTTTGAGTTGGTCTGATTATGCGCCCGGCATTTTGCTTAATATATTGGACAAATAAGCCCTTTACTGGAGAAATGTTGCATCTTGATTCGACTGAGAAGGCAATCACATATCGCTATAGATCAGTGTCTTATGAGGCTGAAAATGAGAGAGCGATAGCAGATAGGAAACTTGAAGTATGCGTGGTGTTAGATGGTGAATAGTCGAAATAAAAGAACAGCGCCTGTTGAGCGCTGTTCTTTTTTGGGTTATCCAGAAACGAAGTAAGTCAGAAATCCACCTATCCCAAGCAGTATCGCTCCCGCTCGTTTGTTCGACCTGAAGAACAGGGAAGTCGGTTGCAATTGCGCTTGCCGTCCCGTAATCATCGCTTTCACCAATGATTTTCCTTTTGCGCTGTAAATGGCTATTGCTGCTAGGTGCACACCAACTAATCCCATCAACAAATACGCGCCATAAAGGTGGAGAGTAGCCAGAAGGTCGATGTCATACAGCCAGCTTTCGTCGCTGATGTAATCGTCAAAATACCCCGCTTGGGCCATCCCGATAAAACACTGAAACACCAACAATGACAGCATGATAATAACCATGAGTCCGCCGGCAGGGTTATGACCGACACCGTCATGCTCCTCTTTACCAAGGAGGTAGTTCACAGCTGAACGCGGTGATTTTACAAAATGCAGGAATCGGCTGGTCTTGCTACCGACTAAACCCCACAGTATCCGCCAAACCAGCAATGCAGCGAGCGCGAGGCCAATGGTCAGGTGCGGACCTTCTTGAAGAAACCCGGTCACGCACATCGCCGTAAACAATACGGCTTGGAGCCAATGATAAACGCGGGTCGGTGCGTCCCATATCTTCATGATTTGTTCCTGATTTTCCCAGAAAATGTAGGCTTGGAGTTTAACGCGAAACGTTACAATTTTTCTGTCGAGTTTTAACAGAAATATCCATAAAATTGTTAGGTTTTATGATGTTATTCGTCGATTCAACAGCATTACAGGGATAAAGTCGTGAAAAGAATTGCAACAAGAAGTAAAGCAATCGGGTTGGTCAGTGCTCTGCTGATGGTGTCTGGTGCAGCGATGGCGCAGGATTTTTCTGAAGTGATTGATAATCGCCAGCAAAACTTCCTCTCTATTGCAGACACATTCAAAAGCTTGAAGAAAGCCGAAGATGGCAGTGACTCGGATTGGGAAACCATCCGCAATCTGGCAATCAAAAATGCCGACACAGTCGGCGCACTTAAAGGAATGTTCCCGGAAGGCAGTAGCTTTGACAGCCGCAGTAAGCCAGCAGTTTGGACGAAGTGGGATAAGTTTGAATCTGGCCTTGATGGCCTGCAAACCAGCTTTGTTTCAATGGCTGATGCAGCCGTAGCGCAAGATGATGATGCTCTGGAAGCCGCAATCAAAAGTGCCGACCGCTCCTGTAAAGCGTGTCACCGAGGTTTTCGTACCAAGCGTTAATTAGGTTAAACGAAAAGACAAAAACAGCGCCTTTTGGCGCTGTTTTTCTTTGGTCTAAAGCCGTTAAGCCAACGAGCTGACTGCAGCTTTCATTCTACGAACGGCTTCTTCCAGCGTTTTACGGGTACACCCAAAATTCAGTCTGACGAATTTGCGGTTACCAAAGTCCAGCCCAGGTGAAAGACCCACGCCAGCTTCCTCGAAGAAACGATGAGCGTTATCGACGGGCAGTTCACTACAATCAATCCAAGCAAGGTAAGTGGCTTCGATGTGTTCCAGCTTCATGCCTGGCAAGGCATTGATTTCCTGCATCAGGTAATCGCGGTGGCCTGCGAGGTAGCAAAGTTGCTCTTGTAGCCAAGCTTCGCCATGCTCATAGGCCGCCTCTGCAGCGGTGAAAGCCAGCATGTTAACACCGGGTACAATTCCACGCTTAATCTTACTAAAGCGCTGGCGAAGCTTCGCATTCGGAATAATGGCAATTGACGCACCAAGCCCAGCGATATTGAAGGTTTTGCTCGGTGCCATGAGTGTCACGCTGCGTTGTTCGGCACTTTCACTGATACTCGCAAAGGGAATATGTTGCTTGTCACCATCCAGAATCAGGTCGCAATGGATCTCGTCGGAACACACAAACAAATCATGTTTTTCCGCAAACACTAGCGTCGCTTCCAACTCTTCGCGGGTATAAACCGTCCCACCCGGGTTCAGAGGGTTACACATTTGCAGTAAACCGCCTTTCCCAGCGAGTTGTTCCCCTGCTTCTTCCAAATCCGGCATCCAGCGGCCATCTGTCAGCTTCACTGTGGCTTTCACTAAAGGGCGTTCAGCAAACTTGGCTGAAGAAATGAAAGGTGGATAGATTGGGCTAGGGCTAATAATGGTTTGGCCTTCATCCGTTAAAGCTCGGGCGGCGATGTTGAGTCCGCATACCAAGCCCGGAAGATAGACTACCCACTCAGGTTGAATGTCCCAGTTGTAGCGGGATTTCATGCGGGCGACGAAAATCTCAGTCAAGGTATCTGACGCATGGGTATAACCAAACACGCCGTGTGATACGCGTTCTTGGAGTGCTTCGATTACCGCTGGTGGGGATTGGAAATCACTGTCTGCCACCCACATTGGCAGGATATCCTGACCTTTGTATTTGTCCCATTTGTCGCTATGGCTTTTTGTGCGGTCGACTTCTTTATCAAAATCAAATTGGTGGGTTGATGCGTCCATTCTCAGTGTTCCTTTGGGGTCAATAACCCTAGCTTACTGAAACTAGATGGGAATGGGAAAGGGGGAGTCGTTGCCTGAAATAAAAATCGGGCCGAAGCCCGATTGAATTATCTTGTTTGAATTTAATGTCCGGGCGTGTAGGTGCCTGAAAAATTTTTCGCGGCGTAAGCCACACGTTCTTCCGGAGTTGTGAGATGCGCTGTTTCTCCCATGGCTTCGATATGACGAAGTCTTGGCAGTAATCCGCAGCCGTTAGCGATTTGAATCGCCAGACCAGGACGGGCATTGAGCTCCAGCACCATTGGGCCTTTTTCTTTGTCGAGCACCATATCGGTGCCGAGATAGCCAAGGCCTGTCATTTCCCACGCGCTTGCAGCGAGAGTCAATAATAGCTCCCAATGAGGCACCTGAAGTTCACTCAGCAGACGGCCTGTATCAGGATGATGCTCAATAGGGCGGTTGAACTGCACGGCACGCAATGCCTTACCCGTCGCGATATCAATACCGACACCAACCGCACCTTGGTGAAGGTTCGCTTTACCATCGGAAGCTGCAGTAGAAAGACGCATCATCGCCATCACAGGGTAACCTTTAAAGACGATAACGCGGATATCCGGCACGCCTTCGTAGCTGAAACCATCAAACACGTCATCGAACTGGATAAGGTTTTCTACGACAGCGACATCGTTCTTACCACCCAGCGAGAATAATCCCGCTAGGGTGTTGGTGATGTGGCGTTCGACTTCTTCTTTACTGACCTCGGAGCCAGATGGCTTTTTATAAACGCCATCTTTGTTTGAGGTTACCACCAGAATACCTTTACCGCCTGAGCCTTGGGCTGGCTTTATCACAAAGCCCGGCCAGTCTTTAACCATCTCGTGGACGGAGGCAACTTGGTGCTGTTCGTTGATGACGCCAATCAGTTCTGGAACCGTTGCACCAGCACGTTGGGCAATTTGCTTGGTTTTCAGCTTGTTATCCACCAACGGAAACAAACTACGTTTGTTATATCGGCCGATATAGCTGATATTCCGGCGGTTCATTCCCATGATGCCAGCATTGTGCAGCTTAAAAGGCGATGTGTATTTCTTTAGGAAATCCAGCATGCCTTAGTCCTTCACCAACGGCTTGAATCGCTTCAATTCGCTCAGGCGGTAGCCAGTGTAGTTACCCAGCATTAGGATCAATGCCAGAATCACGAGTTGAATGCCAACGAAGTTAAAGGTGATATGACGGACAAATTCATTGGTCATGGCGAGGTAAACCAACACGGCAGTCAACAGCGAGCCACCACCTTGAATGAGTACCTGCTTCGCACCTTCTTCTTCCCAAAGAATCGACATACGTTCGATGGTCCAGGAAAGGATAATCATTGGGAAGAAGGTGATTGTCAGGCCTTCAACCAATCCAATCTTGAACGCGACGACCGTAAAGACAGAGATAATCATGATCACCGTGATGATCACGGCAGATATCCTCGCGACAAGGAGTAGATTAAGCCTTGATAGGTAACTTCTGATAATCAGACCGGTACCAACAATCAACAGGAAGCCCACCAGGCCTGGTACTAACTGCGTTTGAACAAAGGCAACTGCGATCAGCACGGGCATGAAGGTACCGGAGGTTTTCAGACCAACCAGCACGCGTAGCAATACCACAATCAGGGCACCGATTGGGATCAACATAATGGTTTTGAACATCGCCTGTTCTTCAATAGGCAGACTGTGAATAGAGAAATTCAACAGACTTTCGGCCTGTATTTTCTCGTCGGTTGCCTGTTGAGGGCTGATATCCTGCGCGATGATGGAGAAGCTGACCTGGCTGTTAGTGCCACCCATGACTTCAAGTAAAGGCGTGCCTTTTTGATTCCAGATCAATAGATTGTCGAAAGAGTCTTCTGTTCCGGTATCTAGGTTAAACAATTGCCACTCTTCGTTATTCCAAATCTCGACCATTGGAACAACGCTTTGTCGACGACGTCCGTCTTCCAGCTGCAAAGCACCAACAACGCGGGCGTGGATGCCTTCCAACGACAAAATAGCCACAATAGCGTCCGCCTTGCTCATCTCTTTGGTAAGGAGTGCTGCGTTTTGGCTTTCTTTGTCGTTGAACTGTTTGATGAGCTCACGCGCGAGTGTCACATTGTCTGCGGAGCGCTGTCTGGCTTGTTCGAGAAGAGCATCTGCCGCTGTTTTGATTGGCCCATCAAGCACGGCAGGGGTGACTTCACCGAGAGGGGGCTCAGTCGGGTAGTTGGCATTTTCATCAACCAGCATTTGGTTTTTGAAATAAAGTATTTGTTGCCCGCTCGCTTCGCGCTTGCTCCACTCGGCTCTGCGGCCATCTTCGGTATTGATCAATGCAAACCCATAGCCCGGTGAGCTGGTGTTTTCATTAATGAGGGTAAAGCCTTCCTGGGTATCCGGCGTTGCCAGTGACACTTTGACTGGCTCGCCTTTGGCTTGGAATTCAACGCGGGCTTCCACTTCCCACACTTGGTGTTTTTGTCCCGCCGTCCACGGCACACCGTAGACGTTATGGCGGTAGATACTCATGCTCATGCCGACGATGATCAGCAGGCTAATGAGTAAATAAAAAGGAACGCGTGAAGTCATTCTTTCCTCGTTATTGGCACTGTGGTTGGTAGTTCAGTGCGCTATTTCTTTTCGGCAACAAACTTTGGATGGATGTAAGACTGAGAGACGTCAACAACGGCAATGTCTTTAAAGAATTCACGACCCAGAAGAACCGGGAATTCCATGTGCGAACGGTCAGCCAGCGTAAATTGCGTTTTTTCATGCAGTTCACCCAGTCTGACACGCAGTTCTACAACAGGACGGCGCTCAAGACCTTCAGTGGAAGCTTGACGGATCTTCACCCAGCGGGTCACTGGTGCTTCAATCGTTGCTAGCGGTTCGGACTCACCCTCGCCATTTTGGGTATGTGCAAGACTGAAGCGGACCCAGGTTTTACCGTCGCGTTCAAACTCCTGAATGTCAGTCGCATTCAGGGAAGACGTCGTTGCGCCAGTGTCTACGCGGGCCTTGTAGTTGGAGCCAGCAGCATCAATCCAAACCCATTCTTGCTCACCTAGCACAGCTTTATCGGATTTCTGTGGCACAGGCACTTCTTTCTCGACGTAGACCACTTGCGGTTCAGCTCGGTTCGCAGCTTCGCGGGCTTGATTCTGACGCATGATTTTGAGTGTGTCAGACATATCAGCAACCTGTTGTTCAAGGGTTGCGATTTGTTCTTGCTGTGTTTGAACACTTTGGTTTAGCGACGAGTAGTCACTCTGAATGTTGGTCTCTATGTTACTGATTGCATTCAGGGTTTGCTGGTGCTGTTCCTGAGATGTAATGCTGCAGCCAGAGAGGACAGCAGAGAAAAGAATCAGCAATCCGCTGCGAGTTAGCATGTGGAGCTCCGTGCTGGGTGGTTAAGGCGTTGAAAATAGGAGTGTAGTTTATCCCGAAAAAAACGAAGCGAGAAGGGTGATTTGTCATATCTGAGTCAGGATTGTCGCTAATCTGAACATACTGTTTTGTTGCAAACTTTCCGAACTTTATGATTGGGATTTCAGTCGCAAAAATTAGTGCCGGCCAATTTAATTGTCTTTGTTGTTATTGTTGGCATGAAAAATCCGAACAGAATTTCATTACGTTTTCTATAAACCAGCCTAAATTGTCTCTCGGTGCCGGGCTCGTGGTTTCTGAATGGCTTGTGATAGCGGACACGGCAGCATAACCAAAGTGCTGAGCTTGTTAATTTATCTGACACTTTCCCCTACGTTCATTCTTTGGAAAATGCCCTTTCATTATTTCTGATGATGGTTTTTCATGCTTGCATTCAGGATGACGATTCATGCGCAAAGAGCTTTACTCTCTTTATCTTCGTACTCGATTTTTTCAGGGATTAATCGCCTTAAACCTGACGCTTCAATAAACGGTTTATAAAAGGAAGTTGTTAATAAATAACCGTTGAGTCGAAAACAGTGAACTCTGACGAAATTAAAGAATATTCTAATGGAACGCTGTTTCACTTTATTTATGATTGAAAGCCTATAGTGAATATCCATTCGCTTGATATGTTTGATTGACAACCCTATTGGGTACAAGCTCCTCAAGAGGCGAACGGTTGCTCCTAATAATGAGAATGTAAAGGTATACGTGTTATGGCGTTAAACAATCAGCCCGAGTCAGTTTCATCAGTGCTGAAAACTTTTGCGATTTTGCAGGCATTAAGTTCGCAGAAAGACATTGGCGTGAGTGAGCTGGCGCAAAGACTCATGATGTCAAAAAGTACGGTATATCGTTTTCTCCAAACCATGAAGACGTTAGGGATCGTGTCGCAGGAGGGCGATTCAGAGCACTACTCGCTGACGTTAAAGCTGTTCGAAATGGGCGCAGCTGCGCTTGAATACGTCGACTTAGTAGAGATCGCAAACGCTGAGATGAGTAATGTAGCGACTGTATCAGGAGAAGCAGTGAGTCTCGGAATAGAGGATGGTGACAGCTTTGTGTATGTCCATAAACTCGATGCTTCACACAGCCTTGGTGTTCAGGTTCGCGTAGGAAGCCGGCATTCGTTGGTTGACGCTGCGTTGGGTAACGTATTTTTGGCTGAGAAGAGCGAATCTGAAACAAAAAGGATCTGGCAAGAAACGGGTGGAGATGATGATACAGACTTCGCTACCTTGATGATAAAACTCGAAGCAGTCCGTAAGAAGGGGTATGCGTTCGACAGAGAAGAACACGAAGTCGGCGTGATCGCTTTGGCGGTGCCTGTCTACGACAGATTCAACAAAGCGGTCGCCTCGTTATCTGTTGATATGCCAACTGTCCGCTACTCACAGGACGTCTGTGACCGTTACAAAGCAGCATTGCTTCAGGCCGCTGCAGCCATATCGTCAAAGCTGGGCTGCGCGAAATATCCTTATCAGCAAGCTGTGGCCTAGGGGCTGTTGACCTTTGGTGGTTAAATTTTGTTCTAGCCCTAAACGTTTTAGGCGCGGCGAGGTGTGTGCCGCCTAGTCATTCTAAGCAAATACACCTCAACAAAGCATAAAACGTATAGGGCAGAACCCTTCGGGCAGCGTTTGTGGGGAATTTCTGCTGCGTTATCGGCTTCTCATGTAGGCCAGCTACACGTCGAAGCCTCTGCCTTGCATAAAGTCCCCACAAACTGCTGCAAAAGTCATCACCAAAGATCAACAGCCCCTAACAGATAAAAAAGTGCTATCACCAAGGTGATAGCACAAAAGGAGTCGTAAAAATAAAAAAGAAATTAGCAGTGCAATGTGGGACCGGCCTGCCCCACGGGTTATCCGTTAGAACGTGAGTTTCACGCCCAAACGAATGACGTCACCCTCTTTACGGTCAGTACCGTCTTTACCTTCACCCACCTGATAGTTCGCCCAAGTTGTGAAGTTGTCGCTTACCTTGTAAGTCAGGCCTGTCGCATAGGTGTCGATATCGAACGCTTTATCCACTGCCGTACCTTTTGCATGTTGGTAGGTGGCAAAAAGCGCCAAATCATCGAGGGTGTAAATTGAGGTCAAAGCGTATGTTTCACCGCTGTTCGGTGTGTCCAGCTCAATCGAATCTACATCGGCATTAACGGTCAAAGAGCCTGCGTTCTGGAAGTCTACGTAGGCAGCACCTACCTTCAGAGATCCAAACGTCACGTCTGCTCCAACACCATAGGATTGTGCATCGTCGCCATCAGAGCCATAAACTGCTGCAACTGAGAAGTTGCTTCCGCCGTAGTTAACGGATGCTGCGTAGTTTGAAGGGTCTTTCTCGCCGTCATCATTAACCTGGCTTTCTTTCGCTTCATAGTTTGCTGAGAAGTCGAAGTCGCCAACGGACTTGGTGTAGCGAATACCATTCTGGCCAACGCCACCCTGGCTAACTGCGTAGATATTGGTGATTTCCAGACCATTCGCCTTTTCCAGTGCACCGAAAGAGCTGCCGGTATCGCCCAGAGAAAGCACACCGTATTTGGTGTGAGAACCTGATAGTTTAAAACCTTCCAGCCCGTCACTGCCGTTGATATAAGCAGAACCGGTCAGTTTTACGTCATCGTTCAATTGGTAAGCTGCATTGAAAGCAACCTCACCGCTCGAAGTCACGTGAAATTCTTTTTCCGCTGTGGCAACACCATTGGTTTTAGCGCTTGATGAAGTGCTGTTCGCTTTTACGTGACCCGAAACGGAAAGGGTCAAAGTATCATTCTTGTATACATCCGCAGCCACTACTGCGTTAGAAGCCAAAATTGCTGGGATAATAAGGCCAAGAGTTTTTAGTTTCATTATTCGTTCCTTTTGCGTACGTATCTCACAGGACACATCCAATACATGCTGCTTGTGTCTCGAATTAAATATTCACGAAACGAATATGAGATTAAATTGAAATAATGTTTCAAAATATTCCGAACAATGACTTACAAATTCTGTTGGATTTCTAGCGGGGTTTGACTCGAAATTATTTGAATGCGAATGAAATGAAGTTGACTCTTATGCGATTAAAATCACTATTAGTTTTGGGGTGGAATTGGCTCGAAATGACGCTAAGTTGTCGGAAAATTTAACTATTTGATTCGAATATACGACAAAAGGCAGCCGGGGCTGCCTTTTTATATCAGAAAGGTGTTATTTCAATCTGGGTTACGTGCAACCAAAATAGCGCGCTTGGGTGCCGGATAACCTTCAACCGTTTTTGTTGGATCATTCGGGTCAAGATAATCAGGTAGCGAATTGTGTGTCATCCAATCGGTTGTGCGCTGCTCGTCAGTGGTGGTTACACACTCATCAACAATACGAACGTCCACGAAGCCAACTTTCTCCAACCACACTTTCAGTGCTTTCGCGGAAGGGAAGAAGTAGACATTGTGCATTTGCGCGTATCGACTGAATGGCACCAGCACCGCGTTTTCATCGCCATCAATTACCAGCGTTTCTAATACGAGTTCGCCATTTTTCACTAATTGGTTTTTCAATTGGATCAAGTGATCAAGTGGTGAACGACGATGGTACAGTACACCCATGCTGAATACCGTATCGAATGCTTTCAACTCAGGCAGCTTTTCAATACCCAGCGGAAGTAGGTGAGCACGTTGGTCGTTGCCCATCATTCGGCGAATCGCTTCGAACTGAACGAGGAACAGCTCAGAAGGATCGATACCTACTGTCAGCTCTGCACCTTCACCCAGCATGCGCCACATGTGGTAGCCGTTGCCGCAGCCTACATCCAACACATAGCGGCCTTTCAGTGGAGAGATATGCGGTAGCACACGATCCCATTTCCAGTCCGAGCGCCACTCAGTATCTATATTGATGCCATGAACATTGTAAGGACCTTTGCGCCATGGGTGGAACGCGCGCAGCAGGTTTTCAATCTTCGCGCGCTGGCCAGCCGGCAGTTCGTCTTCTGTACCAATGGTCACGCTGTCTTTCAGGTCAATCGTAGAAGGCGCATCCATCGGGATCTTCTTCAGCACGCGCATCCATTTTGGCAGATCACCATGTGGCTGGTTTTGCCACTCCGTCAATTGCGCTGGCAATACATTCAGCCAGTTCTGCAGACGGTTTTTTGCAATCAGTTGGTAGAAGTCAGAAAAATCGAACATAGGTATCGTCTTTTGGTTTTTCGTATTGCGCTGGGACTACCCAGCGCGATGAATTTGTTTAGCCAGGGTCTATTGGCCTTTGGTAGTTACTTGATGGCAAACATGGAGCCGAAGTTAAAGCACTGGAACCAGACCGCCACGCTACTGAAACCAATGTCAGTCAGGCGCTGCTTGTGAGTGTCGATGCTGTCAGGCTTCATCACGTTTTCCAATGCGCTGCGTTTTTGGCTGATTTCCAGCTCGCTGTAACCGTTGGCGCGTTTGAAATCGTGGTGCAGGTCAATAAGAAGCTCGTTCGCAGTTTCATCGGCGAAGTTGTATTTCTCAGAGAGAATCAGAATGCCACCTGGCTTGAGGCCAGCGAAGATCTTCTCGAGAAGCGCCTGACGATCGTCTGGGGTCAAAAACTGCAGGGTGAAATTCAGTACAACCACAGAAGCGTTTTGAATATCGACATTGCGAATATCGTCTTCGAGGATTTGTACATCAGTGTCTGAGCGGTAAGCATTGACGTGAAGTTTACAGCGTTCAACCATCGCAGGAGAGTTATCAACGCCAATAATGGTGCAGTTTTGCGCTTTAATATGACGGCGCATAGACAGAGTTGCTGCGCCCAGCGAGCAACCTAAATCGTAAACACGACTACCATCAGTGGCGAAACGCTCAGCCAGCATGCCAATTGCAGAAATGATGTTGCTGTAGCCCGGTACCGAGCGTTGAATCATATCCGGAAAAACTTCGGCGACGTTTTCGTCGAAGGTAAAGTCACCCAGTTTTTCGATTGGCGCAGCAAAAATATTGTCGCGATTTGCCATCTGAACCTGCCTAAAAAGAACCGTTTACCGTCGATCTCTGCATTCCTGAGATTCGGTATTACTACACTCGTTGACGCCAGTTTCCATCCAGCATCCAAAGGGCGCGTATTGTAGAGAATTTTGCTTCGCTTGTCTCTATCCTGCTTATTCTGAGCTCAATGTGTGAATTGTCGGGTCATTGAATTTCGTCAAGTTGTCAGCTTTTAAATACAGCGACCGTTTTCCGTTTTGTCATGTTCCATGCTATAAGTGAGCTGATCTTGTGCAGGAAGTGATTATGTTAGAGCAAACCATCGAAAACAGAATGTCCGCGATTTACAACGTCGATACTTCGTCTTTGAGCCGCAAGCAGCTTGCCATGCGTGACAGAGAGAAAGAGCTGTTGGAAATCGCGCGTGATGTTGTGATGCGTGAAGGCTTTGCTCAACTGACTATGGATAAAGTGGCTGCAGCTAGCTCGTACTCCAAGGGAACAATTTATAATCACTTTAACAGCAAAGAAGACCTGATTGCGGCTCTGGCGATTGAAGCGCTAAGTCGTGAGCTACCAATGTTTAAACGTTCTTTGGCATTTGATGGCTCCAGCCGCGAGAAATGTATCGCCATGCATGCAGGCTACTTCGTTTTCTCCCAACTCGAACCCATTCTTTCCATGTGTGCCATGGTCAGCCGCACGCCTGCTGTGACAGAAAAAAGTGCGCCTGAGCGCCTGGAAAAACTCAATGAGCTGGAAGAAATAGCGGTATCTATTGGTGATGCGTTCATCCAAAACGGTATTAACTCGGGTGAGCTAGTGTTGAACCCTGGTGTGACATCAGACAACGTTGTGTTTGCTAACTGGGCGATGGGTTTTGGTACAAACGCCTTGGTTCATAACGCGGAACACAGCACTTGTGTGTCACGCCAACTGAATCACAATATTGTCCTTCAAAACATTAACTTCCTGCTGGATGGTCTTGGTTGGAAACCGTTGTCGACTGAGTTCGACTATGAGCAAACCTGGGCCCGTGCAAGGAAAGAACTCTTCTCTGAGGAACTTGCTCTTCTTGGGCAAAAAGCCTAATCCTGACGAATCGTCAAAAAGTGCTTTCAATGTGATACTGGTTGATCTATATTGACGAAACGTCATTTATGACGGATCGTCAACTTCCTGTTGTGTGGAATGTTGTCTTGGCGCATGAGCGCCTTTTAATTTTTCCAATTTTGACGTTTCGTCAAGGTTGGTTCGGAAATCTGTTGAGTCTTACTAAGCCACTGCGTTGGCTTTTTAAAGCGGATTTATTGACGAATCGTCACAAACGGAGCCTGTGATGAACAGAGATCTTTCCCAATGGCCAACTTTAAGGCCATGGTTGTTTTTAATCCTTAGTGTTTTGATTTCCCTGCTTGCGGCGTTTGGTGCCTCCAAACTGTATTTCCGCGGCGATTACCAAATCTTCTTTGATGAAGGAAACCCTCAGCTTCAGGCGTTTAAAGAGCTGGAGGCCACCTTCAACAAAACCGATACCCTATCCATCGTGGTTGCACCTGCTAATGGTGACGTCTTCACCGAAGAAAACCTGTCACTGGTGAGGCAACTGACCGATGAAGCCTGGCAAACCCCATATGCAAGCCGCGTCGATTCCATTTCCAACTATCAGCATACGTCCGCAGAAGAAGATGACTTGTTGGTGGAGGATTTGGCTGCGGATTACATCGAGTTGGATGCTTCACGTCTCGCCTATATCCGAGATGTGGCATTGAGCGAACCACGGCTCGTAGGTTCAAGTGTGTCACAGGATGGCAGTGTTGCTGTCGTGACGATTACATTCCAACTTCCTGACGGTGACCAGAGTGTTGAAGTTGATGAAATCTCAGTTTTTACTGACCAGTTGCTCGACAGAGTTAGCCAGTCACACAGCGATGTAGAGTTTCATCTTGGCGGGATCATTGCCCTGAACAATGCCTTTGCTCTCGCTGCCATGGATGACGGCAATACGCTGGTACCCATGATGTTTCTGGTAATTCTGGTCTTTCTGGGTTTCATGCTACGGTCGTGGAAGTTTGTTTTCGCGACGCTGGTGGTCATCGTACTCACTATCGCCAGCACAATGGGATTGCTTGGCTGGGTGGGGCACTATCTCAATAACGGCACCGTGAATGTACCGACGCTGATCATGACGTTGGCGGTGGCGGACTGTGTTCACCTGATTACGTCATATGTTCATGCGCTTCGTGAAGGGAAAGAGAAATCTGAGGCTATCAGCTATGCCTTGAAGCTGAATTTCCTTGCACTGTTGATTACCTCGGTTACCACATCTATTGGTTTCCTGATGATGAATGCCTCGAACTCTCCGGTACTGCGTGACATGGGTAACTTGGCAGCGGTCGGTGTGATGATTGCGTTCTTCCTCTCAGTGACCTTGCTACCGGCTTTGCTACAACTGATGCCAGTGAAAGTGAAGCAATCGCAAAGCTCGGGCAATAAGGTGATGGACTGGATTGCTGATTCAGTCATTCGCCACCACAAAATGATCTTGCCTGTCAGTGCTGTTGTGGTGGTGCTGAGCAGCATGCTGCTGGTTCAGAACCAAGTGAACGATAACTCAGTGGAGTACTTTGGCCCCGAAAATACCTTCCGTCAGGCAGCTGACTTTATGGAAGAAAACATCAGTGGTACGACGGCCATCAGCTTGTCGATTAAGTCTGGCCAGCCACAAGGCATCACCCAGCCTGAGTTCTTAGAAGCCGTGAACGGTTTTACTGATTGGCTGCGTATTCAGCCGGAAGTCGACCATGTTGCGTCTATCTCAGACACGTTCAAGCGTTTGAACAAAAACATGCATAGCGATGATGAAGCCTACTATCAATTGCCGACCGATCCCGAGCTAGCGGCCCAATATCTGCTGCTGTATGAGATGTCGCTACCTTACGGCCTCGACCTGAACAACGAAATAAACATTGATAAGTCGGCAGTGAAGTTGCTGCTTACCATCGATAACTTGGGCAGCGTTGAGCTCATCGATCTTGAGCAGCGCATGGATAAATGGTTTGCCGCTAACGCGCCGCAATTCGACATGACCTCTTCCGGTCCGAACCTGATGTTTGCCCACATTGGCGAAACCAATATGGAAAGCATGCTCAAGACCTTGCCGATTGCACTGGCGCTGATTTCTGGTCTGCTGGTATTTGCGCTGCGTTCATGGCGACTGGGTGCGATCAGTCTGGTGCCTAATCTTGCTCCCGCCATTATCGGCTTTGGTTTGTGGGCAGTGATTTCCGGTGAGATCAATCTGGGACTTTCTATTGTCGTGACTCTCACGCTTGGCATCGTGGTTGATGACACGGTTCACTTCTTATCGAAATACCGCTATGCGCGTCTTCAAGGACGCAATGTGGAAGAAGGTATCCGTTACGCATTCAGCACCGTTGGTCGTGCACTTTGGATCACCACAGTGGTGCTGGTGGCAGGCTTCAGTGTACTGGCAACGTCCGTATTCCGCTTAAACGCTGACATGGGCATGTTAAGTGCCATGGTGATCTTCATTGCGCTGGTGGTCGATTTCATTCTTCTGCCTGCAGTATTGCTGGTTGCCGACCGTAAACCTTACGCCCGTGAATCTGAAAACCTGATGACACAAACCGCCCAATAGACGAACAGACAAAAGACAAAAAAGAATCAAGGAGAGAACTATGAGCACGATGAAGAAGTTAAGTCAGGCGGTGGTGGTGTCATTAAGCCTGTTGAGCGTATCAATGCCGCTGATGGCGGATGAAGCTCGCGGTTTGGAAATTGCTCAAGAGCGCAAAAAGCGTGATGAAGGGTGGGGCGATAGTGCTTCCACCCTGACCATGGTGCTGCAAAACGCCAATGGTGATACCAGTGAGCGCAAACTGCGCATCAATACATTGGAAGTGGCAGATGACGGCGATAAAGGTCTGACGATTTTTGATGAGCCGCGAGATGTGCGTGGCACGGTATTTCTGAACTATTCGCATGTGACAGGCCCGGATGACCAGTGGCTGTATCTGCCAGCGCTTAAGCGCACTAAACGAATTGCATCACGCAACAAGTCAGGCCCATTTATGGGCAGTGAGTTTGCCTATGAAGATCTGAGCTCATTTGAACTGGAAAAGTACCGTTTCAACTATTTGGGTGACGAGTCTGTCGAAGGGCTGGACAGCTTTGTGGTGGAGCAAATCCCGACCGATAAGTATTCCGGTTATACCCGTCAGAAAGTGTGGCTGGATAAAGAGCACTATCGCCCGCTGAAAATAGAGTTTTACGACCGTCGTGACACTTTGCTGAAAACTCTGAGCTTCGCGGATTACCAGCAGTATATGGACCAGTATTGGCGTGCGCTTGAAATGGTGATGGAGAACCACCAGACCGGAAAAGTGACGACACTGACCACCAGCAAACTGGCATTCAATACGGGGCTTGAAGAAAAAGACTTTTCCAAATCCAGCCTGAAACGTGCGCGCTAGGAGGTTGGATGAAATCAGCAGTATTGGGGGCAGTACTGGCGCTGACTGCGCTTCCCCTTTCTGCCTTCGAGCATTTTGAGGCAGAAGGTGAAATCTCATTCCAGCAGCGTCAGTTTGCAGAAACCGGCTTGTTGGGACAAAGCAAAAGCCAGACTTCGGTGGCGATAGAGCCAGAGCTTTATTGGGAAACCGAAGAGGGCAACTCGAGTTTTGTGTTTTCGCCATTTTTCCGCTGGGATTCAATGGACGACGAGCGCACTCATGGTGATGTTCGCGAAGCCTTGTGGCGACACTATGACAGCAATTACGAAATTCGCGCGGGTGTCGGTATTGTCTTCTGGGGCGTGACGGAGTCACAACATTTAGTCGATGTGATTAATCAAACCGACGCAGTTGAAGCAATTGATGGTGAAGTAAAACTCGGCCAACCCATGGTGAGCATAGGTTGGGAGTTTGATGACAGCCTGCTCGATTTGTACCTGCTTCCTTACTTTCGGGAACGAACCTTCGCCAGCAATGATGGCAGACTGGCTTTCCCGGGGTTGGGTGATACAGAAGCGCAATACGAATCACGACATGAAGAATGGTATCCGGATGTGGCGGGGCGTTACTCGCTAATGTGGGACCAATGGGACTTCGGTGTCAGTGCTTTTCATGGCACTAATCGGGATCCATATTTCGTGCAGGGTTTGTCGAATTCTATTCAACCGTATTATGCCTTGATGAGTCAGGTCGGACTGGATGTGCAGGCGATTTTCGGAGACTGGCTGTGGAAAGCAGAAGCTATTCGAAGATTCAGCTTAGACAATCACACGGCGTTTACTGGCGGCTTTGAATACACCTATGTTGGCGTCAATGATGGCATGACCGATCTTGGCTTTTTGGTGGAATACCTTTATGACAACCGCGGTGAAAAAGCGCCAGTGGCAGGTCAGAATGATGTGTTTGCCGGACTTCGCTGGGTGTTGAACGACTTGGACGGCACCGAGTTTCTGATTGGTGGCACGCTGGATTTGGATAACTCTGATTCGGTCACCGTTAGGCTCGAATCCAGTGGGCGTTTCAGCAACGACTGGAGTTGGACAGTCACAGGTTGGATGTTTGATTCTGATACCCCATCTGACCCTGTTTACTCGCTCCGCAAAGACGATTTTTTGGAAGCGGAAATCAGTTGGTATTTTTAAAGAAGGTCCTAGGAAGGGCTAAAGAGAGGTCCTAGGTCCTAGGTCCTAGGTCCTAGGAAAAGCAAAAGCTTGAAGTGGCAGCTATGACTTAAAAAACTTTGCAGGACCCAGGGCCCCCTCTAAAGCAAACTCATCTGGCTGCTGTTAGGTTGCTCCGGCATTAAGGGCGCTAACGGTGGCAAGGTAATGTGCTCACACAGCTTTTCGTAATAACGCGCTGCTAACTGCGGCGCTTCGTCGTTATTGGCAGTGTGAATAAAGAGATAAGGCGTTTTACCTTCATTTATCCAGACTGGGATCTTCTTCAGCCAGTTGGCAAAGAACTTATCGTTTCGCTCCAGCGTTGGGTCGCCGATAAACCTCACCATGGGGGTTTCTGCCGTCGAAATGGCATGCACGGGCACTTTCGGCTTTTTCTGTTGGGCATCAAGGAGGGCGTCGGTATCCGGTGGAACCGCGAAAACAGGGCGGCTGTCCATGATGATGCGGTTGGCGCCAAGCTCCATCAGCATCGCATTCAACGCGCGTTCTTCTTCACCTTTGGCAAAAAACGCGAGATGACGAACTTCCACACCCAGTTTAAAGCCTTTCGGCATTGCGCTCAGAAAACGTTTGAGGTCGGGCAAATTCTCAGGCCCAAATGCTGCAGGAAGCTGAATTTTCCAAAGGCCAATGCGCTCGTGGAGTGGCTGCATCAGAGTAATAAATTCTGAGACCATTTCATCGGAATGGCGCAGCATCATTTGGTGCGTCACGGGTTGGGGAAACTTAAAGGTAAAGCTGAATGCATCGCTGGTGGCCGCTTTCCAGTTCGCTACCGTGGCGTGGGAAGGACTCGCGTAAAAAGTGGTGTTTCCTTCCACTGAATTGAACACTTCTGCGTAACGGGCCAGTCGTTCGCCGCTTTTTGTGCCTGAAGGGTAGAACACACGCTGCCATGAATTGTGTGACCATTGAGTCATACCAAGGCGGATTGGCGGTGAAGTCAGTTGGGAAAGCGGCGTTTGCAAACCTAAAGTCCTTTCTATTGTTTGAGCGGCTATTGTGGAATTAACACTGGCGAGAGGTCAATCTTTGCTGCTTTTTTGCGCAGTTGCGACGATTTCCTTCCTTAGTCTGGCTACGATTTACCGCAGGCTCATTTTTTCCTTTATAATGCGCCGTCTTTTTGAAATATTTAGAGGTTCGCTGGTGCAGTTTTTCCAGCGGGCATCAGCAGTGAAAGCTGCAAACCCTCATTCGATACTTTGCGTCTTGTGGCGTAAAAGGACAGTAAGTAACAGATCGGGAAATTCATATGCGCACCCAATATTGTGGTCACCTGAACAAAGCCCTCGCAGGGCAAACTGTAGAACTATGCGGCTGGGTTAACCGTCGTCGCGATTTAGGCGGTCTTATCTTCATCGATATGCGAGATCGTGAAGGTATCGTTCAGGTAGTTGTAGACCCAGATATGAAAGATATCTTCGAGGTTGCTAACCAACTGCGTAACGAATTCTGTATCAAGATCACCGGTGAAGTGCGTTTGCGTCCTGACAGCCAAATCAACAAAGGTATGGCGACGGGTGAAGTAGAAGTGCTGGCGCGTGGCGTTGAGATCATCAACCGTGCAGCTCCACTCCCACTGGACTTCAACCAGAACAACTCTGAAGAACAGCGTCTGAAGCACCGTTACCTTGACCTGCGTCGCCCTGAAATGAGTGACCGCATCAAGCTGCGTGCGAAAGCGTCGAGCTTTGTTCGCCGCTTCCTGGATGACAACGGCTTCCTGGACATCGAAACGCCAGTATTGACCAAAGCGACCCCAGAAGGTGCGCGTGACTACTTGGTGCCAAGCCGTGTTCACAAAGGTAGCTTCTACGCGCTGCCTCAGTCTCCACAACTGTTCAAACAGCTGCTGATGATGTCTGGTTTCGACCGTTACTACCAAATCGTGAAGTGTTTCCGCGACGAAGACCTGCGTGCAGACCGTCAGCCTGAATTCACCCAAATCGATATCGAAACCTCGTTCATGAACGCAGAACAAGTGCGCGAAGTGACTGAAAACATGGTTCGCGATATGTGGCAAGAATTGTTGAACGTCGATCTGGGTCAATTCCCAATCATGTCGTTCGAAGAAGCGATGCGTCGTTTCGGTTCAGACAAACCAGACCTGCGTAACCCGCTGGAAATGGTTGATGTTGCAGATATCCTGAAAGACGTTGAATTCAAGGTTTTCTCTGGCCCAGCAAACGATCCGAAAGGCCGTGTTGCAGTTATCCGTGTACCGGGTGGCGCAGAACTGTCTCGTAAGCAAATCGACGACTACACCAAGTTTGTTGGTATCTACGGCGCGAAGGGTCTGGCATGGATGAAAGTGAACGACCGTGCAGCAGGCTTTGAAGGTGTTCAGTCTCCGGTTGCCAAATTCCTGAACGAGGAAGTGGTTAACGCCATTCTTGATCGCACTGGCGCAGAGTCTGGCGACATCATCCTGTTCGGTGCTGACAGCAAGAAAGTGGTGACTGAAGCGATGGGTGCACTGCGTCTGAAGCTGGGTACCGATCTGGGTCTGACCGACACCAGCAAGTGGGCACCACTGTGGGTGGTTGACTTCCCAATGTTCGAAGAAGATGACGAAGGTAATTTGCACGCGATGCACCACCCATTCACGTCACCTTTGGGCATGACGGCAGAAGAGCTACGTGCAAACCCGGCATCAGCAATTTCTAACGCATATGACATGGTTCTAAACGGCTACGAAGTGGGTGGTGGTTCTGTGCGTATTCACAACTCTGACATGCAAACTGTTGTGTTTGATATTCTGGGTATTGAATCAGACGAGCAGAAAGAGAAGTTCGGCTTCCTGCTTGAAGCTTTGAAGTACGGTACGCCACCACACGCAGGTCTTGCATTCGGTCTTGACCGTTTGGTCATGCTGCTTTGTGGCACTGAAAACATCCGTGATGTTATCGCGTTCCCGAAAACCACTGCAGCGGCGTGTCTTTTGACTGATGCACCAAGCCTTGCTAACCCGGCAGCGCTTGAGGAACTGGCGATTGCGGTTACCGTAGCAGCGAAGAAGAACGAAGAAGACGACGCGTAACGTACACGAAGTCTGCACAAGGGTCAGCACTTTCTGGCCCTTTTTTACACCCAAATTGCCTGAATTCAGTCAGCTTCAGGTAGTTTGATTTTATCCAAGAAAAGGGGCTTAGCTCAGGCCTATGGCGAAACGCTTCTCTTTACTCCCAAGCTTTGCAATTCAAGGTCCTCACGAAGTTGGTTAATCTTGTACTGATAGCTGTTGAGGATGTATTGCGCTTTATCCAACTCTTCCAATGATTGCTCGCTCTCGGCGAAGTTGATTCTGCCCATCAATGGGAAAAGGGTGTTGCTGTATTGATAGGATTTTATGATACCTGCTTGTTCACCTCCTGCTTCTTTCAGGTTCGCGAACAGGGTTCTGGCTTTCTTGAAGCCCTCGTTTAAGGCCGCCCACTCACTGACTAAACCAGCATGTTTAGAAACAAACGCCTTTTCTAACACTTCGGCTTTGTTCGATTCAGGGTAAAGCCGCTCAAACTCCTTGATGGATGCCAGCACTTTATGGCTTTTATCAACAGAAAACGGCTCGTGGCCATAGGTGTTGACAATCGCCGCGAGCCTTTCATACAAGGGCTGTTGTATAGCGGTGAGTTCTGTCGGCGTATCCGCATGTCTGATCACGGTCAATACGCGTTCAATGGAATAGTCTTTGATGTTTTCTTTTAGCCTCTCCAATTGTTTTTCTTGGTAGATAATGTAGAAAAACGCCGCAAAAAAGGTCAGTGCGATCATCAGTAGCAAAGGCGTATTTGCCTTTTTGCTGCTTGGCTTTTGGGAAAGCGCGGCCTCAGGCTCGGCCGAAGCAGGCGTAGTCGAAGACTGTAGGGGAGGCGGTTCAGCCTGATCAAACAGTGTCAGCGACGCCCGCTGTTTCGCCTCAAGATTTTCAATACGGCGGGAAAACAGCGCGACCAATGAATCAAAAGCAGGCGCTGCTCTTCCATAGTGCTTGAGCAATTCTTCATGTATATCAAGCGCCAGCGAACGGCCTAATTCTAGCTTCGCTTTGTCTTTCTCTTCTTGTATCAAGGCTTTGGTAGGTAAGATATTTTCGATATACCATTCAAACGCGGCTAACCGGGCATCTTTTTTCCCTCCTTTGGGAAAGCCGTTATCCCAATAGATCAGGCACATATCAAAAATGGCGTTTAACCCATCGAATAATCCCTCTATGCCTCTATTGTGCGTGGCAGCAACGGCGTAATAACACACGCAGCGGAAATCCTTACTATGGTGGCGTAATATCTCCTCCGTGCCTTTCTCGACCACTGGCCAGGAAACCCTGGCCATGATCTTGCTCTTATTATTAATCTGAGCCTTTACTTCATCAAAATGCTCAGTTTCCGCTGCGTTGATGCCACAGGAGCTTACTTCGGAAATTGGTCTTTTGATCATTTTAGACCTTTTTTATAGAATTTCATTAAACGAAAAAAGCTTTATTTTGTGTTTTAATATATATACTACCCCCTTCTAACTGGAGTGCTTTTTTACTTTTAACAATCGAATTTCCTTCTGAGAAGGTATATAATCCTTGATCTGCTTTTAAACATAAAATATTTTTAGCTTTTTGAATTATGTCTATGTTCGCTTCTAATTTAATATCTCCTTGTGTGGAAGTGTAAATTACATCTCCAGTTACATTCTTTTTTTCATGCCCCCCAATATATTTTTCTTCAGAACCATCAATATAAATATGACTCATTACATTCGTATTATATGTTGAAAACTGACCTGAAGGTTTTTTAATTGTTTTTTCTTTTGCTGTTCCTCTTACAAGATGGTCCTTTTTAACCTTATCCTCAACAGCATTATATCCTATATATAATGTATTTTTGTTTATTGTCTCTGTTTTATCTGTTGCAGTAAGGTTATACTCCTTTGTCACTTTATCTTCTTTTATAGAGGTGCTCTTTACTAAATTACGGTTTTTCCACTTTCTTGTATACACAATCTCGTATTTCCAACCAAAAGAAACATCTAAAACCGCTGCTAGTTTGAAAGATATGTCAACACCGACAGTGAAGGCTTCTTTTGAGCCAACATTTATTCCAAGCGCATGTCCTAGTGTATAAGCATGACTATCACCACCCGTCCAACTAAAACTATGTCCTCTATGTTGAAGTCTGTATATACCTACTCTATCTTTATCATATTCCATTGTTTTAACCTTATGTGAAATAGTCAATTACAATGAGTTATTCCCTTAGGAACAACTAGTTTTCTGGCTTTTTTCCAGTTCCTTATTGAACGTCCTCCTTGTATTTCATAATTGATGGTCACTTGCTTAATATTGTGTTTTTTCAATGACAGCAGGGAGCTTGAAAAATCATAGGGAGCCAGTCTCAGGGAGCCTCCGGCCATATCCTGAAGGAAATCGGGAAATGCGCCTTCACCCTCCCAGGCTTTATTCAAAATGAAATCGCCAAAATCGATGCTGATTTTGGTGGTGAGACAGGAAGAGGGCTGCCATTTGAACGCCTGCTTCTTGTCATAGTTATGGTTGACCAAAGTCTGTTCGCCGCTTTCACAGGAAAGTGAAAGGGTGGTTTTTTGCGGGTAAGTTAACGCATCCCGGTTGACGGTAACGGGTAAGGACCGAACGCGCACCGTATATTCCTGTTGCTGCGAACCCCGAACATACGCCCCCCGTTCCACTAAGTTGAAAAAGGCGGGCTGGAACTCAATTTGCTTGCCTTGCAACATTTTGGGCTTCCAGCCTCTCCCGTCAAGGCTGACGAAAGGGGTGAGCTGTTGGGTAAGAAAGGTATCTAACAACCCTTTTTTTTCATATAGTCGCTGTACTTTTTCTCTATTGGGCAAATACTTGAGTGGCCCGAGCACGTCACTTTCCCATGCACTTTGTATGCGACAGGCGGCGGTTTCCATGCTGGATTCGAGCATAAACTGGTAGATATTGTTGAAAAGCTGATAGCCCCCCAGCGATGTTGAGCCGGGCGCTAAGGCCAATAAATTCTCCAGTTGCTGTGTGGCCGTAAAGGCATCTTCTATGCCAGCACCGGAGTCTGCGCCGCTTAGCCATCGCCCCAGGCTTTCTGTCACTTTGGACTGATTATCAATATTCTGGTTTTGCACCACCATGGCTTGAGTGAATGCGCCAACCCATTCTTTGCCTTTTTCTATTTTTTCGAAATATGCGCTGTCCCCTTCGACCAGACTGTTGACTGCCGAATCTATAAACGCCTGTCCTTTATTCAGGTTGTCTTGTTCTTTCTCCGCCCAGTAGCCTTTTAACATCGTTTCCGCGAGCGTGAGGGAACGTAAGCTCACATCATTGATTGCTGCTATGGCCTGCAGCGCTTTAAGGGTTCTTTGCTGCAAGATGGCGAAAGGGTTGTCGGGTTGGTTCACCGTGAGAGACACCATACGCCTTTCTGCCATGGTCATGCCTTCGCCGGTCTGGTTGAAGTTCAGGTTCAGGTTGCGCCAATGTTCGAGGTATTGAACGGCATAACCACTGTTGAAACGAGAAACCTGACTGTTGTCGACCAACTTCAAGGCACTGAGTGTGGTCAGCAAGGCTTGAATGTGTTGATGGCCCTGTTCGGTAAATGCCCCCGGTATTTTAAGCGGACTCACTAAAGGTAATTGCCAGAACTCATTGGAACTGACAGGTCGGTTGTGGTGATTTGCCCAGTTGACCAACCAGGAGAGTTCACCGTTGATGGCAAGCAGATTGTTCAACTGGTCGTCAAGCTGAGCACGCAATGCGAGCAATTGTTTAGGCTGGGTGTTAAATCCCAGGTAGGCGTTAAACAGTGATTCGTATACACCTTGGTATAGCCAGGGGGTTTCGCTGTCTTCTGCTTGTCCTGCCGGCGTTGAAAGCGTGATGGGGCGATAAGTATCGTTGAGGGTGGCATCGACTCCCTTTAGCTGGGAGGCGAAATTATCAATCACGGCACCGAGCGCCACACTGGGGTCTCCTGCATGTTTGAGCCACTGCAATTGCCGTTGGTTGGTGGGGTGGATGACCTGACGGTGAAAGTTCTCGCTGTATATGTTTTTCGCGTTAGCAAGGGCGATAACCATCGGTTCCTTTAAGCTGACAGGCTGCAAATAACGGGGGGGCAATTCGCGCTCGAAACCAGTAATCTGGGTATGTAAATCTGACAGCCTGAGCAAACTTTGTTCGGGCGACGTAGTTTGCTGCGCATGTTGTTGAAGGTTCACCAGACTGTTCTGTAGGGCTGATAGCTGGTTGTGACCTTGCCAAAACACATAGGTGAGGGTGAGTACGCCTACCGTGAGGATGGCAACAAATACGCCACCCAGGGTGTAGACTTTTTTCCGTTGAACATTTAACCATGCGCTGCTGGGGTGGTATGCCGCTCGCTGACTGGGTAACAAGTGTGAAAAGAAATCGTGAAGAAAGAGACCGTGTTCCCTCTCAGGGCCTGTGCTTTGGCTGATTTGCGAGAAACAGGCGCTTTTGGTGGGGTGTTGCTGTCTGGCACTGGAAAGGTAGATCCCTCTCAGTAACACGGCTTCATGATATTTCCCATGACCAAACGCGGACCTGGCGAACTGGTTCAATACTGTTTTCAACGCTTTCAGCTCGTCCGTTAGGCTGAGCTCAGCGCATGAGACCTGATTCGGAGAAAGCAGTGATAACGCACCAATTCGGTCACACAGATCGTTTAATGCCATGTCAATAAAGTCGGAGGCTTCCAACGTCTGCTCAATGGTGATGCCCAGCGCCTCTTTTTGCTTGTCGGCGCTGAGCTGTTCAGCAAATTCGTTGAAACCAAAGATGTGATCGGCTTTAGTTATCATTAAATATACGGATACACGTGCTTTTAATTCTGTCGTCAGCGCGTTGAGTCGATTAGCAATGTAAGTGCCGTATTTTTTTATTCTCTCTGCATCGCCTTCCACCAGCATTTCTGCGGGTAAAGTAATCACAATGCCATTGATTGGTTCACGTTTTCGGTGCTTTCCGAGTAGCGTGAGAAATTCCTGCCATTCGTATTCATCGTCGTCACCATTAAGCGGCAGGGTGTACCTTCCTGCGGTATCCAGCACGACGGCATCTTCAAAAAACCACCAATCACAGGTGTCGGTAGAATCGGCGTTTAACTTTGGACCGGCTTTGGAAATTAACGACGTTAAACCGCATTTTCTTAGCGCGGATGTTTTACCGGAGTCGGTTTCACCGAGCACCAAAAACCATGGTAAGGCATGCACGGGGTCGCCCTGTGCCGACAACGTCGATTTCTTTAGTGTGTCTATGGCGGCCAAGAACTGGCTTTTTACCTCGGTTTGGCGGTGTTTGTGTTGCTCTTCCGTGGTGTCCAGTTGCGGCTGGTCATGGGTGACCATACGTTTAATGAGACGCTTTTGCCGACGTCGACGTATCCATTTCGCCAGTGACACCAGAGTGAAGGCAAACGCACAGATCAATAAGGCACCGATTGCGCCATACCACCATGGCCATTGGTTTTTATTCACGGTGTAAAAAAGTGCTGCTGATAAAAGCAGTAACAGGGTGATTAAACAAAGCCAACCTATTAATGCTAGGATTTTCTTTTTCATTCCACTTCTCGTTAGTTGTGTAATTACACAATCAGCTGCTTAAGCAATAATTCACGATAGATAAAGAAGAGCCCTATAACAAAGCCCACACCGATGACCAGCATGATGAACAGTCCTTTTACTCCCATAGCAGGTCTTAGAGGAATGTCTGACACGCCCGATGAGGTGTAGGTATTAAGTGCAGGAATTTTTATATTGAAAATTTCAAGAAGTGATTGGCGGAACTGGTTCAACGCTGGCTCACCATCCTTGTAATATTTGCCTTTAAAACCGGCATTAAGGCACATCGCATAAACACGCAGTATCTCGACCAACGCCTTTTTTTCTGCAGCTGTGGCGCTCTGATATTCGTTGATGAGCATGTTTAAACGCTCGAAAAAGAGCTCTCCCCCACAAGTGGTCTTGAAGTAGCGAGTTTGTAAGGGTTTCCATTGGGTGTCCCTTGCCCAAGCGGAGGCCAGCAGTCTTTCATCTGCCCATACATAGAGTGCAAATAAAGCGAGGTTCGCGCGCTTGTTTGACGATGCGTTCATCCCTTGCTCCAGTTCGATGCACCTTTTTTGTAGCTGCGCAACGAGCTCTTCATGGGGAGTGGTTAGCCTGTTTTCTGCGATCGCGGACGTTGTCGCCATAAATTTGCGTATTTGACTATCATTCATTGCTGTCTACTTCCTCAGCACATAGAGTGTGACTTGGGCACCCTCATCAGTTGGCCAGAATAAGGCAAGCTGGCCTTCTTCTCCTGTTTCCTGCCAGAGTTCATGACTCACATCGATTTCACAGTAAACCCCTTGTTCTTCCTTGGGTAATCCCCGTGGGGAGGTGCTGTGGGGTTGTAACGGAATACCAGAAAGCGCCCGCATGAGAATGGTGCTTAACATGGATTCTGGTGCTAGCTTTATCAGGTGGCTGAGTGCCTCTTCAATGTCTTCACGGTGTTGTCCTTCAAACAACAACCAGAATTGATAGTCTTCGTTAAAGGCGTCTTCCTCTATTTGGCAATACCAGGTTTCTTGCTGTTGACTGAACCTGATCACATGTTGAGGACCTACCGTGATCGTGTTTAGGGCTTGCTTTATTTGTGTTTGAAGTTCATCAAAAATCTGGCTGAGATTTTCATGATCGTATTCCGGCCAGCGCTCTTTCCCTGGTTCGCCGACAACAGATAACTGGCTCACGAAACTGCTTAGCTTAGCCACAATGGAGCAAACATCTGACCAGGCTTTTCTCGGATGGAGGATAGGGGTTTCTGTCACATCCTGAATTTTCCAAGCGCATTCTACGAGTACCCCAAGAACAAGCGTTAACCCGAAGTCATTGCTTCCCTGTTCAAGCAGTTCTTCCGCGGTGGGTTTGAACCTTTCAATGTGTTTTGCCCGCATCAAAATGTGATCACGAATATCAGTAAGCTGGGCTTTTAGGCGTTGTGAGTGTTGAACATTGATTAACGGCGGCACATAGCTTGATACTAAGCGGAATGCTCCACCTTCATGCTCGAGGCGCGCAATGGGTAAAAGGTCGTAGTCACTGATGTGTTCAAGCTCTGATTCAAAAAAAATCTTAACTAAAAACTTCATACTACGAACTTGGGCGTTCAACCCTTTACCATAGAGGTCAGGCACTGAATCCGATTCTTCTGGCACATAAAATCTTGATTCTAGTGAATTTGATAGCTGGTCGCGGCCCATTTCATCGGCATTGGCACCTTCTCCCCGCCATCGTTTGATACCGATGTAGACATTCACTGTTCGTCCCGGTGGAATGTCATCGTCGTCCAGTGTTCGTGTTAACACTGTCGCTTCCTGCGGCACTTTGAATACACTGCCTTCAGGAAAGAAAAACTCGCCACTATTGACGATAAACCGGCCTTGATCCAGATCTTCTGTCCGAATATGAATGTCCTTTAACCCCCAGTGTTCGTTTCGTGTTAACTGGTCTATCCTGTTTTGTCGAAACTGAAGATACTGAGATTCCATTTGAAAATGCTGAGGTTGCAGCAACATCCCCTGATGCCAATACACTGGTGTGATCTTGTCCATGTCCTGCTTACCTTATTCCGTTTCTGTTTCAGACCAGAGGGACTGTTCACCCGCTTTTAGCCGCACAGCCAATTTACCGGGACGGTAATGGTCCGTTTCCCACAATAAACTGCCCGTGGTGGTGTAATCGGTTGGGAATGCATAAAGCTGGGTGACATTTTTGGTGTCCAAATTCCAATATCCCGCTACTACGGCGAGGAATCTGACGCCTTCATGTCTATCCATCACATCAGAAAGAGTTAGCCCCGGTTGAAGATAGAGCCGCTGATAAAATGCCACGGAAGGGCCAAAGCGTTCACATTCCAGCAACTGCCTCACTCCTTGCTCACTTTGGCTGAATTGCACGAACTCAGCGCTGTCAGTCAGTTGGTAGACACACAACATCAGACTGGTTGGTGCGTCGTTTTTCACATTGAGTCGTTCATCAGCTTGTATGTGGTAGCTCACGGCAGATTTTTGCTTAGTCCACACCATTTGGTTGGGATGTTCCGCAGAGGGCGGCAGCTCTTCGGCCAGCTCGTCCGAACTGGAACAGGCCGTGAGGCCGAATAACAACATGGCAAGGAGTGTGTACTTCATGACGGTTACCTCATTATCGAGACTTTGGTTTGTGAAGGCGCGACGCCGTTTCCAACCGTATTAGGCGACATGCCATTGTGCATAGAAGGGTGAATTAAGGTTGTCGCTGGCATACCAGCATGGATCACACATGCACTGCCTGTGGAATTCCGGCATGGGCCAATAATCATAGAGGAGGCGACACCGCCCATCACACCAGCTTCATCGCCACTACTTAGCAATACTATGGTGTTCGTTGTAGCGGCAGGACCGCTCTCGATGATCACCTTGGTATTGGCGGTTGAAGGGTTAGTCATGGATCTGTTCATCGTGTTGGGGAAAGGGGCTGGTATGCCAATCGGTGGCGTTTTACATACGTCTGCCGGCGCCATGGAACTGCCTGAAACCGCGTTGTTAGCCATGCACATGTTGTTCTCCTATCCCAAATGAATTTTCTTGGCATCCATTGCCATGTGTTTACGTGCGATATGTACGCTGTTTTCTGATTCCACGACATGGGATCCTTCTACCCTCTGCGTGTAGCTGCCACTGCGTTGCTCATCATGTTCACGGACAGTGCGGATACATCGCCCCAGTTTGCTGATGAGCCATTCCGTATATGTTTCCGCCCGTTCGATCACTTGGTGGAGGATTGTCAGGGCAACATCAGCCTTTTCTGCAGTGAGCTTGACCTGGCTAGTTTGTACATGAGTAGATTGGGTTTTTACGTTCATTTCACTCGCGACAAGCGCGGCTTTCGCCGGGGTTTGTAACGTCAACCCAGCGAGGCTTGATAGCGTTAGCTTTTGTCCAGTATGCAAATTTAAAGAGCCAGGGAAGCTGATGTTGGCTGTCTCGATATTTGATTTTTCAAGAACATCAAGAATCCAGAACTTTCCACCTAATATGGCAAGTAAAACGGTGTCGCCGGCCTCAGGCACCAACAGGCATCCGGCTGCCTTGTTCGAAGAAAAGCGGCAGTGATTAACAGTGACAGTAAAAGCACCGTCGCAGACAGTATTGACAATACCGCTGGCCAGCCCGCCTTCCCGTTGATGAGCTGTCGTTTTTAATGGTGAGACGACCATGATTATTCTCCCTCTCTATTTCCAATTTTCTGCTTCTAACAGATCGGTATCAGTCCCTATTGACCCACGTTTGTCTGCACCTGAAAAATCGGTGTGTTCTAATTTTGTTCGATGAAATTTTGTATATTTGAGATTGCTTTTTGTGAAGTTGGCGAGACTAAAATCAGCATATGAAAAGTCGCAATAAGGCATATTGGCTTTGTAAAAGCTTGATGCTGAACCCATTACGGTTGTCATAATGCATTTTTGCATATCAGCTTCGGTAAAATTAGCGCCAGTCATTTCGGCACTATCAAAGATACAGCCTAATAAGGAGGTATTCTTAAAAGAGGAAAAATTGAGTTGTGCATTTTGAAATGCACAGCTTTTTAACATGGAATAAGACCAGTCGGTCTGTGAAAGCTTTGAATGGTTAAAATAACAATGTGCCATGCTGCTATTTTTTAAATCTAAATTTGTCATATCACAGTTATTAATTTGACAAGCAAAGAAACTGGTGTCTTTTAATACTATTTTTGTCAGGTCTTGGTCATCCATGTGGCACTTCTGAAATCGACATTTAATAAAACTAACGTCATTGATTTTACCTTCAGAAAAGATGAGGGATTTTAACTTTACTCGATTAAAAACTGATTCTGATATTTTACAGTCAGTCATCATCATTATGTTAATGGAGTTACTGTACCAGCGGGTGTGGTAGAGGCAGCAGGCTTCAATAGAAGAGTGCTCAAATGTGCTGTCTGATATAGTACAGAAGTTCATTTGATTATGTTTAAATGAGACAAATTCAGCCTCAATTTTTCTTAAGGTACTCGATATCATTAAACATCGTTCAAACTTAGTATTTTTTATCTTAGAAAAGCTGAAGTTTGTCTTATTGAGAACACAATTAATGAATGTTGTGTTTGACAAATCAGATTGATGAAATTTGTTTGAAGAAAAATCACATCCCTCAAAAGTCTTTCCGGATAGGTCTATATCAGATAGATCTGTATGCTTTAACTCTACATTACTGATATGCTCTGACTTATCTATCAGACTCAAAAAATCGATCCTTTTCATTATTGATAACCTCGAGTAATACCATTATCCAAGTAAAGTGCGCTTTATATTGCTAGTACGAAAAGCGTCTTTATTGATTTTTATCTTTCTTATGTCTGCGTTAAATAAACAGGCTCTTTGGAAGTTAGCACCTAAAAAACTTGATTTGATAAGGGAAGATTGCATGAGATTGGTACTGATGAAACTACAGCCTTCCATATCAGTTCTTCTAACTTGCCCTTGCTTTAATTGAACATTGTTGAAGCTGTTATAAGTGAGTTTACTTTCGTTAATATATGCGTGATTGAGTTCGGCCCCATGGAAGTTAGTGTTCTTAATATCTGCTTCTATAATACTGAGGCTGTCCAACTTTGCATGCATAAAGCTTGCATTGTCTAATTCTGCTTCGCTTAATGCTAAATGGGATATTTCTGAATTATCCATACACAGTGCTTCCCCTTTTATTCCCCACATACAGCATCGCTCACCTTGCGATTCACTAAGGTTCGTATTGTTGAAGCTGGCTTCATTAAAGATAGAGCGATTAAATATGCTTCCTTTCATCATTGCGTTATCAAAATTAGCTTCAAAAGCCATAACAGAAGAAAAGTCAGCATTGATTAAACACGATTGAGAGAGATTAGCTTTATCCATTTGCGACATATTAAATTTTGCGTGTGTGAGATCTGCAGCGGTTAAGTTGGCCTGTGTCAAATTAGATTCGCTAAAATCACTCTTTGCACACTGAGCTTCAATAAATGATGCTTCTTGTATTAATGCTCTGGTAAAGTCGCTTTCTTCCATCATGCAATGATCGAATTTGGCTTTCTCTGCTTGCACTTCCCGCATTGTGGTATTGGTGAGATCGCTACCGGTAAAGTCTGTCCCCATCATTAAAGCATTCGATAGATCTGCGCCTGACAATTGAATATTGGTTAAGTCTAATTCTGTTAAATCGAGTGACTGCAGTGATTCACCGTTGGCATAGGCTTGTTCCAATTCTTCGCGTGTCAGCTTTTGATTGGCTATACCTTTTTGTTGTTTAGTGGCTTTCGCTTGTTCTTCCAGCGCTTGAACATTTTTCTCAGCTTGCTCAGCATCATCGATTAACTGATTCATTTCTTCGTTAAATGCTGCCTGTTTTTTCTTGGCTTCAGCCAGTTTTAATTCGATGTCTTCTAAAGGGACATCTTTCATCGATTTCATCTTTGGCAGCAAGGTGTCAGGGCTTGGCTGATTGTTCAGCGCATCTCTCATATCCTGATATGTCATGGGGGTGGCAGGCGCATTTATTTGTGCCCTCGCCTTTTCTATTGCAGCATAAATGGGGGCTTTATCTTCTAGAAAGCGACCTTGCTTTAATAAGGTTTCTTCTGTTTGAGCAAGGTGCTTTTCTGCCTGCTCCTGCATAAATTGCTCAGGCGGTTTTCCTTCGGTGTGTTTGTCGTATGTTGCTTGGATGAGCTCTTCTATTGAGGGCGGTTCAAGGGCTTCATTAGACACATAAGGTTGCAACCATTCGCGTGGTTCGTGTCCGTCTGCTATCAGGTCATCCAAACATTCACAATCTTGCGGTAACTGCCAAGCGATGACATTGGGATGCAGGGCTTGCCAAGGTTCGAGTAAACTCTGGTCGCTATTGTTGCCAGCCGCAACGGGGATCAGAATGCTTTCTGCGTGCGCTAATTCATCAGCTTGAATGAATGTGGCATCTTCGGCGACGATCACCATGATGGAGTCGTCAATGTCCTGCGCGATTTGCCAACCCAGAAACAATTCATCTGCTATGAGGATGTTTTTTCCTTCTGGTCCCGAGCGCCAATTGACAGTTTGGCCGCCGGGAACTTGATACTCCCCATTGGGGTCGCTCAGGTGGTTTGGTCTGACAGTGATAGATACAAATTCGTCGCCCTGATATGTGGGTAGTAGCCATCCCGGGCCAATATCTAAGCTTTCTGGTGCTTCAAGGCCCCATTCTTTTGCTACAAAGGGGTAAGGTTTGTCTATATAGCCCAGCATGTAACGCGCAGCACTCACTGATCTCAGACCGTTTGCCTGATATTCCTCCCAGTGTTTTGAGACGTTTAATTCCGCCAGTGCCAGCAGACTGCTGGCACGCAGGTTCCAGTCTTCCGGGTCTCTGCCGACGTTGTTTATTTTTTCTTTTGCAGCTTGTAATTTCTGTTGTGCATCTAACGTTGCCTGACCGTTTGTCTGTTGAGAATTACCAGCCGCTTCTTTGCTCAATCTTTCATATTGTTTGTCTAATGTCTTGAGGCTTGATTGTTTGAATTCGCTGAGCTGTTTTTGTTGCTTTTCTAACCCTTCCAAGAATTCACTGGTGTCTTCGCCAAATCCTTCGAGCATATCTGTCATAAAGGATCCGTAGTCTGCTATTCCAACGGTAAGGGTGGGTACCAGTCCTCTTAGCTGGGCGATTTCAAAATGACGTTGCCTCGCATTGTCTGCATTGGCTTTTTCTCTCTCCCGTTGAATAGCGAGTTCTTTGAGAGACGCTTCCTGAGCAGCGGCTTCATTGTCCGAAGGATCAATGCCAGCCATTTTTGCTGCCTGCTCAGCAGGCGTGCTGTTTGCTTCGGCAAGGTAATGTTCGATAGGCAAAAGCTCGGTGCCCGGTGGCTCCAAGCCCAGCACTACCGTTTTTACGTCCAGAGCCTCATCATCTGTAATTTCAATTACCCCGTGGTAAATGACTACGCCAAGCTCGACACTGGGAAAGAACCAAACCGTATCGCGGTTCAATGTGATTTCTGAAAACAGCGTGCTGTCTTCTGTTTCATGAAGCGCAAATGCTCTTGGCGTATGAGTGGGTATGCGCCCGGTAAAGACCGGCTGAGTGGGGTGGAGATTAACCAACTGGAACTCTGCACCTTCAGGCACCCATCCCGAAAGCTGTTGGTCAGTGGGGGCGACATTAAAGTAGTTGAGATCAAAATCCTGTGGGTAGCCTGGCCAATGATCAGCAAACCAATCTTTATCGTAAGTTCCCAGTTGTTTGTAGCGACGCGGATGATGGGCATACAAAGGTAAGAAACTCGCGGGTTCTATTTCATGGTCTCTATGCAGTTGGGTATGGCCTGGATAGTTCACCATGGCAGGTTGCTGGAACACATTTCCACTGGGATTCTCGGCGCACTTTTCGTGTCCGTAGGCGTTCGCCCAATCGATAGCCACTGTGCGAAATGGTGACGCAGAGGTCGCTTCGTCTTTCTGCCAGTGCCTCGGGCCATGGACTTCAAGGGTTTTACTGTTCCCTGCGAGCCCTGATTTGACCCTTGTATGCTCTTTGGGCGACTCGTAGCAATGTGCTTTTCCTTTGACCAACCATTCACCGTTTGTTTTCGGCATGCCTGTATCCAGGATCTCTTCTCCCAGCTCTTCAGCCAGTAGATTCCACATCTCTTGTTCATCTTTGAGTGTGTTTTGTTGACCAAGCGTGAAAGCCACTGTTGTTGTGACAGTAAAATATTGCTTACCAGCCAGTGAAAACGGGGCGGTTAATATGCCTTGATTAAGGTCTTTTATAATTCTCATTTTTCATTAATCCCGATTAATCAGACATCTATGCTTATAAGTCTATGTCGCCCATTTCTATGGAAACGCCGCCTATTCTGAGGCAAATATGTTGGTTACCTGGGGTGTCATCCATGACGATTTCCGCTCCTGACACTGTTTTGAGCGTATTTCTGTATGGCGTTTGGTCATTCACGATGTTTTGGTTTTTGGCATTTGGGATCGTGCTTTGTATGACGGGCAGGTCAGGGTTGCCTTCTTCAAAAGTGAGGAGTACCTCTGTGCCTTTGAGCAATGGAAAGTGGAAACCTTGGGCATTTCCGCCATAAGGTTGAGCGAGTCGAATCCAATGGGATGCTTTACCGTCTTCTTTGCTATCTGATGCCAGATCAAAAGGCATGATAACTTTGTAGCGACCTTGTTCGTCGAGCAGGGCACTGTCCCCATTTCCTATTCCGTCTATCACTGCGCTGAGCACACCAGTGATTTGGGGAGTCGGTGTGTTGGGCTGGCTGTAATAGTGTACGGAGGCTGGAACACAAGTGAATTGGTTGGTGTAGTTAATCGTGTCAACGTTTTCATTCTTACTGATGCCGTGCGTAAGAAATGTGGATTGTTTTGCTGTGTGACGAACTTCTGTGATCAGATACGATTGATTTAAACGGCCAAGGAAATGGTCTTTTAAGGCGAAGGTATAGCCTGACTCTACCCAGATTGCGCGACTTTTACCGACATACTGTTTTAACTGGCAAGCGAGTTGACGTGCACAGATTTCTGCAAGATGGTCCACATCTTCGCTCCGTTTAAACTGGGTGCTGTAAACGTAGGTTTTGCCAAAGCCTTTATCTGCGACGGGATGGATAACTTCACTTTGAACATCAGGCTTTTGTTCATCAAAAGCTCTTAGGTGGACATCAACTGTACGGTGCTGCAAATGTTCGGTGAAAGTATGTATCAATTGAGGCTTATTGCTAGAAGCTTCCTGTTCGTCTTCAATGGAATCTAAACCGGATATTGACGCATAAGTAAGCTGTGCTTCGTTTTTACTCTCGTGGATGAGACTTAAATCTCTGATACACAGACAATCCGTCCCATTTTTTTGGTCGAAAAAGTAGTAGATGCCCGTTTTTTCCATAAGACGTGAAACAAAGTCCAATGCGGATTCATTGAATTGGCAGACGTATTCATGTTGCGGATATTCTTTAGTGAGTGAGACATCAATGGTCAAGGTTATCCCGTTGGACTCTATGTCGGTTAACACATGAGTAATGATCTCCGGAACGTTTTTATCTAAGAAAATCTGGCTTTGCGTACCCAGTCCCAATGCCCATAAACGAGGTACTAAAGTGACTTGTATACGCCACTGGCCATGCGTTTTTGCCAACAGTCGGGTTTCGGAGATAATACCGTGATATGTCTGGGGTTCATCGACGCCATTACGCATCAAAAACTGACCTCCTTGTCCGAGAAATACATCTGGATCAATCGGTTCGGGACAGCTTAGGGTGATGTCAAAACAGTAGGGTTGTGAGATAGCCTCTTTGCCATCGACTTCAATGACGTTTAGCGGACTGCCTTGCCAGTTTGTGGAAGTGAATTCAAAGTCCATCATAAATCCCTATCTCTGGAGTGTTTACCTATCATCTTTAGTGCTGATAATGTGGGTTTATTTGATTCTATTTATCTGTTTTGGAAATCAATTACTCGTTCCGTCGACAGAAAAATAATCCAGCTGGAAGTTCAATTTAAATAATCCGTTTCCTAACGAGGAATTCAGTCCAAGCAGCGCTGAATTATCGTCACCTAAGTAGGATTGGGTACCTTCCAAACGCTCGTACCTAAGGTCTAAATTAACGTCCAGCCCTTCTTGTATATATTTCTTTAATGTTCTGAGTAGCTTTCTATGCTTATTGCCATCAGGCATTAATCCGAGAAAAAGTGTGTAGTCATGGGTTGTTATTCGTATTTGGATATTGTTGGCACAGTCAAGTAGCTGTTCACCCAAATAGCATTCTCCATTTAGGTGGGTGTTCTGTTGACCTAGCAGGCACAACTGGCTTGAAGGGACATCTACCCATTTGGGGTACCATTGATATATTGAAACTGACGCATCGTTTCCAACCAGTTCTTGAACCACTGACTTTAGCCCGTATGCCGATCGCCTTGTCTGTGTGAATAGTCCTGCATAGGGGAGGAGTTCGAAGGCGTCGAATTCATCTTGGGCACTGGTTGCCGGAATGCACTGACCTAAAAACGAAAACAGATGGCTCGTTTTTGCTTGATCATTTCGCTCAACAAGCCAGGATATGAGCCGGTACTTCTCCCATGCCTGAAAGTACTGCTCATAAACAGGTTCCACCAAGAGATCCAGAAAATCACGTTGTACTGTTTCATCATTTCTGAATTCCGCTAGAAGCTCTTCTGTATAGAAGGTTGGCAACGGTGAGGCGATACCATACAAACCAAGAATGTTGGTGGTGATTTCTATATGGTCATTGTCTTTAACTATGCTTTCCAGATGATTAGCTGAAAAAGCCAGTGATAACGTAGAACGTGACTTTATTTTGTTTTTAGTCTCTGTGAGACCAGAATTTAATAACCTAATAGCCTGTATATAAGTGAACTTATGTGGCTCTTCAAAAAGCAGGTCAATAGGCTGACGTTTATTCAAACTAGACATTTTAAACCCACCTTTTCTGGCCAGGTAATACGATAATGTGTCCCTGCTTCTTCAACGACAAGTCTTGTAAAGCTATTAATGCTGCTATAGCCAGACAGAAGTTTGTTGATCGCACAACCAAACAAATACATATCGCCTTTCCCAGAAAAGCCATCTGGATGAAGAGTGATGACTATTTCATTTCCTCTCGCCATCATTCCTTCAAAAAGTCGTAATATGGGTTGTGAGGTGATGGTCAAAATCGATTCAACACGTTTTGTATTAGCAAGGGTGGTTGACGTATCCTTTGAGTCGGTAAATATATATAGCTTGAGCAAAGTAATTAGGTTCTGTCTTTCCGCCAAGCTAGCCTGGTTGATATATAAGTGTGACAGCATTCTCCACAGTAACTGGTCACCAAGTGGTGATTCTACAGCGGTCGTGGGTTTGGTGATGTTAGAGAACTCGGCTAATACAGGCGATGTACTGGTTGCTTCACATATGTCGCCCACTCTCAGACTGTCTGCAACACTGCCATTTGTACACTTCACTTTAATCGCTAAGTGTTCTTGCTTTATTTGATTTAACGGATCGGTATAGGCTACTGATATATAGGAATCGCAGGCATCTCTTACCATCGAGGCCTTTCTCTTCATAGAATAAACAGGTACTCGGGTAGATTGAGGGTTAAACATGGTAAAGGGCAAATACTCTCTCTGATTAGCTGAGCCTTGTTGGAAGCCTACAATACTTTCAAGAGAATAAATCTGGTACTTATCTCCACCCGCGGGGTTAACTCTATATTCAGTGATACTATGGTCTAAACTGATGCTATCAGCATGATGGTTGAATAAATTAACAGCTGGGACGCAAAATAGCTGAAAGTCTTCGCGTTTAAATGCTTTGTATGGGTTAGGCGTTTTCCATCTAAGTTGTATTGAGAACGTTTTCTCATTGAGGAATCGATTTTGTTGTAACCATTCTATGCCAAGAATATCTATATATAATTGATGTTTTGGTAGTGTGAAATATTCCTGAATACTTTTAAAAGATGTATTGGCATTATTGGGATACTCAAACAAACTGATAGCACCACTCTCAGAAAGTAGACTTATTGATTGGTTGCCAATTAAAGAGTACTTCTTTCCTTGACAAACCAATGTAGTGCCTTCGAGGTTTTCTCGAATAAATAGCAGGTTGTCCGAGGCGTCAACATAGCTCCCGTCTAAATAAATACGAAGGTAGTTTTCTTTTAGTACAGCTACTGATGCTTCAATGAAATTAAAATTAAGTTGCAAAAAACTGGGTTGAACTTCAGCCGAATCTAACGCTAAAGGGTAGATACTGAGATCTTCGCAGGTAGTGAATTTGCAGGTAACCCCGTTATTTTCAATGCTGTTGAGCTCTGTACCCGCTTTTACTTTACACAGTTCATTCAGGCCTATCTTAGGCTTGAATTGAACGATTGTTGTTGCAGGTAAAGGACGCATATAGTGCGGGAATAGCAGATGAGCCAGACTATGGATCAGCTCAGGAAAATCATCATCAAGGCGCTGTTGAACAGAGCCTGTTAGGTATGCGACCCCTTCAAGAAGCCTCTCCACATCAGGGTCAGCACTTTGGTCTGCCAACATAGGTGCTAGAGAGGGGTGCCTCTTCGAGAACTCCTTTCCTAGGCTCCTGAGCAGAGAAAGTTGATTTTGATAATGATCTTTGAACATGCTTAATTATTTCCGCTGTAAGGCAATATAGCCGTCTGGCTTTAATACTGTTTCAAAAACTAACGGTATTATCTTATTCTTGAGTTCAATCTTTGCCTCTAAAACAAAACATAATGCTAGTGGTGATTTATTATCTTTCTGTGTATAGACATTGACTGACTTAACTCTTCTTTCATATTTCAAAATCAATTCTGAAAGGAAATTCTCTAGGTCATGTCTGATATCAGAGCCTTCACCCCAGCGTAAATCACTAAAATCAGGCATACCAAAGTCTTTATCAATGGGTACGCTTCCCTGTTGGGTATTTAAGATTCTATGTATATGATTTGTGATAGAGTCCAACAGTAACTCTTTGTCAGAAGAATTTTCACCGCCAGATCTGATTCTCTCTAGTAATCGTTGCTGTTTCACATAAGACCCAAACAGGGGGCGTACCCCCTAGATTAATGGCTCAGGGGTTTATACCCATGAATCCTCAGCCGAAATATTTCCGTCATTGTAAGTATGAATTATTTTCGAGTAGCTAAAGCTGACTTCTTCCATATCCATATAAGCTTGATTATCCGGATGGAATGTTAGCGGGGTATGTGCCTTTCGATTGACAATAATTGCATCTTCTAACTGGATAGTATAATAATGCTCTTCAATACCTTCCGCAGTAATACGCCAAAAATCTAAGGTCACGTTTGAAAACCTTTCGCCACTACATACGGCTTGGAATATTTTTGGTGAAGCGACATCAAGACCTTTTACTACGGTGAGAGGGTTGTGAATCCTCTGTCCTGTTGGTAAACCATCATGCGGGTTTTTAGGAATTGTTGTTTCCTGTTCACATTGATAAACAAGTATTTTATCTTTCTTGCTATCGTGTGATTGAATACAACCACCTTTAATATCTCCCTGTGTTTTTCCAGTCAGAGACATGTACATTGTTAATGCCATGCGTAAGCTCCTTTAATGATTTAAATACACGCTTTTACTCTTTGTCGAGTTTCCCGACCAATGAGAGGGTAAATGACGCTCCCATATATTTAAAATGAGGCCTTGCTTTAAGTGACACCTGATACCAACCTGGATCACCTTCAACATCATTCACAGCAATTTGTGCTCCCCTTAAAGGGTGTTTACTTCTTACGCCCGGCTGTGGGTTATCCATCTCTGTGACATATTGGCTAATCCAATTATTTAGCTCTCGTTCGAGATCTTGTTTTTCTTTCCAGCTGCCAATATTTTCTCGTTGTAATACTTTTATGTAGTGCGCCAACCGATCCATCACCAACATGTAGGGAAGCTGGGTAGATAGCTTGTAATTAAGCTCGGCTTCTTTAGCGCCTGGGCCAGAGAAAGTTTTGGGCTTTTGACAAGAGTTTGCCGAAAAGAATGCTGCGTTATCGCTCCCTTTTCGCATGGTCAAGCCAATAAAGCCTTCTTCGCTGAGTTCGTACTCTCTGCGCTCTGAAAGTAAAACTTCTGTGGGAATTTGTGATTTGACCTCACCCTGCGAGTGGAACTGGTAAGTCGCGAGATCGTCAACCATGCCACCGCTTTGTGGGCCAATAATGTTTGCACACCAGCGATAGTCTGCGAAGCTGGCAGCGAGCCTTGTTGCAAATGCAAAAGCTGTGTTGCCCCAGCAGAAGTTATCGTCGTTGTCATTGACCTGCTCTTTATAGTTGAATAATTTGCAGATTTTTCCGTCTCCGCCATAAGGCTGACGAAGAAGGAACCTTGGTAATGTTAAACCTATATGGCGAGCATCTTCACTCTCTCTGAACGAATTCCATTTTTGATATTGAGGCCCTTCAAATACAGACCTGAGGTCTTTTAATGAGGGCAGATTCTTCCAATTATCAATACCAAAGAACTCTCGGCCTGCTGCTGCAATGAAAGGTGAATGAGACATAGTGCAAACTGCCGCGATATCAGAGAGCAGTTTCATGTCTTGAGAGCCCGGGCCGAATTCATAATCTGCTATGATTGCCCCATAAGGTTGACCGCCAAACTGCCCATATTCTTTTGTGTAGGCTAACTGGTACAAACCTGACTTCACGATTTCTGGGCTATCCTCAAAGTCCTCATACAAGTCTTGTTTGGACAGGTTCATCATTTCTAGACGAATGTTTTCCTTAAAATCCGTTCTTTCCACCAGAAATTGTAAACCGCGCCAAGTGCTCTCAATCTTAAGGAAGTTAGGATCATGCAATATTTCATCGACTTGAAGAGACATCTGCTCATCAATTTCTCCAATGATCGCATCGACTAGGTCACCATTAATTTTTACTCCACGGTACTCGGGTTTCACCAGATCCCTAATTAACGCTTCAACACCGCTTTTCATGATTGGAAATGCTTGGTTGTCTGGTGTGACTTTTGTGGCTTCTACGATTTGATCCAGCAAAGTAATATCTTGGATACTATTAACCTGTTGACCACTGTCTTGTACTACGTTTGTGTCGCTCATTCTGAGTCTCCTTTCTCTATGAACTCATCTAAGCCGATTTCTTTTAACAAAGTGGTGCGCGATTCATCATCAACAATAAGCGTTTGTAGTTTTTTTCTAAATTCAGGTACGTTACTTAATGGTCCTTTTAGTGCTTTCAGAGCCTCTCTTAACTCCAGTAATTTTCTGAGTTCAGGAACTTGTTTGATAATGTTGTCAGGTTCAAAGTCCTTCATACTTTCAACATTTAGAGAAACGGCTATATTTTCACCTTCCTCTGCACCTGCTAGTTTCCTTGGAACAGAAAGCTGCAAGCTCAATCCTTGCGATTGAAGAACATCATCAAAATTGGCTTTGTTTATATCTACTGGATTACGTTCTTCAACAGGTCTCTCGTCCTCTTGATTTGAAAACTCTCCAACTACCAACATTTTTAGTGGAAGTTCTACACCTTCAGATGCGCCATCAGTAGCGGGACGATAAACTATATTTACCCTTTCTTTTGGGGAGACAGTTCCTTTATCACTCATTATTGACTCCTAGCTTTTAACTATTTACTTCTGAATAACTCCCTTACCTTTGTGGGATCTATTCTAGAAATCTTTTGTATAACATGAAGATATTGTGACCTTTGATTGGTTCTGTAATAGACTTCTGCTGCACACTCCAAGAAATCAATGCATAGCATTGGTTCCCACTCCTCTAACTTATAAGTATCTATAGCCGTTATTAATAACTCAAGCTGACACAAGGAAAGTTCGAGATTTCCACTATTTAATGATGCCTTTACTTGGTGGTAGATCTCTCTATATAAACTACTTTTGGATTTGCTTATTTCTAATCTTCTTGTTGGATCCGATTCCGAATGCTCTGTAACTAAATGATTTTTATGTTGATATTTATTTTCTTTTTCTATCCAGTTTATAGTATCTAATTCGGCAAATGGTGTGCCGTCCGAAAAAGAGTAAAGATGAATACTTTCTATGTGGTCAATAAATTTAAGTAGCTCTCGCTTTACTTGTTTGGCAATATCTATATGATCTAGTTTCTTCAAGGCGATATAAGTGAATCTATTCAGATCTAGCCAATAAGGATACTGTAAAAGCTTAGATTCACTCGACTTTATCAGCTCTATCCAATTCTCAGAATCAAATAGCGTTTTTAATATTCTCTTATCATTGATATCAGGTGGTAATATACCTGTTTTATTTTCCTCTATAGTTGTTGGAGGAAGATATATATCGCTCCAGACTCCTATTCTTCTTAGCCTATAGTGCTTACTACTAAAAATATCGTTATCCATTATTTGTAAAGAAAGACTCTTCAATTGATTTAGATTGGCCTTTATCAATTTTTCGTGGCTTTCTGCATAGTAAAATTTCTCTACATTATTTTCCAGGCTCTCTTTAGGATAATGTACGCTATTTTCTGATTCTTTTTTTCCGACATCAATGGGCTCGTATCCTAGTATGCTTGAACCTTCGTCGCAAACATTCTCAGAGATAGCAGAGTGTAAACAACTAATTAACCTCTGAGTTGGAATCAGCTGTGTGGTACTGTCAGAAAACTGTTCTTGTATTTTTTCTAAATCTTTTAAAAGGATAGAAGCTTTATCTCTACTTAATTCTTCTTTGTGCTTTGAAATCCAATCAATAGTTTTTTCTATCCACCAATCAAAGAATTTTTCATTTTTCTTTGATGTCTCTACTTTTACTTCTTTAACAAAGCCATCAAGAACATTATACGATTCTAAGATTGTTTGACATCCATGATTGTATAGCCTGGCTATAAACCAATAGGTTAAGATCTGAAGACTCTTGTCAAAATTTTCAAGTATATCATATGAATACTCTTCTACTTTTTTCCAGTCTATCTTCTTTTCTGGATTTATCTCGTTTAGCTTTCTTATTTCTTCTTTTACTAAATAATAGGAATTATTGTCATGTAACTCATCTAATGAGATTTTCTTGTCATCAGTAATCGGTTTTAGTATTCTCTCCATCGTCTTTCTTCACTTTCTTAATAACAGGGTAAAGTTATCTATTTGATTTATTTCAAGTAGACAGATGCTTGTATGGAGAACAATCTTCCTTTCGCTACCAATATTCAGACATAGACTACTTATCTCTCTTGCTTATTTGTAATTTCCCATGAGGATCATGATTATAGAAGTGCTAAGTGGTGTGAGACTTAGAGGCACTCTATATAATCGCTTAAGCAAATGTCTAAAATAATATACTTTGTTTATATATGGTTTTTTAATAACTATTTACGTATTTAATTACGCCTTAGGCTTCTATTTTTTATAAGTGAATTTCATGTCTTAAGAGTTGTTTACATTTATACATCAAAAATATCTTTTGATGTTGTGATTTTTTTTCTAGGTATCCGATATTCTAGTTCTAAAGTAATCAATCACCCATACTTTTATAAGCTGATCTGGCGTCTTTTTGTATTAGCTATATTAGATGATAGTGTTGAAATATTTCATTATGCTTATCTAAAACTCTAAATATTGACAGTTTTAAGGGTTATGCATCTGCCGAGGGTGAAATTTTTGGCTGAAGTATGATATCCATCATGATAATTTGAAACTTTATGATTTGTGATTGAAAACGCATTTAATATGCGGCGAAATATTTTTTCCTAATGCTTCTATTTAACTTAATGAAAAATAAAAAGAAAATTTATACTGGTATGCTGATCACTTAAAAATTCACGGTATTTTCGACTATATAAATAAGGGGTAGGGAAGCGCTAATATCCACAAAGGAGATAACTTACATCAAGCAGGACACACAAGAATGCTCTTAAAGCTAAGAGCAGCTTATGTAGATAGAAATTGTTGTGGTAGGCAGCGCTCAATGTGTAAAGAGTTTTATACCATTGAACAGATTATTCTTGAGGGAGCGTTACTCTCAGGCTAGCGAATCCCCTCAAAATTCCTATTCCAAACAATAAGAAGGACGCGCACCGTACCCTTTGATCTAATGAATTTCGCCAAAAACCACATTCCACCAAGAGGAATTACCGATGCGCGATGTTCAGATCTTACTCGATACCTTAACTAATCAGTGTCCCACTATTCATAAAAAACGACTTCAATCTCTGCTACTTGCGACTGAGTCTGTACTCGATGGTGCTGACCTCACTCTTACCAAGCTCGGCCGTTCTCTCAATACCCGAACGACCACTAAGCACGCTATCAAGCGCATCGACAGACTACTGAGTAACAACCAATTACATCGCGAAAATGAAGACATCTATAAGTGGCATGCCCGTCTAATTACTGGCGCCAACCCTTGTCCGGTTATCCTTGTTGATTGGTCTGATGTGCGTGAGCAACTCCGACATATGACGCTTCGTGCTTCTGTTGTCCTCGATGGCCGTGCCGTGACTTTGTATGAACAAGCCTTTGAATATAAGCAATATAATTCACCAAGTTCCCATCAGCGCTTTCTCGATAAGCTTCAAGATATTCTCCCCCAAGGCGCCACGCCCATTGTGATATCTGATGCGGGATCCCGGAACACCTGGTTTCGCCAAGTCCAACAAAAAGGCTGGTTCTGGATTGGTCGTGTGCGGGGGGAAGTCTCAATAAAACTCAACCGCCAAGATTGGCAATGCAACAAAGCGCTTTACCACAAAGCCACGAGTAAACCGAATGACCCTGGGAGATGCCAACTCGCGAAACGCTCTCCGCTCGCTTGCCAAGCATACTTAGTAAAACAATCACCTAAAGGACGAAAAGCACTTCGTCATGCCCGCACAAGCTCAAAACACACTGCCTCGAAAGTCTTCGCCAAAAGTGCTAATGACCCGTGGCTACTTGTCACTAATATCCCCAATCAAACCCTCCATGCTGTGCAGATAACCCGTTTATATGCCAAGAGAATGCAAATTGAAGAAGCCTTCAGAGACCTCAAAAGTACCGCCTATGGAAAAGCGTTGTGGCACAATAGAACCCGTTGTGTGAAGCGGCTAGATATCTTACTTCTCATCGCTTTACTGGCTGACATTCTTCTTTGGTGGAATGGCCTTATTGCCAGCCAAGCGAAATGGCACTTCCACTTTCAAGCGAACACCATCAAGCACCGCCGGGTGCTATCCATTCCTCGGCTGGGAAAGGAGGTCAGAAATCATCGGCGTTATGATATCAACGAACAGCAATATCACTGGGCTATACTCGAATATCAAACGCTGGCACACAGTGCTGGGCTTGGAAAATTATGAGGGGATCCTTCAGACTCTCAGGTTAATGAGATTTTATGATTATTTGTCAAAGGTGGTTATCTTTCTTTCTGATTAGTTGTAAACGATAGCGTTAGTTTAATGTTTACAGATGATTCTGATTTTCTGGACCGGAAATGAAGAACATAAAGACTATTTGCTAATTGGAGCTATTAGCACTTAAACATGTTTCGCTTGGATTTTATCCTTTCTGTGTGACCCTATTCTTTGTGGACTCATTGATTTTTATATGTTTAATAGATGGCTATATGTTCACCAAATATGGTAATCGAGTGATGTTTTTACTTTGAGCTCCACCTTCTTTCGCTTAAGGTATGTCGAGTCTGAAGCTATTGGCAATAATGCTTTGAGGGCTTGAGAAAAGAGAGGAGAGAGGGGATGGCAGGTCATAGTAAATTCGCTAACATCAAACACCGTAAAGCTGCGCAAGATGCCAAGCGCGGTAAAATTTTCACCAAGCTAATTCGTGAAATTGTGGTTGCGACTAAAGAAGGCGGTCCTGAGCCAGAGAATAACCCTCGTTTGCGCGCTGCGATTGATAAAGCGCTGTCAAACAACATGACCCGAGACACCGTTAATCGCGCTGTTACGCGTGGTGCGGGTGGTGAAGGCGAAGAGAACATGGAAACCGTGATCTATGAAGGTTACGGTCCAGCAGGAACCGCAGTCATGGTTGAATGTATGACAGATAACCGTAACCGCACAGTGTCCGGTGTCCGTCATGCGTTCTCTAAAGCGGGCGGAAATCTGGGCACTGACGGAAGCGTGAGCTACCTGTTCGATAAAAAAGGGGTCATTTCTTACGCGCCAGGTCTGGATGAAGACTCAGTGATGGAAGCAGCGCTGGAAGGTGGTGCGGATGACGTTGAGACTCATGACGATGGCTCGATGGACGTTTACACAACACCTGCAGAGTTCGGTGCGGTGAAAGATGCGCTGGATGCGGCTGGTTTTGAAGCACAAAACGCAGAAGTCACGCTCGTTCCTTCGACTAAAGCAGACTTGGATGAAACCACAGCACCTAAACTGCTTCGTCTGATTGATGCACTTGAAGATCTTGATGACGTTCAAGAGGTCTACCACAACGGCGATATTTCTGACGAAGTCGCAGCAACACTGGAATAATCATACGTGGCTATTATTCTCGGGATTGACCCGGGTTCGCGGATCACTGGCTACGGCGTGATCCGCCATCAAGGCAGACATCTGGAATATCTTGGCAGCGGTTGTATCCGTACAGATTCTGAAGATTTGGCCGGGCGATTAGGCCAGATTTATGCTGGTGTCAGCGAAGTGATTACCCAGTTCCAGCCGGATACGTTTGCCATCGAGCAAGTGTTTATGGCGCGCAATGCAGATTCAGCACTTAAGCTCGGTCAGGCTCGTGGAAGTGCTATTGTTGCTGCTGTCAATGCGGGGTTACCTGTTTCTGAATACGCAGCACGTTTGATCAAGCAGGCTGTGGTCGGCAAAGGCAGTGCAGATAAGAAGCAGGTTCAACACATGGTTGTTCATATGCTCAAACTGCCATCCACCCCTCAAGCCGATGCAGCCGACGCCTTGGCTGTGGCGATTTGTCATGCCCATACCAACCACACGCTGGTGGCGATGGCTGGGCAGGCGAAGAGCGCAAGGCGCGGGCGGTATAGATAGTTTTCGCTTGATAAAAAAGCAGCCAAATGGCTGCTTTTTTTCTGAATGATTTAGTAGCTTACTGTAACTCCGTTACTTCTAAGAGTCTCTAGATGCTGCTTTGTATCATCATTCAGGGGGTTAGCAATTAACTGAATTGAGTCAATTTTCGGGTTAGACGTGAAATTAATTGATGTGATCTGATTCGACCACCCAGTGAAAGACTCAAGTCTAGGATTATTGTTTAAATCGACTGATGTTAATTGGTTCATGCTGACACTGAGCCAAAGTAAGTTAGGGTTACCTGAAACATCGATATTTGTCAGTTGGTTGTTTGAGGCCAGTAGCGAGTAAATCTTTGGATTATTAGTGACATCAAGACTAGTTGCCGCAGTACCAGAGACGTCAAGAACCTCTAATAACGGGTTTTGACTTAAATCGATATTCCCTACCCCATTTCCTGAAATTTCCAGAAAGTCCAAATTTGTAAGTGTCGATACGTCCAGAGACGAAAGGTTGTTGTCCGATAATGCTAATTGTGTAACTTGAGTGTTTTGACTTAAGTTAAATTCTGCAAGCTCATTACTGCTTAGGAATAGACTATCCAGAGAGTTGCTATTAGGTTCTGTAAATGTCGCAATCTTGTTTGAAAAAGCTAGAACAGAAATCAATGCGGTATTGGAAGACAAGTTTAAGTCAGTGATCTGATTATCATTGATATTAAGTTCTTTAAGTTGAGCGTTACTTGAAAGGTCTAAATTGGTAATGCCATTGTCATCAAGTGTGAGTTTCTCTAGTTTTGTATTTACAGACACATCGATGGCGCTAAGAGAGTTACCCCCAGCATCGAACAGTAAGAGGTCGGGGAAGGAGGATACATCGATAGCTGTTAACAAGTTATCACTCAAATCTAAATATTGCAGAGACTTGGATGCTGGCAGTGCAGCGTTCTCTAGCTGATTATCGTTTGCATATATCGAAGCTAGGTTAGTCATCCCCGAGACGTCTAGCGAACTTAACTCATTGCCTGATACATCTAAAATGTACATGCTAGAGAGGACTTCAATTCCGCTGAGATCTTTAATTCCTTTTCCTGTGCACTCCAGAATTTCTATGTTCTCGATGTTGGAAGCACCAGAGTCTGATACACAAGCTTGAAGAGCTGGATCAGAAAATGACACGCTTGAAAGTGGGGTGGATGCGTTGCCTGAAGATGAACCGCCACCACCACATCCCGCTAGAAAGAGGGAAACCATTGTGGTTAAAATTCCTTTAACTCTCATTGTATTATTCCTTTAATCGAATATTGCGGCTCATACTTTAATTGGGTTGGCTGAGGAAGCTTTACTGATTGATAGGCTTGCGATGCGGGTAACGTTGTGCGCCTATAAAAGTCGAGCCAGTGCAAGTTGTTAACCAGTTTAAAAACGAAAAAAGTATGAGTTTCTCATTGAGGTGAAATGGAAACCCTCTAAAGACAATCTACTGTTAATAAGAGAATTTTCACTTAAGGGATAACCATGAAATACTTAAAAACAGGCTTGTGCATCTTTATCGCGTTTGTGTTTATTCAGTCGCTGTTCTTCAAGTTTTCGGGTTCACCGGAAACTGAGTTTATTTTCGGTACGCTGGGAGATTGGTCTGGACTGGCTTGGTTCGGCAAATACGGCGCTTATATGGTAGGTATTGTTGAACTGATCGCCTCGATTCTACTGTTTACACGTCTTCATGCTTTGGGCGCTCTGATGGCTGTTGGTACTATGACTGGCGCGATTTTCTTCCACTTGTTTACACCAATCGGTGTTGCGCAGCCAGCGTTTAATGAGGCAGGTGAAGTGGTTGGAAACGACGGCGGCACCTTGTTTGTGATGGCATGTTTGGTTTGGCTGTCGGCGGCATTCTTGCTTTATCAAACAAGAAAAGGTGACCGCGAAGAAGTCGATTAATCTCGGTTTACTCTCTCGCTGAGCATCGCAACTTGTTGTAACGTGGTAGCCAATAGCGATAGAAAGCGAGAGAGTGATTATCTTGTCCCAGCAAAATTCCCAACAGTCTTCGAGTACCCGCTCAGTCCTTAAATGGATTGCTGCTTATCTACTGCCTTATCGCAGCAAAGTTATCGCTGCAGTTTTCTTCCTTTTCCTTGGCTCCCTAAGCTGGCTGGCTCTTGGGCAAGCTGTGAAGCTTGTTGTTGATGAAGGCTTTCTCTCCGGCAATGCCAACGAGTTAAATAAATTGGTGTTGGTGATTCTGGGTATTACTGTGGTGAGTGGTTTTGCCACTTTCTGTCGTTTTTACCTGATGAGCTGGCTTGGTGAACGTGTTAGTGCGGATATCCGCATGACGGTGTATCACCATCTTCTCAAACTCTCACCTTCGTTTTACGCCAAAGAAAGAACCGGTGAAGTCATCAGTCGATTTACCGCAGACACAACGCTCCTGCAGACGGTAGTGGGTTCCAGTCTTTCAATGGCACTGCGCTCTGGGGTATCTGTGATCGGCGGTTTGGTAATGATGGCATTTACCAGCATCACGTTGACTGGACTTGTGTTGCTCGCGGTGCCAGTCGTCTTGGTGCCGATTTTCGTGTTGGGGCGTAAAGTGCGTCGACTGGCTCGTGTGAGTCAAGACCGGGTGGCTGATCTTGGCGCCCATGTGGATGAAACGCTCCATGAAATTCGCACTGTCCAATCTTACAGCCATGAAGAGGCTGATGCTCATCATTTCAATGGTCGCGTCGAGTCGGTTATGGATGCTGCCAAAACGCGTATCCGCTACCGCGCGACCTTAATGGGCTCTGTGGTGTTTCTCTCTATTGTAGCGATTGTGCTGGTCACTTGGGTTGGCGCATTGAGCGTTTTGGACAGCTCATTGACCGCAGGCCAGCTGTCAGCCTTTATGTTTTATGCCTTGTTAGTGGCGGGTGGTGTGGCCACCATTGGCGAAGTGATTGGGGACATTCAACGTGCAGCCGGTGCGACTGAACGCCTGATTGAATTATCCCAAATGGAGCAGGACATTCAGGAGCCACAGAGCCCCCGCCAGTTAACGGAACCCGTTTCAGGCACAGTCCGTTTTGATGGTGTCTCTTTCGCCTATCCCGGTGACGAAAACCTTCCGGTGTTTCATTCACTCTCTTTTGATGTGAAAGCGGGCGAGCGTATCGCGTTGGTTGGCCCAAGCGGAGCCGGGAAAAGTACTGTTTTTGCACTGCTTCAACGCTTTTTTGATGTTCAGGAAGGGCACATTGATATTGATGGCGTCAGCATTTCAGACCTCTCGATTGAAACCTTGAGAAAGCAATTTGCGCTGGTACCGCAAGAGTCGGTCATTTTCGCGACCACTGTGCTTGAGAACGTGCGTTATGGCGCGCCTGAAGCCAGCGAAGAAGCTGTGATAGCTGCCTGTAAAGCGGCGAGAGCGCATGACTTTATCGTGGAGTTTCCTGATGGTTATCATACTGAGTTGGGTGAACGTGGCGTGCGTTTGTCAGGTGGTCAGAAGCAACGTATTTCAATAGCTCGCGCGATATTGGCAGACCGCCCAATTCTCCTCCTGGATGAGGCCACCAGTGCGCTGGATGCCGTGAGTGAACACAAAGTGAAATCAGCGCTTGATGAGCTTATGTCGCACAAAACATCGATAGTAATTGCTCACCGTCTGGCAACCGTGGTTAATGCAGACAAGATTCTGGTAATGGATAAAGGGCAAATCGTCGCCACAGGAACACATGATGAATTGATGGCTTCGTCTCCACTTTATCGCGAATTCGCTGCGTTGCAGTTGGTGTCTGCTACCGAGGAAATACCGGCAAAAATTGTCGGCGAATGACGGGTGAATTCCATTACTTATCAGAGTGACTTTACAGATGAGTAGTTAGTCTGATGCAGTGTTGAAAATAACTCGAAAGGATAGGATTCAAAGATGAAAAAGCTGTTGGCTGTATTTGCAGTGCTGTTTGTGATTGCTGGCTGTTCACCGGAAGTGGGCAGTGAAGAGTGGTGCAAAGAGCTAAAAGAAAAACCAAAAGGCGATTGGTCGACCAATGAAGCGACTGATTTTGCAAAACACTGCATTTTCTAAGCGAAACACTAAGCCTCAACCTGACACTAAAAAGCGAGCGTGGCTCGCTTTTTTTATTCCTCTATTAGGTAAGCCGCCTCTGATGATGAATTCTCCATAAAAGTGATCTCAGTCGTAAATCTTGACGTTACAACTAGGGTCACTCACGTTTCGTGGAGTTGGGTATGTCGGAGCTTGCCATAGACCTGGCGCGAATTCAGTTCGCGTTCACCGTGTCTTTTCACATCATATTTCCTGCCTTTTCTATCGGGCTTGCCAGCTACATCATGGTGCTGGAAGCGCTGCACTTGAAAACCAAGCAGCACCAATACCTTGAGCTTTCTAAGTACTGGACAAAAATTTTTGCCGTCACGTTCGGTATGGGTGTGGTGAGCGGTATCGTCATGAGTTACCAGTTCGGCACGAATTGGGGTGTCTTCTCCGACAAAACCGGCCCAGTGCTTGGACCTTTGATGGGTTATGAAGTGCTCACCGCGTTTTTCCTCGAGGCGGGTTTTCTCGGCATCATGCTTTTTGGTCGCGAGCGTGTCGGTCCTAAACTTCATTTCCTGGCCGTTGCAGTCGTAGCGTTTGGCACTTTACTGTCCGCCACATGGATACTGTCAGTAAACAGTTGGATGCAAACCCCCGCTGGGTTTGATTTCAATGACAAAGGCCAATTTATCGTCACAGACTGGTTCGAAGTCGTGTTCAATCCGTCCTTCCCGTACCGCCTCGTCCACATGGTCATCGCTGCGTATCTGACAACGGCCTTTATGGTGGCAGGTGTCGGTGCTTGGCATTTACTGCGCGCGCCACACAATGAGCTGGGGCGGATAAGCCTTTCGATGGGTATGTGGATGGCGGTTTTGGTCACACCCATACAAATTGTCGCGGGTGACCTTCATGGTCTCAACACGCTTGAACATCAGCCTATGAAAGTGGCCGCCATGGAAGGACACTTTGAAACCCAAAAAGGCGCGCCCCTTATCCTGTTTGGTATTCCAAATGAACAGACCGAAACAGTTGATTACAAAGTCGAGATTCCAAAGTTGGGCAGCATCATTCTTACCCATTCTATTGATGGCGAGATAAAAGGTCTAAAGTCTGTCCCGCCAGAAGAGAGGCCGCCAGTTGCTACTGTGTTCTGGAGTTTCCGAATTATGGTGGCTATTGGTTTCTTAATGCTGGGTATGGGGTTGGTGTCTCTGTGGCTACGTTATAAGAAAACCCTGTATGAAACGTCATGGTTCCTAAGGACCTGCGTATATGCCGCGCCTTGTGGCTTTTTGGCGATATTGGCAGGGTGGGTGACTACCGAAGTGGGACGTCAGCCATACACGGTATACGGATTACTCCGAACGTCAGAATCCGTGTCGCCGATTGATGCCAGTGCGGTTGGTGCTTCGCTCGCTGTGTTCGTGGTGGTCTATTTCGTGATATTTGGTGCGGGTATCTACTACCTACTGAAACTGATGAGAAAATCGCCGACCAAATACGAGCAGGATTTGGATGGGCGCATTGTCACCCGGCTTTCACATGGTAACTCAACCAAAGATATTACTGTGAATCCAGAGCCCGTCTCAGGTAAGGAGTCATAATGGATTACGCACTTATCTGGGCAGTGATAATCGCTTTTGCCGTATTTGCCTACGTCATTCTTGATGGCTTCGACCTTGGTGTTGGCATACTGTTTCCTTCGCTCAATGATGACGAAAAAGATGCCGCAATGAACTCTATTGCCCCCATCTGGGATGGCAATGAAACTTGGCTGGTATTGGGGGGGGGAGGCCTGTTTGCGGTATTCCCTTTGGCGTATGCCATCATCATGCCTGCAGTCTACGCACCAATCATTGCGATGCTGATTGGCCTCATATTCCGTGGTGTTGCGTTTGAATACCGCTATCGAACCAAAAAAGGCCGTTACCTATGGGACTGGTCTTTCGCGGGCGGTTCGATGGTAGCAACCTTTTCTCAAGGGATGATTCTCGGCACCTTGTTACAAGGAATTGAAGTTGCAGATAGGCAATACGCTGGGGGCTGGTTTGACTGGCTGACGCCTTTTTCTCTCTTCTGCGGTCTTGCAGTAACGGCAGGATATACCTTGCTCGGTGGCTGCTGGCTACTAATTAAGACTTCCGGGAGTATCGAAGAAAAGCTCTTTCCAAAGTGCAAAAAACTTACCCTCTTGTTCCTCGGAGCCATCGGTGTGGTGAGTGTTTGGCTTCCGTTTATCTCCAGCGATATCGCCGCGAGATGGTTCACTTTCCCGAACGCTGCCGGCTTTTTCCTTATTCCGGCCATTTCAGCGTTTGCAGCTTATCAACTGTGGCATGCGTTGGGTACGCGAAGGGCTGGTGCAGCTTACTGTTGGACACTGATGATTTACCTGATGGCGTTCGCTGGTTTTGCCATCAGTATATTCCCTTACATGGTGCCAAGGGCGGTGACCCTTTGGGATGCGGCTGCACCAGACAATAGCCTTACATTCTTGCTTGCTGGCGCTGTGGTTTTGCTGCCAATCATCATCATTTATTCTGCCTATTCCTACTGGGTGTTCCGCGGGAAGGTCAGAGCAGACGAGGGATACCATGAATAAACAGAGCAAGGCGTTTGCGTGGTTTATCGGCTTGTGGCTGGCTGGTGTATTGGCTGTGACGGCACTTGCCTACTTCATTCGTTACACCATGCAGTGGGTTGGATTAGTCTGATCGCATAGCCATTTCAAGTACATGCTCGGCTTTAAAACTGGATATCTATCCAGTTGTTCATTATCCTAACCACAATTATTAGCAACAATTTGAGTTTTGATTGTGATTGGCCGATTACGCGGAATTTTGCTTGAAAAGCAACCCCCTGAAATCCTGCTGGAAGTTAATGGCGTTGGTTATGAAGTCAGCATGCCTATGAGCTGCTTCTATGAATTGCCAGAAGTGGGTGAAGAAGCGATTATTTATACTCACTTCGTTGTGCGTGAAGACGCGCAGCTCCTCTACGGGTTTAACACCACCATCGAACGTGCTTTATTCCGCGAAGTCATCAAAGCCAATGGCGTCGGTCCTAAACTGGGCCTGGCGATTCTTTCCGGTATGACGGCAACTCAATTTGTCGACAGCGTAGAGCGCGAAGATGTGTCTACTCTGGTGAAAATCCCTGGCGTAGGTAAGAAAACCGCAGAGCGTTTGGTGATCGAAATGCGTGATCGCCTGAAAAACTGGCATGCCTTCGACCTGTTTACCCCACATGCCGATGCTGCAGCCCGCCGTGCGGCAAGCAATGAAACCGTTGTTGCTGCATCGAATGATCCTAAAGATGAAGCGATCAGCGCGCTTATCGCACTGGGCTACAAAGCTGCACAGGCTGAGAAAGTGGTCAAGCAAGTGGCCGTTGATGGCATGAAGAGCGAGGCGATCATCCGTGATGCGCTGCGTTCAATGGTCTAATAGGGTGATTTGGAATGATTGAAGCTGATCGACTGATGGGCACGGTACCTCCGAGCCGTGAAGACGACGTCATTGACCGCGCTATTCGCCCGAAGATGTTGTCGGATTATCAAGGTCAGGATCACGTCCGTGATCAGATGGAAATCTTTATTCATGCGGCGCGTAAACGTGAAGAAGCCCTCGACCATTTGCTGATCTTTGGGCCTCCAGGTCTGGGTAAAACCACGTTAGCAAATATTGTTGCTAATGAAATGGAAGTGAACATTCGCACGACCTCTGGTCCTGTACTGGAAAAAGCGGGTGACTTGGCGGCGCTTCTGACCAATCTTGAGCCAAACGATGTGCTTTTCATTGATGAAATTCACCGCTTGAGCCCTGTCGTGGAAGAAGTGTTGTATCCAGCGATGGAAGACTACCAACTGGATATCATGATTGGTGAAGGCCCGGCTGCGCGTTCTATCAAGATCGACTTGCCGCCATTTACGCTGGTGGGTGCAACGACACGTGCTGGTTCGTTGACCTCGCCACTGCGTGACCGCTTCGGTATTACGCAGCGCCTTGAGTACTACAACATTGCTGACCTAAAAGGCATTGTTCAACGCAGCGCGAATTGCCTGAATCTGGATATGGATGAAGAAGGGGCGTTTGAAATCGCTCGTCGTGCCCGTGGCACGCCGCGTATTGCGAACCGTCTGCTTCGCCGTGTTCGCGACTATGCCGAGGTTAAAGCTGATGGCCGTATCAATGCGGATGTGGCATCAAAAGCGTTGGATATGTTGGATGTCGATAACCAAGGTTTCGATTACATGGACAGAAAACTTCTCACGGCGATTATCGAGAAGTTTGATGGTGGTCCGGTTGGTTTGGATAACCTTGCCGCGGCAATTGGTGAAGCCAAAGACACAATTGAAGATGTATTAGAGCCTTACCTTATCCAACAAGGCTATTTGCAGCGCACCCCAAGAGGGCGTATTGCAAGCCAACGTGCTTACCTGCATTTCGGTTTTGATATGCCGGAGTAACAAGACTCTTCTCTTTGTTTCCTCAAAGGCTGGCCTAGTGTCAGCCTTTGCTATTTTTCCTCCCTGAACAATACTTCTAATGCAAATGTCGCGTGCTAGAAAGTTTCAATATCTGCAGATGTCTAATTTGGGTTTTGTTTTGATCTGGATCTTGAATTCAAGCGATTTAAACGCCCGAAGTTGATTAATTTGACAGCAGTCAATGTGAGATTGCTCCAAAGGCTTTGAAGCTCGACCCCAGAATGTTTAGTATTAGCTGGCACTATATTAGGAGATGCTTAACAAAATCCTAACCAGTGCGGCACATTCGTGCAACATAAAGAGGGATGGCTGTTTACACAGTCCCCGTAAGGAAGCTCAGTTAAGCGCGAGCTGTATGGCTCGCAGGTGATTAAGCATTTACTTAACGATACGTAAGTGTCGTGCGTCAGTCAGCCTGACGATGAAGGAGTTACTATGTTAACTGATATTGTTGATCTGTCGCGGTTCCAGTTTGCACTGACTGCGATGTATCACTTCTTGTTTGTCCCACTGACTCTGGGTATGGCATTCCTGCTAGCCATCATGGAGTCGTTGTATGTGATGACCGATAAGCAGATCTACAAGGACATGACCAAGTTCTGGGGTAAGCTGTTTGGTATTAACTTCGCGTTGGGTGTCGCTACCGGCCTCACTATGGAGTTCCAGTTTGGTACTAACTGGGCATACTATTCTCACTATGTCGGCGATATTTTCGGTGCCCCTCTGGCTATCGAAGCGCTGATGGCCTTCTTCCTGGAATCTACCCTTGTCGGTATGTTCTTCTTCGGTTGGGACCGTCTCTCCAAGCGCCAACACCTTACCGTCACATGGCTGACCGCCATTGGCTCCAACTTTTCTGCGCTTTGGATTCTCGTCGCTAACGGCTGGATGCAAAACCCTGTAGGGGCTGAGTTCAACTTCGAAAGCATGCGAATGGAAATGGTGAGCTTTGCTGAAGTTGTGCTTAACCCGGTTGCGCAGGTGAAATTTGTTCACACCGTTGCGGCAGGTTACACCACAGGTGCAATGTTTGTTCTGGGTATCAGTGCTTACTACCTGTTGAAAGGCCGTGACGTTGCGTTTGCGCGCCGCTCTTTCGCGATTGCTGCATCTTTTGGTATGGCGGGCATTCTGTCTACTATCGTACTGGGTGATGAATCTGGCTATGAGCTGGGCGACGTTCAGAAAGTCAAACTGGCCGCAATCGAGGCGGAATGGCACACAGAGCCAGCACCAGCTGCCTTCACCGTATTTGGTTTCCCTAATCAAGAAACCATGGAAACGGATTACGCGATCAAGATCCCGTACGTGATGGGTATCATCGCGACGCGTTCTTTCGATAAGCAAGTGACGGGTCTACATGACATCGTTGATGAGCACGAAGCACGTATCCGTAACGGTATGATTGCTTACGGCTTGCTTGAGAAATTGCGTGCAGGTGATAAAACACCTGAAAACCTGGCTGCATTTGACGATGTGAAGAAAGACCTTGGTTTTGGTCTGCTGCTAAAACAACAAACACCAAACGTTGTTGATGCGACAGAAGCACAAATCAAACAAGCGGCAAAAGACTCTATTCCACAGGTAGCACCGCTATTCTGGAGCTTCCGCATCATGGTAGCGTGTGGCTTCGCTATGCTGTTCATCTTCGGTATGGCGTTCTACCAGACTTGTCGCCAGAAAATCGATGAAAAACCATGGCTTCTCAAACTGGCTCTGTTTGGTATTCCATTGCCGTGGATTGCCTGTGAAGCGGGTTGGTTCGTTGCTGAATATGGTCGCCAGCCTTGGGCGGTGGGTGAAATTCTGCCAGTACACATGGCAGCATCTAACCTTCCTGCGTCAGAAATTATCACTTCACTGGTTGCGATCGTTGCACTGTACACAGTGTTCTTGATTGCTGAAGTGTACCTGATGGTTAAATTCGCGCGCTTAGGCCCTAGCAGCCTAAAAACAGGCCGTTATCACTTTGAAAAGCTAAAGACCCCGGAAACGGATCTTGCGCGTCAAGTTGAAGCATAAGGAGAGCGTAAGACATGTTTGAATACGAGATTCTGCGTCTGATCTGGTGGGCACTGATTGGTGTTCTGCTGATCGGCTTCGCGATTACCGATGGCTTTGATATGGGTGTCGGCGCGTTGGTGCCAGTTATTGGTAAAACCGATAACGAGCGTCGCGTGATGATTAACTCCATTGCGCCTCACTGGGATGGTAACCAGGTATGGTTGATCACCGCTGGTGGTGCGCTGTTCGCAGCGTGGCCTTTGGTGTATGCGGTGTCGTTCTCAGGTTTCTACCTGGCGATGATTCTGACACTAGCGGCTTTGTGGTTCCGTCCAATTGGTTTTGACTACCGTTCGAAAATTGAAGACCCACGCTGGCGTAAAACCTGGGACTGGGGCATTTTTGTGGGTAGCTTTGTGCCGCCAATCATCTTTGGTGTGGCATTTGGTAACCTGCTGCAAGGTGTACCGTTTGAACTGAACGAGTTCCTGATCCCAACTTACCGTGGTTCTTTCTTTGGCTTGCTGAATCCGTTTGCGATTCTATGTGGCTTGGTCAGCTTGTTCATGATCGTAACGCAAGGCGCGACTTACCTTCAGATGAAAACCACTGATGCGCTGCATGTTCGTGCTCGTAATGTGGCTCAGATTTCTGCGATTCTGACTGCGGTATGTTTTGCACTTGCTGGCTTCTGGGCGCAAAGCATTGAAGGCTATGTGATCACCAGCGAAATCATGACCAATGCAACGTCGAACCCTTTGAACAAAGAAGTGATGACCTTAACCGGTGCACTGTTCAATAACTACGAAGCTTACCCGCTACTGTGGGCTGCACCGGCGTTGGCGGTATTTATGCCGCTGTTGGTTGCTGTATGTGCGCGTTTCGAGCGTGACGGTTTTGCATTCTTGTTCAACAGCCTTGCGATTGCAGGAGTGATTTTGACGGCAGGTTTTGCGATGTTCCCATTCGTGATGCCTTCTAGCTTGTTCCCAGATCACAGCCTAACAATGTGGGATGCGACGTCGAGCGAGTTGACGCTGAACATTATGACGGGCGTTGCGATTGTGATGGTGCCAATCATTCTGTCTTACACCGCATGGTGTTACTACAAGATGTTCGGCCGTCTTGATGACAAGTTCATCGAAGAAAACAAAACCTCACTGTACTAAAAGAAGGAGTTAACCATGTGGTATTTCGCTTGGATTCTGGGTGTATTGCTGGCGTGCTCGTTCGGTATTATCAATGCGCTTTGGTTAGAGCACACTGAAGCCATGGATCGTGACAGTGAAGAATAAGTTCACGACTATGCTAGACGGTCTGCATGACCGTCTTCATATCCGTGTGCTCATGTTGTTATCGCTGGCAATGGCGCTAACATGCGGCGGGTTAGTCATGTGGGATCCTCAGACTTTCGCAGATAAGATTGGCGGCTTCACTGTTGCCAATGGTCCTGCACTGATTTGGGCAACCTGTACCGGAATGATCCACGGTATGGCGTTCAAACCACGATTCTGGCTTTGGCAGCTCGTTTTCTTTCCACCGTTTGCGTGGGTAGTGATGAGTTTTGTGCTTGTAAAAGCATTTCTTTGACATCCCGTTGTAACACTCTGTTACCGACAGCCCGGCCTAAAACAGCTGGGCTGTTTTATTTTGCGCCATTCGTGACCAGCCTCGTCGCTTGGTGCTTTTATTACACTGAGTAAGTCAGTTATAGTATTTCGCTAAACCTTACTATGGATTTCAGGTAATTATCAGGATGAGGAGTCTCCATCCGTTCTGCTGGCCTGTTCGCATCTACTACGAAGACACTGATACTGGTGGGATCGTCTATCATGCGAACTACCTCAAATACTTCGAGCGTGCGAGAACAGAACTTCTGCGCAGCATTGGTGTCCATCAACATACGTTATTTGAAGAACATACGGCGTTTGTCGTACGTCATATGGACATCGATTTCCTCAAAGGCGCAAAGCTTGACGAAGAACTTACCGTTCAAACAACGGTACCTGAAGTTCGTCGGGCGACCCTCACATTCTGTCAAGATTTGGTGAATTCAGAAGGCGATGTGTTGTGTCGTGCCACCGTTAAGGTAGCCTGTGTCGATTCTGAGAAAATGAAGCCGAAATCCATCCCTAAATCGATTCAATCGGAGATTTTAAGTGAGCGCTGAACTTTCAATTCTTGATCTGTTCTTGCAGGCGAGTCTGCTGGTTAAAGCAGTCATGTTGGTTCTGCTGGGCATGTCTGTCGTGTCTTGGGCAATGATCATTAAGCGTTCGCAGGTGCTTTCAGAAGCGTCATCGAAAGCGGAGCGTTTTGAAGACAGATTCTGGTCCGGGATGGACTTGTCTCAACTGTTTCAGGAAGTGCAGGTTCGCAAAGACAACCTGTCAGGCAGTGAGCAAATCTTCTACTCTGGCTTTAAAGAATTTGCCCGTCTTCACCGTAGCAACGGCAAAGTGCCGGAAGCTGTGATGGAAGGCACCTCCCGTGCCATGCGCGTTTCCCTCTCAAAAGAAGTGGAATCGCTGGAAACCAATCTTCCATTCCTTGCAACGGTCGGTTCAATCACGCCATACATCGGCCTCTTTGGTACGGTATGGGGCATCATGCACGCATTTATTGCGCTGGGTGCTGTTAAGCAAGCGACCCTTGCCATGGTTGCACCGGGTATCGCAGAAGCACTTGTCGCAACTGCAATGGGTCTGTTTGCTGCTATCCCAGCGGTGATGGCGTACAACCGATTTACTGCGAAAGTGGGCAAGCTTGAGAACAACTACATCAACTTCATGGAAGAGTTTTCGAGCATTCTTCACCGTCAGGCGTTTGCTTCACCGAAGGAGTAATGTATGCCTTACCAGCGTAAACGGCGGAAAATGAACGCCGAAATCAACGTGGTGCCATACATTGACGTGATGTTGGTACTCTTGATTATCTTCATGGTGACAGCGCCTTTTGTTACGCAGGGTGTAGATGTGGATCTTCCACAAACATCGAATGCTAAAACAGCGGCGGAGCTTGCAAAAGAAGAAGACAGCGGCGCGTTTATTATCGTAGAAGTTGATCAGAACGGCGGTTTGGGACTTTCCGTGAATAACGGAGACATGCAACGCGGTCTGTCACTTCAGGATCTACTTATCCGCGTGAAGGCAGAGCTAGAAATTAACCCTAAATCACCTGTGCTTGTTGGTGGTGATGGGCGCGTGCCGTATTCAGAAATCATTCTCACCTTGGACGCATTGAACCAAGCTGGGGTTTCATCAGTCGGCTTGATGACGGAACCGCTTGATTCATGAGAGATGGAATGAAGAACACTCAGAAGTCGAGTTACACGGGCGCAACTTTCGTTTCTGTATTGCTGCATGCTGCATTATTCGGTGGCTTACTTTGGGGGGCGGACTTTACGAAAGTCTCGCACCAACCTGTAGGGCAAAGCATTGAAGCTGTCGTCATAGACCCAAGTGTGGTGAACGAGCAGGCGAGAAAAATTCGCCAGCAGCGGGATGAAGCCAAGCGTCAGGAAGACGATCGTCTCCGTCGTTTGGAACAGCAAGCTGATTTGCTTGAGCAGCAGCGTGAGCAGGAAGAAAAACGCCTGCGTGAGTTGAGAGCAGAAAAACTGGCTGCTGAAAAAGAGGCCCGTGAAGCGGAAGTCGAGCGCAAGCGTATTGCTGATGCCAAGAAAAAAGCCGCTGAAGAACAGCGCAAAGCCGAAGAAGCTACACGTATTGCTCAGGAAAAAGCGGCTGCAGCCGAAGCTGAGCGTGTTCGTCGCGTAGAGGAGCAACGCAAAGCGGAAGAAGCGGCGAAGAAAGCAGAAGCAGACCGCCAACGCGCCATTGAAGAACAGCGTAAAGCTGAGGAAGAACGTCAACGTAAACTGGCTGAAAAGCAGCGTGCTGAAGAAGAAGCACGCAAAGCGGAAGAAGAACGCCAGCGTAAGTTAGCCGAGAAGAAAAAAGCCGAAGAGGAAGCCCGCAAAGCCGAAGCTGCGCGTAAAGAAGCTGAGCGCAAAGCAGCAGAAGCGAAGCGTAAGCAGGCAGAGCAGGAGGCTGCCCTCAACGAGCTTTTTAGCGGTCTCGAGTCGGAATCCGCCACGCGCGATACGGCTCGAGGGCGTTTTGTGAATGATGAGGTTGCGCGCTATGGCTCCATCTATACACAAATGATTAAGCAAAATTTGCTGGTAGATGACAATCTCCGCGGGCAGGAATGTATCGTTAAAATGCGCATTTCTGGCACTGGTTTGTTATTGGACGTGTCTGAGGTGGGTGGTAACCGTTCACTCTGCCGTGCGACCAAAACTGCAGTTCTAAAAGTGTCATCTTTCCCAATGCCAGATGATAAAGATATCGCAGCTGAGCTCCAGAATATCGAGCTGACTGTGAAACCAGAGTAAGAGGGATCCTTCATGTTGAAACGAGTACTCTTCGGAGCAGTAGTGATGATGCTAGCCGTGATTCAACCTGCACATGCAGAGTTGAAGCTGGTCATCACCGAAGGGGTAAACTCCGCGCGCCCAATTGCCATTGTTCCTTTCAAATGGGAAGGTGAGGGCAAGCTTCCTACGGATGTTTCAGCGGTCGTTGCTTCGGATTTACAGCGAAGCGGCAAGTTTAGCCCAGTGCCTACTGATAAAATGCCACAAACGCCATACAACGATGAGCAGGTTGACTTTAATGACTGGACTGCAATGGGTGTGGATGCGTTGGTTACAGGTACCATCAGCCCAACGGCGGATGGCAAATACCTCATCAATTATCAACTGATTGATATCGTTCGCGGCCAGTTAACCGGCGGTCAAAGCAAAGGGCTGTCTACAACTGGCGAATTGGTGCTGACTAAAGACCACCTGTTGTTGAACAATCGCAAAGTGGTTGGTGACAAACAGCTTCGCCAGTATGCGCACCGCATTTCCGATTTGGTTTACGAGAAACTAACCGGCGAAAAAGGGGCATTCCTGACGCGCATTGCGTACGTGGTTATCGACGACAAAGCGGAACATCCTTACCAACTTCGTATTGCGGACTACGATGGCTACAACGAATTGTTGGTACTTCGTTCCAAGCAACCACTGATGTCGCCAGCATGGTCGCCTGACGGCAAGCAGTTGGCTTACGTGAGTTTCGAGAATGGTCAGGCGCAGATTTTCCTGATGAATATCTACACCGGTGAACGTGAAATGATTTCGTCATTCCCACGTCACAACGGTTCGCCACGCTTCTCTCCGGACGGCAGCAAACTGGCGATGGTACTGTCGAAAACTGGCAGCCTTCAGGTTTACGTGTTGGATTTGAAGACCCGCAAGATGGACCAGATCACTAAAGGCCGTGCGAATAACACCGAACCATTCTGGGATCCAGACGGGCAGTCTTTGATCTTTACCTCAGACCGGGGTGGTAAACCACAGATTTATCGAGTAAATTTAGCCGATGGTTCTACCAATAGGATTACTTGGCAAGGTAGCCAGAACCTCGGCGGTCAACTTACCCCGGATGGTAGATACCTGGTGATGGTTCACCGCTCGGACTCAGGCTACAACATTGCAAAACAAGATTTGCAAACGGGTGCTGTTGAGATTCTAACGAAAACTATGTTGGATGAATCTCCAAGCCTTGCGCCAAACGGCAGTATGGTCATTTACAGCTCAGTTTACGGGCGTAATAACGTGCTTTCTTTGGTGTCCATTGATGGACGCTTCAAAGCGAGACTACCAGCTACCAATGGCCGGGTGAGAGCCCCAGCATGGTCCCCGTTCCAATAAATATTTGCGCTTATTTGATATAAGGAAAACAAGATGCAAGTTAATAAAGTACTTAAGGGTTTGGCTGTAGCGCTGCCTATGTTTACTCTGGCGGCATGTAGCTCAAGCGACAGCTCTACCGACAGCACTGGCACCGAAACTAACAACGGTTCACAAACTACTGTTGTGACTCCAGTAGATGGCGGTCAAGGCGGCCTGACTGAGCAAGAGATCCGTAACAACGAATTGCGTCAGTCTCAAACCGTTTACTTCAGCTTCGACGACTACTCTGTTCTTCCACAGTTTGAAGATATGCTGGATGCACACGCAGAATTCCTGCGCGCTAACGCAGACATCAAAGTGGTTGTAGAAGGTCACGCAGATGAGCGTGGTACTCCTGAGTACAACATCGCGCTGGGCGAGCGTCGTGCAAATGCAGTGGCTAAGTACCTGCAAGCACTGGGCGTACCAGCATCTCAAATCTCTATCGTAAGCTACGGTGAAGAAAAGCCACTGGTTCTTGGCCAGGGTGAAGAAGCTTACGCGAAGAACCGTCGTGCGGTTCTGGTTTACTAATTAAAGGTAAATCTTATGAACAGTAACACTTTGCGTGCTCTATCGCTGGCGTTACTGGTGAGTGCGGCAGCCCCTGTGGCTGCCGCACCTGCTCCGGTGACTGAGTTGGGCGGTAGTGGTAGCTCTGTTGAGCGCTTGGAGCGAATGCTGGAAGCTCGAAACCAGATGCAAATCGATATGCAGCGCCAACTTGACCAGATGGCGAGCGAACTCGATGAGTTGCGTGGCACGGTCGAAAGAAACAATTACGAATTAAATCAGATGCTGGAACGTCAGCGCGATCTCTACCGCGAGATTGATTCGCTGAGAAATGCGAAACCGGCACCTGCTGTTGAAGCTAAGCCTCAAGAAAATGCTTCAACGGAAAAATACTCTGCGAATCAGTCTGAGAATGCGGAATATGATGCGGCAGTCAATCTCATCCTGAAAGAGAAAAACTACGCAGGCGCGACAGAAGCGTTCAACGCATTCTTGGCGAAATACCCTGAGTCAATTTACAAGCCAAACGCACACTACTGGCTGGGACAGTTGTACTTCTCCAAAAGCCAGTTAGACGATGCGAAGAAAAACTTTACTGCCGTTAGCCAATTTGCCAAATCAAGCAAACGTGCCGATGCACTGTTGAAGTTGGGCATGATTGCTGACCGCCAGAAAGATGCGGCAACAGCTAAAGCCCTCTTTGAGAAAGTTGTGAAGGAATATCCCGGCACAACCACGGCAAAACAAGCTGAGAAGCAGTTGAGCCAATAAGTTCTAAAAGTGTCACTCAAGAAAGCCAGCATGATTGCTGGCTTTCTTATATCTAAAATGACGTATTTCGGCGTAAACGATCTGTCATAAAAGATGAAAACTCGATACCAAGCTGGGTATAATGTCCGGATTGGAAGCCAAATCTGAGTAAGTTGATGAGCCAGATTATTAATACTGCAGAGACAGTATATCCTTTCCCTCCGAAGCCGGAGGCCTTGTCCGAGCAACAGAAAACTGACTACATCGCGAGCATCAAGCAACTGCTTAAGGAAAAAGATGCAGTGATGATTGCTCACTACTATACCGACCCTGAAATCCAGGCGCTGGCCGAAGAAACCGGTGGTTTCGTTGGTGACTCTCTGGAAATGGCGAAGTTTGGTAACAAACATCCAGCTAAGACCCTTCTGGTTGCTGGCGTTCGCTTTATGGGCGAAAGCGCCAAAATCCTTACTCCGGAAAAAACGGTTCTGATGCCAACGCTTGAAGCAGAGTGTTCATTGGATTTGGGCTGCCCAGAAGATCGCTTCACCGAATTCTGCGATGCTCACCCTGACCATACGGTTGTGGTTTACGCCAATACTTCTGCAGCTGTTAAAGCCCGTGCGGATTGGGTAGTCACTTCGTCTATCGCGCTGGAAATCGTTGAGCATCTCGACGCTGAAGATAAGAAAATTATCTGGGGTCCTGACCGCCATTTAGGCTCATACATCGCGAATAAGACCGGTGCAGAGATGCTGCTTTGGCAAGGCGAATGTGTGGTGCATGACGAATTCTCAGCGAAAGCATTGAGAGACATGAAAGCGGTCTACCCAGACGCTGCGATTCTTGTTCACCCAGAATCCCCAGCCAGTGTTGTAGAGCTTGCAGACGCTGTCGGCTCAACCAGCCAGCTGATCAAAGCCGCAAAAGAGTTGCCAAATAAGCAACTGGTGGTCGCGACTGACAAAGGCATCTTTTTCAAGATGCAGCAGATGGTGCCGGAGAAAGAGCTGATTGAAGCGCCAACCGCTGGTGCCGGTGCAACATGCCGAAGCTGTGCACATTGTCCTTGGATGGCAATGAACGGCTTGAAGGCCATCGAACTGGCATTGCGTGAAGGTGGTGAAGAGCATGAAATCTTCGTTGATGAAGCAATCCGAGTGAAATCTCTTATCCCTCTGAACCGTATGCTGGATTTTGCTGCTTCTCTGCAGTTGCAGGTTAAAGGCAACGCGTAAGGTCAAAGAAAGTTATTCAAAAGGCGGGCATGATGTTCGCCTTTTTTGTTTTTGCACATTGAGGAATAAACATGGCACAAGCAATGTTAACCATAGGGCTTCCAATCGCACTGGCTTGGATGATGTTCTGTGTCGGCATTACCTTGTCATTGGCTGATTTCAAACGCGTGGTGGAGTTCCCGGGAAAAATTGCAGCTGGGCTAACGGCGCAGCTTGTTGGTTTGCCGCTCATTGCTTACATCCTTATTCATGTTTTTGCATTGCCAGAAGTAGTTGCTGTGGGCCTTTGGATTCTGGCACTGGCTCCGGGCGGGGCTTCCTCCAACGCGATAAGTCATTTGGCAGGCGGAGACTCTGCGCTCTCTATCACCATGACAGCAGTCAGCAGCCTGATTATTCCTTTCAGCTTACCTCTGATGCTGCCTTTGGTGCTTTCAGATGTATCTGCAGTGATTCCAGTAAAAACGGCCATTCTTCAGCTTGTCGCTGTCACTTTGTTGCCAGTGACTATTGGTATGTTGCTCAATCACTTCTTGAAAGGTAAGGGGTTTGCACGTTTTTCTGTTTTGGCAGGTAAGTCAGCCTTGTGGGCGCTGTTCTTTACTGTGGCAGTGACGCTTGCTGCTAACACGGCCGTGTTCTCTCAACTGTTCTCCGTTGCATCCGTGATGGTGCTGTTACTGTGTTTGTTGGGAATGGGCTTGGGTGTTGCCGTGTCAAAGCTGTTTTCAGGCGATCGAAAGCTCACAAGAACTTTTGCCATTGAGGTTGGTATTCAAAACGCAGGTACGGCGATTTTCGTAGCCGTCGTCCAACTTCAACAGCCTGAACTGGCATTGACGCCTCTGCTTTACGGGGTATTGATGAATATTCCAGCTGTGATATTGATTGTGCTGAATAAACGCAGGCAAGACTCTGTCACGGCCTAAAAAAAGAGCTGCCATCGGCAGCTCTTTTTGCTTTGTGTTTTCAAATTACAGCGTCGGCATAGAGAAAGAAGTACTTTCACGCACACTGGCTGATGGCCAACGCTGGGTGATGGTTTTACGTCGGGTATAAAACTTCACTGAGTCTGGGCCATACGCGTGCAGGTCGCCAAAGAGTGATTGTTTCCAGCCGCCAAAGCTGTGATAAGCCACAGGAACGGGCAGGGGAATGTTGATCCCGACCATGCCCACCTTGATATGATCAGAGAAGTAACGCGCCGCTTCACCGTCACGGGTAAAGATGCAGGTGCCGTTGCCATATCTATGATCGTTGATGAGTGTCATGGCTTCTTCCATGGAATTCACGCGAACGACCTGTAGCACAGGGCCAAAGATCTCCTCCTGATAGCTGACCATGTCTGGTCGAACATTGTCGATAAGTGTTGCACCCACATAGAAGCCATTTTCATAGCCTTCAACATGAGGGTTTCGTCCATCAACCACGAGTCTCGCGCCATCTTCTGCAGCAGAAGCGATGTAAGCTTCGACTTTCTCTTTGTGCTCTTGAGTGATCACGGGACCAAAATCGTTGCCGTTGTCATAGAAAGGTCCAACGCGCAGTGATGAAAGCTTCTCTGCGAGACTGCCGACTAATCTGTCCGCCGCGTCATCACCGACAGCTACTGCCACAGACAGCGCCATACAGCGCTCTCCGCTAGAACCGAAGGCGGCACCAAGTAACTGGTTCACCGCGTTTTCCATATCGCAATCTGGCATGACAATCGCGTGATTTTTCGCGCCGCCGAGAGCTTGACAACGTTTGCCGAATTGACTCGCCTTTTCGTAGATGTACTGCGCAATCGGTGTGCTGCCAACAAAGCTAACGGCTTCAATGCCTTTGCTTTCCAGCAGTCTGTCTACCACGGTTTTATCGCCTTGAATGACCTGCATGACACCGTCCGGCAATCCTGCTTCTTTTAGCAATTCAGCGATATATAATGCTGCGCTGGGGTCGCGTTCAGACGGTTTGAGGATAAAGCAGTTACCGCAAACCAAAGCCATAGGGAACATCCACAGCGGCACCATGGCGGGGAAGTTGAAGGGTGTAATACCTGCAACGACACCGAGTGGCTGATGTTCAGACCAAGAGTCGATACCTGAGCCGACGTTTTTGCTGAACTCACCTTTCAACAGTTCTGTTGCGGAGCAAGCATATTCGACATTTTCGATACCACGTTGAAGCTCGCCCATTGCGTCATGCTGAATTTTCCCGTGCTCTTCACCAATCAATCGACAAATGGTTTCCTTGTTGTCTTCGAGTAACTGCTTGTATCGAAACATAATGCGCGCGCGTTTAATGGCTGGTGTGTTGCGCCATTCAGGGAACGCAGCGTTTGCGATGTCGACTGCCTCATCTACCAGCTCAACGGGCGCTAACAATACATCCTTTGCGTGCTCGCCCGTTGCTGGGTTGTACACTGCTTGCTTTCTGGAACAAGTTTCTCTGATCTCTCCATTGATCAAATGCCCGATATCCGTCATTTATCTTTCTCCTATTTCCAGAGTCTGGTGTAGAGTGTTTTCATCTCGTCTTCAGTGGGCACTCTTGGGTTATTCCCTGGAGAACCGGACCCAAAAGCCTGCTGAATCATGGTGTCGAGCACGGCGTCAAAATCATCTTTTACAACACCAAACTCTTCCAAAGAGGGGACTTTCAGTTCTTCATTGAGTGCCAGCAACTCTTGTTGCAGGCGGCTATTGGCTTCCTCAACACTGGCAGACTCATCAACCAATCCCATTGCTTTCGAGCATTGTGCGTAACGTTCAGGGCAAGCTGGAATGGAAAAGGCGGTAATACTTGGTAGCAACATGGCATTGGACAATCCATGTGGTACATGGAAAAACGCACCGATAGGTCGACTCATACCGTGAACCAAGGCAACTGAGGCATTGGAGAAGGCAATGCCTGCGAGCGTGGAGCCCATCATCATTTTCTGACGGGCTTCTATATTTTGGCCATCGTGATAGACCTTGCGTAGGTTTGGTGCGATAAGGCGCATCGCTTCCAACGCATTGTAATCACTGAATGGATTTCCTTTCTTGCTCACGTAAGCTTCGATGGCATGAGTAAGTGCGTCGATCCCCGTGTCTGCGGTGATGCGGGGAGGCAGGGACATGGTTAACTTGTAGTCCACCAAAGCAGCGACAGGAAGAAAGCCGAGGCCAATACACAGCATCTTTTCATCGGTCTCGGAGTCCGTGATGATGGTGAACTTGGTGACTTCCGAACCAGTACCCGCTGTGGTTGGAATTGCTACGACCGGAATACCGGTTTCATTGACGATGCGAGGTGCTTTGTAATCACGCATGATGCCGCCATGGCTGGCAAGCATACTAATCGCCTTGGCGCTGTCGATGGCGCTGCCGCCTCCAAGTGCGACAATGCAGTCAGTTTGACTATCGCGTGTTACTGAGACCGCTTCTTCAATCGATTGTGAGGTTGGCTCTGGAATAGTGTCAGCGTATATCTGACTTTGAATTCCAGCTTCCGATAGCAGTTCGGTCACCATGGCGGCATAACCCATTTGAACCATGGTTTTGTCAGTCAGGATCAGTACGCGTGAAGCGTTAAATCCTTTCACGATATCCGGCAGACGTTTGGTTGCGTCTTCACCGAATTCCATCATCCGTGGCATAGCAACTGAAGTGCTCATTTTATGGCTCCTACTGTATTGGTATCTGGTTTTCCGGGGAGCGGCTCTCTGCGTAGTGAACGATAGAGGCCAACGGTGGTGGCTATCACTACTATGGAATATGGGAGAGCTGCGATAATTGAAGCGGTTTGCAAGGCTCCTAAGCCGCCGGCCAGCAATAACACGGCGGCGACTAGTCCGATCGATATGCCCCAAAAGATGCGGTAGCGTGATGGTGGATGCTCATCACCCATTGAAATCAAGGTACAAATCACAAGCGTTGCTGAGTCTGCAGAAGTCACGAAGTAAGTCACGAGCATGACGGTACAAATCGCGGCTCCAATGGTAGTCAGAATGGTACCGACATCCATCAACTCAATGGTCTTAAACAGTGCTAAGGTCAGGTCTTCATTAACGGCTTCAACAACGCCACCACTGCCAAACAACTCTATGTACATGGCGGTATTGCCGAAGATAGTAATCCAGAAAGTAGCAAGCAATGTTGGTGCTAACAGGACCCCAAGAGTGAACTCCCGAATGGTGCGTCCACGAGAAATACGTGCGATAAAAATGCCGCAGAAGGGTGCCCAGGCGATCCACCAACCCCAGTAGAAAATGGTCCAAGCGCTTTGCCAGGTATTTTCAGGGTTTGGGTCTACCCATAGGCCAAGCTTGACCACGTTAAGCATGTAGTCACCAAGGTTTGTGAAGAATGAACCGATCACATAAGCAGTAGGGCCGAGAACGATGAAGAAGGCGAGCATGACTACGGTGAGTTGCATGTTAAGTTCGCTGAGGATGCGAATGCCTTTGTTAACGCCCGTAAGCACTGAAATGGTGGCCAGAGCAGAGATAGCGATGATAAGAACAATTTGAACTGACGTACTGATTTCAACGCCGAGTAGGTAGTTGAGCCCGGCATTCATTTGCTGCGCGCCCAATCCAAGAGAAGTGGCTATACCAAACACGGTACCAAATACCGCCAGCAGGTCAGCAGCGTGTCCTAAAGGGCCGTAAATCCGATCGCCAAGAAGAGGGTAAAGCCCTGAGCGGATGGAAAGTGGGAGTCCTTTACGATAGGAGAAGTACGCCAACGATAGTCCGCAAATGGCGAATAAGCCCCATCCATGCAAACCCCAGTGAAAAATGGCAATACGCATAGCAACTTGGCCAGCGAGGATAGACTGTGCTTGGCCTTCATTCACAAACGGGTTGCTTTGAAAGTGGTACATCGGCTCCGCGATACTCCAGAACAGAATACCAATACCGATCCCTGCGCCGAACAGCATGGAGAACCATGAGAAAAACCCAAACTCTGGTTCTTCATCATCTTTGCCTAGCTTAATGCCGCCGTAGCGACTGACAATGAGGTAAAACGCAATGAAAAGGAAGACACTCATCAGGCCAACGTAGTACCAAGAGAAATTGGTCGCGATGTAATCTTTGCAGTATTTGTAGAGGGCGCTGGCTTGCTCTGGTACCAAGACAGTATATAAAACAAATAATATGACGAGAACGGAAGAGCCAACAGCCATAAGCGGATTAACACCCGCAAAAATGCCGCCTCCCTCTTTCGAATTAACCTCTGAACTCATTGCGATGCTCCTTGTTAAACATTATTAAATTAATAAGATTCTGAGTTTTTTCTTAATTCACTTTCTCGACGTTTTATATTTGCTCATTTGCGACTTATATATGTCGCATTTAGGTAAGTAAGGCATGTTTTACCCGAGGTAGTAACCTTTCATAATTCTATGCTTTTCATCAATTAATAAATTTATAGTCATTGGTATAAAAATAATTATGCATTAAAGCTGTGTGTCACTATTTTTACATTCTGACCATTTCTTTCTGTGTTGATTAGGTGTAAATAGTGAGTTTATAAAAATGAAAAGTCGGCACTTTTTGATGTCGGTAAGGTGGATTTTTCTCAAAAAAACCTGTTGGTTTTAACGTGATGCAAGGAACACAATACATGAAGAAACGGCTACCTCCGCTGAACTGGCTTAGGTCGTTTGAAGCTGCGGCAAGGCATCTTAGCTTTACCCATGCCTCACAGGAATTACACATAACGCAGGCCGCTATGAGTCAGCAGATCAAAGCACTGGAAAGCCAGCTCGGTACTATGCTTTTCGTCAGGTTGCCGAGAGGTTTAGAGTTGACCGAAGCAGGCGCGGCGTACTTACCTGTGCTTCATGAATCTATTGAGAAAATGAATGAGGTGACTGACGAGCTGTTTGGTAAGGGAAGAAATAAGCTACTGAATGTTAGAGTTAATCTTGTCTTTTTTGTTAACTGGCTTGCTCCGCGTTTGCCCGATTTTTATGAGCGGTACCCGGATATCAACCTCAAGATCACCAGCAATATTTGGGTGAATAGCCAACAGAAGGCGCCTGATTGTGATCTCGAGATCATCTACGGCAACGGCCGATGGCAGCAGTATGAAGCTCGCCGGCTTACATGGGATCTGCTCCAACCGGTTTGCAGCCCAAACTACGCTTCCCGTTTCCAAGGAAAGCCCGTCCCTGAAGATATCGTCAATGAAAATCTGATACACGTTATCGGTTACGAAGACGGCTGGAATAGATGGTTTCAGTCGATTGGTATGCCATACACCGATTTTAACCTTGGCAGTCAGTTTGATACTTTAATCAATGCCTTTGAAGTGGCGGCTAACGGCGGTGGTATAGTTTTGGGGAGGAGTAGCTTACTTCAAGGGTATTTCGAAAGTGAAAAGCTTATCTCCTTATTTGAGCATGAAGTCTTAACAACAGAAGCTTTCTATTTAGTTAATCATAAATCCCGTTTCTTACATCCTCATTCCGAAGCGTTTATTGACTGGGTAATGGAAGAGGTTAATAACGATGAAATAAATAGCATACATCGCCCGCTTTATAACTAGTTACCCCTGGGTGCATTAAAAATTTTATGATGAGACCAAATTTAAATTAATGGTCGATAAAGTTTAAAGTTATTAACATCCGGCAATGAATTCACCTTTCGGTGGTTCTCATTCAATGATTATGTCTCTTTAGCAAGGAGCGAGATAAATGAGAAATGCATTGCCGTTTTCAGGTCTAAATGTTGTCGATTTTGGTCAGTATGTTTCTGGCCCAGCCGTCGCCATGATCCTTGCCGACTTGGGGGCCAATGTGGTTCATGTTGACCCGCCTAACGGACCACTTTGGAAACATTCGGCCAACGCTGTTCTTAATCGGAATAAAACCAATATTCGGCTGGACCTAAAATCTGGCTTGGATCTCGATAGGGCTCTGTCCTTGTGTTCACAGGCTGACGTAATCATCGAAAACTTCCGTCCTGGCACGATGAAGAAGCTGGGTATCGATTTAGACACCCTGCGTGAAACAACCCCCAGCTTGATTACGCTTTCTCTGCCTGGCTTTGCATCAAATGACCAACTACGCAAACAATGGAAAGCAACAGAAGCTGTGATTGCTGCTTCTTCCGGTGCCTTTACCGATATGGGTTACAACCGGGTATTAATGGGGTGCGACCCTAGCTTTTCCCCACTCACGCTGGGTTCTGCTTACGCTACCATGTTGGCGGCAAGTGGTGTTTCTCTGGCGTTGTTTGAAAGAGAAAAAAGTGGCCAAGGAGATCATATTGAAGTGCCAGTGGCTGCTGCGCTGATGGAAGGCCTCTCTTACAACTCCATCAATATTGAGGGTATGCCAGAGCGCTACCACACCATGCGGGAAAAAGAGATTACCCGTCGCCGCGAAGCAGGGCTCCCCATGGATGTCACCTATGATGAGCTTCAGGAATACCTCGACCCCTTTTATCGTACCTACAAGTGCAAAGATGGCCGCTATTTCTATGTCGTCTGTCCGTCACACCGTAACCACGCGCGTCGCTGCCTTGAACTTGCTGGAATATATGATGAGCTGGTTGCCGAAGGTCTACCAGACGTGGAAAACCTCTATCTTCCTCATTCTCAATGGGAAGCTGAAACGTCCATTGGTGTTTACCCTTTACCTGCGAACTGGGCTGCCAAAATATCTGAGAAAATGAAGCGTGTCTTCATCACCAAAACATCTGAAGAATGGGGCAAGCTCTTTGGTGAAGGAGGTATTCCTGGCGCGCCGCACCGCTCGACGCAAGAGTGGGTCAATGCGCCTTATTCGTTGGAGAGCGGGCTGATAGTAGAAGTGAATGATCCTGAATATGGCGTGATGAAACAGCCAGGCCCTTTGGTGTGGTTTGAAGAATTGGGTGAAGAACTATGCGACATAGCGCCACGGAAATTTGCTGAATATCACGATGCGGAAAGGCTTTTTAGCCAAACAGGACTGCCTAGGAACTTCGAACCTTTACCCAATGTCGAGCCCGACCGCCAATGGCTCAAGGGCGTTCGTGTTCTCGACCTGACAAACGTTATTGCAGGGCCACATTCCACGGCGTTTTTGTCGCGTTTTGGTGCAGAAGTTATCAAGCTGGATCCGACCAAGCCAATGTATGATCCGCTGATTGGTGTGTTCTTCAGTTATCTCTCCAATATCGGGAAGAAGAGCTTGCTGCTCGATATGCTGACTGACGAAGGCAAACCCATTTTCGAAGCTTTGGTGAAGACCTGCGATATTGTCGTTATCAATGCGCCTTCACGCCAGGTTGAACCTCTCGGTTTGAACGAAGAGCGCTTAAAAGCGATTAACCCAGATGTAATTTTCTGCCGCTTGGATTGTCTTGGAGGGCCTAAGCGGGGAGAGAAAACGGATTACATTGGCTATGACGATATCATTCAAGCGAACAGTGGCATCATGACCCGCTTTGGCGGCGCGGAAACACCGGAAGAACATGCTCACCTTGGAACGCTGGATGTAAATTGTGGCTTCGCTGCTGGGCTTGCGATGTCGGTCGCTTTGTATGTGCGGGCGAAAACTAGGCAAGTGCTGCGCCCCAGAACGTCACTGTCATCGACGACCAATCTGGCACAGATTAAATACAGCCATGATTACGAAGGTGCGCCGCCGCGGGATGAGCCATCTGGTCGTGAAGCATTGGGTTATGATGCCTTGTCGCACTTCTATCAAACTCATGATGGCTGGCTGTACCTTGATGCGACGGAAGCCGATATCAATAAACTCGAAATGCTTGAAGAGCTCCGAGGTATTTCTACGTGCGACGAGGCAGGGCGTAAGGCCATGCTTGCGAATCAATTTAAACGTAAGCCCAACGATGTTTGGTTGAATAAACTGTCCCAGTTAGATGTTGCGGCAGCGCAAACACGTAGCATTGAATGGCTTAGAAAGCGTTATAGCCGCCCACAAGATGGACAGGTTGGTTTTGATTCTGGCAGCTATGCGTTTTCGACCCATGACGAACATCCGAGCGGCTATGTCACGACTATGGTTGATCACTATTCGATTCGTCCAAAAGAAGCAAAGATTATTGCAGCTCCGCAAACTGAACGTTTCGGGCGCTCTAGCCGGAGAGTGTTAGACGAGCTAGGATTTGGTGAGTCAGATATCCAGAGTTTGATAGACAAAGGTATTGTGAGTGATGGCTGGTCAGAAGAATTCCTGCCAAGCTAACTCATGGGTAAAGGTTACAGAGACTAAAAAGCCGTCATAAGACGGCTTTTATCATTTTACTGGGTTTAGCGAAGCTGCCAAACGCGGTAGGTTTTACCTTTGATTTTCCCGCTGGAGAGTTTCTTCAAGGCTTTCTTCGCCACGCTACGCTCAACGGCAACATAAGAACGGTAATCGGTGACTTTGATTTTGCCGACTTGTTTACCTTCAATACCATCCTCACCGGTCAATGCGCCAAGAATATCACCAGGGCGAACCTTGCTTTTCTTACCACCATCAATGTGCAGCGTCACCATGGCAGGAGTGCGCGGCACATTGGTCAATACGCCGGAATCTGGCAGTGCTGAAGATTTGATGTCACGCTCAAGATGATCTTCCAGCAATGCAACACGATAACCATCTTCATCACCGAAGAAGGTATATGCAGCACCTTCGCTGCCTGCACGGCCAGTGCGGCCAATGCGGTGAATGTGCACTTCGGTATCAAATGCCATGTGGTAGTTAATCACCGCATCTAAGGCTTCGATGTCCAAACCACGCGCAGCAACGTCTGTTGCCACCATGATGTTGGTACTCTTGTTAGCAAACTTCAAAAGCATTTGGTCGCGGTCGCGTTGCTCTAAGTCGCCATGCAGCGCTACCACAGAGAAGCCTTCGTTATCCAGTACTGCAGCCACGTCTTTCACGTCGCGCTTGGTGTTACAGAACACTACCGCACTTTCTGGCTGATGCTTCAGCAACAGAAGCTGAAGCGCTTCCATACGCTCGCGGTTGTTGGCACAGCGGTAGAAATGTTGGGTAATGCTGGTGTCGTCGTGGTTTGATTCCACTTTCACCATCACTGGGTTTGCCATGATTTGCTTGCTGATGCTTTGGATTTGCGCCGGGTAAGTTGCACTGAACAGCAGTGTCTGACGGTCAGAAGGTACCTGGTCAAAAATAGCATCGAGCGCAGGTTGGAAACCCATTTCCAGCATGCGGTCTGCTTCATCCAGAATCAGTGTATTCACTTCTTCCAGAGACAGGCGGCCTTTTTCCATGTGGTCCAGAATACGGCCAGGTGTGCCTACGATGATGTGCGCGCCATGCTCCAGTGAGCCGATTTGCGGACCCATAGGAACACCGCCACACAGCGTTAGCACTTTGATATTATGGATGCCACGTGCCAGCTTGCGGATTTCGATGGCGACCTGATCGGCCAGCTCTCTGGTAGGGCAGAGCACCAGTGATTGAACGCGAAAACGTTTGACGTTGAGTCGGTTCAGCAATCCAAGACCAAAAGCTGCTGTTTTGCCTGAGCCTGTTTTACCCTGACCGATGACATCTTTCCCATCAAGTATGGAAGGCAGGCTCTGGGCCTGAATTGGCGTCATGGTTTTGTAGCCAATGTCATTGAGTGTAGAAAGCAATTCATCTTTCAACGGAAGTGTTGAGAATACTTGATTCGTCACAGGGAGAGTCTCGTTGTCAGTGCCGTTTGAGCGGCGAGTAAATTCAGGGGCGCGACTATATCAGGAATGGTTGAAAACTGCGCGAAAACTTTGAAATAAAAAAGCGGTCGATGACCGCTTTAGACAATTCGGGGAAGAGCTGGGGAGTTATTGTGCTTCGGCCATCTGGAAAGCACGCATCGTCAGGCCACAAAGCATCACCGGCATGCCATTGAACACTTCCTCAAACTGTGCCAGTTCTGCAGCACCTTGTTCTTCCATGACTGCCAGCGCAGACTCGGGGTCAAACAGCAGGCTGATAGAAAGTAGCACGCCGCCCAGAAGTGCATTTTCTTGCGAGTCTTCAGGCATCAGCGTTTCCCAGTCATCACGGCACAGGGTCCAGCCCTGCAGCATGCCTTCACAGTATTCGCGCGTTGCTTCGTTAACGATCTCGCTTTCGCTCAGTGCACAGGCTTCCGGCCACTGCCATTCGTTAGACAATAGCGCGCCACGTTTCTCGTTCCACATCTCAACGATGATGTTGGCGTATTGCTCAAGTTGTTCATGGCTACCAAACGGCGCTTCTTCTTCACCACCCCACATGAATGCAAGCCATTCGCTTGGATCGATAAGATGTGGCGCTACTGCCATTGCAGTCACAAAGCCTTCTGTTTGCATGGCGGAAAGCAGCTTTGGCTCCAATCCGTTTTCGGTAATAAATTGCGATAGCGAGATAGACATGAAAAACTCTCTTTTCCTATTGAGCTGCTTATTCTAGCAGTGTGCGGAGATTTCTGAGAGAGAAAAGCGGTTTCGAGTTCAATACTGAACCAAAGCGCTTGAAAGATAGCCACTTGCGCGCTTTTTTCAGAAATATTATTGACGCTCTAGGCCTCTTTCCCTATAGTAGCGCCCCGTTGGGACGAGAAGTCCAACAAACAATTTGGTGAGGTGTCCGAGTGGCTGAAGGAGCACGCCTGGAAAGTGTGTATACGGCAACGTATCGAGGGTTCGAATCCCTCCCTCACCGCCATATTCGAAACCCGAGCAGAGATGCTCGGGTTTTCTCGTTTCTGACTTATGAAAATATACGAGGGAGGGTGAGAGCCCTCGACCAGGGTTCGCACAGCGGCGAAGCCGCGCAACATCGGCTTGCCGATGGCCCCGAAGGGGTGAGGAACGAAGTGACGAATAATCTCTCACTCACCGCCATATTCAAAACCCGAGCAGAGATGCTCGGGTTTTCTCGTTTTGGGGTTTAGAAAAGGTGGAGTTTGCTCGCTCGAAACGATCCAGATTCACCTTTCAATACCCCAGACAAACAAAAACCCAGCTTATGCCGGGCTTCTCGAATATCGTCCTGTAGGAGGCTAGCACTCCACTTGCTACTTATTGTGCCTTAAAGCACACCGCCCCAGTACATTGCATTCATCAGCGTGAAAGCTGTCGTTACACCCATCAGGATGAACAGTGGTGCATAGTTTGAAATTTTAGCGGCGATCTTGTTTGACACAGTAGGTACCTCGTGATGATTTGTTGCGCAAATTATGCACAATATTGTGACTTGCATCAATATTAAATGAATGGTGTTTTATATTTTATTTGCGAGGTTTAGTGGTGGGTAAGTCTGCATAAAGTTACATCGGTGTTAAGAAATGGCCATTTATTCGCAGTATGAAAAAGCCAGCGGATTAATCGCTGGCTTTTCAATGGATTATGGAAACATTAGTCGATGATAATTTTCGACTGTGTGATCATTGCATCGATGACAGCGGAACTCATTTGATCGTTGTTCAGACCCGTCGAATCGACACCATAGGCCGAGGCTAAGTCTGTAACAGAGATATTATCTAGGGTGATCGTCTGGTCAGTGTCTGCACCTGTCGAAGCAATGTTGATAACCGCTTCTTCATTAGCGTCATCAAAGACAGAAAGATAATCCCCAATGTTGGTTTCGCTTTCTCCTTGCAGAAGATCAGCAAGATCTAAACGGTCTAATGCTGTATCAAAGTCTGCGATGAGATCTTGGGCGGGTAAACTGCTAGTCCCTTGATCGCCAGACATATAAGCGAATGTGTCATTGCCTGCTCCACCAAACAGAATGTCGTCTCCTTTACCGCCGATGAGAATGTCATCACCGATGCCTCCATCCAGCGCATCATTACCAGCAGCGCCATTAAGAGTGTCATTTCCAGCAAGTCCAAGCATGATGTCATCATCCCCAAGCCCTGACAGAAGATCATCTCCATCAGTGCCGAACGCTGAAGTTTGGCTAAGATCGACCAAATCACTCAGTCCTTCAGTGGCGCTGGTGGCGTAGAAAGACGATATGTTGGTGCCTGATTCACCGATGACAATGTGGATGTCTGATGTCGTGCCATCATTGGCAGTGAATGTGATGGTGTCTTGAAGCGTTTCTCCCTCTGGGATATCTGTCAGACGTGTTGGATCCAGGGTATATGTCCAAGTGCCATTGACCAGTTGTGCCGAACCATACTGACCTTGTTCTGTCGTGTCTGGGAATATCCCCGTGGTTGCGCCGTTGGAATCTGCGAGAAGCAGTGTGCCGGAAGCTGTCGGTGCAGTTCTAGGTTCAGCAGTGTCGCTGATGGCGTCTCCTAATGTCACAGTCGCGACGTCACTCTCATTGCCTAAAGAGTTGATAGCTGTATAGGTAAATGACGTATCTGTGGTATCTACTGCAATAGTCGAAACACTGGTAACAGTAAGGTTACTGTTGGCAGATGCAGAAATATACATTCGTAATTCGTCATAACCATTAGGATCGCTCACATTGATAGTCGCATTCCCGGTTAATCCTGACGCTTCCCAAATATTTGAGAAAGTGAACTCATTAACGATCTGGCCGTCTTTCAAAGCGATGAAATCGACGGTGGCGTTTGCTGGGCGGGTATTCGAGAAATTACCATATGCACTGGCAACGGATATATCTGTGCTCGTGACATCAAGACCACCCGTAAAATTGAAGATCATGACTTCGCTGTTGGCAGAGTCAAGCTCCCTGTCTGTGCCAATACCAATACCAGTTTCACCATTCGTAAACTCCCATATAACCGGAGCATCCGTAATGGTGCTAGCCAGGTCTGGCTTGGTTCCAGTAAAGGTACCTCCAGACACCGTCATGCCGCCTGTGACAATTGTGGTTTGAGTGGAGCTCGTAATGTCAGAAGCGGCAAATGTTTTGCTGACTTTGTCTGGTTCGAAGACGAAATTGGTGTCGTCCGGTAATGTGTCTCCGACAGAAACGGCGACTGGGTTTCCATTGGTATCAAGATAATAAAGTGTGCCGTTGCTTGGTAGAGACGTGATGTTGATAGACGTTGTCAGTGAATCCGTACTATTGGCATCATCAACCAAATCAGAGGTGTAGTCCGCTAAAGAAAATGAAACGCTGCCATTGGAGGTATCTTCCTCAAAGCCAGGGGAAGCGGCATCAGGTGTAAGGTTGACGATGACACTACCTGTATTTTTGCCTTGTAGATAAGGCTCAACATCTATTACCGAGGTTTCAACAATGCCGGGTGCTGCGGGCTGTTTTTCAAAACCACCGCCTGCAGTGCTGTCGACAGAGACGGTAAAGACATCAGAATCTGACGTTTCAATATTTTGATCATCCAGGGTATCAACGGTGAAGTCGACGGAAGTGGTATTGGCAGCAATAACTACATCACGTGTGACCGGCGTGACATCGCCGTCTTCGGTGGTCTTGTGGCCGATAACGACAGTGACGGTAAAGTCCGCGGTTGGTGCTTCTGAAAGGGTGAGCGTGTAGCTTGCCGCTTCGCCTTCATTTACTGACGCATCGCCTGTTAAGGTCAGGGTTGGCGCATCCGTGGTGGTGCCGTCGTTGATGGTGGTTTCCACGGCAGCCGGGGCGGTGGGCTGTGCCTCAAAGTCACCGCCGGAGGTGGCATTCACCGAGACGGTAAACACATCATCATCGGCGGATTCATTCAGGCTATCATCAAGCGTATCGACGGTAAAGTCGATGGACGTGGTGCCTGCAGCGATCACCACATCACGGGTCACCGGTGTGACATCGCCATCTTCCGTGGTCTTATGGCCAATCACCACAGTGACCGTAAAGTCAGCCTTTGGCGCTTCCGACAGGGTGAGGGTGTAACTGGCTGCTTCGCCTTCATTCACTGAGGCATCACCCGTCAGGGTTAAGGTCGGCGCATCCGTGGTGGTGCCGTCATTGATGGTGGTTTCTACCGCAGCTGGGGCGGTGGGCTGCGCTTCGAAGTCACCGCCGGAGGTGGCATTCACCGAGACGGTAAACACATCATCATCGGCGGATTCATTCAGGCTGTCATCAAGCGTATCTACGGTGAAATCAACGGAAGTGGTCCCAGCAGCGATCACCACATCACGGGTGACAGGTGTGACATCGCCGTCTTCCGTGGTCTTGTGGCCGATAACGACAGTGACGGTAAAGTCTGCGGTTGGTGCTTCACTGAGCGTCAAGGTGTAACTGGCCGCTTCACCCTCAATGACAGAGGCATCACCGGTCAATGTCAGCGTCGGCGCATCCGTGGTGGTGCCATCATTGATGGTGGTTTCGACCGCAGCCGGAGCCGATGGCTGCGCCTCAAAGTCACCGCCAGCCGTCGCATTCACCGAGACGGTAAACACATCGTCATCCGCCGATTCATTCAGGCTGTCATCAAGCGTATCAACCGTAAAGTCGATAGACGTAGTGCCTGCCGCAATGACGACATCGCGGGTCACCGGGGTGACATCACCGTCTTCCGTGGTCTTATGTCCCACGACGATGGTCACGGTGAAGTCCGCGGTTGGCGCTTCACTGAGCGTCAAGGTGTAACTGGCTGCTTCGCCTTCATTCACTGAGGCATCGCCAGTCAGTGTCAGGGTTGGCGCATCCGTGGTGGTGCCGTCATTGATGGTGGTTTCGACGGCACCTGGCGCCGTTGGCTGCGCTTCAAAATCACCGCCAGAGGTGGCATTCACCGAGACGGTAAACACGTCATCATCGGCCGATTCATTGAGGCTGTCGTCCAGGGTATCTACGGTGAAATCGATGGAAGTGGTGTTTGCAGCGATCACGACATCGCGTGTCACTGGCTGAATGTCGCCATCTTCCGTGGTCTTGTGTCCAATCACCACGGTGACCGTAAAGTCTGCTGTCGGCGCTTCTGAAAGGGTGAGTGTGTAGCTGGCTGATTCGCCTTCGTTGACTGACGCATCGCCCGTCAGGGTTAAGGTCGGCGCATCCGTGGTGGTGCCGTCATTGATGGTGGTTTCTACCGCAGCTGGGGCGGTGGGCTGCGCCTCAAAGTCACCGCCGGAGGTGGCACTCACCGAGACAGTAAACACGTCATCATCGGCGGATTCATTCAGGCTGTCATCAAACGTATCCACGGTGAAATCGATGGAGGTGGTGTTCGCCGCGATCACCACATCACGGGTCACCGGTGTGACATCACCGTCTTCCGTGGTCTTATGGCCAATCACCACGGTGACAGTGAAATCCGCGGTTGGCGCTTCACTGAGCGTCAAAGTGTAGCTGGCCGCTTCGCCTTCATTCACTGAGGCATCACCCGTCAGTGTCAGCGTCGGCGCATCCGTGGTGGTGCCGTCATTGATGGTGGTTTCGACGGCTGCCGGCGCGGTGGGCTGCGCCTCAAAGTCACCGCCGGAGGTGGCATTCACCGAGACGGTAAAGACATCCTCATCGGCGGATTCATTCAGCCTGTCATCAAGCGTATCGACGGTGAAATCGATGGAAGTGGTGTTTGCAGCGATCACCACATCACGGGTCACCGGCGTGACATCACCATCTTCCGTGGTCTTATGACCAATGACCACGGTGACCGTGAAGTCCGCGGTTGGCGCTTCACTGAGCGTCAAGGTGTAGCTGGCTGCTTCGCCTTCGTTGACTGACGCATCGCCCGTCAGTGTCAGGGTTGGTGCATCCGTGGTGGTGCCGTCGTTGATGGTGGTTTCGACGGCAGCTGGCGCCGTTGGCTGCGCCTCAAAGTCACCGCCGGAGGTCGCATTCACCGAGACAGTAAACACGTCATCATCCGCCGACTCATTCAGGCTGTCATCAAGCGTATCGACGGTGAAATCGATGGAGGTGGTGTTCGCCGCGATCACCACATCACGGGTCACCGGGGTGACATCACCGTCTTCCGTGGTCTTATGACCCACGACGATAGTCACGGTAAAGTCAGCCGTTGGCGCTTCGCTGAGCGTCAAAGTGTAGCTGGCCGCTTCGCCTTCATTCACTGACGCATCACCCGTCAGGGTTAAGGTCGGTGCATCCGTGGTGGTGCCGTCGTTGATGGTGGTTTCTACCGCAGCCGGGGCGGTGGGCTGCGCTTCGAAGTCACCGCCGGAGGTGGCATT
>NZ_ANFM02000018.1 GCF_000333895.2 Grimontia indica | reverse complement strand
TTGATGACCTCTGAACTCAAGCATCTTCAGGTCGTTTGGGTATAAAGCCAGCGTCTAAAGCCGCCGTTTTTTTACGTAAAAATAAAGCCGAAGTCGATGAGGATTACCACCAGCATTTTGATAAGTTAGAGCTTGGGCATGAATTATCCATATTTTTATCACCTTGTGTATTAAATGACCGTCACAGTTTATGAGTACACTTGGTTAATCATTAACTTTCACAAAAATGATATATGCAACTAAACCATCATCGACCTGATAGTAAACTTGGTAAAACAAAAACTTGATAAGACGTTATTTTTTGAATTTTGGCTTAGAGAGGAATTATGGAGAGCCTAGTTTCATCATCTATTAACCGAACACCATACACATAAATTATGTCTGAAACTTACGTTAAATAGTACGAATATGTTCAAGAACAAACCGCACCCGCTCCTCCACAGAAAGGCGCGGCACTTCAATCAACTGATAGCCGAATCTTTGGTAAACATCGACCATCACTTCATAAGTTTCTACTGCTTTATCAAAATCTTGTTTTCGCTCTGAATCGTTAACAAAGATTTCTCTCCATGGCGGAAATATGAATGCTTCCTTTCTGTACACCAACATTTGGCATGTTTGGCTTAGGCTCTCTGGTATTGGCAGCTCTTCTAAAAAGCTATAACCCAAGCAATCAATTATGCAGCGGTCAAAGAAGACTGGTCCCGACACTTGTCTAAATGCATCGTAATTAGCTAACTCTTCTCGAACCATCTCGTCTCGAAAAGCCACTTTGTTCATCCAAGGAAGGGCAAAGCCATTTCGCTTCACCTGTTGTTGAATAACTTTACGTCCAGTTTCTGGCGCACAACGTTGACCTTGCCCTTTTAAGCTTTCAATCACCGAGGTCTTACCCGAGCCGGGGCCTCCGGTAAATACAATCAGATTATTCACGTAGCGATGTCTCCTTAGTCGTTCAACGATCACTTTGCCCTTACCAAGCATACCTCGACATTTTTTTCACATTATCCGGCAGATGATGACTAAGAACCTGAGCAAGGAAAGGGTTCATAAACACTTTTGTCCCCCAGAGAAATTTACTGCCAGCCCACAAAATGAAAGGAGCTTTAAAATGACAAAAAGTAATCTCACTCTGTCTGTACTATCTCTCACCGCCCTTTTATCGATGGCCTCGACAAGTTCCATCGCTAACGTCGTCAACGAGCCAACCATTTCTCTGGACATGGCGTTAAAAGCCGCTAAAGCCGCCAATGACCGCTGTTTGAAAGATGGTTTTAAACCGACAACCACCGTCGTTGATCAACGTGGTCAAATGAAAGTTCAACTAAACAGCGACGGCGCTTTCCCTCATGCTGTGGAAACCAGCTACCGAAAGGCACTCACAGCCGCATCCCGCCGCGAGGCAACATCCATCATCGAAGCGGAAAATGAACACGAGCCTCAGCTCGGTGCTGTCTTTAACGAAATAGGATTAATTACGCTAAGTGGAGGCATTCCTATTTACTACAAAGAGCAGGTCATCGGCGCCATTGGTGTCGCTGGTGCACTAGGGGAAAATGATGAAGGCATAGAATATGACGATATCTGTGCTGAATACGGTATTAAAAGTATTTCGGAGGAGCTAAAAGGTTAGACCCATTTCATGAGCCAGCGATAACGCTGGCTTTTTCAGCTCCCTTCCATCCAGCAAATAGAGCGCGTTAAAACACCAACCCCAACTGCTTCAACTCGGTTTCAGCTTGCTCTGCGTTTTCAAATTGAATTGCTGCGATACCAACGTCTTGAGCGCCTATAACGTTATAAGGCATATCATCAAGGAAAACGGTCTCTGCTGCATTCAAATCATAGCGGGTCAAAAGCGCCTGATAGATTTCAGGCTGGGGTTTGAGTAGGCCAACTTCTGCTGACACAATTTCTCCGTCAAACAATGGCCAGAAGTGCTGGGTTTCTTTGAGGAAGGCAACGATTTCGTGCACATTATCGGTTAAAGCGTATACGCCATAGCCAGCCTGTTTCACGCGTCTAATTAGCTCATATGAACCATATAAAGGGATAAGGGATTGCTTCACGTAGTAGAAGAGCTTGTTTGTGGTGTCTGGCGAGAAACCCATTTCGGATTGGTAGCGTTTTTTGGCTTCCTCTTCCGTCATCAAGCCTTTGTTTAAGTCCATCCAGATGTCGTTTTGAAAAATCTCTCTGGCGATAGATTCGTGTTCTATTTTATTCCCGAAAGTCAGCCTGACAATTTCCAATGGTGACCAACGCACAATTACATTGCCTACATCAAACACGACATGTCGAACGTTTCTGTTCTCCATACCCTACTCCTCTTTTTTTCTTCTAAGTCATCAACATAGCGTATTTTCAGAAGAGTATCAGGCGAAAATGGCACTTGTTACACAGATCACTCTCGATTTTGTAGCACTACACGATATCCGTCCAGGTCTTCAAATGTTCTGCCCGAAACGTCCCAGTAATCGTTGTAAGAAGCCACCTGTTTAAAACCCGCTTTCAGCATGTTATGACAATTACTCTCCCATGCTTCATCATCCGTGAAATAGAACACCAGCAAATTGTCCTGGGTTGGCGCTTTACCCACCTGAGCGCCCCGATGATGGGTAAATTCGAAGTGATAGTTGTGCGCGCGGTAACCAACGATCGCACCATCGAAACCGTTGTGGTCTTCAAAGTTACCCAGATTTCAAAGGTCAAGAGATCACTGAAAGTGCGCCCGTCTACACAGATTGGGCAACGATGCGATTAAACAGAACTTGAGGTAGCGCATTGAACCTGTGCTGGAATGTAGCGAAGATAGTGAAAGATCAGGGCATTACAAGATAACTTGATGACACTATTTGGGAAGCTTTCATCTATAGCGCCAGCTTTAATTGGATTGTTGGTGTTATCCACCACCACGCTGGTTTATACAAAGCTGGGGGAACCTTCACTTTTGATTGTGAAGGGACAAACCGCGACTGAACTTAGTACCACCACAGATATCACGCCGAGGCTCGAACGGTTGCAGACACAGATTAAAGCGGATACCCAAAACGGGCATTTGTGGTTTGAGCTTGGTAATGAATATATGTCTCGCGGGGAGTTCAAGAACGCGGCGCTGGTTTATCACTATGCCGAAAGATTATCAGAATCACCTTCTGCGGATGTGTTTGCCGCGCAGGCTACCGCAAAGTACTACGCCAACGGTCAGCGATTTGATCAAAGTGTTGAACGCTGGCTGAATGATGCAATATCTATTCAGCCAGATAACGCAGCCGCAAACATGCTTTTGGCGTCAGAGTACTTCCTGTCGGCGCAATATGCATTGGCGATCAGGCACTGGACAATCATCCTCGATGCCAATCACCCAGATACCGATCGCGCCGCCGTTATCGCGTCAATAAATCAAGCGAAGCGAATGATCAAATAACACTTTGACCAAATGCACTGAGTACCAAAGACACTGCTCGTTCGGCAGAGATATTACCTTTATCCAGGAAGGGATTGAGCTCAACTAAATCCATAGAAGTCATCAATCTGGTCTCTGCGCATTTCTCCAATAGCAAGTGGGCTTCCCGGTAAGACACACCGCCGGGAACTAAGGTGCCTGAACCGGGCATCACTTCTGGGTCGCAGCCATCTACATCGAAGCTGACATGAAATCCAACCGTCCCTTTAGTCACGATTTTTATGACTTCGTCGGCGACACGGCTCATGCCCATCTCATCGATATCTCGCATGCTGTAGACCTTCACACCGGACTGCCGGATCAACTCGCGTTCTTTTTCATCGATATCCCTAACACCCACCAGCGCCACGTTTTCAGGCTTAATTTTTGGATTGTCACTCAGGATGCTAGTGAAGTCTTTATCACCGTAACCCATCAAGTGCGAGAGAGGCATACCGTGAATATTGCCCGATGGGGATATACCTGGAATGTTCATATCAGCATGGGCATCAAACCACACTAATCCAAGATCTTGGTTCTGCTGTTGGTAATAATCGGCAATGCCTGATATCGAGCCAATCGCCAAGGAGTGATCTCCCCCAACAACCATTGGAATGTTGCCGTTTTCGAGTGTATTTCGCGTGACCACAGCCAGATCACGACACACTTGTAGGATTTCGCTTCGAAAACGCATGTTACCCTGCGATTCAGAAGGTCTTGATTCCTTGGAAGGGACTGCAACATCCACCTCTTCTGCGACGCCATAACCTAATTTTTTTAGTTTCTCACCTAAGCCAGCGATGCGAACGGCAGAAACACCACCATCCGTCCCCCTGCGTGATGCCCCCAAATCGACGGGAACACCGATGATTTGAATTGATTTTGATAGTCCATTTTCTTTCATAAGGGAGAACCTCGAAGCGATCGTATTGAAATGAGGAGCGTTAAATCACTCCTTCGAAGAATATTGATTACCTGCGATGAAAGATTGGCTTGTTAGTGGCCAACCATCCGCGCATAACATTTATTTAACACGACAATATTTTGAGTATAAGTAGGAGACAGGAAAGAAATCGAAGAAGAAATAACTGCTAGCAATAGTGATACGATGTTCTCGCTACAGACACATGACGTACCGTCTTGAACTATCAACAGTTTTGGTTATTTAGTCGTGAGGGTTTACGGTGAAAAGAATAAAGGGGCCAGTATTAACCGGCCCCTCTTCAGTGGAGTATTAGTCAGTATGATGCTTCACGTTTTTTCGCGTCATCTTCCCACTGCGGAATCACAGTTTTCAGGAAATCTGCTTTTTCAATATTCATGGTTTCCATATCCATACCCAATACAGCTTGAGCCTTCTCTTTGGTTGATATATCAGGGACCTGAACTGGTTCAGTCATACCTTTGGTCGCTAATAGACGCGCCAGCTTGGTACGGGCATCAGCAGCACGGTCAACGGCTGTACCCAATACTTTTAGCGCCACTTCCGGTGCATGCATGTGGACTCCGTGAGAAGCAATTGCGTAATCCCAACGCCACTGAGCATGTCGGATATCCTGAAGGATAGATGCCATTTCAGCTTCAGTTGCTCCCGCTTCCCAAGCGGCGGCCGCTTCAAAATGTGCTGCCACAATGTGCTTTTCCGCTGTCAGCTTCATATTAAGAACCTGGGCTTTACGGGTAGAAACAATTTCCTGCATGGTTTCTTTGCTTTGGGTATGGCACTGCGCACAAGTATTTTCAAACTGGTCAAATGGATTGCCAATTTTGTGGCTTGTATACACCTTCCCTTCCGCTGTTTGTACCTTAGGCATGTGACAGTCGATACAACCGACATCGTTTTTACCATGAATACCGTCGCGCCAGGTTTCATACTCTGGGTGTTGGGCTTTCAGCATTGGTGCTTTAGAAAGCTTGTGAGTCCAGTCTTTAAAGCCCAACGCATCAAAGTAAGCTTCCATCTGGTCAACATTCGTCCCTTGCGCCCAAGGGAATGTCACCGCTTTCGTTGGACCAGAGAAATAGTATTCAACGTGGCACTGTCCGCACACCTGCGCCTGCTGAGTGAAACGGGTCTGGTCTTCGAAAGGTTGATGAATGGCATTCATTGCACGATCAGCATAAGGACGGGACAGTTTCAAAGCGGGCTCACCACGCTCAAACGCTTCACTCTTGGTGTCATGACAGTCAGCGCATCCGATCGTATTGCTGATTTCACTACCCAGACGGGACCATTTACCATCGAAATAACCATCTTCGCCACGCTCATCGATAACTCGGGCTACGTCCGGACTTTTACAGCTCCAACATGCCATAGGCATAGGCCCTGATTGGTCATCTTTCGGTGCGCCGGTTCGTAAAGTGTTGCGCACATCATCAAGTGCATAAAAGTGCCCACGCGCTTTGTTGTAGTCTTTGGCAAAGCCATAACCCGCCCACATGATCACCATGTTTGGGTCTTCCGCAAGTGCGTCTTCTAGGTGTTGGCTTTCACTGGTTGCTTTCCAAGAGTCATATTGTTCTGGAAAAACGGATTGATAAACGTCATTGCGCGCCTCAACGCGTTTTACGTCTGTAGAAGTGGTATCTGCCATCACAGTATGGGAATACCCAAGAATAGAGATACCTAGCGCCGCCCCCATAAAGCAGGCGGAAAAGGTTCGAATTGCCGACTGAATGCTCACAGCATTGCCTCCAATATTTTGAATTATCGTCCAACCGGCGTTGTGATTTCGGGTGTGCAGATAATGCTATCGGAGCAAGATATATGTTACTTAAAAACCATATAAATTATGGGTTAATTGGCGATTATTTGGGTTACTGTCACACTTATTCAGACTACTTAACCACCCGATAAATGAGAATGATTTTCGCTTAAAGCGCAAAATTGACGTACGTCATTAAAGTTGCATTTAGTTTGACAGTTTGTGACTTCCGAGAGGTCGGTTTCTTTAAATAGCACCATGAATATCATCTAATATCCCTACTCGGCGTTGTGGCTGTGCGCAAGGTGCTCTCAGAGTTTAATGGGAATGTTAGAAGGCTTTTCCAGCCCCTGACAGATCGCGTAATTCTGACAATACAGCCAGGCCAAAGGTGTGAACCTTCAGCGAAATGGCTGTTAAAGGTGAACAATGAGCAATCTCAAAGCCAGCCCTTTTTGGAGCGCAACCATCATTGCTGCGCTTTGCCTTTGGGGCATATCGATGCACGTTGCCACTGCAGGCGAAGGGAATCCCGCGCCATCCGGTGAAAAGGCTTACCAACAGCAGTTTCAGGCCACGTTTCAAAGAAACCCAGACTATGCCTGTACCCAATGCCATAAGGACGAGAAAAACAAACTCTCCGGCGCACACGGTGAGGCCATCAATCCTAAAACCAACCGCAATATGACCTGTATTGACTGCCACACAGGTGTAACGGAAAAACACCGAGACGGCGCGGAAGATGTGGTGAAATTCGATCATTCCCAGTCAGTCAAGGGAACCGATATTCCTGCTGCCTCCATTGAGTGGATCACTCAACAAAACGCGCAGTGTGAAACGTGCCATGAACCCACCGATTTGCGAGAAGCCAACTGGACGCACGACGTTCACGCCCGCGACCTTACCTGTTCATCATGCCATGACGTCCATCCGCAGAAAGATCCTATGAAAGGCATTACGCGCAAAGACAAAATCCAAACCTGCGTGGATTGCCATTCCGACCAGACAAAAGCGCGGGAGGAAGAAGAATGAGTTGTTCAAGACGCCAATTCCTTACCAGCGCAGGCGCTGTTATTTTCACCACCGGTGTAGCGGGTACTCAGGTGATCAGTCGCCCTGTCTTAGCAGCAAGCGAAGAAGTACAAAACAAACGTTATGGCATGGTCCATGATGAAGGGCTTTGCATTGGCTGTACTGCCTGCACCGACGCATGTCGTACCGTGAACAAGGTTCCTGAAGGTGTATCCCGCCTTGAGATTATCCGTACCGAACCCGTCGGTGAATATCCAAACGTAAAGTATGGTTTCACACGCGTTTCCTGCCAGCACTGCGAAAACGCACCATGCGTGTATGTATGCCCTACTGGCGCTGCAGTTAAAGATCCGGAAACCGGCATTGTTGATGTCATCGCGGATAAATGTGTCGGCTGCGGTTACTGCCTTGCTGCCTGTCCTTATCAGGTTCGTTTCTTCCATCCGGAAACGAAAGCGGCGGATAAGTGTGATTTCTGCCGTCACACCAACCTTGCTGAAGGCAAGGAACCCGCTTGTGTCGAGTCTTGTCCGACTAAAGCACTGACGTTCGGCGATTTAAACGACCCACAAAGCAATGTTTCACAATTGCTGGAACAAAAGACTGTCTATCGTGACAAAGCGCACCTTGGCACGGCACCACAGCTCTACAAAGTGCCGCACAACGCAGGGGAGATTAAAGGATGAGTACCATAGAACAAGCCTTTTATTTTGACTCTCTGGTCTGGGATTGGATTATCGCGGTTTACCTATTCCTGGCTGGTATGTCAGCGGGTGCGGCCATGATTTCGGTGTACCTTAAACGCAACGTCATCGAAGGCGATGCGTCCAAAAACGGTATCATCCGTGCCACTGCTATTCTCGCCCCAATGGGCATTATTGTCGGCCTGTTGATCCTTGTTTTTCACCTGACCAAACCGCTCGAGTTCTGGAAAATAATGATTTATTACAACCCAACGTCAGTCATGTCGATGGGTGTCATTTTGTTCCAGATCTATATGGCGGTGCTGTTCGCATGGCTGGCAGGAATCTTCATCGAAGATATTCAACGTGTCATGGGTTCTCTGATAGAAAAAATCCCCGGCGCGAGTGCCATTCTGAATGCGTGTAAACGCTTTGAAAATGGACTTGAAGTCACGCTGGCGATTCTGGCGGTTATTCTCGCTGCTTATACTGGCTTCCTGCTCTCTGCACTGAAAACCTATCCGCTACTCAACAACCCCGTGCTACCGATTCTGTTCCTATTTTCCAGCCTATCCTCGGGCGCTGCCGCATGTTTACTTGTGGGCGTGGTCGGCTTTAAGGAGCCAATGAGTAGTCCTTCTGTCAGCTGGATCCACCGTTTTGAACGTCCGGTCGTGCTGTTTGAACTATTTGTGTTGTTTGCCTTCTTCTCTGGCCTTTACTTTGGCGGCGGTCAGAAAGAAGTGGCTGTGCTTGCAGCTATTGGCGGAGGATTCTGGTCTAACTGGTTCTGGTTTGGTGTGATTGGCCTTGGCATGATTGTTCCACTGACGCTAAATGCCGTCAGCCCTAGCGAAGTTAAACACCGTACCAGTTTTCTGGCGATGGTCACCACCTTGAGCCTGATAGGTGTATTAATGCTTCGTACCTTTATCCTCTACGCGGGACAAATGACAACCGTGTAGTCGATACCGCCTTACCCACTCCCTCTCGGTGGGTAAGGCATTTCTTGTTCCAACGATGAAAAGAAAATTTCCCTATGCTTGCTGAAATCGGTCACATTCTTCTTATTCTCGGCATCGCCTCCACCATGGTTGCCAGTTTGCTTTCCGGTTGCAGCATGTTGAAAACGCCAGTGACCAGCCTTTCAAACTTGGTTCCCCAATTACTTAGCATCGGCTTTTCCGCTATTTTAATGGCCACCTTCATATTGGCTGCATGCTTTTATCTGGACGATTTTTCTGTGCGTTACGTCGCGCAACATTCGAACAGCGCGTTACCCATAGCCTTCAAAATTGCTGCAGTATGGGGAGGCCATGAAGGCTCATTCCTATTTATGGTATTGGCGTTATCTGGCTGGTCATCACTGGTTTCAAGGGACAAACGCTTGCCCGCCGACTACGCCAACGCAACCCGTTTTGTATTGAGCACCACCGTCTTGTTACTGGGCATTTATTGCCTATGGCTATCCAATCCGTTTTTACGCCAAATTCCTTCTCCGCTTGAAGGACGTGACCTAAACCCGATGCTCCAGGATATCGGCCTCATCCTGCATCCACCGTTACTGTATCTGGGTTATATCGGATTTGCCGTGCCTTTTGCCTTCGCTATAGCTGCTTTACTGACTCGATCACCTGCAAAAGTATGGGTAGGTCAATGCCGCCAGTGGACACTAATTACCTGGGCGTTTCTCACTGTGGGTATCGGTATCGGTTCCTGGTGGGCTTATCACGAACTAGGATGGGGAGGATGGTGGTTCTGGGACCCCGTTGAAAATGCCTCCCTTCTACCCTGGCTGACTGCTACGGCGCTCATTCACTGCCTTATTGCCACAGAGCGAAACAACAAACTGGTCAGTTGGTCGCTGCTTCTTGCCATCATCACATTTGCACTGAGCATTTTGGGTACCTTCATTGTGCGCTCCGGTGTATTGACGTCTGTCCATGCCTTTGCGTCTGATCCAATGCGTGGTAGTGGACTATTGCTCATTTTGACGATACTGCTGATTCCTGCCCTCTTTCTGTTCGCATTAAGAGGCGCTCACCTTGCCAAAGATAGCTCAGTAAATACGGGTGGTAACACCTTAGCCTTATGGATGACTATTTCTGCAGGATTGCTGTCATCCATGATGCTGATAGTTATGCTCGGTACTTTTTATCCAATGGTGTACGCCGCGATGGGTTTAGGTACCTTGTCAGTAGGTGCCCCTTACTTCAATTCTCTCTTCGTACCTTTGGCTATCATGGTTGCTTTTTCCGCCGCTTATAGCACAGTGCAAAGCCTATCCTTACCAAGACAGATTGCCCTGTTGCTCATTGCATCACTGATAGCATTGGCCTCAAACTATGCCTTATCACGTTTTTACCAAATCCCTTTTTCTTTGCTGGTATTTTTCGCCATTCTGGCTGGTTTCGTCCTGTTGATTTCAGGTGCCAGCGCGATAATGACACAGGCTAAAGCGCTAAGAACATGGGTTATGGTTCTTGGGCACACAGGCTTAGCGGTGACCTTTTTAGGCGCAACATTACTCACAGGATTCAGCAATGAAACCAGTCTCAAAATGACACGGGGTTCAACGGTTATCCTTGGCACATATTCATTAATCCATCAGGGAAGTTCATGGCATATCGGGCCTAATTACACGGCTGAACGTATTACTATGGAAGTCAGAAAAAATGGTTCGGTCATTGGCCATGTGAAACCCGAAAAACGCCATTACACGGTGCGCACCATGAATATGTCTGAGGCTGGTGTGCTCCGCGATGTACTCAGTGATGTGTATGTAACTCTTGGCAGTAAGTTTGATGCACACACCTACGCTGTGAGGATTCAAATAAAACCCTTTGTCCACTTGCTCTGGGTAGGTGGTTTTATCATGATGCTGGCGGGATTTTTAGGGGCATTGAGAAAGCTTATGCCAACCTCTCCCGCGGCTAATCAAACCAATCCAGCTAAACAATACAAACACTATGAAGTATAAGCTTTTACTACCTCTTATCGGCGGATTCGCGCTCAGCACGGCCTTATTCTGGGGCCTTCAACACAGTGAAGACCCGAACAACAATCCGCCGTTTGCGATGAAAGGGAAACCCGTACCACAATTCTTGCTCACCACATTGCGCTCGGGTGAATCGGTCGATCAAACGCTTTTCCAAAATGATTGGCTACTTTTGAATATATGGGCGTCCTGGTGTTCTTCATGCAAGGCCGAGCAAAACTATTTGATGAGCCTGAAATCAGCCGGCATTCCGATAGTTGGTCTCAACTATCGCGATAAAAAAAATGCCGCTATCTCAGTGCTCAAAGAGACTGGTGACCCCTATCAAACTGTCATTTATGATCCCCAAGGCTCACTGGCTCTTGAACTTGGCAGCATCGTTACGCCTGAAACCTATTTGATTGACCGAGAAGGTACACTGATGTTTCGCCACATTGGGATTTTGGATGAAGGCATCTGGCAACGTGAATTCCAGCCACGTATTGATGACATCACCAGTAAAAAGGAAGGGTCGTAAATGCGAAAGGGATACTTCTTTGTCTTATGGCTTCTGAGTGGCTTTGCTCTCTTATCCTTTAGCGCGCATTCATCAGCAATGGTGGAAACACAAACCCGCCAGCAGAATGCTGAAACATTTCAGTTTTCCTCCTTAGAAAACCAGCGTCTAGCATTAAAGCTAGGGAAAGAACTGAGGTGCCCTCAATGTCAGAATCAAAATCTAATTGAGTCCAACTCCCCCGTTGCACAGGACTTACTTTTGAAGGTTTACGAACAAGTGGAAGCCGGTACCTCTGAGAAACAGATTGTGGAATATATGACATACCGTTTTGGGGACATGGTGCATTACCAGCCCCCTTTCAATAGCCACACAGCCCTTTTATGGCTAGGGCCTTTATTTATTTTGGCCGCACTTTCACTTGTAATTTTCAGGAAAGCAAAATGGCTGCAGAAAGACAGTCAGCCTTAAAAAGAACATTCCTCGCCGATGGAGGTCAACAGTTTCATCTCACCTGTTTCATGATGCGGCAACGAGCGGTGTTGGCCAGGTTCAATACCATGAAAAGCAGACTTCATGATCTGCAAAATGTCACCGTGGGCGACCAGAAGAATCACCTTGTTCTCATATTGGGTTTCCAGATCTGTTATTAAGCTTACTGAGCGGTTTCGCACGCTCATTGTGCTCTCAACACCATTAAAGCTCTGGTTAGAGTCCTGAAGATCTTTCGCCCAAACATTTTCATAGGCAGAAGACGAATGCCCCTCCCACTCACCAAAAAAGCGTTCGCGAAGTCTAATGTCTTCGATCGGATCCGGAAGTGAAAGAACACTCGCCACAATACCTGCCGTTTCTTTCGTGCGCTTGAAGTCAGAACAAATAATCACATCTATCGGCTGGCCACCGTATCCTATTGCAGATTCCTTCGCCTGACTTTGGCCAAGTGGTGATAACCCGTAATTTAAGCAACCAATCTCTGGGTCACTGACCACGATATCAGCCACATTTGCTTCACTCTGCCCATGGCGCATGATGAGGTAAGTATTCTTGAAAACGGTCATTCTTCCTTCCTTAGTGAAAACTCAAGCAACCTTACGTTGGAGATTCATTGCTATTAATCGTTGGTTCCGCTTGGGTATTTTTCAATCTGCTGGCTCTTAACTCGCCCGCTTGATCCAAAATAGGGTACGCAATAGACGTAAAGTGAGAGTTGATACGGATTAAATCTCTCAATAAATCCAAATACAAAGAGCTACCAGCAACAACGGTAATCGTCTGATCACGGAGGCCTTTTTGATGAGCCAGTATTGCCTCGCGCTCAATGTTTTTTACTACGCTCTTCTGTTCAATTAACGCACGCGCATTGTTCACATCACCAGTGAGTAGCACGCTGAAGGCGAGTTCCATATTACGGTAAATGCAGTTCTTCAGTTCATCAATCGCTTTGCGCTCATAATCAGGCAACAGAATATTTTGTTGGATAATCTTATTGATAACTTCTGTCATGCTGTACTCAAGAATGTCACCGGCATGTTCCAAGTTCGTCGTGTATGACGAAATGCGATAGCAACGGCGGCGATACTTCTTAGGAATATCCTGACGACTGAGCTCCGTTAAATAGAGATTTATTTTCTCGTAGTACTCATCAACTAAGTCATCCGAGCGCTTAATGTGCTGTAACTGCGCAGAGTTACGGGTATTCAACGCCTCAAATGCACCATCCAGCATGCCTCTCAGCAAATCCCCCATTCTCAGCACCTCTCGCACAGTATTAGACAATGCCACAGAAGGCGTGCGAAAAGCTTTTCTATCCAGATAACGGGGTTTGTTGTCTGCCTTATCCAAGGTATTAGCAGGCACCCATTTTTCAAGTAAACGTGCGCAAGGCGTCACCAAGGGCAAAAATGTTATCGCCAACATGATGTTGAAAAAAAGGTGGAAGTTAACGAGTACCACTGCGGGCTCATTAGACGCAAACAAGGCTGTTGAACTCAATACGTCCAGCAAAGGTAAGGTAATCACGACACCAAACGCACGAAAGCCAAGATTCCCCAGAGGTACCCGTCGAATTTCCGGCGTTGCATTGACCGTATTCATCACCGCCGGAAGGGCAGCACCTAGGTTTGCGCCCAAAATCAGTGCCATTCCTCCTTGCAGGGTAATCACACCAGAACCTGCCATTGCCACTATGAGCAACACGGTTGCAAGACTCGAATGCACCAGAAACGCAATACACATACCGACGATAACAGCCAACATTGGCTCATCGCTAAGCGCTCCCATCAAAGATTGTATCGCCACAGAGTCGCGCATAGGGACAGACGTTGAAACGATGATTTTCAATGCCAGCAGCATAATGCCAAGGCCAATCATGATTCGGCCAATATGCTTGGTTTTATCCTTCTTACCTGAAGACATGACAATAAAACCAACAAACAACAGAACAGGCTGAAGCCAACTCAAATCGAATGTCAGAAGTTTAGCCACCAAAGTGGTACCGACATCCGCGCCAAGTAAAATCGCCAAACCGCTTGCTGTAGCTAACCCTTGGCTACCTAGCGAACTGGCCAGTAGGGCCGTGGCTGTGCTGCTTTGCAGTAGACATGTCACACCTAGTCCGACACCAAAACCACGCCAGCGGTTAAACGCAGATCGTCCCAAACTTCGACGAATTTTTCCGCCAAAGGTTTTCAATACATGCTCTTTGACCAGCGCAAGACCAAACAGCAGCAGTGCCACGCCTCCCAACAAATTAATTAATACAGATGTTCCTGTCATTCTTATATCACCTAGCGCACGACGCGCGTGTTCTCACTTCTCGCTTTCACCTCTATACCCATACATCTTGAGCATTCGCTTATTTATAAGGTAATCAATATTGCGCTTTTGATCAACAAATGAACATTTTTATGTTCGTTCGCTCATTTTATGTTGGCAATTTGTTAAATTTGATCTTAGATTGAAATGAAAGTGGAGATGTGAGCAGTTATGACGGTAGCAACAAAACTCAAATCGAAAACAGAGATTCGACGCGAAAAGATCATCGAACTGACACAAGCGCGCGGCAATGTATCTGTCGAATTACTCACGGAAATGTTGGGTGTGTCGTCCCAAACCGTGCGGCGCGATCTCAATCAGTTGTGCAGCGACAATTTACTCCGCCGCCGTCACGGGGGTGTGGAGTGTTTCGAAGAACAGTTGAATGCACCCTATGATCTTCGCGCTGCAACGAATCCAACAGAGAAACGCGCTATCGCCAAAGCGGTGGCTGATGTCATTCCTGATGGCGCGACGGTGTTTATTTCTATTGGTTCAACGCCAGCCATTGTGGCCGAAGCACTGACTGCAAAATCTGGCTTAACGGTGATGACCAATAATCTCAATGCCGCCATGGTGCTGAGTAATGAGCCAAGTAACCGCATCATCATTCCGGGTGGAGAAGTACGCATGCCAGACCGGGATGTACTTGGCGACGGCGTGCTTGAGTTTTTCAACAGTTATCGCGCTGAGTACGGCATTTTTGGCGTAGCTGGCGTATCGGAAGACGGAGGCATGTTGGATTTCCATGCCTCTGAAGTCAGGGTTCGCGAAGCCATTCGCACCCATTGCAAAACGTCCATTTTAGTCATGGACAGTACTAAGTTGACGCGAACAGCCCCTGCCATTGGCGGGAGTATTTTCGACGTGGATTTGATCATCATGGACCAACATCCCGGCGATGACTTTTCAGCGCTGAGTGACCGTGTCGGAGACCGTTTGAAGTTAGTGGGAGGCGACGCTTCATGAACACAGAACCCTTTGTTTCGTTCGACAACATTGCAAAAAGATGGAACGGACAACTTGGTGTTGAAAACATTTCTATCGATATCCCAGAAGGCGCATTTGTTGCCCTGCTGGGGCCTTCTGGCTGCGGCAAATCTACCACGTTGCGATTGCTTGCAGGCTTGGAGATACCCGATGAAGGAGCCATTCGAATCGAAGGCACTGACGTGACTGAAATGGCACCTTCAGCGCGAAATCTCTCCATGGTATTCCAGTCTTATGCGCTCTTCCCTCACCTGTCTGTCGCAGAGAATGTCATGTTCGGCATGAAAGTGCGCAAGGTTCCCAAAGATGAGCGTTTAAAGAAGCTTGAGAATGCACTGCGCATCACCGGACTTCTTGGCTACGAAGAACGCAAACCTGGAGAACTTTCCGGCGGGCAGCGCCAGCGTGTCGCTCTCGCGCGTGCAATTGTTGCAGGCCAACCCCTTTGCCTGATGGATGAGCCCCTCTCCAACCTGGATGCCAAGCTCCGTCACTCTGTGCGAAAAGACATCAAGAAACTCCAGAAAGATCTGGGCATGACCGTGGTGTACGTCACCCACGACCAAACGGAAGCCATGAGTATGGCTGATCTGATCATTCTGATGAAAGACGGTCACATCATGCAGGCAGGCACGCCGCAGGAACTCTACAACATTCCTCAAAACACCTTTGCGGCTGAATTTATTGGTGCCCCACCGATGGCATTGATAGACGGCGACGTTATCCCTGGCACTGAGCACGCACACAAAGTTGGTCTTCGCACTGAAGACGTGGAGTTAGTCGAAGCGGGCCAAGGCCGAATCAGTTGCACCGTTTCTGAAAGCGAATATCTGGGTGATGAAACCCATGTGCTGCTTGACCACCCCAAAGCCAAAGGCTTGGTGGTTAAACTTCATGGCTACTCGTCATTAGAGGAAGGAAGCACCGTGGACATAACCTTTGAGGACAGTGCTTTGCACTTCTTTGACGGTGATGGAAAAAGAATCAATTAACAAGGAGTGGAACGGCTTTTCTCAACACCAAACAGAAAGCTGATTCCGAAATTAAATACGTAACCAATGGTGAAACTATGAAGTTCTCAAAGTTAATGAGTTGTGCCTTTGCCGGTGCGTTTACTCTCGCTTCGCAGTCAGCGATGGCCGCAACAGAACTGAACATGTACTACCCAATCGCAGTAGGTGGCGCGCTAACAAAAGTGGTTGACGGCATTGTTGATGACTTTGAAGCGCAAAACCCAGATATCAAGGTTAACGCTATCTACTCTGGCAACTACGATGACACCCGCGTGCGCGCACTTTCCGCACTGAACTCTGGCGAGCCTGCACAGTTGGCCGTTATGTTTTCTATCGATGTGTACGACTTGATTGAGCAAGATTTGATCTCACCGTTTGATGACCTGATGCAAGGTGACGCTGACAAAGCTTGGTTGGCAGATTTCTACCCTGCATTGATGGAAAACGGTCAGGCGGAAGGCAAAACCTGGGGTATTCCATTCCAGCGCTCGACCATTGTTGCTTATTACAACAAAGATATGTTCCGTGCCGCGGGTCTTGACCCGGAAAAGCCGCCGACAACCTGGAATGAGTTGGTCGAAGTGAGCAAAAAACTCACTAACGACGACACTTACGGCATCATGATCCCGTCCACTGGCTACCCATATTGGATGTTCCAGGCATTAGCGATTCAGAATGGCAAAAAGCTGATGTCTGATGATGGCCTCACCACCTACTTCGACGATCCAGCTGTGATTGACACACTGAAATTCTGGAAGTCTCTTTCTCAGGAGCATGGTGTGATGCCAACAGGCACTGTTGAATGGGGCACACTTCGCCAGGCTTTCCTTGAGGGCAATACGGCAATGATGTGGCATTCAACCGGTAACCTGACGGCAGTCAAAAAGGCCGCTAAGTTCGACTTTGGTGTCGCTATGTTGCCAGGCAATGTCCGTTTAGGCTCACCAACCGGTGGCGGCAACTTCTACATCTTCAAAGACACCTCTGACGAAGAAAAAGCCGCAGCCATGAAGCTCATCAAGTTCATGACTTCACCAGAGCAAGCCGCAAGATGGTCAATCGCGACCGGTTACATGGGTGTGTCAAAAGGCGCATACGAAACCGAAGCGCTGCAAGAATACACAGCAGCGTTCCCACCCGCATTGGTTGCACGTAACCAACTTGAGCACGCGGTTGCTGAGTTCTCGACTTACGAAACCGCGCGTGTCCGTGAAGGTTTGAATAACGCGATTCAGTTTGCCCTGACCGACCAGAAAACACCGGAAGCTGCGCTTGAAGAAGCTCAGAAATCCGCGAAACGTCTCCTGCGCGATTATCAATAAGCACGTCTCCCCCATCTGACTCAGATGGGGGACTCTCTGGAAGTTGAGCAGTACTATGAATCATTACGCTGAAATGGAGCGCCGCAGACAGCACATGTATGGCTGGCTTCTGCTGACTCCCGCTGCCATTTTACTTACGCTTTTCGCGTTCTACCCTTCGGTAGCTACCCTGTGGGAAAGTCTATTTTCCAAAGGAACGCGTCGTCGCCCTTCAGAATTTACCGGGCTGGAAAACTATTCGGATCTTTTTAACGATCCGACCTTTTGGATCGTCGTCGAAAACAACCTTTTCTATGCCGCGATTACCATTCCGGCGTCGATCGCTATCGCACTCATTATGGCGCTTTGGGCCAACTCAAAAATATCGGCCAAGGGCTTTGTCCGTACCGCGTATTTCACGCCGACTGTGCTACCAATGATTGCTGCAGCGAACCTTTGGTTGTTCTTCTACACACCAGATTTGGGCGTACTTGACCAAATCGGCGCGCTGTTTGGCTTTGAATCAGTCAATTGGTTGGGCAGACCTGAAACCGCACTTTGGGCGGTGATTATCGTCACCATCTGGAAAGAAGCGGGATTCTTCATGATTTTCTATCTCGCTGCTTTGCAGACCATTCCTGCTGATTACAAAGAAGCCGCAGATATTGAAGGCACCAGCCGCTGGACCTACACGCGCCGCATTGTGTTGCCACTACTGATGCCAACCACCCTGTTTATTGTGGTCAACGCCATGATTAACTCGGTGAAGTTAATTGACCACCTGTTCATTCTGACAAAAGGTGGACCGTCCGACGCGTCCAAACTGATCCTCTACTACATCTGGGAAATGGCGTTTGCCTTCTTCGATGCACCACATGCTGCAGCCATGACAGTGCTGGTGCTGATAGTACTTGGGATTGCAGCAGCGATTCAGTTCACTTATCTGGATAAAAGGACGCACTATCAATGAAATTTATCGAAAAGTATCTCGATACCTTTGGTGCGCTCCTATTGGCCGTCATTTGGATATCACCCTTAGTGTTTGCCTTCTGGGCTGCATTCCACACCACATCAGATGCGGTGAATTTCAACCTGCTCTCGGGTTGGACGCTCGATAACTTCCGCGTCGCTTGGGAAGGCGCGCCGTGGATTCAGTACTTCATCAACACCTTCTGTTTGGTGACCGTGGTTTTGATTGGGCAATTCATTATTACCACGCTGGCGGGCTTTGCGTTTGCACAAGTGTCATTTCCGGGTAAAGACTTCGTCTTCATTCTGGTCTTGCTGCAACTGTTCATCCTCCCGGAAGTGCTGATCGTCGAAAACTACGCAGTGACATCCAAACTTGGTCTGTTCGACACTATTCTGGGTGTCGGTATGCCTTATATGGCGAGTGCATTCGGTATTTTCCTGATGCGCCAATCCTTTAAATCGGTGCCTTATGAGTTACATGAAGCAGCCAGCGTCGAAGGGTGTTCGCTGTTCGGCATTTTGATGAAAGTCTATGTGCCGCTCGCAAAGCCGACTTATCTCGCTTACGCACTGGTTTCTGTCTCGACCCACTGGAACAACTTCCTGTGGCCCTTGATTGTGACTAACTCTGACGATACCCGACCACTCACCGTGGGTTTGTCGATATTCGGTGCGCCGGAAAACGGCGTAGATATTTCCGTGATATCCGCCGCCACCATGATGTCGATTGCCCCGCTACTGATCGCGTTCTTGATCTTCCAACGTCAGTTCGTGCAAGCGTTCTTGCGTGCAGGTATAAAGTAAGGGGGCGCTATGACACGAATCATACAGCTGACAGACACGCACGTTGTCTGCCCTCCCAACAAGGTTTCCGGCGTGCTCGACACGCTGGCCTTGTTTGAAGATGCCATCACTAAGATTGAGCAGGATTTAGAGAAGCTTGGACACGTCGATGCCATCATCGTGACTGGCGATATCACCGACCACGGCGACGTCGAGAGCTACGACGCTTTCAAGGCTGTAATAAGGCGTTTGGGCATTCCCTATTTCGTGATACCCGGTAACCATGATCTTCGCTCTTCTATGCATCACTGCTTTGAGAATCTGACACCTGCGACCAGTGAAGAAATCAACTGGGTGAAACACTTCCCAGACCTCGACATCATCGGTCTGGATACCGTGATTCCGGGTCAAGGCGGTGGTCGTTTATCTCCCACTGCTTTGGCTTTTCTGGAACATGCATTGACACGTCACCCAGATAAACCCGCCTTGATTGCCATGCATCATCCTCCCTTTGCTTCGGGTATTCAGTTTATGGATGCCATTGGTCTGGAAGGCGTAGATGAAATGGCAGAGATTCTGGAGAAATCGCCCCGTGAAGTGCGGATTATCTGCGGTCACCTCCATAACAGCATTGTTAGCACAATAGGTGGAGCAACGGTCTTGTCCTCTCCCGCAACAGCCAGTTCCTTTTTAACGGATCACCGAAGTGATGCGCCTGTCGGTTTTACACAAGACCCCGGCGGCTACATGCTGCATGAGTGGAATAAAGGCTTCCGAAGCACTTACCTCCCGCTGCCCCCATCCGGCACACTTTATCCATTTTGAGCCATGTATTAGCAGAAAGTCCTCAGTTCTCGCACTAAAAAGCGGTGACAAATCAGTTTTAGCGTGCTATCTCGTTGATAGAACTTGCATTCGGGTATGAGGATTTTCAATGTCACCCAAATCTCTGCTTTATATCGTTGAAGATGACACCAAGCTTCGACAACTTCTTTCTTCCTACTTCCGTGAGCAGGATTTTGATGTAAGGGAGTTTGATCACGGAGAAAGTGCCATTGGTGCGATCCTTTCAGAACAGCCCAACATCGTTATGCTCGACCTGATGCTGCCGGATATCGATGGCCTGACAATTTGCCGACAGATTCGCCCACAGTTCTCCGGTAAGGTGTTAATGCTGACGGCAAGTGATGACGACTTCGACCACGTCGCAGCACTGGAAATTGGGGCTGATGACTTTGTCACCAAACCGATTAAACCCCGCGTACTGCTCGCGAGATTGCGTGCGTTACTGCGCAGGGACAGCTCAAGTAGTGAAATGCCGGAAACGGAAAAGTCTGAATCTGTCAGCGTATTAACGTTTGGGAATTTGTCTCTCAACAACGCAAGAAAATGGTGTGAATGGTCTGGTGAACACATTGCTCTTTCAGACAGTGAGTTCGACCTTTTGTGGCTGCTTGCAGCCTCTGCAGACGAAGTTTTGTCGAGAGAAACACTGACTCTCGCTGTTCGTGGCATTGAATATGATGGTCTGGATCGTACTGTCGATAACAAGGTCGTCAGCCTTCGAAAAAAACTGGGAGATAACCCCTCATCACCCCATCGGATACTGACAGTGAGAGGGAAAGGCTATCTCTTTGTGCCGGACGCATGGAAGGAATAACAAGACCAGGTTAACTATGTGGCGTATCTATATTGAATCCTTTATCGGGCTTTTTGTCCTTTTCATTGTGAGTAGCTTTGCCTTTAACTTATTCGTTTATGAGCTCACGACTGATTACGATTATGTGCTTGAGGACATGGAAGCAGCCGCTTTCCAAAACTTAGTTAACACTTTACATGAGCAACACGATGATAAAGCGATAAAACAACTGTTAGCAGAATATGCTCAATCGACCGCAAATACGCTAAATCTCGTCCATGCTGATAACATTCCGGCAGAAGTGAAAGACTATTTTTCTGGCAATAACATCCCTCACCCTTTCTCATTTCTTGATGAAAATAGAGGGCTTTGGTTCACACTTTCTGACTCGCCCAATTTCTACCACCTCGCCCCCGACATAGAGACCCTAGTTAGACAGAAAATAGAATTTAGCGACTCCCTCTTCTTTGTGTTTATCTTGGGTGGTTTCCTTGTTTATTCAACTTGGCTCATTTGGTTTCTCAGCCGCAGAGTTAGGGTGTTACAAAGGGTAACGGCCGACTTTGCTAAGGGGAATTTAAACGCCCGAGCACCAACAAACAGTGGGAGTAAAGTCGGAAAGCTAAACGATAGCTTTAACGAAATGGCTGACAAGATTTCGCTATTGATAACCAGTAACCGCTCATTGACACAGGCCGTTGCTCATGACCTCCGCACGCCCATTTTCCGGATTCAATGGCAGGCAGAACTCATCAAGGAGGAAGCTCAGTCAGAGGAGTTGCGAAAAAAAGTCACCAGCATTATAGAAGACACAGAAGAGATGGAGCAGTTGGTCGATGAGTTGCTCTACTTCGCCAAAATTGGGCGTCAGGATAGGTCACTGACGAAAGAAACCCTTCCTGCTGCGCCCTTTATCCAGCATTTGGTTGAGCGACTGCCCAATCGTCAAAACCGTGAAATAGAAGTGATTATTGAGCCTGATATCTCACTTCTGGCTGATAAACCCTTGTTGAAACGCGCTATAGAAAACATATTAACGAATGCGGTGCGGTATGCGGAATCAACCGTCACAGTCATTTGCCAGCAAAACGGAAACACTACCCAGATAATTGTTGAAGACGATGGCCCCGGGATCCCCGAAGAATATCGCGAATCCGTTTTTGAGCCGTTTTTCAGTGTCGACCCTTCCCGGAACAAAGCCAATATGGGCCATGGATTGGGTCTTGCTATCGTTAAACTTATCGTTGAAAAACACGACGGGCATGCCGTTTTTGAAGAAAGCGCAAAGGGAGGAGCCAAACTCATTGTGACCATTCCAAACCAAAGACCCTGACAATCGCTGACAAACCCGTGACAAATTGATTCTATTGTCAGTTAGCCGAGTTTTGTACGGTGTTCATTAAGTGCACAAACAAGGACAGAATCATGAATAAATCTGCATTACTCTTTTCCATTCTCGCCGCTGCACCTACGGTACAGGCAGCGAATCAAACTTATATTCTTAACGGCAATATCTATAGCAAGCAAAGCACCTGGATTGCTGAAGCGGGCGTAGCTGCAACCAGCGACCTCTACAAAGAGCAAGATCACTCAGTTGTTCCACTCCTTAACTTTGGCTACCACGGCGAAGACTTCAACATCGACTTCAGTGGTGCAAACTACCGCTTTTATGGAACCGACGGTGATCTGGTCAATCTAGGTGTTCATCTCACCAGCGCGGGGATCGGTTACGATGACGATACCTCGGACTTCCTGAAAGGTATGGATGACAGGGACGTCAGTGTCGATCTTGGATTAAATGCTGACTTCCAAGTTGGTACCGGCGTGATTTCTACCTACTTCCAGCATGATATATCTGGCGCTTACAAAGGCTATCTGGCGGGTGTGAGGTACTTCGACATCTTTTCCATTGGCGATGCGAATTTGGTTTCCTTCGCAGGGGTGATGTTCCAGAGTAAAGACTTTGTGGACTACTACTTTGGCGTGCAGCCAAAAGAAGCACGCGCCAACCGACCTGAGTACACGGGCAGCAGTTCAATCGCTTATGAAGTAGGTTATAAGCTGATTTATCCTATCAGCGAGAACTGGAACCTGACTCAATCCACCCAATACACAGGTTTGGGTAGTGAAGTTGCTGACTCCCCTATTGTTGACAGCAAACACCAATGGCTGGTTGGCGCGACAGTCGCTTATCACTTCTGATCAAAAAAGCCTGACGACATAACATCGTCAGGCTTTTCTTCATTGTTTTGTTTAAGGTTAGGCTCTAAACCGAAGCACCATCAAACACATCAAATGGCAACTTGGTTGTATCGATACCATCAAGGCAACCGAGATTAACCCGATAGTGTCCTGGTTTTCTAAGTGTTTGATGGAAAGGATAAATCCCACAACGGTTACAGAAGTGATGTTTCGCCGTACCACTACCGAACGAATACGTCGCCAGCACACCTTCTGCTGCTGTGATATTCATGGCTTCCGGTGGCACGGTAAACGCGCTCATCAATGCCCCTTTCTTCTGGCAGATTGAACAATTACAGCGCAACCCTGATTTAATTTCATGCTCTTCGAATTCAAACGTCACCGACCCACAGTGACAACTTCCTGTATATTTCATGCCTTTCTCCCAGCTGTACTTATGATTATTTTTTGAGCTTTACCAGATTAACACGCCAAGCTGGTTATTTTTCAATCAAGGATTGTTAAGTGGTCTGAAAAACTAGGCGAAACGAAGTGCTATTCTGTTGGCATAACATTGAGGAGGGGAAGATGAACAGAAGAGTGGTCATTAACGGAAAAGAAATCTCCAACCCGGTTGCCATCTTGGCGCTTCAAGCTGGCGCATTAATCGTTGCCGCATTGGTCATTGCTTTTGTTTTCTTTGTGATTCTTCCGTTAGTCGGCCTTTTTATCGGCTCTATTTTTATTGCTGTGATTACCTTTTTGGTGGTCATTGCTGTTGCAGTGATTATCGGGATTTTCAGCAGCGTGATTTCTGCTTATCTTTCTGAGCTTTTCGGTGGAAATAGGCGTTAATCTGACTTTTCTTTTTCCACTAACCTCTCGGTTAGCCACTGTTGGCTGGTTTGGGTTTCTTCGCCACATCTCACCTGATACGCGCGGCCAGTAAACCAGCTTTTGGAAGCCACCTCTTCAATAAACATTTCCGTCGATTCCACCCTGTCTTCGGCATATTCCCACTTATTCTGAAGATGTTCGGCCGCCTGCAGATTGTCGTATTCAGAACCATTGCGTACAAAGGTACAATCCGAGCTTTTCATCTGCGCAATGAGGTATTCCACATCGTTTTTTACCGATGCGGAAGCTGGGATACTGACTAAGGCAGCGACAGCCAATGCCGCCGCAAGTCCTGATTTTTTCATCATTCCTGATTCCACCATTCAACCACTGGCAACGCCTCACCGATAGCCAAACGCTGACCAATCTCTGGGCTAACCATGGTCACGCCACGCTCATTGCTGATTTCCAGCGCCTTTTTCATCGGCTCTTTCCAGTCATGCATCGCCAGATCGAAAGTACTGTTGTGAATGGGCAACATCACGCTACCTTTGAGGTCAATGTGTGCCTGCACGCTTTGCTCCGGGAACATATGAATGTTCGCCCAAAGAGAGTTATAGGCACCAGTTTCAATCATGGTAAGGTCGAATGGGCCATATTTCTCACCAATTTCCTTAAAACCATCGAAGTAGCCTGAGTCGCCGCTAAAATACACCCGTTTTTCAGGGGAGAGCATTACCCAACTTCCCCAAAGTGTAGAATCGCGATCGGTTAGGCCTCGGCCTGAGAAGTGTTGCGTTGGTGTCAGGGTAAAATCAATACCATTGACCACCCGCGATTCCCACCATTTCAACTCTACGACTTTCTCTGCTGGCACACCCCAATCCTTTAGGATTGCACCAATCTTCAATGGCACTAAAAACAGTCCTGTTTTGTCTGCTAACGTTTTCACCGACATTTTATCCAAGTGGTCGTAATGATCATGACTGATCACAACCACATCGATCTCAGGCAAATCTTCTATTGAAATCGGTGCTGGATGGAAGCGCTTAGGACCCATAAATTGCACTGGTGAAGCGCGGTCGCTGAATACCGGATCAGTCATCACGAGACTACCATTCAGTTTCATCAACATACTCGAGTGGCCAAGACGATAAACCACATCTTCACGCTCATCGATCAGCTGCTCGGTCGTAATGGTATGCATTGGAAAATCAAACGTCGGCTTGGGCGTTCTCTCTTCCGCCTTAATGAAAGCCATAAGGATTTCAAAAGGGTTGCTTTGCCTTTCGAACGCCGGATCGCTATTTACAAATTTGTCTGGATAATCCGCTTCTGGCCCATCAGTACTGGAACAAGACAGCATTGTTGAACTCATCGCAATCACTCCTAGTGTCGTCAGTAAGGTGTGTTTCAAAAGGTTTCTGTCCATAGCGACCACGTGTTGATTGATGAATTTTGATGTAAACTACTCGGTGTAGTTTACAAAAGAACAATGAAAAGTAAACCGCTTAGTGTAATATAGTCACCGTTACTTTTTGAGTTGGCACCTAACCCAATGACAGTGAAGAAAAAAACCAGAAGCGAAATAAAGCGTGAAGCCATTCTGGAAGCCGCGCGTCAGGCTTTTCAGGAGTTTGGCGTGCAAAATACCAGCATGGATAAGCTTGCCGCGCTCGCCAATGTCTCCAAGCGAACCGTCTACAACCACTTTCCCTCTAAAGAAGCACTGGTGATGGAACTCCTCTCAGTGCTTTGGAAAAGCTCCATCACGCCAGAATGCCTTGAAGAGCTGTCGAAACTGCCACTGTCTGAACAGCTATCTACTCTGCTCTATCAGGAAATTGCAGTGATTGCCCAGCCAGATTATCTCGACATGGCAAAAGTGGCTTTTGGTCACTTCCTGTTCCAGCCAGAAGCGTTGCAGGAACAAATGAAGAGCATGTCGAAGGAAGATACCGCCTTACATGCCTGGCTGGTTGAACAAGACAGAATCGGCACCTTGAGAATGGAGAGTGTAGAGCTGGCGCGCACTCAACTGCACAACTTGATTAAAGGCTCAGCATTTTGGCCACAGTTGATTGGTGCTTGTCAGCCCCTTAATGAAAGCGAAGGAAAAGCTCTGGCAGAAAACACAGCTGCAATATTCCTTAGTCACTACAAGAAATAAACTCACTATCAATTTAATAAAAAGCGCTGCTAATCAGCGCTTTTTATTGACCACTTAAAATATACACATTGCAACTATCAAAGATAAATATATATAATTTCAATCACCACGCATGCTAACATCACCAGGGAAATTAGTGATAATACAATCATTATCGCGATATTAATATATCATTACACTAAAATAATATTTCTCACTTAATTTACCTTTTCATACATTCAAGCTCTCAGTTTCTGATTAAAAATGATCCAGCTCAAAAATAGTTTGCGATACATACCTATATTCCTTTTCCAAAGCCAAATTAGAAAAGGAAGTAATGATGAAAAAATTGAGCACGCTAATTCTTGCCTCTGCTGTCGCAATGCCAGCATTTGCCGATCATAATGTTATCGATGGTATGGACTTTGGTCCTCTAGCCTCTCTTGTGGGTACTTGGAAAAGTATTGAAACAGGCGGCGTTGATGTCGCACCGGCTCAGGAAGGTACTGAACAAGGTAAAGGCGCACCTGCTGTTACGCCATTCTACGAAACCATCACTTTTGAAGTGGCAGCCGACGCAGTTAACGCGAGCGATCAGAGTCTAGTTGCTCTTTACTATAAGCAGGAAGTTTTCCGTAAATCAGATGACTCTAAGTTCCACGACCAACGCGGATACTTTATTTACGATCAGGAAAACCAAATCGTCTATAACTCGTTCTGTGTTCCGCGTACTACTTGTGTAACTGCAGAAGGTACAGCTGGTAAGACGATGACATTGAAGGCATCAAACCGCGGTATCGCAGAGTCAAACTATATGACGCAAAACGCTACCACGACTGACTTTACGATGACGATTAATATCGAAGACGATAAGTTGACATATTCTCAAAATACCGCATTAAATATTTATGGCAGCGACTTTTCACATACTGATAGCAGCACCTTATATAAAGTAGCTGAATAAATAATAAAGCCAGCACTAATGTGCTGGCTTTTGCATTTGGCGGGTTTGGTTCATGGTTCTCGAACCCGCCGTTCCATAGGTGTTGATATCATATCGATTGGGTGAATAACCTCTTTGCTTACGGTACTGGGTGTCTAAGCTTCTCAGGTTGATACCGTAAGATTGGTTGATTCGTTCCACGACCTCATTGATCTGAGACTGCGGTGCATTCTGGGATCTGAGGAAATAATAAAGATTGATGGCACGTTGCTCATCCATAACTCACCTCCTCTTTCAGTGATGAAGTGAGTATAGATTTCAATCTGAGCTTTGATAATCCACCAAATCAGGAACAGATTATTTCCACCTAGCAATAATAGGGATCTTCGCACCAGTATTATACCCAAACAACCTGAAGATGCATGATTCAGCGAGATTGACTGGCGTTGTGATCGCGGCGTTCCTTTGCAGGTGTAGTCATCTCCATCAAAAAGGAACAACAAAGAGCACGGCGTCAGTCAACTCGCCCGAAGGGAGGCCCTCAATGCGCCCACTTCTTCGTTAAACTCCACGGAAATAGAATGACTATTCCTCGCGAAACTTGCCTCGAATTGAACGCATTGATGACCTCTGAATGCGAGCATCTTCAGGTTGTTTGGGTATATTTAACTATAACTTTCGAAACCAAAAGCTTCGCGATAGCCCGGCAATGCCTGAGCACCACCTGTATGCAAGAACACAATGTTGTCGCAGTCTTTGAATTCGCCTTTACGGATAAGGTCGATAAGTCCCGCCGCGCCTTTGCCGGAATAAACTGGGTCCAGCAAAATGCCTTCGTAGCGGGCAAACATTTCTATCGCTTCCATGGTGCTCTCCGCGGGAATGCCATAACCACCTCCAACGTAATCACAGTTAGCACGCACGTCTTCACGTTTAACAGCGCCAGAGATACCTAATAAATCGCAGGTCTTTTCTGCCAGCTTGAAAACATTCCCTTCTTGCTGTGGTTGAGGCACACGAACGCCGACACCAAGCAAAGGTATTTGGCTGTTAGTCGCAACAAGACCCGTGACTAGGCCAGCCTGTGTACCGGCAGAGCCAGTGGCGTGGACAAGGTGATCGATTCTAAGGCCCATCTCATTGGCTTGGTTGACCAGCTCCAACGCACAGTTGGCGTAACCCAATGCACCAATCGCATTCGAGCCACCACCCGGGATGATGTAAGGTTTTTTGCCTTCGGCACACAGTGTGGCAGCAACATCTTCCATCGCAGCATTCATGTCTGTACCGCCTGGATATTTGCTGAGTGATGCGCCAAACAGTTGTTCCAGCATCACGTTGCCATTGAGTACATAATCCGGGTCTTCGGACGCGGTGCGATCTTCCAGCAAAATATGGCACTCCAAACCACATTTCGCTGCGATTGCTGCTGTCTGACGACCATGGTTAGTTTGGGTCGCGCCTTGGGTAATGATGGTGTCTGCGCCTTGTTCAAGTGCATCTGCCATCAGGAATTCGAGTTTGCGGGTTTTGTTACCACCACCAGCCAGACCGGTACAATCGTCGCGCTTGATCCAGATTGTTGGCCCGCCCAAAGCTTCAGAGAGGCGCTTCATTGGCTCAAGCGGTGTAGGTAGATGCGCAAAGCGCAAACGTGGGAATCGTGAAAGGTGCATGTCGTTGTCCCTAACAGTTAAAAAATAGAAAAATTCATTGCTATTTCAGACTGAGAAACTTTTTTGACTTACGCCAATACCTATATTGAAGGGGCCCCGGTTACTTTTCGGCATAGCGAAAGCGTAACTTCGCTAATACTTTGATTATTTTGAATTAAGTTGACTCCACGGTGCTCTGCCGTTTAGTAACATTTAACGTTTATCAAAAACAGCAGCAGCATGTTTTGTGACCAAAGTTACATTAAGAAGAGATACCCTAAAATGATGAAGGCTTTATCTAATGGCAGTGCAAAAACGTGAATGAACAAACAAATTTCACTTACTTGGTCGTATTGAAGAACTCAGTCAGCACGATATGGGTGACGACTTGTTTCATCTCAGGAATCGCCTGAATCTCTTCCCGAATTTTGTTGATGCGATTCATGCTAGGCACTTCGAGATACAGCATCATATCTGTTTCTCCACTGATCGCATGGCACCATTTCACCCCCTCAATACGGCGTATAGTGTCAGCGTATGCTTCGCAATAGTGTTGGCTGGTGGAGGTGTCATATTTCAGCGCAAGATAAGCGCAGACCATTTCAACGCTTTTGTTCTCCACCACATCGGCGTGATAGCCAAGGATGACTTTGTCTTGCTCAAGCTTTTTGATTCGTGCTGTCACTGCGGAACGCGACAAATTGACGTCCCGCGCGATTTCGCTGACGGAACGACGTGCATCCACGCGCAGAATATCCAATATTTGTTGGTCGAACTTATCCATGTTCTTCTTTCGATTCTCTTTTCACAAACTCGTTGAATTCTGCGCGAAAACCGTCACTTTGTCAGCTTCAGCAATAAAAACCGTCAATCTGACGCTGAACAAAGACACTTTGCGCGATGCTTTTTCAATCAATCAGCTTTAATCTGACATCAATAGTCAACTCACAGATACTGGCTGGGACGCCCCATGAATCAACTCAAAAAAGAAATCACATTACTGTCCGGTATCGGCCAACTTTCCACCACCCTTTTGGGTACCGGGCTGTTTATGATCCCTGCTATTGCGGCAGGCATTGCTGGTGAGTTTTCCCTCTGGGCGTGGCTTTTCCTGTTCGTCGCGATTTGCCCGATTGCCCTGACATTCGCCCAATTAGGTAAGCGCTACCCGAATGCAGGTGGTACCGCTTATTTCGTCCGCAAAGCTTTCGATAAAAGGTTAGAGCGCAGCGTAGCCTGGCTGTTCGTCAGCGTGATTCCCGTTGGTGTTCCAGCAGCCGTTGCGCTTGCCGCAGGCTTTCTGCAACAGCTTTTGCCTGAGCCGATTAATGGCTCTCTGACAGCTCAACTTCTTACGGTCGCGCTCTTGGTGGGTGTCAATTTGATGGGGGCTAAATCTTCGGGTCAGCTGCAAACCCTTATTGCGATTAGCATTTTTCTCTTGGTCGGCGCTTTTCTGTGGAAAGGCGGCGTTGGCGTTACCGATCTGACCATGCCCTCCATCAATGAGGAATCCTTATGGCCCATTGGTGCTGCGCTTGGTGTAATGTTCTGGTGCTTTGTTGGTATTGAAGCTTTCGCCCATATGGGGGAAGAGTTTAAAAACCCGGAAAGGGATTTCCCTATCGCCATCATCGCCGGCTGTTTCGTTGCAGGAGCAACCTACTGGGCAATGTCTGTGGTCATACTAAAATTTGGCGCCTACGGCACCCAACAGTTTGATAGCGCTTCAATCCCCTGGTTGAGTGAGAACTTATTTGGCCCCAACTTTAAAATGCTGATCAGTGTCATTGGCTTCTCCGCCTGCTTCGCCAGTGTCAATCTCTACACCCAAAGCCTTTCACGCATGGTTTGGGCGCAAGCGCGAGAGAACAAGCCAGCAGGAAAAATGGCACAGGTCTCGAGCCGCGGCGTCCCCCAGAATGCGACCTTGAGTATCGGTGGTGTGCTGGCGGCCTCCTGTATCATAGGGTATTGGTCAGGCTTGGATTTGGAGTTTTTCCTTAAGCTCGCCAACAGTGTGTTCGTGTTGGTTTATCTGATGGCGATGCTCGCAGCATTCAAACTTCTGGAAGGTGCAGCGAGATGGCTGGCAGGTATTGCACTGGCACTCTGTCTAATTGTTTTCGTCTGCCTAGGCTGGTCAATGCTGTATGCGCTTAGCGTGTTTTCCCTTCTGATGTTGCAAGGCAAAAAAGACGTTTCAAAAGCGGCACTATAACCCGTCTAGACATAGCAAATATTTTGTGAGACCTTTCGCAAAAGTTTTGAAATGCCCAAATCTATTTGGGGTACAACAAGAAAGAGCGATCACGGATGTTTGTTTTATTAGATGGCGGCATGGGGCGAGAGCTTCAACGTATCGGCGCCCCATTTTCCCAGCCTTTATGGAGCGCTCAAGCGCTGATTGAAGCACCAGATTGTGTTTATCAGGCGCACCAGAATTTTATTGATGCGGGATGCGATGTCATCACAGTCAACAGCTATGCCTGCGTCCCTTTCCACTTGGGCGAGCAGCGATATCAAGAACAAGGCTTTGAACTGGCCGAGTCTGCCGCGCAAATTGCCCGTCGTGCTGCCGATGACAGCGAGAAGAAAGTCAACGTTGCAGGCTGTATTCCTCCAGTTTTGGGTTCCTACCGTCCTGATCTTTTCTCAGCAGAAAAAGCGCGTCCCATTATTCAAACATTGGTTGATGCACAAGCGGGTTACTCAGATATTTGGATAGCTGAAACCATTAGCTTGATTGAGGAATTCGAAACGATTTTCGAAGTACTCAAAACCACCAATCAACCTGCCTACTTTGCCTTCAGCTTAATGGACACTGAAATCGATCAACCTCGATTACGTTCTGGTGAATCTGTGGCAGATGCAATTCGCGTTGTCTGTGAAAAAGGCGTTGATGGCGTGCTGTTTAACTGTTCACAGCCCGAAGTGATGTTGGACGCCATTGCTGTGGCAAAAGCGATCATTGATGGCAGCGGCAAACAGATCTCCCTTGGTGCTTACGCCAATGGGTTTACGGTCATCCATCAAGACCATGAAGCCAATGATTCGCTGACCACAGTTCGTGATTTACCGGCTGATGAATACGCAGCGTTCGTTCGTGCCTGGCTGGATGCGGGTTCAAATATTGTGGGTGGATGCTGTGCAATTTTTCCGGAGCACATCGCCTATTTGGATGCACTCCGGAAGAGTCACGACTAGGTCGTCACTGCCAACTGACGTTGTTTCACTTTGTCACTTTGCAAAAATTCAATCACCAGTAGATTGAAAATCCGCGCTTTCTCAAGGTGGGTGTTGTGCGCCGCCAGCGGCACCACGGCGAGGTTAGTATCTTTTATGCCTCGCCACAGTGTTTCGGTTTGCTCCCACATGTACGAGCGATCGCTGTCTGGCCACAAAACCAGCGTTTTCGCTTCAATCTGTTCGAGGCGTCCCAGAGACTTCCACCCCGCCATCGCACGCAGTCCATTGATATAGGTTTGTGTGGACACACGTTCAGCAAGTGCCATTCCCCCAACAAAATCAGGATCCTCTTCCCCTTCAGAAAACCAAGTTCGGACGGTATCCCGAGCCACTTGCTCTGTGCCCTCTTTTTCGGCGCGCGCCATGCTGTCTTCAAGCGATTCAAAGCGCCCCGGCAAGCGACCATTCGGACCGGTTGCGTAGAGCACTAACCCCATCACCCTGTCTTTCGCTTTTATTGCCACTTCCTGGGCAATCATTCCTCCCATTGAATGTCCCATCAGATGAAAACAGTCAATACCGAGTTCATCCAGTTTTCCCAATACGAAATCTGCAAAGCCTTCAACGCTGTCCAGACCCGTTTCTTTCGCCTTTCCCCCATAGCCCGGCAAATCGAACGCGACAACGTCGAAGCGCGTTGAAAACAATTCAATCTGTTTTTCCCAATAGGTCAAACTGCTGAGAAACCCATGAACCAGTACCAACGTGGGTCCGGTTCCTACACGTATACAATTCATCGTTATTATTCCATTAACTCAGGGAGCCAAAGCGCTGTGTCAGGCAGTCCGACCAACAACAGCAGCAAAATCACAAGCGCGAAAATAAAAGGAACACAGCCAATGATCACATCCCCAATGGTCACGTCATCTCTGGCGAGACTCTGTATCACAAAGAGGTTGAGCCCGACAGGCGGTGTCAGTACGGCTATCTCCATGGTGATGGTGTAAACCACCCCAAACCAAATCAGGTCAAAGCCTGCCGCATGCACCAAAGGGAACAGGGTTGGCAGAGTGATAAAAGTCATGGAGACAGGTTCTAAGAACATGCCGAGAATGATGTAGAAGACCACAATCATTGCCAGCACGGCGTAAGGTGATAAATCCATTTCAACAAACAGCTGGGTAAACTGCTGTGGGATTTGGTGGTAGGTCATCACGAAGCCAAATAACACCCCTGATGACAGTAGCAAGCCCAAGTATCCCATGGTCTGCATCGTCGATTTGAGGGATTCGAGCAGGCCTTCCCAACGAAGGCCACCAAAGCAAAAAGCCATGATGAGGGTGATGACCGAAGAAACCGCCGCCGCTTCTGTTGGCGTCGCGATGCCTGCATAGATTGAGATGGTGATGACCAAGCCGATAATCATCACTGGCGTCAGCGCCGACAAAGCCACCAGCCAAGGGATCGGCTGGATGCTCTCTTGTCCCGGAATGTCCTGCGGCGCTACTTTTCCCCAGACAGCGACGATAATGAAAAACATCGTCACAAGCACCAACCCGGGTACCACACCCGCAATAAACAGCGAGCCAATGGATTGGTCTGTCACAATGCCATAGAAGAGCAAGATCAAGCTCGGCGGCAACAGAACACTCAGCGTCCCCCCAGCTGCCAATACACCGCTCGACAGGCGTTTCCCATAACCCAGCTTCAGCATTTGCGGCAAGGCAACACCACCGATAGTGAGCGAGCCGACCATACTCGAACCACATACAGCACCGAAACCTGCACACGCACCAATACTGCCATACGCCGCTGCACCACGTAGCGGAAGCTTACTGTGCATAAACCAGTAAAGGTTGGGACCAATCGAAGAGCGGCCTATCAATTCTCCTAGAAAAACGAACAGCGGAACCGCCAGAAGAATGTAGTCAAACCACACGCCCCAAAGTTTCAGTTCTACCGTCACCAAGGAGGATTTCAGGCTTAAGATATCGAGCAAAAATGGGATTGAAGCAGCAGCAAGCGCAAAGGGGATCGGTAAGCCAATGATGATGAATCCCATCAACAAGCCCAGCATACCTAGCCCGACAACGTACCATTCCATAACACTTCCTTGTTATTGTTTGTTTTGGCTGAGTTCAGCGTTATCCGTTGCCGCTCTTCCTTGCGGCTTACGAGGTGGTCTGCCAGCCAGCAGCAAATAGGTTGCAGTCAGGCAGAAGGCCATCAGGGATAACACGACGGGGATCCAAAAATAGAATCGCGGCCAGAGAAGAATTTCGGATGCCGCACCGGAATCAATCGACTTGAACATGGCTTTCGCTGATGCAGTAAAGAAGAATGCGCCAATCAGCAACATCACCAACATGTTCAGCTTGTCGACCCAAAATTGCAGGGTCGCGGGCAGCTTGTCACGCACGATCCCCACTTTGGGGTAGGCGTCATTCAACAGCGCATACGAGATACCGAGAAACGCGACAGGTACCAGCAGGAGCGCGGTGGCTTCTGTCACCATGCCATCTGGCGAATCGAGGATATAGCGAACTCCAACACCGTAGCTGATCCAGACAGCCTGGATCAGCACGATAACGGCACCGCAGTAGAGCAACGCTAGAGATAGCCGGTTCAAAGCCTTTAACAGGTTTGATTTCATACTGCGCACCTCTTCAATTATTCGCTGTGCGCTGCAAACAAGCTCCGGACTTTGTCAGCGAGTGGCACGCCACAGGCACCATTTACTTCTGGTGTCCATTTTTCCTGAATACCCGCAAGTAGTTCACCGGTACGTTCTTCAGACATGGAAACCGCTGAACCGCCGTTCGCCATCACTGCATTGCCGACTCGCTCATCAACCCAAGTTTCATAGCGCGGTTTCAGCCAAGCCTCGGCTTCCTTCGCCGCTTCCTTCAACGCTTTCTGGTTATCTGCGCTCAGGCCATCAAACTTGTCTTTGTTCATCATGTAGATGATGTTGCCGTAGAACATGTTGGCGTTAACCATGTAAGGCATGACCGACCAAAGTTTCCATGAACTGTATGTCGCGACGCCCATGTTGATGCCATCAACCACGCCACGCTCTGCTGACTGGAACACCTCTTTCGGCGCAACGAACACTGGCTTGCCGCCCCAGGTTTCGATCATCAGGCTCACCAAAGGACCAATCGAGCGAACCAACTTTCCGTTCAGCTTACCGATGTCGGATACAGGCTCTTCAAACCACCACTCTTGGTCGTAGGAATAGTTAGAGTTGATCAAAGGGATAAGATCAGCCTTTGCCGCTTCCGCTTCAATCAATGCTGCGTAATCAGCATCAAGCTCGATTTGTTTTTCAAGATTGATAGCAACGGGATACAGCGAAGTGACGCGATAACACGGCAAACGCTTATCGGCAGGAATCCAACTGATATCCGATACGCCGCCTTGAACCGCATCCACACCTTCACTCCAACCATGCAAAGTGCCGGATGGGAAAACCTGAACTTTCAAGTCGCCATTACTTTTCTCTGCCGCAAGTTCTGCAAATTTCTGGAAGCCTTGATAGCGAATGTCGGACTCGTTGACATAAGTGGACAGGCGAATGGTTTCTGCCGCTTGAGCGGTGAAAGGTAAGGCACCGACAATGGCGACACTTAATGCGCTTTTCAGAAAAGAACTGACGTTGTTGCGGTACTTCATGAGACTTCTCCCTAGTCTGATTTTCCATGCTTTGCAGCGCTGGACATTCGCTGCGGTTCATCCATATTGGTTTTCGGCCGCCGAGGTAGCGTGCGGCTAAAAACACTCAATTAAGCATGGTCAGGAGAGCTGATTTTGCATCATGCCAATTCGGTTGCCCTACATACCGAAAAGTTATGCCCCCAAATAACTCCCATAAATTCATAGCATTAAACACCGAAACTTCACTCATCCTAGAAAAGAAAAACTTTTCACACTTATCCTTAAATTTGGTGGTGAATAGGCCATTTTCTTATCTTTAAGCCTACGAAAAGAACGCTTTCTGATAGCTTTAATAAATCGAAGGAATGAAGTTCACGAACGACATTGGCACCAAGCCACGCTGTAACTGGCTCGGAGGGAGTATTGGATTTTAAACTATTGGAAGATTTTGTTTGTCTGGCGCATTCAAGCAGTTTTACGTCTGCCGCCAGGGAACGCTTTGTCACCCAACCCGCGTTCAGTCGACGCATTAAAGCCTTGGAACAATGGGTAGGCACAGATCTCGTGAACCGCGACTCTCCGCAACTGGAACTCACGGAACAAGGCAAAGCCTTTTTGGTTGAAGCGGAAGAGATCCTCAATCGACTGCATCTCGCCAGAGAATCGGCCCGGGCATTGAAGAAAACCCGAACCAATGAGATTTCCGTCGCCGCACAGAACTCGATCGTTCAAACGGTCTTTATGTCATGGATGCATGAAATCGAAAAAGAAGTCGGCCCTGTTTATGTGAAACTTTCGTCTGATCGTCTCGCTGATTGCGTAGAAATGTTCAGAAATGGGTCTGTTGATTACCTGCTTTGCTATACCCACAGCGAGCTTGGAAACGCTATTGATGACAACCGTTTTCAAAGCACAGTGATCGGCCAAGAAACCTTGGTTCCAGTCTCCCTGGCAACCAACAAACAAGCCATGTTTCATCTACCTGGTGAAGCCAATAACCCGATTCCTCTCGTGGCTTACACCCATCAGTCTTTGTTTGGTAAATCAATCGACCAATTGCTCGACAAAGAAGCGTGTTACCTAAACAGACGCTATGAAAACCCATTCGCCCATACCCTAAAATCCATGGTACTCGGCGGCTATGGCTTAGCTTGGCTCCCTTATTCATTTGTGAAGGATGAATTGGTGCGCGGAGAGCTTGCACTGGCAGGCGATGAGAAATGGAATATCCCGTTTGAAGTCAGGCTGTTTTATAGAAAGCCCGATGATTCGTTATCTCACGCGATTCATAACATTTCTGAAGGAATGACGGAGATGGCCAGCATTAAATAGGTGGGGAAACTACTGCCTTTTTTGCGCTATTCAACCCACAAACCGCAGATTTAACTACTTATCTCCACTGCAGTACTTTTTGCGTTCATCTCCACCCAACGACTTTAAATACCCTTTGTTAAACATGACCCCTCAAAGAACTATTGAAACCCAGATGAACTGCTGCTGTCTTTTGAGCACAGCAAAAGGTCAACCAAACCTTGAATCGTAGATTGCCTCTCAAAACCCATCAAATGAGGTAAATACATTCAATTAAAGCCCAGTAATGAAACAACTGCTTAGTCTTTTTTCCTAGTCTAAAAAAAAGTATCAACAACATAGTCATATAGGAGCGAAAAATGACACCTCGCCTTATCCCGTACACACTACTTACTGCCGCTCTTCTTCAAGGATGTAACGATAATCAAACCTGTATTGATGCCACTCCAAATATCGCGAATTATCAAGCCATAAGCGAACACATTCATGACCCCACCATGGAAAAGCAGGGCTCATATTACTACTTATATTCCAGCAGTCCCCTCGGCGCATTTTATTCCTCATTAGATAAAATCAACTGGGACTATCGTGGCAATGTATTTTCAGAAATACCTGTATGGCTGACAGATTCCATTGAGAACCTTGATCACATCGGCGCTCCAGATATTTCATTTTATAACGGGCAGTACGTTTACTTTTATCAGTCACATAAATCAGGCACTTGCAATGCAGCCACTGGCCTTTTGACAAATACCACTCTTGACCCAGAAGCGCCTGATTACAAATGGGTGGATCATGGTGAAATACTGCGTTCAAAACCTTTATTGGGAGAGATCATTTGTGGCGGTTATGGCAGGCACTATAACGCTATCGATGCCATGTTTTACGTCGATGACGACCAAAAACCCTGGTTAGTATTTGGTTCTACAATGGGTGACATATCGCTTGCAGGTGTTATTCCTCAAATTTACATGGGAGGTATCCATCTCTTGGAACTTGATCCTAAGACCCTGAAGCCAATCGATCCCAGTAAAATGATCACTTTAGCCAGCCGTCCCATTACCGATATTTCCACTGGCGAATTTGTGGTTGAAGCACCATTCATCCAGTACAAAAATGGTTTTTACTACCTGTACATGTCTTACAACAGTTGTTGTAAAGGCCCAGACACAAAATATGAAATCAGGGTAGGCCGTTCTAAAGATATACAAGGACCTTATGTAGATAGCTATGGAAGGCTATTGAATGAAGGCGGCGGCACAAAACTACTAGACAAAGATGGTGAGCAAATTGGAACAGGCCACAACGATGTCTTCACAGAAGACAATCAAGACTGGCTGGTGCACCACGCCTATGATTCTACTAATAACTACAAACCAACACTGCAACTCAGACAGATAGAGTGGGAGCAAGGTTGGCCAAAGGTATGCAACAAGTGGGTCGATAAGTAACTTTGAAAAATATGGCTGATTAGTAACAAAGCCCTCTCAAAAGAGGGCTTTTTGCACGAAATCCTCTGAATCAAACCATTTCGAAAGGCTTTTAATTATCACTTCTTCGTCGGCCTTCTTTTCGGCGTAGCCGGTGAAACCTTTCTCTTCGTTGTTGCTTTTAGCACGGCCTCGGTATTTACCTTGGGTGTTCTTGGTGTGCGAGGCTTGGGTTTTGGTTTCGGCTTTTCTTCGGTTTTGGGTTCTTCTGGCTCCGCGACCATCTTTTCGAACCGCTCTATCTCAATGAGCTGTTTTTTCTCTCGCGTTATCGCTTCATCCATTTTTTTATTGAACGCTGCACGTTGCTCTTCCAGTTCTTTGATACGACTTTCAACCTTTGCCTTTTTGGCCGCAGCGGCAGTGCGGGTTTTCACTACCGGATTCTTCACGTTATTCGGTTGAGCCGCCTTTTCCATTTCGCTGATGAGCGAAAGGTGTTTTTTCAATACTGTGCTTGCCTTTGCCATGATTTCGCTCCTTGGTTATGCCTGAGTGTTAAAGCCAGACTCAGGCGCTGGGAATTCAGGGTAATTGATGATAGAGCCGCGGACGACATTGCCAATAAAAGGCCCTTCCATGCCGTTGAAGTTGAACGAGGGAAGGAAGAAAGTACCGGATTTGACGTGGTTACCCATCACTGATGCTTGGCTGCCATTAAGGATGACTGTCGCGCCGTTCGCGATGTTGTCATCGTTGTTTCCGACGTGCTCAATGAAGTTGTTGTTGAACAGGACACGTTCAAAACGAACACGAATATTGTCGTTCAATCTGTTTGAAAGGATTTCTACCAAGGTGTCAGCACCACGGCCAAGGAATTTATTGTTGGCTACCTGACAGGCATAGCCGAGAAACACCACGCGTCTGTCGCCAAAAGGGAATGAAATTTCCATTAATCCTTGCATCAACAAGGCGCGGTCTTCCAAAACACGTTCCCGCGTCAGCAAATCAGAGTAGGAAACCAGATTGCTTTCCACACGGGCTTCAAGCACATACAGCGCGCCGATGCCGACGGTTCTTTGCTGATTCACCACGTCGTCTCGACCCACACCCGTGTTCAACACTTCATTGGATTCAATGTGACATTCACCGAGGTGGAACAGGCTCATGATGGAAGAAGCAAAAATATTTGCGCCTGATACACCCACGTAGTTGAGACGGTTTCCAATAATGCCCGCTCTCGCGATACACAGAAGAACGACTATCCCGCCATGGGTACAGTTAGCGATTTGGTTGTTGGTGATATCAACACGCACACAGCGCTCACAGAAAATCGCGGCACCAGCATCACGGATTTGATTGCTGTTGATTTGAACGTCTTCACACTCACTGGCAAACACTGCCAATGTAACGGTCACCATGGTGTTGTTTTCGATACTGACCAAGGTACATTGCGTTGCCGATACCGCGAGTTCAGTGCCTCTGTCGCCTGAAATGTCATTGTTGTCGACACGTAGCCCAACGACCTGCTCAGCGACGACGCCACCACTACACCCGCTAATCCAGTTTTGCGCGGCGGTGATACCACCAGTAAAGAGTTCATCGTCGTCACTGCCGATCATTATTGCGACTTGAGTTTCAACCTGCTCTTCGGTTTGAATGCGGTTGCGCTCAATCAAGGTGCCAACACCACGAACCATAATGCCAGTGCTCTCTTCCGCCAACAGGAGGATCTGGTTTTCAGACACCGTGCCGTATGCACAGTTTGATTCCACTGCAACCGCATCAAGCTCACCCACCATTCGGCTCAATGTGATGCGGTTTCCTTTGACTTCACTGTATGAAGCCGTTGAGAACGAAGCGCCGGCGGGTTGATTATTGATCACCACCCCTTGAGCGAAGCCGTCGATGTCGTTTTCAATAATCCTCGCCCGGCCCGATATTCGGGAGACGGCAACACCAATCAAACCGGGCAATTGCTCCCCATTGAAACGGACAAGGTTGTTGTTGATAGTCAGATCTTCTCCACCATCACCAATCCAGACACCGATCGGTGAGCCTTCGAACTGACAATGACTGACCCTTACTCGCTGGCAATCAAACAAACCAACAGCGGGGTTATTGATCGATTGGACGCTACCGTCGAGCGTCAGCACCCGGCAATCCTCGACCAAACTGTCCTGAACCGTTCTTAGTGAGATGATGCCTTCTGGCTTCTCCGTCGCGCCGCGATTCAAGATGGAGACGGTAGAGAGATGAATACCAGTGAGCACACTGCCATCGTCCGAACGGACATCAATAGCAGATTCACCGGAAAGGTTTCTGATCTGTGCGCCATGGCTTTCCCCATGAAGCGTCACGTTGGGATAACGAATTCGAAGCGCTCGACGAATGGTATGAACACCCACTTTCAGGCATACACAACCCCCAAATTCAGGGGAAAGGCTATCTAACGCGGCCTGAATATCTTCGCCCGGACGAACCACGACGGTGCAGCAGCCGGCTGTGCCAATCGGGTCACGGCAGTCCTGAAAAATCGGCTCAACAAACTCTCCTCCCAGAACATCCAGAACCGCCAGTCGGCAGTAGTGGTGATGGAAGGCCTGTGGAGGCGCTTCTGTCAGCGTTTCTACCGAGCTGTCTGCATAGCGGGTGATAAAACTCCAATTGTCGCTGACATGGTATTCTCCGGCGCCATCTTCGAGAGATATAGCCACTTCCACGCCATCTTCAAGCGCGATAAATGTGCCTTCTGGTGCTGGGATTAAACCATCACTTCCCGGCGCATCGAGATTAACGATTTCATTACCGTCAGTGTCCAAAACTACGCCAGATTGATCCCAGCGGCGCAGTATTGGATGAATAGACTGATTAGCGGCATTCGATGCGGGCATCAGCATAATTTCGCCAACGCCTAGGGGGTTTGCCAGTACAACGGTATTGGTCGCATCATTCACAGAAAGGATTTGCACCATGGCGCCAGGGTTACCTTCCAGCACTCGAACATCATCCGTTATTTCGGCCCAATCTCCCGCGTTGAATCTGAGGTAATCGTCTTTCGCTACCTGCTCTAACGTCAGAGTATTGTTTGCAGGTTGTGCGAGGATTCGTCCGGCAAACGCACCATTAACACGGGACCATTTCAGCAGTGGCACTTCATCTTCATTAGTGTCATGCACGGCCACCATGTAGGTGCGGTTTTCCAAACCTCGATAACCGCCTTCTGGTGGTAGTAAGCAAGGGTCATCGACCGCTGATGCTGGGTTTGCACGGGTAGAAAGGCGGGCAGCAGAAGGCTCAGTAAACGCTTCCCATCCTTCAATATCCTCATCATCGGTATTGCAGGTGACACCGTCATCCACAGCAAAGAGTTTTACCTGCCAAACGGTTTGTACCCGCGCGCTGGTATCTACGCCAATGGCCGGGTCGATGAGCTCTGGATCTTCAAGAAACGTGACCGGACGTTTCCAAACATCCAGAAAGGCTAAATAGCGACCATCTTCCAGCTCAAGCGGTTCCATAATGGGAAGATAAGGCTGGGCATCAAAAGGGACAGGTTCTGAGCTCCGCAACTCTTCCAATGGCAGATAAAAGTCGTGTTCCCCATGACCGAAGTTTTCCGCCATTAAGCCATCGACATAATAGCGGCCTGGGTTAATCAGCAATTCTCCACCAGAGATTTCAATCCGGAAACTGTCCGGCAGATGAGCCGGATATCCGCTGAATCCTGCTAAATCAATGGTTTCTGCACGAAAGCGTCGATCCACAATCGCCGCGCCCTCATTGAGCGGCGTATCCGACACCACCCTTCCCTGCATTGACACCAGTTCGGAGTAGTTATGGCGTGGATCAAACGTTTTTCCTGAAATATCTATAGCCATGAGTTCCTCCTCAGGTCACATAGATCAAGCCCGCATCAAGGCCGATGGGTAGAAATTCATTGAGACGAAACAGCAAAGCATCGTGCCGCTGCGGGTGATAGAGGTGGTGATAAACGCCCATTTCACTGCCACTGTCCGCGCCGCGCCGAATTTCCTCAGGAACGGAAAGCAACAGTTGACCGTAGGCAGGGTCGTTGTATCGGGTTGACGTAAACGCAGGCACAACGCGCGCCCGAACACCGCGAACGATATGGGAACGCGCCAAATCCGAAAGTTCCTGCCGTATCCTGACTTCTTCTGCTTCCACCGCTTTCAATGCCGCAAGTTGTGGCTGACAACGATGTTGACGTGGCGCTCTCGAATCTGGCGGAATAAAGGAAAATCTCGCACAGCCCGTCTGTCGTTGAAGTGCCCAGACTGGCGCAGTCCAATCGTCGCCTTCCGCTAACGCCGCATCCAGAATACTGTTGGAAATCAAGGGGAATGAGCGGGCACCTATTTTGCCAATCACAGTGGTTTCACAAAGTGTCAGCACACCGCCATGGCTGGTACCATCAAGCGAAGCGAAAGCTGTTCGCGAATTGGAGGTGGCGTCCAGAATGCTGTCTTTTATCGTGACAGCAGCGCCTTCGACAGTGCGAATTCCGCCGAGAATGGAACGTTCAATTTCCACAGTCACATTGGGAATTTCAACCACCAGCGAAGGCTGCTCTGGCGAAGTCGGCTCTCCGTTAATGTCCAGCGAAAGCCCCGGCAAAAGCGTGACATTGCGCAGCACCAAACGGCGAAGTGCGTTGTCGCCAGTATCGGGGATCAGCAAACGACCACCTGTCACTACCAATCCATCAAGGACGATCTCTGCTTCTTCACCGCCAATCAGCGTCATGTTATCGCCATCAAGATCAACAAAGGCGCGATGACCGTCAGCCGCACGCAGGGACAATGTTTGGTCGGCATTGACCGATACATTAAGCGCTTCGGTGAACACATGGGAAACACCAATTTCCGCTACGCCACCGTTTTGAATCTGGTCCAGCGCAGGCTGAATGACATCGCCCTCACCAATCTCCTGAGCGGGCGTATTGAAGACAATAAAGCCTTCGCCGCGAGGGTACGCGCCGCCTCCAATATCGGCGACTGCGCCATAGTGGTAGGTCACTTCGACGGTATCAGGCACGGGTATTGAGGTCGGAAGTGATAGCCTGCCTAACTCAGGATCAACGGAAATACGGTCGACTGGCGAATGCGCCCAGTCAGCGCCGTCATTGCTTAAATTGCAAATTTGGAGTTGATCAGCCGTCTGCAAAATTCCGTCAATCACCACCGCAAAAGCATGAGGATAAAAAGTCGCCAAACGCGAGCCTGCAATGCTTCTTCGTTTCAGCGCTACAGGCAGGTTTTCTTCTTCGGCGAGATGATTGATATTTGGCTCTGGGATAGGCTGATTGAACAATTGGGTATTGCACCCCAGCGGATTAAACAGGTAGCGTCGTGCATCCACCTGATAAGCAGGCACAATGGATTGACGATGATGAGCGAGACGCCACATGAATACACCGACATTCCGGAAATGATGTTGCCCTTCACCCTGACTGATTCGCCCCACTGCGGTGCTATAGCTGGCAGAATCAAATGCTGTTCCAATGGATTCGCACTTGGCACTGTTTCTCACATCCAAGGTGTAGTGATTGTTCGGACGAAGTGCTGCCAAATGCTCAGGTCTCGACAGCAAACGGAAGAATTCCACGACTCTGGCGGGATAACGTGTGGTGTCTGTCGCCAGTTGCTCTAACGCTAAGGCAACACCGCGACGACGGGTGATGCGAATCTGATTGGCAGCAGACGCGCGTTGGCTGACACCAGGGATCTCCGGACCATACCGATAACCCACCAACTCGCCCAAATACGGTGCCGCCCATTCGTCACAGGTTTCTATGAACTGGTTGTCGTAAAACCGGTCGATATCATGCTTCACGATAGCCGCCTGCTCAGCCAATATTTCCATCAGCGCTTTGAGCGGGAAGCCCTGCTCTTCATCACGCCGACGGTAAACCTCAGGCAAGAGGTTGTATAAGGATTCCGGTGACAAGCTACTCATAAGCTGGCCTCCATAAAATCAAGCGCTTCAGGGTGCAGGCTTAAAATGGTGGCACCTACGACTTCCCCCGAGGCAAGTTCGGCAACGGGGGCGGCAATAGCGTCATGACGTGTCGGCGTGTTTCCGGTGTAGAGTCTGTCAACCACCACCGCATCTAAGCCATCTACTTTGTGGAGCAAAGCAATCACTTCACTGGCAAAGACGGGCTGGCCGAAATCGCGGGCCTCAAAGGAAAGCGAATCCCGAAGCTGGCTTTCCGCACGGGATATGACATCATCAGCAAGATAGTCTTCGTTGACTTTGATTTTGATGCCCAGGCGGAAAAACGTTTGCCTGAAACTGCGCAAGACAAAACGGGTGAATGGATCACCAGCCGCCACCAACGCTTCCGTCAAGGCATCGTGTAAATCGCCACCTTCAGGCACTTGAACGCCTTCTTCTGCCGCCACGGTGACCACAACTTGAGGCCCACTGCTCAGATGCAGCCATTGCGATGTCGCCTTGGCGATGCCGCCATAGGCGCGGGAAAAATCGGCATAGTCTGTCAGGGAGACCACACGTCCCAAGGTTCGGCAGGAAAGTGGCGCACTGACGCGGATTTCATCGAAGCTTTCAGGGTCAGCCCCACCTTCCGCATCAAGCAAATTGTTTACGCCCTGCAAGCCCAAGGGTTGGGACATGAGTAGATTAAGTTGCCCTGCTTTCACCCGTCCTTCCAAACCCAAGGTTTTACGGTAGCTGGCTCGGATATTTTGTTGCCCTTTGCCCGGCATCGCCCCCATCACGCCATCACCAAACGCCACATGGCTGTAGCCGTTTTCATCGATGCGTAACGTGTAAACCCGATCTGTTGGCGAAGCATTGAGGAAGTGCGGCACCTGCTTCCAAAGGATCTTGTTAACGCGGATTTCCATCGTTGGCTTCACGCCTGTCGCCGTTGCTGCTGGCACAAAGGTTTGAGGCGTTTGTTTGGCAGTGAAGGTAAGATGCGGCGTCGCACTGCCATCGCCCAGTACTTCTGCCACAGACTCACCTTGTGTTGCTTTAGCGATGTTGGCGTGGATGCGCAAGCTTTGGGGCAAATAGGCAACGCCAATCGGCGCGGAAAACGTTAGTGTAGAAGTGCTGTTTTCATGCGTGATGGATTGGATTATCTGTGTTGTCACTACAGGCTCTTCCCCAAACCCATCCGCTTGACCCTTCAGAATAACTTTGCGTCCTTCTTCTGCGGTAAACAGACTGTTCAGCTCCAACGAGATACTGTTTTCATCCATTGGTTCAGTGATAGGCGGATCAGCAATATCAATCCATTCGCTGGCACCAAAACACGTGGTGCCACGGATGGATAGATCGTTAAAGTGATCATCATCGTTCAGGGTTAAACGCGAACTTTTACCCGTAACAGAAAAGAATGAAGCAGAGGTTTCCGCAGTGTCTGTCACGTTATAACGCGACCATTTCCTGCCGTCTTTCAGAACAACCGTGCTGCCCTTGCTGATTTCAGACACCGCACGTTCCAGATAGACATGGTTGCTGTCGTCTTCATCCATCACATTGAGCATGCCATCCGCCCACTGAGCATCTTCCAACCCGGCGTAAGGACCAGGAACGACATCGTCAACAACTGCTTCATCCCCATCCAAGACGAATACAGGCGATGTCCCCGTCAACGAATAGTGGAGCGTATCGAGCGGTGGCGCAGCGTGGCCGAAAATCGCCGCTTTGGTCCGGAATACCTGAACCTGCCTGACACTTTTAGATTGCGCAGCCAACGCGGAAAAGAAGGCTTTCTCACTGGTTTTTTCTTCCATCAGCACGGTACGAAGCTCTTTTCCGTTGATGGCTTTATCAACATATCCGCCCACTTCGGCAGCAAATACTGTGGTGATGGTACCCGTCACACCGGAATGTGTGGTGACTAGTGGCCCTTCACCGACTGGCGATACGTCTAGCCAGGTAAGATCTTTCGCATCTGGGTCTGTGGCGATGTCAGCTAACACAGGTGTCACTGCGTTGATGGTGGCAAAGACCTGCTGCTCATCGTCGGAGACAAAAAACACGGCGTCGCCCGGTTTCAAATTGAGATTGGTACCCGGCAATGGAATACGAGTCGTGCTTGCCGTCAATGGATGTGGCGCAGTGAGCCTAGGACGCATCGCATTCCAAGCTGCCCGCGCTGTCAGGTCTTCCAGCGTTTCGTAGATAACAGGTTTCTCGTCCTGCCCCGGCGTACTCTGCACTTTGGTCCCTGCAGGCACTGTGATTTCTTCCGGTATTCCTTCACCCGCAGCGATGGTGAAAGCCAGATCTGCTGTCGCTGCTGCGCCAGGATGAGGCGCGTAGTCAATCAGCATCGCCATTTCATGCAATGATCCGGTTTCCATCGCGGTGTTAACGTAGGCTTCGTTCAGCCACATTTCGTTGTAGAAGGTCAGCACATCACAACTGGCGGCCCAGGCATCAATGAGTGCCAACGAAAAATCACCAGAATCGCGCGAAGTCAGTACACCCAAAGCGCCATATTTGGCAGAAGAAAGTCTCGCGGTCATGCTGGCGAAAAAATCGTGGTATTCGCCGCTTCGATAACCGATTCGGGATAAACCTTGGGTGTTTTGTGGTGCTTTCGGTGTCAGCACCTCAATGCCGCTGCAAGCGCCACAATGGGATTCATGGTTTGCCATATCAACGCCCTCCATCCATATCGAGAAGGAACACGCCATTGCCCGGATGACTGATATCGTTGTCAATCCGTGCGATTTCCGTGCGGCCGAATTCGAGCTTTCTGTCTACCAACCCACTGGTTCTTGGGTCCCCAAAACGGCGGAATCGTGTCACTTTGGCTGCTATCACTCCTTCTACATTCTGAGCGGCAGCCAACCAAGGTGAGAGATGAAGCGTTTCTCCAGCACGGAACCGATTAGGGTGTAACAAACCTAAAGCGCCATCAGGCAAACGGTTTGACGAGAAGAGTTTCAACAGGCGCTGACGAACATGGGATTTCGACGCATTCGGCGCGACACAAACATGAAGCGTCACTTCAAGGGGAACATAAACTGGTGACGACACTTCCACATCATGGGCGGCGAGGCGGAATCTCTCGTAATGGTCACGAAGCGTGGTTCGCAATGTGTCAGACACTTCTACCCTGTCTTCCGGATCGGGCAAGGCAAAGGTCGTCATCCAACTGCCCGTGTGGATGTAGGCGCAACTGACGTCCTGAATACCGGCCACCCGTCGACCCAGCGCTTGATAGTCATCCCGCGTGACTGCCCGCTCTTGTGTTTTGAACAGGAAAGGCGCACGTTTTCTGATTTCCGCATTGGTTTCTGGGTTTCGCCCTCCTTCACCGGGGGTGATATTGCGTACCTCCGTTACCTCAGGAATAGGTAATGCGAGATGATATAGCTTGTCCGCACCGATGTGACCGGCTGACCCCACTCCTACGCGATAGTTGGCTGTAAACTGGGTTTCAGGCAAAGGGCGACGACCGTAGACGTTGTCACCAAATCGCAATGAAACCACGCCATCCCGCTCGATTTCCGTGGTAAATACCAAGGATGAATCGTCTGCTGCGAGCATATCCCTGATCACGTGATAAGAACGCACTTCAACGCCATCATCTGCATCAAGAGAAACACTGGCGAATGTTTCGCTCGGTGAAGGTGTTTTCAAAAGCTCCGTCGCAGGCGCGCCCTGCGTATAATCGGGGGAAAACGTCAGTGGACGATTGGCGAGAGTCGGCTGATATCTTGGGGTGATGGTTTCAGCCTGTTCCTGTTCGCAATTGGCTTCTGTGCAGCTTGCTCCTTTCGCGCTATCACCTTGCATGCCCTGCCCCGGCGCCCAACTCAGCGTTGGCAGTGGCACTTCTGGTAAACGCTCGCCAGAGATCGTTTGACCATGATCCACCAGCACCATATTACCCCGGGCAACGGTGACGGGTTCAAGGTACCGGCGTCCTTCCTCAATGGAAGTTTCTGATGAAATGCACATTGGGAAACGCAAGGCATCGGCGCCATGCCAGACAACCTCTGTGATAGGTAATTCCGTTACCGGATCGAGGAGTGGTTCACCATCTGCATCAAATGCCTGCACTTGTGTCAGGAGAACCACCTGGCGTTGCGACAGTTGTCGGTCAGCCTGAGTGCCACTTCGTGCCCCCATCACTTCTTCAAACGCCAGATACATGCCCGCTTCTAAATCAGGGAAGTGGCCATCTAAAGTGGCACTTATAGCGCCTTTTGGCAGGTAGCAACGAGCGTCACTCCAGGTATAAAAAGTGATTTCGTTGTGGAGGCTAAAAAGTGCAGGTACGTCATGGCAGGTTTCATACACAGCACCACTTTGCGCGAGCAAAGCGTCGTCTCTCGCAAATGTTCTGGGTTGCTCACTCAGTTGGGTACACACCGCGCTGCCTTGGGGAATGACCAAGGTGGCTGGGGCAATAGGATGTACATCTGCCGACACAGCAAAGTGGCAAAAACAACGGGCATTACAGCCTTCATCCACGCTGTAATCCACCAGCCGTGTCATGCGTTTGAGCGAAATCCGAGAGCGTGCTTTATTGAGATAGGCTTCCGTTGTGGCGGCATCTTGTTGGTAAGCCAGTTGGTCAGCGGTATAGGCCAGCACTTCCACCAGTGCAGTAGAAAGGTCTGCGGGGTGTCCGGTCGCCGCGGCTGGCGCCGTCACTGAAAGCCTGTCGAGCATCATGCGGCGGAAGGAATAGAAATCTCTTGCCGTGTAATCTATCTCTGTATTAAGGGTTTCTGGTTCAGGGCAATCGCAACTGCTTTGACAGTCGAATGGCGAAGGGCATTCAACTTTGAAAGAGAAGCTAACCGATGCCAGCGCAGGATCTATCTCTGATGGTGGCAACGGATTTAATGCGCTGGTGACAATGTTGATGGTGTAAGGCGAGAAATCACCGGGCTCGGCGACTTCAATCACCAATACATTGGTTTGTCCGTCCAGTCCCATCATGACATTGACTATTTCAATGGCATTCGGCCCTTCTATGCGAATGTTATCGACGGTGTAAACAAATGCACCGGGATCATTGACCAAATGTAAGTGAAGAAACCGTTGACGGTCAGTTTCCACCGCCGCTTCACGATCGATGACTTCAACGAAATCGATGCCATTCAAATCGGACTGGCGCACTGCCTCACGTCGGCGTTGGTCGCAGCAAAAATAGATCATGCTGACATCTCCCGCTCAAACGTGGCCTGTTGTGACTCTCCAGTAGGAAGAACGATGTAGGCAACATTGATAAAAAGCGCGCCATTGTCGAAATAGACGTCTACCTCAGAAAGATTGATATCGTCCTGCATCCAAGTTTGCAGCGAGGTCGCCACCAGACTCCGTGTGTTCTCAATCACCGCTTCGCTGACGCCCGCGAAAAGAAGACGGTTCAGCCCGCAACCGAATGTTGGCATCATCACCCGCTCGCCCGGCTCAGTGAAAAGCACCTGCTCGATACGATCGCGAATGACATCCAACCGCGTCGTGGTTGCTGTCCGGCCTTGGGTATCAATGCGATAAGGAAAATCGGGATAAGCCATAAGGATTCATTCCCTCAGGTCGCCAGTACACGCGGTTGAACCACGGATGGGAGCATAGGCGTGCCAGTGGGTGCGCAAACAGATTGTCCCGTTTGCAACGCGAAAGGCTGCCCCAATGACAACACGCGTACTGAGCCTGAAAGCCACTGCCCCGTCACACAAGGACCATTGCCAGCGTTCGGCGGTGGCATGGCACAACCGGCGACGGCATAAGGTGAGGTTTGCAACACAGTTGGTTGTCCCGACACCACCACCCTTGGATTAGGCACAGTGGGTGTCGCCTGCCCACCATGTGCGCAGGTGACTGTGGCACCAACATGAAGAATCGCTCCTGGCATTGCTTTTCTCCTTAGGTAATGGTCAGCGCGCCGTTATTGATATCCACGGTTGGTCCCACCATAGATATCTGCGCCCCTTTGCCGTTGTTGATGAATATGCCCGCGTCAGTCACTGACAGCGTTGCCCCTGTTGCTGTTTGCAGCGTGATACCGCCCATGCCCATTGGCCCGCCAATATCGCAAATCACAATGCCGTTATTCGCCATGGTTTGCAGCGTGATGGCTGAAATGGGCGGCACTGCGGTTCGCGCCAGCGTCGGTACATCCGAAGGTGAACCTGCAAAGCATCCCGTCCAGATGGGGTAATCCACATCCCCTTGTTCAAACTCGATCCACACGCCTGCACCAATAGGTGGGACCGAGAAAATTCCTGAGTTCAAGCCCAACACAGGCAGACAAGGCATACACCAGCTTCCGGGAACCATGCCCGACACGCTGGGAACCGTGGCGAGGATCCGTCCTTGCTGCATTGGGTCGACATTGTTGACCACGGTGCCGCGGAATTTACCGTAAAGAGGTGTTGTCATGCGGACACCCTGTTAACGGTCGACAGCAAACCGTCCCTACTCAATTGAAAATCCTGCTTCAATTCGCCTTCCTTAAAGGTGGTGGTAACAGATTCCACATAGTGAATGCCATTGAACGCCGGGCTCGAACCTCGCACATACACCAAGCGCCTAGCCATCAGCAAAGAACCGTAAGCCAGCACGTCCAACGAGCCTGTCATTTTCAACACGCGAACCGCAGATTGGGCTGCTTTCGCCATGCCGATCATGGCCGCCTGAACCGGCGAGTATTTAGCGGTTTCATAGATGTTTTTGGTCTTTAAAGTGATGGGGCGAATCAAGCCCAGTGGCGGATTGAGTGGATTGAAGTCTGGTACTGGAATCGTCAGTGGCATTTTGGTCTGAGGATTCTGAATGGTGACCAACGGAATGTAAGCTTCCTGCGCGTCATATGAGCCAGACAGCGAGGTCACATTACGGTTGGCATCCAAGTCGTCATTGAGCGGTTTCTGCACTTTCCCGATACGAACATCCGGCCCCCAATACGCGACAGACACACCCACGGTATCCGTGGTTTCTGTATAGAACACATACCCCACGCGGTCGGCCAACGATTGGATATAGGCGAGATCGGTTCCCTGCTGAGTGGGTATGCGGTCTGTCGGCACTGGTACATCAATCAACACAGACGGGATAACTTTTGGGACCAGCCCAAGGAACGCATACTTCGCCAGTACCAAGTTGATTCGGGCAAAATCGGGCATGGCAGGAAAGCGCATAAAGCTGAAATCGAGATAGCTGAGCACATGCGTCAAATCACTTCCGGTCACCGTCACCCGAGATACACCCGGAGCGCTGGCAGGGCTGACATTGTGTTGAGTGATAACGCCGTCCATCAACACACTCTGCTTGCCGTGCATTTCTACCGTAATCACGGTGCGCACCAACGGGATGGGATTGTTGCTGGCGAGCATAAAGATAGTGTGCAGCGGCGAATTGTTGTCGATTTCAAACACCAACTGAAAACCGGAAGGCCCCTCAGTTTTGGATTGCACTTCACAGGAAACAAAGGCGTTGATAACGGCTTTTGAAACCGGAACCGGTGCAACAGGGCCAATGTAAAGGCTCATGACAACATCAGACATCAACCCTCCCCATCGCCCGAAGAAAGGGCAATTTTCCGACCCGGTGTCGCCACCAAATCACCGGGATAAGCTTCCTGATTGGCATCCGCAATGTGCCACCAACGCGATGGCTCCGCGTAATACGCTGCCCCCAACAAATCCAACCTGTCTCCTTCCCTGACCAAAAGCATGGGAGCGGTGCCTTCCACCGCGGGTTGGGGGACGAAACGACGGCTTACAAAAACCCTCTCGGTGCCATTGCTGTCCATCATCACTTTTAAAGGCGCACCCGCATAACGACTGCTTGGCGTAAAGTCCGCGGTTTCGTCGGTGTTACTGAGAAGGTACTGGGTAAGATCAGTCATGCTATTCGCCCCTAATCATCCATCTACTGCGGGTTTGATGACTTTCGCTGCTTGCTTCTCGATGCCATCAAGGTAATGCAGGAAGAGCGACGAAGCAGGATGGTCAAAGCCTAAATCATCGACCGACAACACTTGCAGTGACAGGCTGGCTTTGGCGCGGATAGGATTTAACTGCGCGCTGAAAAACTCTTCCGCCACAGAAAGACTACCGACTTTAACAGGCATTCTTCGACGCAATCCCCAACTGAAAACAGGCAAAGGCTGGGTCATCGGAATAATGGTGAGCTTGCCTTGTCGCGCCAGCGTGTCATTGTCTAAAAGCTGGCGTTTGGTTGGTGAAATCAGGCTACGAAGCGCAGCGATGTAATGCCCTATTCCGTATTTCACTGCGTCCTCGTCACCCCGTGACATGGCATCTGTCGCATCGAGAATGGCATCAAACGTAATGGTTTCTTTTGGCGGACCATTCAGACGAAGTTGTTCACTGCGGGTTTCAGAGGTCGATGGCGATTTCACCTCAAACTGTGTATTGAGTGATTCCGGATTAATCAGCAACGGAATGGCACTCATTGGCTCCGCGCTTTGTGGATCCAACAGCACAATTCCCGCTTTGAGGTAGTTAGGTTGGGAAGACAGCATTTAGCGCTCCCTCCTAGCTGCAACAGTCCGGGATAATTGCCTTGCCGCTGAAGCCGCTGCTTGCTGCTGTGCCAGCCTTTGGTGCTCTGATGAGACGGATGTCATACCCGGCCAGTTTTCCCGAACGGCACCAGACATCACGCGATAAATTTCGCGATAGGAGGCGTTTTCAGCGATGTCGATTTGATCGAACCTAATCGTGATTTTCATTCATCCTCCTATGGCACCGCGAGATTGCCAGGAATGGTCCACCAAAGCGGTGGCGCTAATGATGGGATCATCCGAACACCGCGATAAATGAGATAACCAATGCCAACCGCAGCAGCCCCTGCAACCACAGGTTTAACGGCTGGGCGCAAATCCGGCATTTCGGGAAGTTCTGGCATACGCCAAGGCTCTGAAGGCGGCTCCACAGGTCTTGGTGTTGGGCGCGGAGCGGGCCTTGGTGAAGGCACTGGCTGTGGATTTGGCTGTGGGACAACTCTGGGCACAGTGCGAGGTAGCAACACTGGAACCGGTAAACGAACGCGGATTCGCACTCTTCTCGGGGCTCTTCTTCTGCGTGTGTTCCGACAGCGGTAGTAATAAACACCATTGGAAGCAGAACCACCCACAGCAGGCCAAACATCGATATTCTGCAAAGGGTTCGCCACAAATGGCATGGTCGGAAAGGCGTAAGACCACATGGTGGTTGCGGGGCCAATGATGCGCTGGTAATTGGCTATATCGCGGTTTAACTGGGCTTCGGCGTCAACCTGACGACCGTTTAACCAAGAAGCAGGCTTGATTTCTCCAACTTCATCTACAAAAGGCCCTTGAGACCATTGCTTCACCATGTCAGGTCGTGTTGAGCCGGGAATTTGAAAACCAGGGTGACCATTTCCCAAACAAGGTGTTGTGGGAGAAATCGCTTGGTGAAGTACACCACAGAATCCACCAATCTGGCGGTGCGCAGCGACGCCAATCTGACCCATTGTCATGGTTGGCACGTTACAACCTGCTACGATTGCCCGCTGGATTACTGGAAGTCTTCCCTGTGGCGATGCGCCATCCAACAACTTAGCTTGAGGAATGGGTGCCGAAGGATGCGGTCGGTTATCGCCAAAAGATTCCACCGCAGATTCTGGGATGAGATAGAGCTTGCTCTCTGGAGTCTCCAGCGACTGCAAATCAGTAAACAGGCTTTCAACCTCAGACTGCTCCATCATCTCGCCGAGAAATTCAAGGTCGTGGGAAGGTGATTCCGAGCCTACGACTTCCGCAGATTCTGCCGCCCCCATCCTTTGTGGGAAACGCCCGATCGAGCCTTGCGGTGACGACACACTGAAGCGCTTACCTGCAGCAAATGCATCACCACCCCGATCAGCCTCTTGCTCGTAAGTGTCACCTGCACCTTGAAGTTTCGAAAACGCCAGTCCTCTGCGCTGCTGCACCACATGCGTCAACTCATGCCCGATCAAACGTAAGCCTTCCGGTGTATCAGGCCGATAGAATCCGCTACCGAAATAGACATCATTGCCTGCGGTAAATGCCTTTGCTTCGAGTTGTCGGGCATAATTTTGCGCCGTACCACCGGTGTAAAAATTCACATCCGGCAGCGCAGTACCGAAGGTCTGTTCCGCACGCTCTCTTAAAGATTGCGGAATAGCACCATCAGGTTGAGTCGCACTCGTGCTGACAGTGGGCTTTTTCAATACTGGGCTGTTCGCAGCTGCTTTGGCGGCGCAAGCAGAACAAGTGCCTCCTGTCGGTGCTGCATTCCCACAGCCGCATTTTTTCTGAATCACAAAACCGTTACGTGGGGTATTGGCCGCTTTCTCAGCATGAGATTTTTGCAGTGTCAGCGAAGAGAACTCAGCCATAATCTAAATCCCCCGCTTTAATAGGACGTTCCAGCTTTTGAAGCTCTGCCGCGGCGGCTTCCATCAGCCACCGCATAGACACCGATTCATTGTATTGCGCCGCGAGAAACGCACCATTCAACGCAACATTGTGGATACTGCCGCCTGTGAGGTTAAGTCGAGCAAGCCGAGCTGGGTTAACGTCGGAAGCCAATGGAGTTTGGATCGGGAATACAGAGCGCCAGATCTTCTCTCTTTCCGCTGGCGCTGGGAATGGAAAATCCACCACAAAACGCAGACGACGCATAAAGGCTTTGTCGATTTGGGATTTTAGATTGGTGGCGAGAATCGCCAATCCGTTGAACATTTCAATCCGTTGCAGCAAGTCATCGATGCCAATATTGGCGAATCTATCATTGCTGTTTTTCACCTCGCTTCGCTTGCCAAACAGTGCATCAGCTTCATCAAAGAAGAGGATGGCTCCACAGCGCTCAGCCGCCTGAAATAAGGCGCGCATTTGCTTTTCGCTTTCGCCAATGTATTTGCTGATCACACTGGCAAGATCGATACGGTAAAGATCGAGGTTCAGGGTATTAGCAATCACCTCTGCTGCCATGGTTTTCCCTGTCCCGCTTTCACCGCTGAACATGGCGCTAATGCCCATGCCCCGGCTCATGCGTTCACGAAATCCCCAGGACTGATAAACACGGCTGCGAAGAGCAACCTGAGAAGCAAGCTGCTCCAACATCTTAGTTTGGGATTCCGGTAACACCAGATTCTCCCAACTGGCTTTGCACTCGATGCGTTGGGCGAGTTTCGAAAGCTCAGTAGACGCGCCACGTTGGCAGATTTTCCAAAGTGCTTTTTCAAATTCTGAGTCATTGTTTGCGCCACTTTGGGCAGCAGCCACTGAGGCAGAGCGGAAAATGTCTGGCTCGCTCATCGAAAACTGTTCGGCCAATCTTGCAGGGAGCTGTTTGTCTTCAACCGGAAGCAACTCTGACCAAATCGATTCCTGCTCTTGCACCGTGGGGCGTTTCACTTCAAGCGGAAAGCTTCTACTTGAAAGGGCTGCAGAAGCGCGACCTGTCTCAATCAACACCAATCCACGCAATCTCTCGACAAACTGCGCAGCCAGCTTTTGCTTTGGCGCATCGTCCGCTTCTTCGACCAATAGCAGCATGGGTAAAAGACTCGCTTCCCGCAGCCAGAGCCTTGCTAATGCATCTAAATCGTTCGCTCGAGAAGGTAGATTAGCTGCATTGATCCGTTGCAAACCGGTATTTAGCTCGGACGAAATAGAGACCGCCATTGTGCGCTTAGCGAAGGCATCATCACCAAAAAGCTCAAACACCGTCGAGGTATTATTCATTTCGAAGCGCTGGCTTTGAGAAAGGTAATTTAATGCGGCATCCAACTGTTGGCGCTGGGATGGCATAAGAGAAGCAGCAGATTCTGAATTAGCAGGCTCAAGCAATACGGAAAGGCGTTCATCGATATAGCTAAGGCCTCGGACAAAATTCACCACCCGCTCATCGGCACTCAATACTCCGTCGCCAGAACCTAACGGCTGCCATTCCACCAGCAACCAATAACGAAGTGGGGAATGCGGTGAAAAGCTGCTCCAGTCACATTCCGAGATCCGTGATACACAAAGCATCGCTGTCGGAAATGGATTTGAGTGGTTGCCGGAAAGTGTCGCGCAACGATCTCCCACCAATGGTTCAAGGGCGGCGGCAATCACCAAAGCCAATACGCTCTGGTCGCTTTCATTCAGTCCAAACTGATCGTTCAAGACATTGATTGAACTCGGGTTGCCCACTTTAGCTTCAGAACGAAATCGAGCATTTAAGGATGAAACCGATTCCGACGATGTGGTGCTGTCTTCGTCTGACAGCAATTTGAGCGCCCAATCTACCAAGGCGGCTAAATGAGCGTTGTTCAACGCCTGCCAGCGCTCAAGAGATTGCGCCTCTCTGGCTTGTTGCTGCTCAGAAATAGAAAATTGGATGGACTCAGACATTACGGCACCACCACTACCTGAGTCGGGTCGAAAATCGGTGCCCGAGGGGTAAAGTCAGGAGCAACAGGTGGTCTGTCACGAAGGATAAACCAGCTATCGACACCATCAACACGCAATCTGGCTGGGTAACTGCCTGCAGCCAGTGGCCCAAAGATAAAAACAAGGGTGTTTGTCGCCACTGCGACAGATTCCGCCGTCGCCCCTTCTGAACCGAGCCACATCATGGCTTGTTGTCCGGGATGAACATGCGGGGTAACGCTTAACGTGACAACCACAGTTTGACCATTTCGCACCACACTGGTGGGCGGCAAGGTCATCACTGGGGCGATTTGGGCGGAAAGTTGATTAGATTGTAATGGTTGACCACCAACGTCAGCAGTAAAGAAAAGTGAATAGATACCTGCTGCCCAATTGGCTGCAGCATTCGGCAGTGTCACTGACTGCGCGCGTGCTGTTCCGCCCGCCTCTGCATTGATTGTATGTTCCACCTCCTGTGAGATATGCGAGAGCGTAAATCGAGGATTCGCGCCATCCAGCGCAAAACCTTCGGTGTCCAGGGTATCTCCCAACCTTGCACTGGGCTGCAAGGCGGGAGGGATAATGCGCGCCAGTTGGGGGACTGACGGAACCAGACTTGGCTGGACATCGGGCCCTGTATTACCGGGGCCAATGGTCAATACCGGAAGCGCTTCCCGCGTGCCCTGTTCAACTTGCATCAACACGGTTGATACGCGGTAAGTCGCGGAGGGGCGGTACTGACTTTGCAATGCGCTCCATAACGCGGATTTTTCCGACACAGGCATTGGATGGGGCGCGATACGAATCGCCTCAGCCTGATCAGCCAAACCTGTGTCTGCCAGCGCTTGGAGAAGCGGAGGAAGGCCCGCAGCAATGGCGGGTGAAGGGTTTAGCGCAGTTTGAATTTCTGCGCGGGTAAACCCCGGATGTTCGTGAAGAATTTGCATGGCATAGCCAAGCAATACATCGTTGTGCAAATCCGCGGTGCTATAGGCACTCACGATGTAATACAGATCCAGCGGCAGCGGTGTGTTATTGATTCTATCGCCGTCGCTGTTTCGGGTTGGCAAACATTGGTTTGCCCAGGCAGCGTTGACTTCGGTGTGGTAAAGAAACACATTCAGCGCAGGGACATTATCTTCTTCCTGCGCCAGCATTTGGTCGGGTGGAAGCGCGTGAACAGGCACATTGGTATTCACCACGGTTGCCACGTCGTGATCGACCAAACCATCATTCAACAAATCACGAAGAAGTTGAGTGATACCTGCTATCGCCAACGCGCTACTCATCGTTTGCCCTCATGACGTTCGCGAAGGTAGTCAGTCAGGCTTACTGGTGGCTTCCAGCTTGGCGCTTTTTTCTCACCAGTTTTTGGTGCAGGCACAATGGAAACATGACCAATGGTCACAGACACTTCTAGATGGTCTTGTAGGCTCTCTTCACTTTTTGCTGAAAGAGCTGATTCAACGGGCGAAGCCGATGCCTTGTCATCAATTCGGGTAGAAACCGATTCATCACCTAAGATCGACGCCGCCACCTGCTTGGTGAAGTCACGACGTTTAGCGGACCGTTGCTGAGTTTCAGGTACCACAGAAGGAGACGCTTGCTCTAAATCCCTCAGCTCCGCGAGGGTCATGTTGTTGGACTCAGAGTGACTAAAATCACTTGAGGGAGCCTCAACGTTAGTGGAATTCGTCGGCAGGTTATCTGTGATTCCCCGGCGCTCGACGTTTGAAGAGTGTTGCTCATCGGAAGTTAACTGCACATCCGTTTTGGAACTCTGTATTGAGTGACTCATCACCTTATCTGGTGAAGCGGGACTATCTGGCGACGTTGGAAGCTGTAAGGAGTCAACTTCCCTGTGAAAGCCAGTTTCAATATTTTTATCAATACGTTGCGACAATGAATTGTTTGATGTGGCTGCCGGAGAGGTTTCACTGTGCTGGTTTTGAGTTCGCCCGACCTTCGAATTTGTCGGCTCGGGTGTCAGCCATTCAGTGACACTGTCACTGACAGATTCTGCCCCTGTGTTCGATATGGTCTCTCCCGCGTGGGAGTAATAGGAATGCACAACAGGTTTAAGCGATTGCTCACCGGAGATATTGCGGCGAAGAAATTGGCTGAGACCTCGACTCATCGTACTCCCCTCCTCACTCGATAATCATCGCAATGTGGCGACGGCGACGGGCAGCACTCATGGTGAGAATATCCTGGCTGGACCAACCGTATGCGGACGCGAGCAAATGCACATCCCAAAGCTGTTTCTCAACACTGGCAGAGAGCTGTGCCCAGAACTGGCTGGCAATATCAAATTGATGCAAGGTTTCCGCACCGCACTCCGGACAAGCCGAATTTAGCGACACAATAGAAAGAGGCTCACAGGCCAGCATTTGCTGTTCAATCTGTTCGAACAGCGCCTCCCAGGCACCTTCAGCATTCTCCTTCTCAGCCAGAGAAGCACGGATTTGTTGGAAACCTTCGGGGTCAATCACTCGCTGTGCGAATTGAAACATCATGGCTTCGCTGTTATCCAGCATGCTTAAATCCGCAATACGAGGAAGACGAAACTGGCATGGGATCCCTTCAAGATCCACGTCGTGATAAGCCGGGAGGTACGCATCCGTATCCAGAGAAGCCTGCACCGCATCCCACGCGCTGGAGAGCTCTGGTGAGGCGGTATTCAGGATTTGCGAAACAGTAAATGAGAGTTTGGTTTTCTCTCCACAGCCACTGCACGCCGCTTCTACTTCAATGGCATCACCAAACTGGCGCTGGTAAGCAAGCATCAATAAATGATCTCGGCCAGCAACCGTCCAATCAGGCAATGAAGGCTTCAGCGAATCAGGCACAAACGCCCCCGCCAGAAGTGCCGCTCGCTCCTGCGCTCGACTGGCAGAAGCCGCTTCCCAGACTTCCACCTGACGATTATCATTCAATGCCTGCAATACCATGCCCATCAGCGTCTACTCACTGTTCCGGATGAACGAAACTTGGCTCTTGCGCTGGCGTCACCGTCATACGCTCCCAGCCTTCGTTTTCGATTTTGATGGATTGAATCATGAACGCAGAACTGGAAGCATCGAGTCCAGGCAGCGCTTTGTACTCCGATACCCAGCAGCGGTAAATGCTGTAACTCAGCACCTTCTGGCCAGCTTCATTCATCACTTCCAGAATCAGGTTTTTGTGGAGATCTGCCAGCGATACTTCACCGCCTGGCTCAGTGCCGATTCGCCAAACCTTATTCGCCCACTGCTCGAATTGCAGATTTTCCGTGACACCACGTTCTAGGGTGATGGCTTCAAATTTCACCTGCCCTGGCGACTTGCGCGTGTGAGATGGATCGCCGCCTGCGCGGTATTCATTGACCTCTACCGTGCGGCTGAGACCAGAAACTTTCTGCACTGCCGCCAACACTTCACCACCGGCTTCCTTGATGATGAATTTGTACCCGGGATACGGCACAACCCGTTGACCGTTCACGTTGAGCTGAGACATAACGCCCCCTCGCTACATGTCCATAGAATTCATTGAAGTCGCCGATGACCAACGCCATCGGCGGGAGAGATTAGCTTCCACTGTTGTTCATCAGTTGCAGACTGACGACAACAAATTCCGCAGGTTTGAGGGGCGCAAAGCCCACCAGCACATTGACGATACCGGCGTCGATATCGGCTTGTGTGGTCGTTTCGGCATCACACTTAACCAGATAAGCCTGTTCCGGCGCACTGCCTTGAAACGCCCCCTGACGGAATAGCCCCTGCATAAAGCTGGTAACAGCAATGCGAATTTCCGACCACAAAGGTTCGTCATTCGGCATAAACAGCGACCATTGCAGACCGCGGAAAAGGGATTCTTCGATGAAAAGCGCAGTACGGCGAACAGGAACATACGTCCACTCTGAGGCCAGCTCGTTGGCACCTCGCAGAGTTCGAGCACCCCAGACGATATTGCCGCTGATGCCGCCATTTCGCAGGCAATTCAAACCGATGGGATTGAGCTGTCCGATCTCATTGTTGGTGAGGTTGTGGTTGAAACTAATCACATTGCGAAGGCTTGCAGTGATGCCTGCTGCTGCCGTCCAAATCCCCGCTTCTGAATCACGGCGGGCATATACACCGGCGACAGTACCGCTTGGGGCTATGGTCCGTAAACGGTTGTCGTTATTGGGATCAGGCACCTGAACACGAGGATAGTAAGCGGCTGTGTTACGGTGACGCAGACCTGCTCCTGCCACTTCATCCAGCCATTCAATGGCTTCTTCAGCGCTGTTCACATTCTCTGGCGGGTCAATCAGCATGAATGCACGCTGCTCTTCACAGTAAGCAATCGCTGGGCTAATCACACTCGACATATCCGCGACATTACCGCTGTTCAGATCTGACGCTTCCGGTATCAGCAGCAGATTGAAAATATCAACATCCTCCAGCGCGTATATACCGGTTCTGGCATTGCGGTTACCACGAAGTTGCGCGGCTTGTTGCGCGTTGGAAAGCAGAGAAAGGTCTTCTGCTGCGCCCGCAGTCGCCGCACTTTGGAATCCCGCTGGTGCTGCAGTGTTCATCGCGTACTGCTGGACGTTCGCTCTTGCGCCTGCGCCTACCAAACCCATCACGGTACCGAAGTCACCGGCCGATTCGGCAATCGAGATAACCTGCCCGGCCCGATATTGCGTGCTGTTTCTGCCGCTGAAAATCGCCAATCTGTCACCCCGAACCACCACCAGGCATTGCGCCCAAAGCGGGTCGGCAGGTCGCGTATCACGAATGGCGTTTTGTAGCATCAGCGCCGCGCCTGCCGGGGTGGTCGGTGGTGTGGTGGCATCAACATCTACGTTGTGGACACCGTTCCCGAGATCAATTTGCAGCATATTGTTGGCAGCCACTCCAGCATATTGAAGTGGATCCTGCACATCGGAATAGAAACCGCTTGGCGCGGGCATGTCTGTCCCGACAAAATTAGGGATTTGAACCAGCACAGAGTCATCATTCACCACGTTTTGCACGAAGCGTGTGTTGGTCGAGACCATCGAGACATTGCGATAAGTTTCATTACGAACGGGTACTTCAACGCCATCGACATGTCTGATCTCGGTAACTGATAGATTGAAAAGTGAAGCCGGATCAGACGTCATGTAGTCGATATCGATGCGGATGTGATTGTTCCAGCCACCGGGGTCGGTCACCGATTGTCCCTGGAACTGGCGTCCGGCGTTAAACACCAATGTCGTACCACCATTCCAGCTTTGAACGGATGCGCTGCCGTTTGTCCCACCTCCGATACGTACCGCGATAGATTCGCCGCCGCCATTTGTAAAAAATTGCGACACTGAATAGCTAACTTCGCTGTCGGTGTGAACGCCCCCCAAATGGGTGTCAAAATCTCCGACATGGAACATACGAACCGGTGTGTTCAAAGGCCCTCGGGAAAAGCGACCGACAAACGCAGCGATAGATGTGGCAGCACCACTGATGGAGCGGCTGCCGCTGGGAATTTCCTGGATGTAAACGCCGGGATATGTCAGTGCAACGGGCATGAGTGACCTCCTCAACCATGGCAGAACTCGTATAAATTGGCGTTGGGAGCGGCACAGCGGTCTGACAATACTCATTCGCATTTTGACTAAATCGCCGTGCTCAGAATATGCCACCACAGACACAGTATCAGTGCTGCAATACACAAAGGATGATGGCTAACTATCGCGTGACAGTGTGTTGCAAAAACAAGAGAGGGTTGGTCATGTGGGCGAAAGCGTCAAAAAAGCACGATCGTTCTAAACACCAGTTTTCAGAGTATTAGCAAAAATGTAATCGTTCTTATATCTGATGCGCTTTTTTTAAACAAAAATAGTGTCGACTGCCTTGCTTGGTATGCTTTTTCAGACAGAGAAGGAAAGTATTCGTACGATTGAGTTGTTTGGGTATATCTCCGAACAGCCCTTGTGTTCGGCTGTTCGGGTTCATTTCTTGCAGGATTATTGATTCACAAAAGCGTGGATATAATCAATTTGAGGCTGTTTGGTGAAGGCACCCGGGCGCAATGCCTGAATATCACGGATGATGTCTTGTAACTCCCAACCGCGCTCAAGTAGAAGGTGAGCAGACAATAAACCGGTGCGGCCTGAACCGCCCATGCAGTGCATGACGACCTTGTCGCCATTTGCAATGGCTTGGTGCAATTCTGATTGGCTGGCTTGCCACTTTGTCATGAACGTCGCGTCTGGTGCTTCATCATCTTCGATAACGATGTGGAACCATTTCATGCCAAGTTCCTGAACCAGTTCGCCCAGTTGCTCGACGCCTTTTGACGCCATTTCTTCTTCATTGATAGCAGTCACAACAGCAACCGCACCTTGCGCTTTAAGCTGTTGAAGGCTTTCCAACAGTGACAAGTCTTTGGTTCCCGGGCAAGGGGTCAAAATCAAAGCGCCAGATTCCACTGGCAATTCCCAAGTTGGATGTGTCATCCGATTCTCCCTAATTCTATTTTTCGGTGCAGGATCTTGGGGATGAATTATGACATTTAGATGACAGTGCGCCTACTGCCCAATTTTTGCCTTATTTTGTCTTAGATAAGTCAAAACCTAATGCATCTATGACCTTATCCAGCGTTTTGGAGAGTGCATTAACAAGCGCCTGGTACCCTTCATGTTCTAATGGCGACTGCGCGAAGAAGGTTTGGGATTGAACGATATCACCGTTGCCATCCACCAACATCCAGTCTCCTGCCACGGTTGCGTTACCTTGGTAATCACCATCAAACCGGCTGATGTTGAGTTGGAGCCTAGGCATTTTTCCGCTACTCAATGAGGCATTCGGGTACATGGGCCAATAGTTTGCCTTTGGCTTACGCAGTTGATTAACCAAACGTTCTGTCAGCTGTTGGGAAAGACTCTCAGCCCAGAGGTTATTTTGCGCAATCACAATCTCGGATGGTGACGTTTGATAGGCAATTCCCTCCCCTGCTAGATAGCCCGCAACTTTCACAGGCTGGATCAGCAAGATGGGCTGTTCTTTTCGCAACACGGCCTCTTTCAATTCCTCTTGAGGCAAGAGATACGTTGTGGTTGCGGTGTCAGGCGCGCTGCTACACCCCGCTATCACCGCTACGAATAGCCAGCTAAGCAATGATTTTCTCATTAGCGCTCTCCCTTCACTGGAATTGGATCTGACAACTGGTTTTCACCGAAAATCAGAGAGTCTGGTTTCTGGTTAAGTTTCTTCATTAACGGACTGAATCCATCCATGGCATCGTTGAAACCTGTCAGCGCTTCTTGCAGTTTCTGGTAGGACTCAGAGTCAGGATTGAAGCCGCGCAAGGTTCGCTGAAGCTCTTCCAGTGTATCCCTCAGCTCTTGAGGAAGCTTTTGGGCACCATCCTGTGCAAGCAAGCCATCGAGACGCTGAATCAGACTATCCAGTTCTTTACCCGCAGAATTCAGTGTCACCATGGTTTCTTGGGAAGCATCCAGTGTTTCCTCTAGGGAAGTCAGCACACCTTCGACAGGGAGCTTGTTAATCTTGTTAAGAATGCCGCCGATCTGCCGTTGGAACTGAACAAAATCTCCCGAAACAGACGGAAAGAAGTTATAGCCCCGATAAGTCGTCTGATACGTTTTGTTGGCTTCATCGGGATAGAAATCCGTATCGATATACAGCGCTCCAGTCAGCAGATTGCCGGTTTTTAGCGTGGCACGCAGGCCATGTTTGAACTCGGCTGCGAAAGCCTCTTTCAACTCTGACGGCGTGATTTCAACGTCCGGCTCGAGGATCCGCTCAACTTCAATATGAATAAGTACAGGAATTTGTTTGGACGCAAAGCCCCGCTTTTTATCTGTGAGATGCAGCGGCACTTTCTCCACCGTGCCAATGCGTATACCGCGGTATTCCACGGGTGCGCCGGGGTTTAACCCGCGGACGGATTCACTGAAAAGCAAGGCGTACTCTATGTAGTTATCAAACATTTGCTCCTGAACTTGCTTCAGGTCGTCATAGAGCTTGAACAAGGTCATCTGCTCTGTGATGGGATACCCTTTCGATTGCCCATCTGGGACACCAAAACTCACGCCGCCGCTGACCAGTGACTCCAGAGAGGCGATCTGCACTGCAAAGCCTTGGGCATTGAGGCGAATATCCAACCCTGACGTCAACCAAAAACGGGTTTCACTCTGGATAAGCGCATCGTATGGCTGGAAGATGAAAAGCTGATAGGTCGCCTTTTCTTTTTCCAGATCAAACCCAACCCTCTCTACACGACCAACGGTGTAACCTTCAAAAAGCACGGGGTCGCCCACTGACAACTTCCCTGCTCTTGGCGACGTTAATACAACCCGTAATCCTTTGGCATCTGGTGGGGCAATCGGCGGAATATCGAGCACGGTAAAGGTATCCTGAGATTCTTCCGACACGCCAGGACGCAGAGCGATGTATGCCCCAGAAAGTAAGGTACTAAGGCCTGATACACCTTCTTTGCCGATGCGAGGTTTCACCACCCAGAATGTGGCATCTTCCCGCAACATGCGATCGGCGTTTTTGTCCATCCTCGCTTTCACGACGATGGCTGAATAATCTTTGTTGAGCTGGACATCTGTCACCACACCCACTTTGACATCACGGGCGCGAATTTCGGTTTTCCCTGCTTCCAGTCCGTCAGCGGTTTGAACATGTAAGGTGATCAAGGTGCCTTGATTACTTTCGTATTGATAAAACATCCAAATACCGACCGCGAGAGACACCAATGGCAGAATCCACACTGCGGAAAATGAGCGTCCTTTTTTCACTGTAGCGGTGACTTGTTCTTCCTCACTCATACGTTTTTATCTCTTATTCTTGTGGTTGTGCAGCGCTTGGTAAGACTGGTGGGCTTGCCGCAGGGTCACGGTGTCTAAGTGGGCCCCAGAACACACGAGGGTCAAAAATCAAAGCGGCACACATGGTAAAGAAAACCACCAAGGCAAAATAAAATGCGGCGGGGCCAGGGCTGATACTCATCAAACCCTTTAAGTTGACCAACGCAGAAAGGATGGCGACAACGAACACATCAATCATCGACCAGCGGCCAATCAATTCGGTAAATCGGTAATACTTCAGTTTCTTCAACGCATTAGTGTCATCTTCTTTCCCTTGCTTTTCCGCCCTTAATAGCCAAATCATGATGAGCATTTTGGTCATGGGTACGAAAATACTGGCAATAAAGATGATTGCAGCGATTGGGTAAGAGCCCATGTTCCAGAGCAAGATAACGCCATCCATAATCGTAGATCGTTCGGTACTGCCGAGGCTCACGGTATACATCATGGGGTAAAGGTTGGCAGGCACGTAGAAGATGATCGCGCTGATAAGAAATGACCATGCCCAGCCAATATTCATATCGGGGTTGTATGGGTGTAATCGACTGTTACAACGCTGGCAATGCTTGTGGTGTGGGTCGTTGATTTGCTGACACACCCGACAAGCAACATGGTTTCCAGAAAGGTGTGTGTCTCCCGGTTTCACTTTGCCAGTGGGGTACGAGGGAAACAGGCTTTTCCAAAGCCATTCTTTATCAATCGCCCGGGAGAAAAACACCACCAGCGCACTGTAAGCACAGTAAGCCCAGAAAGCAGTGCCCAGCTCAACGTCTGCCAGTGCGGCAATCTTCACCAGACTGACAATCACCCCTACCAGAAAGATGTCTACCAGCAGCCAAATCTCTACGCGAAATACCAAGCGACTAAGTTGTTTCAACAGTGAAGGCGGTGTGTTGACGCCTCTGCCCTTTGAGGATTTACTGGCAACGTGAAAAAGGAACATCACCAGACTGATGTATATGGCTGGCAAAACAATGATTGTGATGAGCAACATGGCAGCGAGAGCATTGTTGTCGAAGTTATGGAAAACCTTCAGTGCATCCAGCAACGAAATGTTGTTACTGATGCCACTGGCACTGAAAGACATAAAAGGAAAGACGCAACTGAGCGTGAGCATAACCAGACAGGAAATACCGTAAGCCTGCACTTTCGCCGGACTGTTTTCCACCTGACGAACTAGCGTATGCCCGCATCGAGGACAACTCGCTTTACTGCTTCCTTCCATAGGCGGAATCGCAGAAACCAATCCACATTCATTGCATGCGATAAGTAATGGCGAAGGTTTCTGCATAGGATAGGTCCGGATGGATATTCAACTGAGTATACCTAGCGCACTGATCGTCAACGTCTTATCCTTGAAGCAGTACTACGAATTCCGACTGACAAAGCCCGTAAATCGTCACATACAAATACCCAAGCAGCCTGAAGATGCAGGATTCAGCGAGCTTGACTGTCGTTGTGATCGCGGCGTTCCTTTGCCGGTGTAGTCATCTCCATCAAAAAGGAACAACAAAGAGCACGGCGTCAGTCAACTCACCCGAAGGGAGGCCCTCAATGCGCCCACTTCTTCGTTAAATTCCACGGAAATAGAACCACTATTCCTCGCGAAATTTGCCTCGAATTGAACGCATTGATGACCTCTGAATGCGTGCATCTTCAGGTTGTTTGGGTATACCCCAGTCTGGCCATTTTCAGATATTCATTGCCCTATCCAAGGTAAAAGCGCAGAATAGCGCCCCTTTGTCCCAGTCTTCGGCACACTTGCCGACCAAGCCTGCTTTTGGGCACTCACTTACCGAGAAGTTAATTTATGGGTTTTACCGATCTAGGTCTTTCTGCGCCAATCCTCCGTGCTATTCAGGAAAAAGGTTACGACACCCCCTCTCCAATTCAGGCTCAGGCTATTCCTGCAGTTCTGGAAGGAAAGGATGTCATGGCCGCTGCGCAGACAGGTACAGGTAAAACTGCGGGCTTCGTTCTGCCAATCCTTGAACGTTTGAGCGAAGGCTCACGTACTCGTCCAAACCATATTCGTGCACTGATCCTGACCCCAACCCGCGAACTGGCTGCACAAATCCACGAAAACGCCGTGGTTTACAGCCGTCACCTTCGTCTGCGCTCTAGCGTGGTTTTCGGTGGTGTGAAGATTAACCCGCAAATGATGAACCTGCGTAAAGGCACAGATATTCTGGTGGCAACACCAGGTCGTCTGCTTGATTTGTACCAGCAAAACGCAGTGAAATTTTCGCAACTCGAAGTACTGGTGCTGGACGAAGCAGACCGCATGTTGGACATGGGTTTCTTCCGCGACATTAAAAAGATCCTCGACCTGCTGCCGAAGAACCGTCAGAACTTGCTGTTCTCTGCGACTTTCTCAGATGAAATCCGCGATCTGGCCAAAGGTCTGGTGAACAACCCTGTCGAGATTTCAGTAACACCAGCGAACTCAACAGCACGCACTGTTGAGCAGTGGATTTACCCTGCGGACAAGAAAAAGAAACCGGCGATGCTGGCAAAGCTGATTAAAGATGGCGACTGGAAACAGGTACTGGTATTCACCCGCACCAAGCACGGCGCCAACAAGCTTTCCCACTTCCTGAATGATGAAGGCATTACTGCTGCGCCTATTCATGGAAACAAGAGCCAAAGCGCCCGTACTAAAGCGCTGGCTGATTTTAAATCGGGTGATGTTCGCGTGCTGGTTGCAACCGACATTGCAGCCCGCGGTATCGATATTCCACAGCTGCCACAAGTCGTAAACTTTGAAATTCCACACGTAGCGGAAGATTACGTTCACCGCATTGGTCGTACAGGTCGCGCTGGTGAACCCGGCAAAGCAGTTTCACTGGTGTGTGCGGACGAAGCGGATGATCTGTTTGGCATCGAGCGTTTAATTCAACAGTTGCTACGCCGTGAGGAACTGGAAGGCTTCAAGCCAACCAATGCGCTGCCAGAGAAGGCTCTGGATACTCGCCCTATTAAACCAAAGAAACCGAAAAAGCCTAAGAAACCAAAAGCACAAAATGGTGAAGCAAAGGCGGCGCCAAAATCCGGCACAGCAAAAGCCAAAGACGGTCAGCCAAAAACTGACAAAGCACCTCAGAAGAAAAAGCCGTTCAAGGGTAAGCCGCGTAATGGTGGACAATCAGGCCAAAAGCCTGCAGCTAACCAAAACGATAACCGCACCAACAATGGTGAAGGTAAGCCACGCCGCGCAGGCAATGCGAACAGCAATGGCAGCAAAGGGAATGCAAACAAACCGAATAATCGCAAACCTAACCAATCGCGCCGAAAATCTTCTGGTGATAGCGTAAAAGTCAGTTGGGGCAATTACTGATTCGCAAATAACCCTATCTTCAATCAACCTGAAGACACAGGATTCAAAGAGTTTATGTATAAAGGCCAGACGGACGTCTGGCTTTTTTGTACTTCATATTTGGGGTATTCCCGCGTTCTCAAACCACACATCACCTTCCAACGCCAATGACATTCATCAATTTTCGCTTCGCTTTTAAGGTGAGGTAATTCACAGATTTATAGTATCTCCAATACCGAAAAGTTATTCAGGAAGCGTTAAGTTTCATCCATTACTTTGCATACGAAACAAGTTGTTAGACCCAACTTTCGTTTTTAACGCTTGGGTGCTCTGATTGTCTCGCTATTTACAAGGAAAAGAAAAACGCAGGGATTTACAGCTCTAAACAATTATTGACGGCTGAAAAATATAAGCGTGGTGGTCACTCATTTTACGCACGGACCATCCCTCAGAAATAGCGCGAAGAGCCCCGTTCAACTTTTGGGATTGTTTAATCCCATTCAGGAGATATTTTATGAAACGTGTTGTTATTGCTTCTGCCGCACTTTTTATGGCTCAAGGCGCTATGGCTTCTTCTTACGTCACTGGTAACCTGCAGTTCCACAGTCATGGCGACAAAATGCATGGTTCAGATGCCACTTCAACATTAGAAGCAGGCCATACCTTTAATAACGATATGGGTGGTTTTACCCTATATACCGAGTTTGACGGCATTCAGATTGGCGACATTCATACTGCTGATTCTGCATACATCACACTGGGCGGTGAGCAGTCATTCAGCATCAACGAAAACCTTTGGGTCGCTGCAGGTTACCAGCACCTTCTGCATGAAGGCGATACGATCCAGTACCGTCCATTGGTGAAAATCGGCTACAACTTCGATAACGGAGTACAAATCAGCAACCGTACCCGTGCTCACATCCACGAAGAAAGTGGTAATGACACCGACTGGCGCTTCGACACCCGCATTGCATACGCGGTAAACAGCGATGTCGCGCTGAGCTACAACAATGTGTACATGTATGCTGGTGATTACGATGCTAATGGCGATGCAAAAGACCACAGCATGGACCATGAGCTTCGCGCAACCTGGACCCGAAGCGGTGTGCAACCATACTTTGAGTATCGTAACCAAGGTGATAACACCAACAATGCATTTGTATTCGGTGCGTCGTTGAGTTTTTAAAATCAACTCACACATACACAACAAAGGGAGCCAAATGGCTCCCTACTCTTGCTTAGCTTCTAGTTGCTCAAGCTCAGGCAACGTCTCTCTCACCAACATCTTCTTCATCACCAACGCTTTCAATTGTTTATCAACAATATCCAGCTCCTCTTTTGCCTTTTCAACTTCACCATCGCTGATCAGTTTTTCAGCAAAAGAAATGCGGGCAACGAGCGGAGACAAACTAATCGCGTAGTTTTCCAATCCTCTGGCGAGGGCTTGAACCTGGTCTGCTCGACCACTTTTGGCGTACAAGCTGATGTTCGCAGCTCGTGTTCGGGCGGTTTCAAATTTCTCATTCATTGCATCAAATTCTGCAACCAGTCCAGACTGCCAGTGTTGAAGAGACTTGGCCACCTGTTCCGCTTCCGGCGTTTCGGGGAAAAGAAATTGAAGACTGTCGGCGTACTCCATACCCGCTGCATAGTTATCGCCAATATTCGATGCTGTGAGTATCGAGACTTTATCTGCATAACTTGGAAGCAGCTGTGACTGATATTCCTTCAAAGCCTGAGAGCCATATTCCGCTCGTATCGACTGTGCTTCTTCCAAGGAAATCACCTTGGGTTCAGCGCCGGCAATAGTCAGGGTTGAAAGAGGCGTTTCTGCGCTGCCCTGCACTTCCAACAATCCATATAGCAGTGCCGCACCAACGGCCAGACCACCCATAAAAATGAGTGCACTAGCGTTTTGCTTTTTCACTTCTACCTCAACGGGAGGAGGCGCAATTGCAACACCTTTGCTTTGGCGCTCTAAGCGATCGATATGCTCGAAGATGGTAAAGCCAAGTACGTCCAAATCGTCGACTTTACCTCCGCCATTTTTGGAAAGGTTTCTGTCTATCGCTTCAAGGGCACGCTCACAACGGTATAAATCACGAAGCTGACCGATACTTGGCTGAATCGCGCGAACCTCCTCGCCGATACGTCCAAGCATCCAGCGATAGAGCTCAGCACGTTTAGCATGAGGCATATTCTCATCGTCAGGTGCACGCAGCACCGCCACCTGAAGTTCTAAACCGTTGGCAAAGCCAGAGAGGCCCTGCGTTTTTATCGAGGCGACGGTGAAGTAGATGGCAACGAGAAGATCTGCCCCTTCTTCTGTCGCCACTTTTTCACAAAGCTCACGAACCTTGGTCCAGTCCGTCGAGCCAGCAAGCGGGTTAAAGCGTCGGTTTATCTCGCTGCGTATTTTCTGGTAGTCAGAAGAGTCCCGCAGTTTTGCGCTATTTTCTGCCAGTTTTACGCCATCGATGTCCGTCAACATCCACTGCGACACTGTGTTTGTCCTTGTTTTTATATTCAAGCCACCGAAAGTCAGTTGACCTTTGGTGGCTTGGTTTTATTGTCGTTAATATAAGGTTCGCGACAGGTTGAATCCTCTGAATATCGACGCAGTAAACGGATTGCTGTCTGCCTCAGAGTGCAGACGGTACATCACGTTTCCACCGTCAATGTTAAAGCGATAATCAACACTGGTAGAGCTTGAACCCACAACCTCGGCCTGTTCCAGCAAGCGGAAAAACGCCCAAGGTCCTCGAATACTGATCCCTCTTGGCGAAGCATTCGCTGCCACAGGAACCAGAGTGATTTTGCTGACCGCAGCTTCACGAAGTGTATTTGGCCATACCAACCCTACGTTTTTGCGTGGTCCGTGACTGTATTCAACATACTGGCCATCAATGTTGATAACAGAACGTCTTTTGTTCGCGCTCAGCTCAATCGGCTCAAGCGTGAACTCAACATCCAGCACGCCCTTGCGATTGAAGAATGCACCTTGAATCGCTCTTGCACGATCAATCTGATTCAGCACATCTTGGCGGATAAGGGTTTTGTCCCCTTCTTCTGAAGTAAACTCGCCCGTGTCTTCAAGGAACATTCGTAGGTTGCTTTCGTAGAAGTTATTCAGGATGCCATTAGGTGCAAAGAAAGCTTCGAAGTCTTCCAGCGCCACATCTTTAGAAGAACGCACATTAAACGGGTAACGCGAAGCGAGTTTGCTTTGGAACGGATTGAATACATCTGCCGCCCAACGAACTTCCAGATAACGAATCGCTTCCTGACGAATCACATACCAGCTCTCATCTGCCAGTTTTTTCAGCATGATGTCGTAAGGTTGTGGCATACCAGATGCAATGCGTTGAAGCACATAAATAGGGTCAGAGTTATTCAGCGATAGACGCGCTTTAGTCGCGTCCAAAGCGGCTTTACCGACATCCGGAGCATCGTTGATTGACTTCATGTACGCAGTCAGTTGGGTGACCGCATCCATCACTTCATCAAGGTAAATCGGTTTGCCCGGTTCGGTTTCCGAAAGCCCATTCAATGAAGAGAATTGGTTATCAACCATCGCTGCGACGCGATAGCGTGGAGACTTAATCAACTCTTCTTTCGCTGCGTCGCCTTCAGGCAAGGCCGGGAACAAGTCTGTGTTATCCGTGACTTCTTCAAGCAAGCGATGCAGAGGTTGGTTGTTACCTGTAATACTTTCCAGCACAAGCACCGCGTTATAGATATCCGGGAAAGATTTCACGTCGATATCGTTGGTCGCACGACGCCAGGTATCAGAGTAATCCGCCACATACAGGCTGCGGATCTTATCTCTCAATACGCGCTTATCTTCATCAGAGAAATCTATCGATTCAACCTGCCCCAGTACCCAACTATCTACCAGCGCCAGTTCTGAAACAGAATCTGATTCAGGAATGAAGTAGGTTTCGAAACCTTTCTTGGTCAGGATACGCGGGATATCAAGGTTGTTCGCTTCCGAAACACGTTCGGTAAAGACCACATCAAACACAGGACCGATAGAGGTCGCCAAATTGATTGGAGAGCCTAAAATCGCCGTCGATGCTTGCTTGAGATTACGGTAAACACGTTGTTCGATTGGCATACGGCTCAGTTCGCGCTGGGCGTTGTAAATGAGTCCATCGTATGGCGCCAATACTCTCTCTGCGTCTTCCTGTCCATCAACACGGTCACCCACCAGATCGGTATGCTCCATCGCGTAATCTAAATGCTGCATCAGGCGTTCTTGTGTTTCACGGTCGCCTTCGTACTGTTCTTGCCACTTGCTGGCAAAATAATTCTGCACCATGTTCTGATAACGGCCATCATCGTCCGTCATCATGCGGAAAACACGCAACGAACCCAGTTTGTTTTCGTCATCGTCTGCACCAACAACATCGGCAGCTGCCACTTTCATCAAAGCTGGCAAGTAACGATTTTCAAGCAGGCTGAGATACGTGCTTTCGACTTGTGGCCCAATGACATGGCCTTGGTACAAACCTAAATCTGAAATGAACTTCGGTTTTTCACGGAAGAAACCAAACTCCAGTGTGGCCTGACGAATCGTATCCAACGGCGCGAGGATATCGACGCCATTGTCGATAATTGCCTCTGATGCATAGTTGTTCTCGTACTCGTTGACCTTGGCTAATACTGCATCCGCCTGTTTTACGTTTTTCAGGTAGTACTTGTGCCAGGAACCGATCAATAGAAGAGACGCGATACCACAGGCAACGGCCGACAACATAATCACGCGGCGCTTGGTTTTCGCGACACGGAAGTTATCCGACGCCAAGCCTGCTTCCGGATAAATGACGTTATTGAACAGATTCTGAGTGAAGTAAGTGGTGGAGTTTGCGGCATTTTGTGCCGTATTCACCGCATGGGAAATACCGTAGCGGCGAGAGGCAGAATCGATAAACGCATTGGTCGGCACACCTTGCTGATACACGGAGGTGAAATACACGCCACGCACCAATGCCGATGTAGAAAACTGGTCACTACCAAATGCATCTTGAAGGAACTGCTTTAACACATCATGCAGACCTGCCATTTGACGGCTAAAGCTGTACATAGCAGTGCGATCTTCACCATCGAAACACTGCATCAAGGCTGTCGGCAGCATCTTGTTAACGCGTTCGACAAACTGCCCGAAGTCTTTATCAAACTCATTCAGCCAGCTATCGAGATCGTCCACGGAATCCAATGTGAAAGTGAAGCCCATGACTTCTTCACGCTCCGCTTTGGAGTAGTTACGGAAGAAGGGTTCAAAGCCGTGAAGCAGGTCGAGCTTAGTCAGCGATACATAAACAGGCAGACGGGTAGAAAGGGTTTCCATCAGCTCGCGAAGACGGGCACGGATCAGATTTGCATGTGCGCGGCGCTCAGTCGTCGTTGCCGTGGCAAGTTTAGCCACATCCAGCGCAATCACTACACCATTTAACGGGCGGCGGCTTCGCGTTTTTTCAAGCCATCTTACGAAGTGGATCCAGAGACGGCGCTCCATCTCCCCTTCACCATCGCTGCTGGTTGCACGTTGGGTTAGTAGCTCACCATCAGGGTCGATAAGTACTGAGTCATCACCAATCCACCAGTCGAAGGAAAACGGATTTTCACTTTTCTTGCCTGATGCACGCATGACCGATGAGAAAACAAAGTTCTGACCTGAGCGGTTAATTAGGCTTGTTTTACCTGCATTCTCTGGCCCCAAAACCAAATACCAAGGTAAGGCATACAGGTAGTTTCGTTTGTTCAGACTCTTTTGCAGTGCAGTCATCACCTGATTGAGTTCAGCTTCCTGACGCTCTTCATAGCGTTGGATTGGGTCTTCCTGAAGCTGACGTTCACGCGCCTGATCTGCATGGTAGCCTTTGAGTTTTCGCCATTGCAAAAAGCCCCAAGCCGCCAGCCAGAAAAGGGAGAAAATCACACTGGTAATAAGGCGCGCTGTAACAGGCTCCAGCGGGTGGCTCTCGTCAATTTTAAGCCACGGACCCGCCCACCATATCGCGACATTGATCAAGACGAAAATGGCCACCAGCAATATAGGTAACGCCGATTTCATGGCGGGTAGCATTTTCAGAAGAAGCGATTTTAACTTGCTGAACATTTCTTTCGATCCCTGCTTAAATTATGACTTCGCAATGTTTTCTAAACGTTGAATCAATGCGGGTTCCCAATCGGTGAGCGAGGTATGGTTGGCCTGCTCTAAAAGTTGGTGGTAGTGCTGATCTGCCATGGCAGAAAGGTTGTGACGCTTCATGACATCTGCTGAGAGCATGCGCCAATAAAACTGGTCTCTCGGTTCTTTGGATGTTGATAGGCCATCATTGAGCATGGCTAACGCCACCGACAGGCCGCCTTCATCTGCGAGGGTGAATGCTTCTTTGCGCTTTCCATCCCAATCAGAGGTGGTTGCTGAGCCCATACTTGTGGTGTCACCTTCATCAAGCCAACGACGTGTTTCTTCGCCAACATAAGGCATGCCGCCTTTGAAGCTAAGTTCAGCCACCGCAGGCACACGCTTCACAAAACTGCGAACTTCCGAAGCGATGGTATCTGCCCACTCTGCGTTGCCGAGTTTGAGCGCGATGCGATAACTGAGAAAATGACCGTCAATCCAGTAAGGAGCTACAGTGAGGCTTTGCTCTACCTTGCGCCAAAGTGCGTGGTCCGCACCCCGGCTGAGTTGATCTTCATACTCTGAAATTCGGTCTGCCGAGACTGGCATAAGCTGTGTTTCACCGTTCGCCTCGGCATCCGGCGCAGAGGTAATAGAGAACCACACGGCAAAGCGACGAAGACGGAGTGCCAATGCAATGCCGCCGTCCAACTCGGAGACAAATTCAGCCACTTTCAGCAGCGTTTGTTTAACAGCGCGGTCTGAGCTGCCATCTATCTCCAGTTTCGGAGAAGGTGCACTGGCTGACGAGGACGCCGTTTCAGAGGGTGCCGATGAAGGTACCTGTTGAACTTGCGGCTCTGGGGTTGCCAGTTTTCGTTTCAGCAAGGAAGCGATATCTAACACACCTTCTGTCGGCAGATCTTTTTCTTCTGCAGCCACTTCTAGTTCTTTTAGCGCTTTCTCCACTTCTTCTTTCTGATCGACATCGAACATGGAGAAATCGAGCTTCTCAGCCGCTTTCTCGGTGCGCTGAACAATCTGGGAGAAGAACTTACGACGCGGCAATACGCCACGCGGGCCGGGAGCGGGATAACAAGTATCCCAGTAAGCAGCGATGAAATCCGCCAGGATAAACACCGATAGAGTGAAACGCTCCGGTGAAGACTGATACTGCAAACACTGCAGAAGATGAGTCAGCAGTTTGAGGTCTTTGGTTTGCGTCTCAATCAGCTTCATCGCACTTTGTTCAGCTTCCCCCCACTGCACTTCTGCGTGAGAAAGTGAGCCGACTTTCATCATTTGGGTTTCAACAAAGTCCAACAGTGCGTCGTCCAACAGACGTTCACCGACTGGGTTTTCTCCGGCAATCGGCTTAGCGACTCTTTCTCGGTAGGTTTGCATATCCATGATTTGCTCCCCTACCAACGACATGTCTGGCGCATGGGTTTGATGCTCTCGCGCAAGTCGGCAGTATCAAACGTCAGGTTACCGATCGCTTCCAAATCAGAGCGAAGCACCGCGCGTTGGCCAGACATTAATGCCTTCATCACATCAATAGCTGGAATACCACGACCCGCACGCATGATGTTGCCAGTGTCATCGCTTAACCAACGCTGGGTGACACTGTAACCTGAAGACGCCATTACTTCCGCTTTACCCTCAGATGTTGCGGTTGGCAGTATCAACTCAACCCGGCTGATATTGTCGATACAGCTGAACATCAGAATGGGCATTTCATTCTTTTTCTGGTTTCTGTCAGGCAATGCAGTCGCTGTCATCCAAATGCCAGATTTGGGTTCAGCCCGATTGGCGTAGCGAAGCGCAAAACCGGTTTCATCTTCATTTCGCTCAGATTCGCTCTGTTTTGCGCGTTCCCATGCTTCCGGTTTTTGCACAATGACAGCGGCTTCTGGCTGACCAGAAACCGGCGTTTTGAACACCTCATCAAAACACGCCAGCCGGTCGAGCCTCGCTGGAATATTCACACACTCGGAGGCGCTTTGAATCAGTGCCTTGTTGTCAGTCTCGTTTGCCAGCGTGTTTGCGCTTGAGAACGCCAGCCCCACCATTAAACACAAAGAGATTGGTCGGTACGTCATATCAGTCAATCTCCATTTTCAGGCATTTATGCGCGAGAGTGCGTTTGGGTAAGCCAAGGCTTTCCGCTGCTTTTGAGCGATCGCCGCCGTAACTGGACAGACGATAGCGAATCACGCTGCTCTCGAAGTTCTGAACAGCAGCCTTGAGGTTGTTGATGTCATCAATATCCACGCCGATATAACTTTCAGAATTCACATCATCCGAATTCGCGGCGACTGGGCTGGTTTGCTGCAACACACGACCGCTAAAGCTGGAAGGGGTAATTTCTTCACCATTCGCTGTTAGCGCACAGGCGTATTCAATGAGGTTTCTCAATTCACGTACATTTCCAGGAAAGCTATGTCGATTCAGTAAATCCAGCGCGGCATAGCGAATACCAGCAATGTGTACACCTGCCTGCTTGTTGTATTCAGCAATGAAGTGTTTACAAAGTTCTGGGACGTCTTCTTTGCGGATATTCAACTCCGGCATGAAGACCGGGAATTGATTCAGACGGTAGTAAAGGTCTCGACGGAAACTGCCCTCTTCGGCCTTTTCTTCCATCGCCACATGTGTCGCCGCTACCAAGCGGAAATCTGCATTCACTTCACTGGAAGCGCCCACTGGACGATAGGTGCGGGTTTCGAGAACACGCAGCAGTTTGGCTTGCAGTGCCAACGGCATGTCACCGATTTCATCAAGGAACAATGTGCCGCCCTGCGCATCGGCAATCAGCCCTTGTTTAGCGCGATCAGCGCCAGAGAATGCACCTTTCGCATGACCAAACAACTCACTTTCCAAAAGGTTTTCAGGAATCGCAGCGCAATTGATGGCGATAAACGGCTTTCCTTTGCGGTCTGAAAGTTCATGCACCGCGCGGGCTACCAGTTCTTTACCTGTTCCTGTGTCGCCACAAATCAGCACGTTTAACGAAGATTGCGCCACAGTAACGACTTTCTCGCGCATTTCCTGCATCAGTCGGCTTTCGCCAATCAATACGTTTTTCAGTTCATAGGCTTGTTCGCGCTTCTGCTCATCGTTGCGAATACGCTTGATGGATGAACTCAGCGCTGAAATTTGGCGATGCTCTTCACCCAAATCCTGAATAATCTGGCTTTGGTTAATAAAGATCTCGCAAATGCTTTGCCACTGAGGATCAGCCAGCAAACTGCTCAGTTGATGAGAAGAACCTGTGATAGTCAGAATCGCTTTGGTTTTTCTTGCGCCCGGCGGAAGCGGCATCACCAAGACACTTTCACCGCGCTTGCGATGATTCATGAGCTCAACGAAAACCGCATTTTCTTGCCAGTAATTTAACTTGGTTGGGTCCAACAGCATGGCTGATGAGGATTGGAAAACATGCGCAAACGGATGGCTGAAATCGTCCACTTCCCAGTCAAAATGTTGGCCATTACCCTTGGCGCACAGCTTTCTGCCCTGCTGGCAAGGGAGCATGACCCACACGTTGCTGATCTGCAGGTTTGATTTCAACGCATCAACAAAGGTGTCCGCGAGCGTTTGCTGATCACGGATACCAGAAAGTGTTGCTGCCAGTGAAAGCCAATCTGCCATTGCTTATTCCACCTCGCTGACAAACTCGCCGTCTTCTGCGGTGAGATAAACGCGCTGCACAGGCTCTCTCGCGGCAAGCTTATTGAGCAAAGCCAACGATACTGGCGGCAGCAATTGACCTTCGATGATCGCTTCAAGCATGCGGGCGCCATTTTCCGAGCGTGTAGCACGGCGTTGAATTTCTCCCACCAGCGCATCATCAATTTCGGTTTCTGCGTCATAACGCTGGGCAAACACTTTAACCAAGCGGTTTAGCTTGCCTTTGATAATGGCATTGAGCGTATCGCCGCTAAGTGGTAGATAAGGCACAATTTCCATACGCGCCAGCAGCGCCGGTTTGAAGAAAGCGGCCAGCTCTGGATACAGCATTTCTTCCAGCAGTTGCGGTTGCTCTGCATAATCGACGATGGTCTGGTAGCCCAGATTCGAAGTGAGGAAAAACACCACATTCTGGCAATCAATCACACGGCCTTCGCCGTCTGCTAGCTCACCTTTATCAAACGCTTGATAGAAGAGGTTCAACACTTCCGGGTGCGCCTTTTCTACTTCATCAAGCAGCACGATGGAGTAAGGCATTTTGCGGATAGCTTCCGTCAGGATGCCGCCTTCTCCATAGCCTACATACCCCGGAGGCGAGCCAATCAGACGTGAAACGGTATGTTTCTCCTGATATTCAGACATATTGATGGTGGTCAGGAATTGCTTGCCGCCATAGAGTAGCTCGGCAAGTTGCACCACAGTTTCGGTTTTACCAACACCACTTGGCCCAGCCAGCAAGAAGGCCCCTTTCGGACGTCCGGGACGACGCAGGTCAGCACGTGCAGTCAGTAAGTGACGGTGAATCACTTCCAACGCGACATCCTGTCCTTTGATTTCATTACCCAGCAGTTCTGGAAGGTGGGTAATACGGCTCAGCTCATCAGTGTTCATCTGATCAACAGGAACGCCCGTCCAATCACCAATCACTTCGGCAATCTGCTGCGCATCCACATGTGGGTGAACCAAACGCTCAGTGTGTGGAATGGCGTCAAGCTCGGCATAAAAACCGCGCAATTCATTGCGAATGGTTTCGCGATCCTCGTCGCTCAGTGGCTCTTCTTCTTCTGATGGCACCGCAAGAATCTGCTGACGCTTTTCAATCACATCAGCAACCAGATCTTTCTGAACACGCCATGCTTCACGCAAAGCTCCCTGCTCTTCGAGATCTTTTGCTTCGTCAGCTTTAAGTGATGCAAGCAGCGCTTCGTCAACGTCATAGCCGAGCTCAGCCTGACGGTTCAACATATCAATTTGGCGTTGACGCTGAATGGTGCGAGTTTCCAGCTCTGCCAGACGACGCGGTGGTGAACTTAGGTTAATCGCGATTCGTGCACATGCAGTGTCGAGCACGTCGATGGCTTTGTCCGGCAATTGACGGCCAGAGACGTAACGCTCAGAAAGCTCCGCTGCTGCCACCAGCGCGTCATCACTGATCAGCACTTGGTGAGATTTTTCGTAAACGCCATGCAGACCGCGCATGATATCGACGGCTTGCTCGACATTCGGCTCGTCCAGCTTCACCAGTTGGAAGCGACGGCTCAATGCTGGGTCTTTTTCAAAGTACTTTTTGTATTCTTTCCATGTAGTTGCCGCGACGGTGCGTAGCTCACCACGGGCCAGAGCTGGCTTCAACAGGTTCGCCGCGTCACCGCCACCTTCCTGTGCACCTGCACCAATCATGGTGTGGGCTTCGTCGATGAAAAGAATGATAGGAACCGGAGAGGTTTTTACCTCATCAATGATGGCTTTCAGGCGTTTTTCGAACTCACCTTTTACAGAAGCACCTGCCTGCAGCAAACCTAAGTCCAGAGACATCAGATCAATGCCTTTCAGCGAGTCCGGCACATTGCCATCAACGATGCGCTGAGCGAGGCCTTCTACAACGGCACTTTTACCGACACCTGCATCACCAACGACAATCGGGTTGTTTTTACGGCGACGACATAGAATGTCGATCATCAGATTAATTTCGTCATCACGGCAAAGCACAGGGTCAAGTTCACCTTGCTTAGCCATTGCCGAGAAGTTGGTACAGAATCTCGCCAGTGCGGTTTCAGCTTCAGCAGGTACCGCTTGTTTTCCTTTGGAAGAATCAGATTTGACTGCTGTTTCAGCAGAATCTTCTGTCAGTCGCGCGAAGTGCTTCTTCATCGTTTCACGATTGACGCTTTCAAGCTGACGGATAAGGTTCAGCGGCAAGTAACGGTCCGGGCGGATAAGTGCCGCGAGGAAAATAACACCCGAGCGGATTTCCGAATGACCCAGATCAGTTGATCCCAGAAGCCATGCATCCTGAAGAAGTTCAACCAACAGCGGAGAAAACGACGGCGTATTTTCCGGCACGTTTTCGCGGCTCAGTGCATCGCCAGTCAGTTGACGAATGTGCGTGTGGTCCACTTCCGCGCTTTTCAGCAATACGCGTACGTCGCATAACGGGTTATCCAACAAAGTGAAAAGCAGATGCTCTACTGTCACTTCTGGATTTTGTCGCTCAATACTCAGCGCGCCCGCTTGCTCCAGCGCCAGTTTGGTCTGCTGGTTAAGTTTGCCAATTAACGTATGTAGTTCTATTCGGATCACGGGTTCACCTGTTACTGAAGAAGTTGATTAAGCTGTTCAAGCACGCTGGATGTTTTATTGCTGAGTGCGATGGAGTACCCCGTAAACACCACTGCAAGCAAAGTGATAAAGCCTGCGAAGATCGTCCACACCGGTACCTGCTTACTCAGGCGGTACTTGGTAGAAACCACGTTATTCGCGGCACTTGTCAGCGAGACTTGTTCGTTGTCATCCAGTTGACGCAGCAGTTGGTGAAGCTTTGTGATCACCTTTTCATATTCTTCGCGTCCTTTTTCCATCACCTTGTAGCGCCCTTCAAACCCAAGCGTCAGGCAAAGAAAGATGAATTCCAGCAGCGACTTGTAGCGCTCTGGCTCACTCTCCAGACGGGACAGAATCGTAAAGACTTTTTCTCCGCCCCAGGTTTCGTTATGAAAGCGGGTCAACAGCGAATGTTCGGCCCACACACTGTCTGCGCCCCAAGGCGTACTCATGATGGCTTCATCGACAAAGGAGCAAAGCACATAGCGGTAAGCCAGGATCACTGCGTGGTCATAACCTTTTTCAGTGAGTTCCACTTCAATGGCTTTCACTTCTTCCACAGCCTGCTTGTAGATGGTTTCCACGTTGTGGCACTCGGAGAGTTTTCTCACTCGAAGGGCCATCCCCAGCAGTGGTGTCGCAGCATCAATCAGTGGATTGATGTTGTCGCCTCGTAGCTTGAACCAGTAATCCTGGTCCGCATCGATGTTGGTCGCTTCATCAAACAGAAGGTGGTCGTAATGGCGCTCTTTATCCGGCGCATCGATATACATTTCTGCCATGGCTTAGCTCCTTATTGCCCAGAATTGCAGGTCGAGATCCGGGAAGTTACCGGCGACGTGGAAGGCGAAACCGCTGGCATTAGCCAACATCGCCCAGGCAGCGCTGGTTTTATCCAGCTGGTAATAGGTGTATCCCGCGTGGTAAGGCAACTGACGTGGCGCAACCGGCAACGGAGAAACCGGAATACCTGGCAATTGCAGTGAAATGAGTTCGCGGATTTTCTCCACGGAAGCCACTTTGGTTTGCTGAACAAACAGCTTGCGAAGCTCTTCCATTGGCATGCGAGCGCGTACTGCCAGAATGAAGTCGGCATCGCGGACCAGCGAAGGATCCTGAAGCGGTGCCACCATAAGGCCGTACTTGCGTTGATGAAGTTGAATAGAGACTGCACGCGGCTCCAGCACAATGCTGAGAGACTGACGAAGTCTGGTCATCACCGGCTTGAATGAAGAAACCGGCATGTCGTGCTGATAACTACCAAATTCCGGTGCCATTCGGCTTTCATCGGTGAAGGTTGCCAGCTCACCACACATGGAAGACAAAGCTTCATACAACCTTTCTGGGTGGAGGCTGCGCAGTCGCGACAGATGCTGGAGTTGCGGCTGCATGCGATTCAAAGATTGAAGCAACATAAAGTCGGAAACATCCGCCACACCACCTTGGCTTGGCGCGCCAATACGTTGGGAAATGTTCTTCGCACGTTCACGCATCAGTCCCGCCATTTCGCCAATAAAACGATGAAGCACGGACACTGCACCAACGTTCAAGTGGCAAGGTACGAAGCTATCATCGAGCAACACGCTGCCGTCAGGACGCTTTTCCAGAATGCGGGCAATCGCGATGGAGGCGTATGCACTTCGGTCTTCTTTTTCCAGCATCAAACGCAGGCAAACCGGACTCACATCAATCGGTGCCATGTCGCCTTGGAAGGTGTGAATATCACGTACTTCCTGACTGACAGAGGTGTATCGACCTGAACCTGCGCCTTCCGGCCAGGTCACTTCGGTGATCGAATCACTGCGAAGTGGAATGGCAAGATAGACAATCTGATTCGCAAGTGAACTATCGACCACTTCCAGCGCTTCTGGTTGCATGTCCTCCTGAGGAATGCGGAAGACAGTTCCGTCCGGCATCACGCCCGATGCGCTATCGAGCGCGATACGACCAAAGCTCAGATACTCTGCGTTCAGCGTCATTTCAGTCAGGCCATAGAGATAGCGGCTGACAGAGCCTACGCGCTCATCCAGCTGATATTCCAAATTACGCTGCTGCTGTTGAAAATGCTGCGGCTTAACAAAAAGCCCTTCGTTCCAGACAACCCGGTTTCTCGCTGACATCTTTACTCCACTTTATCCAGAACGACTTCGGTGCCATCGAAGTACATAAGCAGGTGGTAAACCCGACCAACCGGCAGGACCTTAACGACTTTCTTCCAATCACTGACATCTGGGTCAGAGAAGCGCGCCATCACGGAGATGTAGCGCGTGCTTTCATCAATCTGGAAATGATCGATAAATTTGAATTGCCCCGGAATTAAAGAGAAATCCCGGTGGTCGACGTAATTACTTTTCAGCGCGCCTTCAGCATCGCCTGCCAGTTGGTCAAAGCCGGACGCCAGAAACATGGAGTCGTCTTCCAGTTCAAAGACCTGCACTTCAATCGGTGTCGCATCGCCACTGATGTTGGGATTGACCTTTTGTGTCGCCACCAAACTGAACGTCACCGTTGTCGGTTGATCTTTTGGCAGTGCGTCATCGCTGCTCGAACAACCGAAAAGCGTGAATAGCAGAAAGCAACCTAGCAGACGTTTCATCGCCTTATACCTCCAGTTGTTTCTCACGAATCTTTCGGTCGTAAGCCTGATCAAAAATTTCCCAGAACAGCTTTTCGAAACCGCGTTGGCGGTCGGAAGTCAGCTCTTTGTAATAGTTTTTGTACATGTTCCATGCCCAGGCATCTGCAGACTCTGGTGACACTTCACCAGGACGGCGATAAGCACTGAATCGACGCATCAGCACTTCCGGTGAGAATGCGCGGAGAATCTGACCCAACGCTTCCACGGTTGCGCTTTGCACCGCTTCGTTGTGGTGTTGGATGTTGGTCAGGCTTTCACTGATGGCTGAAGGAGCAGACAGGTGAACCATACTGCGGTCACGATCAAACATGGTTTCGACTGTTTCTTCGTATGGCAGGCCTAGACGAAGTGGGTTGTCTTCAATCGGTTGAAGGTTCTTGTTCATCATGCCAAAGCGGCTTTCTTCTACCTGCTGATGCAGTGCAAGCAGACCACGAATGGCAGATTGCAGTGACGCGCCCATCTCTTCCGACAGTGCCTGCATTTCAGCCATGTTGCTGCTGTTACCCGCTTGAACGCCAAGACCACGGAAGATAGGACCTGTTACCAAGTGATTGCCGTCTTCTGCAGAGGCCTCACTCGCGTATTCGCCCGATGCATAACCACTGAATCCGTTATCGCCATATGCATTTTCTGGCTTGTCAGCATTTGCGTAGTCTCGCCCTACTTCTTGTTCCAGGCGTTCAAGGGTTTTGTCATCCATCAGGGCATCCTCATAGGGTAAAGTCCGTTTCAGCGTAATCGCTGAACTCATTTCGTATTCGCTATCTGCATGCACGGTTTTCTCTGCACCGTGCCATTCGGTGTCTTTTGCCAGCAGGTAACTTTCTTTCAACTGCTCGGCAGACATTTCCTGATGTTCACTCAGTGGATCATCACCAGAAGAAATTTGGGGAGTGGCAGCTTCAAGGGCGGCCAAAGGGTCATCAATCACTGCATCATCGGGATTTTCAACATCGCTATCGTCACGCTCAGCGCCAATCTGCGTCGCGTCTTTTTCTGTAAGAAAGACATTCTCTAATCCATGCTGATTCGCCGAACCGTCTGAGCCCGCGGCACTTAAATGAATGCGGATTTGGTAAGGACCAATCAGCACCATGTCGTTGTCTTTCAAGCGCGCTGATTTGCCTGCGCCGACGGGAATCGTGGCGCCATTCATGTAGCTCGCGCCGCGAACATCAAGCAGACAAAGCTCGCCATCGATTTCAACGATCTCAGCGTGATGCGGGAACACTCGGCCTTCTCTGTCGATCAGGTTCCATTCGTCGGCACCGCTGGAACCAATTGAGCCACCTTCATGGGTAAACACATGCGTGGCTGACAAACCTGCCTCCAAGTGCTGGGTGTTGGTTACCGTGAGAGTTGCCTGCTGCAACTGCGATTCCTGTTCTATCTTGGGATAGTGTTGAGACATATTTCCCTCTACTGCCTGGCCTGAATGCGAACCATGCGCGGTCGGTCTAATTCGCCCGTGAAGGACGACCAACCTAGCGATGCCGGATTTTGCGCAGAAAGACGCATCGGCGGTGCCTGGTCAGGCTTCAAACCAAGTTCCAAATCAAAAGCCATTTGCTCACGCAGCACGAACTCCACCAACGTCAGCAGAGGCATGTATTCCTTGCCAGAGGGGAGAAAGTCGCGAAAGCGCGCTTGCGTGAGTCCATTAATACAGATGACGAATTTTCCGCTTCGGTCAGCGACTTTATCGCCAATTACGGTGTCCATGCCCAACGCCACATTGGCCATTCCCAGACTCATTTTTTGTTCTTGGGGAATATCAACATGACGCAATTCCCATTGGCGGATGGTGACATCTTCCAAATCAAAGCAATGCGCAATAATGCCGCAGACCACCTGCGGAGAACGGCTACGTCCAGCCAACGTGCCGGCGTAAGACAGCATCTTGCACCAGTTAATCGGGGTCTCACCGCGAAGGTCACTGTCAGCCAAACCGACCAGTGCGAAAAGCTGCGCAGAAAAGGCATCTGAAGCATCTTCACGGAAGCGGATGTAGTAGCGATACTTGCGCCAAATTTGGTAAACCAGCGTGATAATGCGGTGGTTGAAGAAATCCAGAAACGGTTTTCTAAGGCCCGTTTCTTCGCTCTCTGTCAGTATCTCTTCAAGGAAGAAGCCCGGCAGTGGTGATTGTGCTCCGCTCATTCCAATGAATGTGGTTTCAAGGCGATAGCGGTCACCATTCACTTCTTCCAGCGCGGTAACGTCGCTGGCGGCAAAACCTAGACCAGGATGGTTACCAAACAGCAGCTTGCTGGAGGTCGACTTTTCACTTTCCGGATCCAAATCGTTGAGGTGGTGCATAAGCTCCACCAACTGATAGAAGTTGTAGGCTCTGACGTTTTTAGGCAGGCCCGATCCCTTGTTATCGCCCCCGTCCTTTTCATGAAAGTCAGGGGCAACAGTTTCCTCTATATCAGAGGTTGCTGTCCGTTCTGAATGCCCCATGTATACCTTTCCTGATTATCAGCATTGATGATCACCAACTCATGGAAGGAGTTGATGCTGGCGTAAAGAGAGAAAAATCGGCTGAGTACGGTGCCAAAAATGTAAAGCTCGCCCTCGGAGCCAAACGCACTCTGGGTTAAGGTGATTTCTGAACGCAATCCGCGAACCGGAAGTCCACGAATGAGTTTTTCAATCGGCTTGGATTGGATATCGACAATGCCATCCAAACGCTGGCGTGATACACGCTCTGCCTGACGGTCAACCAAGGCGCGGAAGTCGTAAGCTCGCAAAACTGAAGAGAGCGCATCCTTGGAAAGTAACGACAGATAGTTAAGCGACAAATTGGAAATCAGCGTCCAAAGTAATGTGCCATCAAGCATTGGGCGCATTGGCGCAGTCGGTTCGGTCAGGTTGCTGAACTTTGCATACGCGGGAGAAGAATCCGTCGGGATGCTGATATCGCCTTTTCCTAGCTCCAAAGGCAATTGACGGTTTGTACAGGTCAAACTCAGTGAAATCGCCTCGCTGAAATCCACACACTCGGTCTCATCGCTTCGGACGAAAGAGATGTGGTGATCAAAGCCATCGGTATGAACACTGTCTTTCACACGAACTCGGTAGTAGAGCGCTTTTCTATCGCGCGCACGTTCGATTTCATGCTGAAAGCTTTCAAATGGCGTATAGGTGCGAACCTGACCGCGAATGCGTCCTACGTTGTTTTCCTGCCAGCCCTGAACCAAATCCACACTGAATATTTCGTAGTGCGAGGCATAACGGCTGGAAGGCGTAATCTTGTATTCAGTGCTTTTGCCGTTGAGATCAATCGGATCTGCATCGTGAGAAAAGAGGTTGATGATTGGCGTGCAGTAGAGCTCGAAGCTTTCATCTTTCACGCGAACATCTGGCGGAAGCGTTTTTGAGAAGCTGAATCTCAGTGTGATTTTGCCTTGCGCTTCCTCAGGGACAAACTTGCCAAGATTTGGTACATCGAAAAACAGATAGGCTTCAGGAAACGAGAGATATTCCTGCAAAATGCGGTAACCTTCATAGACGTTTTTCGGATACGGCAAGATGGCATCATCACTGTCAAAGCCTACGGCTCTGAAGCTGTTTTTGGGTAAAGTGACAACTTTATCGCCAGTCACCACTTCCACTTTATCGAGGTAATGACTCAACCAGAGATAAAGCATTTCAGCACTGTAGGTTTCACCTCCAAGGAAGAAACGCAGTGAGTTCAACCCCAACTGCCCCGCCATTTGATCGCCGAGAATCGTCAGCTCAACATCAACCAGTGATGCATCTCGGGTATGAACGGTAGAGACTTTGTCGCGACGCAATGGATAAATATCAACATTACGACAGGTTCTGAAATGACAAACAGTGCCAAACACAGGATTGGCATCAAGTTGTGTGCCTTTCTCGATTTGTTGGGCGTACGTCAGCGCTTTTTCGTCTGGTGAGAATTGTGCAATGCTGATGCTGGGAACCGGACGAAGATAGTTCGGCCACAGCATATTGATAATCGAGTGAGTCAGTTCAGGAAATTCGTCTTCGACTTTTTCACGCAATCTTCCCGTCAGAAACGCAAAACCCTCAAGCAAACGCTCGACATCCGGGTCGGTATTTCTGCTGTTCAGAAAGCGGGCAAGCTGAGGGTAGACTTCTGTAAATTCAACGCCCTGCTCACGCAAGAACGCCAGCTCATCCCTGAAAAATCGATTCCGTGACACTTAAACTACTCTGTACTTTCGATTGCTATCCAACAGAAGTTCCATCTGCACATTCCTGTGCAAGGCTCCTGCATTGATTGATGCGGTAACTTGAAACCTGAGATTCAGCGGAGATCCGTTATCCGGCAGTACATGAATTTCCATGCTCTTTATCCGCGGCTCATAGGTTTCAATGCATCGTCGAATGGCTCGGCGTATCTGCAAAGCAAGGTCATGTGAACTCAGGGACGCATCGTTGAAATCAATCAAACCAAGATCCGGTGCACTCAGGGACTCACCCATTCGCGCATTCAGAAGATTGGTGACATTTCTCTTCAACGACTGCAGAACCTCATCGGTATCTGGTCCCTGAGTGACAGACCGCTTTGGTGCGTCAGCTTCTAACCTTTGGAAGAAGCTGACGCCGTACGCGGAGTCCTCTGCGTCAGGTACAGCCATGGATTACTGATCCAGACGGCCTACCAAAGACAGTTCGAAGTTCGCGCCCATGTATTTGAAGTGAGGACGAACAGCCAGAGAAACCTGGTACCAACCCGGATCGCCTTCCACGTCCATCACTTCCACTTTCGCTGCGCGAAGCGGACGACGGCTGCGGACTTCTGCCGGTGGGTTTTCCTGATCTGCCACATACTGACGAACCCAAGTGTTCAGCTCTCGCTCAAGATCCTGGCGCTCTTTCCAAGAGCCGATCTGTTCGCGCTGCAGCACTTTGATGTAGTGCGCCAAACGGTTGATGATCATCATGTATGGCAGCTGGGTACCCAGCTTGTAGTTGGTCTCTGCTTCTTTGCCTTCTTTAGTGTTCGGGAACACTTTTGGCTTCTGGATAGAGTTTGCAGAGAAGAAAGCGGCATTATCGCTGCCTTTACGCATTGTCAGAGAGATAAAGCCTTCTTCGGCCAGCTCAAACTCTTTGCGGTCAGTGATAAGCACTTCGGTAGGAATTTTTGCTTGAAGCGCACCCAGTGATTCAAACAGGTGAACAGGCAGATCTTCCACTGCACCGCCACTTTGTGGACCAATGATGTTTGGACACCAACGGTATTTCGCGAAGCTGTCAGTCAGACGTGAAGCCAGTGCGAACGCAGTGTTACCCCATAGGTAGCTTTCGTGTGAATCCGATACGTTTTCACGGTAGTTGAAAGACGTGATTGGGTTTTCAACTGGATCGTAAGGAACACGCAACAGGAAGCGTGGCGCAGTCAGGCCCAGGTAGCGTGCATCTTCAGACTCGCGCAGTGAACGCCATTTGGTGTAACGCGGGCTTTCGAAGGTAGCAGACAGATCTTTCAGGTTTGGCAACTCTTCGAAAGAGTCGATGCCGAAGAACTCCGGTGCCACTGAAGACAGGAATGGCGCATGAGCCATTGCACCTACTGAACCTACATATTGCAGCAGCTTCATGTCTGGTGTGCTTGGCGTGAACGCATAGTTACCAACAATAGCACCCACTGGTTCACCACCAAACTGGCCATAACCTGCTGAGTAAACATGCTTGTAAAGACCAGATTGCGTGGTCTCGGGAGCAAATTCAAAGTCATCCAGCAACTCTTGTTTCGTTGCATGGAGCACTTCAATTTTGATGTTTTCGCGGAAATCAGTGCGGTCAACCAGCAGCTTCAGGCCACGCCATGAAGATTCCATTTGCTGAACAGGCTCGCTGTGGAGAATTTCATCCATCTGGGCACTGATTTTCTTATCCAGTTCAACCAACATCTGGTCAACCAGCGCTTTATTGACTGGTTCTTCCTGCTGGTCTGAACCAATCAGGTTTTCAATGAATGCAGCTACACCTTTTTTGGCAACATCATAGCCTTCTTCGCTAGGTGCCATGCGGGTTTGAGCCATGATGTCGTCGAGCAGACTGCCAGATTCATAGGCAGAACTCTCAAGCGTTTTCTCTTGTACGGACATTAACAAAATCCTTTTCTCTTCTGCGTTGATTACTGTTCGTCAGCCGGTTGCTCTTCAGCACCCACCAGCTCCAGTTCAGCGAGTAACTTCTCGCGGGAATCTTCAGATGCCAGTAGCTCTTGGAGACGGGCGCGGAAAGCAGGGATATTGCCTAGCGGGCCTTTGAGAGCAACCAGTGCTTCGCGAAGCTCAACAAGCTTCTTCAGCTCAGGGACCTGGTTTGCTACTGAATCTGGAGAGAAATCCGCCAAAGACTTGAACGACAGTTCGACAGGAAGATCTTGACCTTCCTCTTCTGTCATTACGTTTGGCACTGAAGTAGTCACCGAAAGGTTGCTCTCTCGCATGACTGAGGTGAAGTTGTTTTTATCGACAGAAACGGCTTCGCGTTCTTCGATTGAGGTGTCTTCTGGGTGACCTTTGAAGTCGCCCAAAACGACCATTTTCAGCGGGAGTTCAATCTCCGCCTGAGCATCGCCGGTTGCTGGAACGTATTTAATGTTAATACGCTCTTTAGGAGCAACACTTCCCTCTTTCGCCATTTTACGCTCTCCTTTCGCTATAGAGACTTTATGGATTAAACATGTTTACGTTTCGACTTTTCACCGCAGAAAAAGCAACACCCAGATAGATGTAAATGCTATTAAGCAGCCAATAACCCCTGAAAAACTTAGAAGCAGGAGAAATTAAAGAAAACGGATCCCAACCGGATTTCTTGCATTAAGAAACGGCTAAGTTAGACATTGCTAATTAATCTATATGTACAGCAAAAAGAACTTTGGAGGGAAAAAGAAGAGAACAAGGAAAGTCTGGTGAAATGCAGAAATAAGTACGTCGTCAATGCTTGCGACAATATGCATAACACTCAAACATGATCACTTGTTAAGCTTGTACCACCTTAGAACCTTGCCAACCAACGTTATGTATTTATTAGTATTTTTTTGAAAGCATCGACTATTCACAACAATGATATATCGATGATCTCTATTGTGTTCTTTAACAGCATCTATTTGCATAACCTTCGATCCGGAGACTATACAAGCGCCAAAAATTTATAATTATGATGATTCAATAGTACGATCGTAGACAAGATATAATTTACTAAATTACAGAGATGAAATAATAAAACTAGACTTCAGTCGCGCTTTATTATTTATTGGACACATGGCCTATCGAGGGGCATTAAAAAAGCATTAATAATTCAATCTAGTACAAAACCCCTACTTAGAAATGTAAGGAAAAATAAATGGAACTTTAATTACAAAACCAACTATATATAAATTTAACTATAATCTAATTTGGCACTAACCCGTTTGACAAATGTAGCTCAAACACGCTAACCAATATTGACTATCTCTCCGCCAACAACCACACCAACAAAACTCACCGGATCCCCAGTTCTGACAACGGGTTTACCGTTTGCAAAAACCGTCGGAAAACCCGCGGCGATACTTCTAACATGAGGGGGCGATTTGGGTTTGTCGTGCGGAGTTATGGCGTCTTCTTGACGCGCAAGCGGAATGCCATCCACTTTTATAGCGGAAGAAGCGGCGACAACGGGAGAAGGATGAAAACCATCATGATCTGTCCCAATATTGCCAAGTACTACCGCATTTCCCATTTCACGCTCCTACCCTGATAAATTTGGTTCCTGCGTGATACAAAGCAATTAGTAGACCATAAATTACTCGCCAAGTATTCAAAGAGTTAGACATCTGCTCTTACCAGCTTGAGCAAGAAATTGCTCATTTTTCAGGTAACTAGTTGCCCAACTGGTCATTTCTTGCCCTGATTTCATTGTCTAAATCTGACAACGTTTGATGAGTTGCACTAACCCTAAAGCATGAGAAAAGCATTAACTTGTCATATGTACATTTTTAATGACGAAAAATTAGCTCACATCCAAAATCTCATACCATTCTGAGCTTTAGGGTCTGATGATCTTTTACACTTAAAAACTGAATGCAACCCCCGCCCCATAAGCACTTTCATCAAAGTTGTAGTTTGAAATAGTCAGACCATACCCAGTTTCTGCCTTCACATAGCCTCTCAAGCCCTGATAGATAGGAAAGTTCCAACTGACACCGTAATACAGATGGTCAAACTCATCTGCAAACAGGTTACTGACCTGCAGTTTAATTTCTTGTAACTCTGTGGGTTGCCAACCCAGCTCCAGTCTCGAATATCCCAGAAAATCTGCGATATCAGGGTTGTACGTTACATTACCTACTCTGATCCAGGGCTTGAAGCTGATGTAGCCCCACTCCCAATCATGTCGCGCATCCACATAGATCCGATTCCAACTGACTTCGTTATCACCGCCTGCCCCGTTGGACTCATGTTCAGCACCCAGGTCGATTTGCCAGTTTTCAATATGGAGTCGATAGAAGAGTTCAGGGTTGTAGTTGCTGTCTCTAAAGTAGGCAGAGCTGTCATATGCTTCCCAGTTTGAGCGTTGGGTATAAGCCAGATAGAGTCCGTCGTCACCAATTTCTATCATTTGATATTTGGCGCTGAACTGAAACTGGATAAAGGTATCTTTTGCTTCTGTTCCGTTCGGGTTCAATGGCTCAAATCGCTGCTGGTTAACACGGCGCTCTTTGTAGAAAGGAAGGAAGTAATTGTCTTTATGGGCAGAGAGTCCTTCGACAGCTGCTACAGCACTTGAGGGGAAAAACAACAGGCTGCTGATCGAAACACAGCCCAGTGCCAAAGATATAGATCTCATCAATACTCCCTAGTGTATATCGCACTTCATGCGCTCAATTGACTAATTCGGGAGTATAGACAGAGCTAAACCTTATCAGGTCACCCTTTTAGGGTGTGAATCAGCAATGATTCATTCGCCGCAATCTAGAAAAGGCTTACCTTAATGGTGAATCTGAAGAGCCCAGAATAAAGGTTCGAAGACCTTTTAACCTCTATTGATGCTTTCTTGAAACGCTCAGAGCTGAAAGCCTTGTTTCTCAAAACGCACATTCCATTTACCGTTGTTTTCTTTCTCGCAGTTTTCTTCCGTATCAAATTGCACGTGCTTGTTCATATCTTTCACTTTGATATCTATAGAATCCAATGCATCTTTGATAAGCCGATGAAAGCATTCTTGGTTGGCTAACGCCAAATTTTCCTGGGTGTCAAAGACACAAACGATGTTTAGCGAGTTCGGGAACCTGTCGTAATTTACAAAGTGGGTCAGCCACTCGAAGCCATCATTTTCTGACTGGGCAATGTCACACACTTGGGTTAGAGCCTTTCTGAGTGAATTATCGATTTTCTTGTCTGTCTTTCTCACATTCCTCACCTTTCGAGCTTCATAGCGCATTTGCTGTTTTACAGCATGTTAGGTGGGACCGAGGGTAAACACCAGTTCGGTGTCGACCGTTTAGATTGAACCCGCTTTGGTGCATAGCCACCCCAGAAGCAAACCCACCAATACAAAAAAGCCGCTGAATCCTATCAGCGGCTTCGAGTATCCAATTCAGCTATCGTGGATTAATTTGCAAACCCAGCGGCTTGTGAAGCTATAACAAACTCTTCGGTGGTTGGGTTTCTATTCGTACTGCATGAACTAAAGGGTATTGAGTTGGTCAGCTCAACAAATCATCCAGAAATGACCATAATCTCAGTCGTATACGAGTGTAAACGAGTTCTGTTTGATGGAGTCAAAAGCTACCTTTACAGTTGTGAATGCCACCAGTGCAGCTTACGGCTGCACTGAATGGTTAGAAGATGATTTAAACTTTGTCGTTAGGGAAAATATACAAAATCAGAAACCCTAAATAACCAACTCTCGCACTACAAGATGTCTTAAGTTGTGAGATGCTGGATAAAATGACTTCAACTCACCATGGTCCATCACCCAACAGGCATCAGCGATTTGCTCAATCAGTGAAAGGTTCTGCTCTGCCACAATGAAGCTTCGTCCTTGTTGAGCTTGTTCGAGGATCACCTCCCCCATTCGCTCGATGTTTTCAGGTTGAACTCCTTCTGTTGGCTCATCAAGTAAAGTCAGCAATCCGTCTTCGACGACAACTCGGCAAAATGAGACCAACTTCCTCTCGCCACCCGACAATTTCCCAGCCTGCACGTCATAACGTTTTTCTATGATCGGAAAAGCCTCAAGAAGGCGGTGAACAAGAGGGTTTTCACCCCACTTACCTGTCAGTGATAGATTATCCCGCACAGTCAATCCCCCAAAAACTGACTGTTCTTGTAATCCATGGCTAATTTGCTTTTGCTGTCGCTCAAAAGCATTCAAGCCCGACAGATCTTTTCCATTAAGGCATATATGACCTTTGCCGGGCACCAGCGCTCCCGACAAGAGCTTCATTAAAGTGGTTTTTCCCACACCATTGCGACCAGCAAGGCACACAACCTCTCCTTTCCCGATTGAAAAGTTCACATCCCTAACGATCGTAATATCGCCATACCCACCTGAAAGACCTTTCACATCCAGAATTTTGTCTGACATTACTTGGTTCCTCCTGCGTAAATGGCTCGTACTTCCTCGTTCTCACGAACAAAATCAAAGCTGCCAAAACACAACATAGAACCTTGATTCATCACCAGCACTTCGTCAGCCAATTTCTCCACCACTTGCATGTCATGCTCAATAATCACACAGGGTTTTCTCTCTCTGGCGATGTAATTTTTGATGATGTCGATGAGCGTTTTTGTCTCGACAGGTGAGAGTCCCGCACAGGGTTCATCCAGCAATAACAAGTCAGGTTCAGCAAGACAGGTCATCGTAAAGTCCAGCATTTGACGTTGCCCTACCGATAGCGATCCGGCCAAGACTTCACCCTGTTCAAGAAATGGCATCGCTTCGTAAAGCGCGTTTAAAGATGCAGAACGTTTTCCGTATTTGGCTACTCGGAATAATGGTTTCTTATTCGAACGGCTTGCCCACATCGCCAAATGAATATTCTCTTCAACGCTTAACGATGGGAATACACAAGGAATTTGTAATTTCCGACCAATCCCCTGACGTGCAGCGTCATAAGGTTTGCGGGGACGGAAACGCTCGCCATTCCATACGAGATTTCCTGATGAAAGCGGAAGCACACCTGTCATGGTGTTAAAAGCTGAGGTTTTGCCTGCGCCATTCGGGCCAATCAAGCATTGAATGCCTTTTCCGCCTAAACGCATATCCAATGACGAAAGTATATTGACGGCACCAACGGATACAGAGACGTCTTTGATGGCTAGCGTTACCCGCTTTTCGGGCGGGCAAGAATCCGTTTCTTCTTCTAACTTGTCATCCTCAATCCGCGTTTTCGTAGCGGGCAACCAACCGAGCAAGCCCTTGGGTAAAAAAAGCACCACAAGGATGAAAATGGTCGCGACAATCACCTCCCAGTAAGGAAAGGTTTCTTTCAGCTCACTGGATACCATTCCCATTGCCAAAGCGCCTGCGATAGGCCCAATCAAGGTAAAGCGTCCTCCCACTGCAGCCCATATTACGAACTCTGCCGAGAGAAAAAAGCCGAGTGCCTGCGGCGTAACGATTCCCTGATGGACACTGTACAACGCGCCCGCCAACCCAGAAACCGCAGCGCTTATGGCAAAGACAGTACTTTTCAGTTGGTCACTTTTGTAACCCAGTAAGTCAACACGCTGTTCATTATCACGGATGGCATTAAGCAAAAGTCCGAATGGCGTGTTTTCTAAATACTGAAGGGACAAAAGCACAACTGCCACTGCGCCTGCAATCACCCAATACAGGTTTTCGTAACGATCTGTTCCTGGAATGTCATTAATGCCATTAAGGCCGTTAAACCCGCCTGTGACACCATCAAAAACCAATGCTAATTGCGTTGCCAACATGGCAACCGCCAGTGTGATCAACGAAAAATACGGGCCGGAACTCGAAGTACGTGAGAACACCAGCTTTCCCAATGCGAAAGCTAACAGCGCCGGTACCAGAAGTGCCAAAACCAGTCCTTCTACGACACTGAACACCGATGCCTGCTCAACATTCACATAACCATAAAGATACGCGCCCAATCCAAAGAAAGCGGCTTGGCCAAGCGGTAAGAAACCTGCCTGCCCCCAACAAGACGCGACACTCAATGCTGCGAGTCCGAAGATTAAATAGAGACCAACCTCATATGCAGTAAAGCTATCGATAAACAGAGGCAGTGCGAAGATAAACGCGATCGCGTAAAAATTAACGTTGCGAAATGATGCCATTGGGTTTCCACCATAAAAAGAAAATCGACAGCAGAAGCACACCTGTATAGCCGACGACCTTGTCGAACAGGTTGGAGAGGGACTGATCTAAGCCGCCAATCATGCCGCTTCCCAGAATCAGGCCTTCAACGCTGCCGAGGCCGCCAATCACAAGGGCGAAAAATGAGGAGAGCAAGTAATCCAGCCCCATGTAGGGGTCGACCCTCACCAGAGGTGCAATCAATGCACCGGCGAGCCCTGCGGTACTGACACCGAAAACAAACGTGTAAAAGGCAACGCGTTCAGTGTTTATTCCGACAGCCTGCGCCAGTGCAGGGTTGTCTACCATCGCACGAATTTTGAGGCTGGCAGGGCTTTTTCTGAACCATAGGTAGATGCCGGTCATCAAGGCGGCAATCAACACCACCAAGAGCAATCGATAAACTGGGTAATCAACACCAACAACATCGACGGTGCCTGGCAAGTATTGAGGAACGTTTTGGTACTCCCTACCAAAAAGAGCCTCAATCCCTTTTCGGATGAGCATGGCTACACCCCAAGTTGCCAACAAGGTGTCAAACGGCCGCTGATAAAGGTGCCTGATGAGGCCCTTTTCCATGAGTGCACCGACTAAAGCACTCACAATGACAGCCAAAAAAAGGCCCGCAGGCCAAGGCAGTGACCATTGACTTGCGAGCAGCGCGCTATAAGCGCCAAGCATGACAAACTCACCATGCGCCATGTTCATCACACCTAGTAGTCCGAACACAGCGGCAAGGCCAGTTGCAACTAACGCCAACACTGAGAGGCTGTAGATGACGTTCAAAATATATAAGGTCAACACATCCATGTGCGTCACTCTCTCCATTAACTGCAGGTACTGCCGCTAGGCACGTTTTCAAAGGTTTCAACAACGCGGAATCTGCCATCTACGGCTTCCGCAAGATAGATATCCTTATCAACATGCCCCTTCGTCAACGTCATGTTCCCGCGAGGAGAAGAAAATGACGCGCCCTCAGAAGCGCTGGCAATTTTTTCAGCCGCTACGCCTTTTGCTTCGTTTGCCAAGGCTTTGAAGAGATAGACACCGTCATAGCAGGACTCACCTAATGCATTGAGTGCAGGTGCATCACTGCCAAACTTTTCGTAGTAGCGCTCAGCAAATGCGGCGGCTTTGGGCGAGTTAATGTTCTGAAAATAACCTGATGAAGAGTAAAGTCTTGCAGCATTTTCTGCCCCAATACCTGCTAGGGTATTTTCTTCTATTAAGGTGCCCAATCGCAGGGCTTGCTTGTCCAAACCGAAGTTTGCAAATGCGCGGTTAAAGCTCACTGATGCACCACCAACCAAAGTGATCAGTACTGCATCAGCGCCACTGGCTTTGATCTTTGCCAAGCTGGAGTCGAAGTTATCGGCTGAAAATGGCAGATATTCCTCACCGACTACCTCACCACCTGCTGCTTTAATGTATTCTTTCGCCGCAGCATTCGAGTCACGTGGCCAGTTGTAATCATTACCAATCAAATACCATTTACTGACCTTGTTGTTTTTTGCTAACCAGGGAATGACCGGTGCCAATTGCTGCGCAGGGGTCTCACCGAGTACATAAGTTCCCTCTGCGCATTCACCACCTTCATAGATTGGCGTATAGATGTAAGGCACCTCGCCTTTGAACAAGTTGGTGAGTGCACCTCGCACAGCACTGTCATGCATGCCAATAAACGCATCCACTTTTTCGCCTTTGTACAGGCGCACCGCATTTTTCAGCGCATCGGAAGGAGAACCGCCAGCATCGGCATAAAACACTTCAACCTGCTTGCCTAAAATGCCACCCGACTTGTTGATTTCTTCAACCGCCATTTCTGTGCAGTTTTTACAGGAGGGGCCAAACAGACCCGCGGGGCCTGACTGGGGAATCATCACACCGAGTTTAACTGTCTCCGCAGCGAGAGCCCGGGTTGAGACAAAAGTCGGTGCAATCGCTGCCAGCAGCGCAGCACTCATCGACGAAGTTAAAAATTCGCGTCTTTTCATTGTTGTGTTCCTTACATCTATGAAGAGTGGATCAGGGGCGTTGCGTAAAGTTGAAGACTGACTCCAGCGCTTCCGCGATCGATAGCAACCGCTCATCGCTGTTGAAAGGTCCATCAATTTCGATACCAACAGGCAAGCCGTTATGGGTTAGGCCAATGGGCAGGCTTATTCCTGGAATGCCTGCATTGCTGCCTGGATCGGTGTTATGAATAAAAGTTGGAAAGGTAGGTAAGCGTTCGCCATTAAGCTCAACGGTTTCATCATCACCAATAGGCGCGGCAGGCAGCAAAGTGGTTGGGAAGATGACAGCATCCACGCCTTGCTTCGAGAAATAGTCTGCGTAGGTTTGTTGGAGTTTAGGACGAACCACATTAACAGCTTCTCGATACACGGATTCTGGCATCGCGCCATCAGACATCAGCGAAGCCATCAATCCACTCACGTCAGGGCTTAAAGCATGTTCAGCGACGTCTTTAATACTGATATGTGATGCATGAGCGATAAGATAGGCAGGTAAGTCCTGCATAAATTCATAAAGCGCAATCGGGAAACTGCAGGCTTCATCAAGTTCACCAACATTGGGAATATCCGCCTCTACCAAGGTCACGCCCGCATCAGAAAGTTTCTTTAGGGCGTCTTCAGATAATCTGCCGACTTCAGGGTCTAGATTGTCAAAGAAATAGGCTCGGGGAACACCCAGCTTGATAGAAGAAAGACTCGCTACTTCATCAATGGCGGAATCGTTTTTGCCCGCCATGATGGCATCCAAGATTCGGCAATCCTTGACAGTATTCGCCATTGGACCTGCCGTATCCCGGGTATGGCTGACAGGTACCAGCCCTTCTGATGGATAGCGCATCATAGAAGGTCTAAAGCCAACGATCCCACAGAGTGCAGAAGGTAACCTTACGGAGCCTCCTGTGTCCGTTCCAATGCCTGCTGGCATAATGCCAGCTGCAATCGCCACAGCGACACCACCGCTTGAGCCGCCAGGGATCCGCTCGGTATTCCACGGGTTTTTCGACGCGCCGCTATATCCATTGTTAGTCGTAATACCAAAGGCCAGCTCGTGCATGTTTCCCATGCCACCCACTAAGGCACCACTGTTCAACAGCCGCTCAGCCACGACGGAAGCACTGCTGATATTTCCCGCTAATGCTTTAGTCGCAGCAGACGCAGCAAGAACACCAGTCTGAATGTTATCCTTGAAGCAAAGTGGGATGCCATTGAGCCCTTCACCTGCTTTTCCACTCTGGTCAACGTCCCTCGCTGCCTTTCGAAGCATCTCCCAGTCAACCGTAATAAAAGCGTTAAGGTGTTTCAGACTTTCCGCGCGCTCGATAACCGCGTCGATGTAGGATTCGCAGGTTAACTCACCCGATTTAAATGCTGCCTGCAGCGTTTCTAACGTAAACGGTACATCTCTCTTATCCGTCATCTCTTGCTCCTGAGAATTATGCTTCCTTTCCCTCTCAGCATGAGACGAGCACGAAAAAACCGCCATCCTCAACAATGAGGATGGCGGCAAAGACGTGAACTCAATTACTTCTCAGAAGGGGTTTCTGCATTGCGGATTGTCAGCGCTGGATTATGGGCAAAGAAGTTGTGTGGCATGATGTGTACCGTTTTCCACTCAGTGGACATAACAGGCCAATCCTCCATTCTTGGGATGTGATGAAAGCCAGCCGTAAACCAAGTAACGATATCTGCATTCATCAGGGAGCGGTCTTCTTTCACCCACTCTGCCAACGTGTCCGAGCCATCACTTTGCACAGCATATTTGCCTCCGGCGTAGCGCTGGTCCGGATCATAAACCGTGTTCCAAACGGCATATTGGATGTAGGCATTTCGCCTCATTGGTGGATCATTTTCAAAATCGAATGGCCCATAAGCCACCGAACCATGGTGTAGCATGTAGCCTGGTTTATGCCCCAGATACCCGTCGCGTTTTGCATTACTGATATGCAAGTATCTTGGCTTAGCGGTTGAGGTTTTGTATCTCGCATCCAGCTCAGAGTCGAGCATGGTGTGTTTCACTTCCCACATTGAGCGTCGCGGTACAGCGGGATCAACAGAGGCAGGAACAATGTCCATCGTTGCCGCATGGTTCACTGGTTGATCGATATCGAAGTCAATCCGGAAGTTGAAGTAATGATCATGATTCGCCGCGACTAAATTTGGGGCAATCAGGGTACCGTAGCGGGTATCTTCCTTGTAGGTTTCGCTGTCAGTGCTCACCGAAGCCACCCCTTTCACGGCATCAAGACCGGATGCGCCGACTTTGACATACAGTTGGCCACCTTGCTTCAAACGGTAATCAATCAGGTAGTCGTAGTTACCCACTTCAGATGCAGTGCGAATCACCAATTCCGTTTCAGGACGCCCTTCGGCAGGGACAAACTTATCTGGACCTTGCTCAAAGACTTCGTAATGACGCCATGCAGGATCGCCAATATTGCGCTCAAAAATACAAATAGCGTTAGGAATTTCGAGTGGATTACCTTGGTCATCCGCAATCATTGCGGGTAAGAACGTCGCATAAACCGGGCAATCAATGCCGGCCTCAAGCGGTGTCATAAACAGCCCAAACCCGTACTCACCACTGTCCATATAGGTACGCCAGTACCAGCCTTCTGTCGGGTCCATATAGGGTACAAACACTTCGGACAAATGCGCTTGATAGATAATCGGACGCCACGTGCCTTGGTCGTTCACGTCGATATTCGACACCACGAGACCCGCGCGTTTCTCGGTACGGAAATTCAAACGCCAGATGTCCCATTCAAGGTGACTCCCCTCAATGGTGTAATTCGGTTCACCCGTCTGAGTCACAACCGCCGGATTCGTTTTGGGTCTCAGTGGAACTCTTTTCGCCACTTCTTCTTCCGTGTAACCCCAATCGTCAGTGGGAAGCGGCACTGCGCCAGTATCAATGATTTCAACGACTTCTTTTTTGCCAATGTCATAGGTGGCAAATAAGCCCTCAATAGGCTTCGCGTAATAATTTGACCCGGTAGGGAGGACATAACATGGCACCTTCATCAGGCGCGAGTTTTCAAAGGCTTCTGTGAAGAAATTACCTGCGGTTAGAGGAAGACAAAAGACATCATCTGGTTTCAAACCACGTTTGGCTAACCCTTTTTCCATGTCTGGATGAGAAGTCGCGCCGGTCAATGCACCAATAAACTCTTCAAACAGGATCATGGGTTGACCGCTGCCCTTGATAAGTTGATTAGACTCTACTTTCTTCTGAGTGATGTTGACCACCGCTTCATAAAAACCCTCAGGTCCAGTCATCACCACTGTGGCACGTCTATCCAAGGGTTGGCCTTTTTTCCACGCCAGAACTTTCTCTTTTGGCGGCTCTTTTAAATCAATGAGAGGAAACAGCGTATTCTCGTCGGCTAGCTCAGAACCACGCAGAATGCTTTGTATCGATTTATATTCTTCGGCCGTCAGGCCATCCAGCGGGTGGGCACTCAATGGCATCGATAGCAATGCCACCAAAGCAAGAGGTAGAAATACAATCCTTTTTATCATCATCTCTTATCTCCTTTCATCCTTTTCACTTTCAGGGTGTTTTCACCTTAAAGGTTGAAGGATTTCACTTCTTGGTACTGGGCGTCAGACCCGTTGGAGGTCAACGACAGGAGAACAGCGGATTGCAGGCAATCCGCTGTTGGGGCCTACCGTTTTAGTAGTGGCGCAGACTCAGCGACCCAAGCGATTAATGCTGCCTGATGGGGTTGGCATTCCTGCCCACCCATTCCGCCAACAATCGGTAAGAAGGGGTCTTCAAGCTCCGTTTTCAAGCCGCTTAACGCCTCCATGACTGCCAAACCACAGTACGGCACATAGGCTGTGGAGTAGCCGCCTTCATGAATACATAGCAAGTGACCGTGACAGAGCTTCTCGGCTGCAGCCACCAAAGACTCAGTCATGTATCTATAGGTTTCGCTCGTCGCCATATTGCGGCCAAGCGGGTCAATCGCACTGCCATCAAAACCGGAAGACACAATGATCAGTTCAGGTTGATAAGCTTCCAGCGCGGGAAGTACAACATCTTCAAAGGCCTTGCGATAAGCACCATCACCAGAGCCCGGAGGTAAAGGAACGTTGATATTGTAGCCTTCACCCTCACCCTTACCCTTACCGCGTTCTTCCAATGCACCAGACATCGGTGGGTAAAAGTTATCCTGATGAATGGAAATAGTGAGCACACCTGAGTCTTGATAGAAAGCGCCTTGCTGGCTATTTCCATGGTGAACATCCCAATCAACGATGGCTATACGTCCCATACCGTGGACATCCCGGGCATAATTCGCCGTGATAACGCCATTGCCAAAAATACAAAACCCGCGCCCCATTTCAGGTTCTGCATGATGACCAGGCGGACGAACCAAGCAATACGCATTGTCGACGTGCCCTTCCATCATCCGATCCATCGCCTCTAAACAACCTCCCAAGCTCATCAGGGCGATTTCGTAACTACCTGGACCAAAGGGCGTAAGCTCACCAGCATCGCCGCCATTGGCATCACTCATTTCGCGAATGCTATCGATGTAGGCTTGAGTGTGAAAACTAAGCAAGTCGTTATTATTAGCCAGTCGCGGGGGAATCGTGGTTAGAGAATCAGCAAGGCCTGCCACATTCAGAAGATTAAGCAAGCGTCGCTTCGTTTCTGCATTTTCCGCATGCTTATCGGGTTGAATAGTGAGCCCAGGTGGCAGAAAAGCAGCGGCCTCTCCGGTGTTATGCCAGAAGTAGAGTTCGTGTGTCACCAATCCAGTCTTTCTCATCTTGCTCCTCCTTGGATAACCTGATCAGTCATTTGAATCAGGTGATTAACCAACAAGCTAGGAGCTAGAAGCAGAACCTTGAATGATGCAAATGCATTGTTTTACACTTTTTCAGAGGATTTCCCTGATGGTGTATCAAATAAGGGAACGGTATTTTTCCACCAACTCAACTTTGTTTCGGATGCCAAGTTTCAGGTAGATAGACTGCAGGTGATTGCGTACCGTCGTGGGAGCACGGTTAATCTCCTGAGCAATTTCCATATAGGTTTTCCCTTTTGCAAACAGCTCGGCAACCTGTGCCTCCCTTTCGGTCAATTCAGATAGCAAAGATGAAGGGTAAGCCCGCAAAAACCAGTAACTGTCTATCGATTCAAATGTCAGGGTGAAATGTCTTCCTTTCCATGACGAGATGTTCCCAAGCACACTTTCTTGAATCTCATCCGGTAGAACGCATCCATCCCAGTCCGGGTAGTCTCGTTTGAGCAGCTCAATAAAGCCAATCGACGGTGTATTCAGCATAAACCCACTGTCAAACATCGCTGCTTCCAATACGCTGTTTGCCTGCGCACTTTGGTTGGTCAACACCGAGAATTCAAGGCAGTGATTGAGGCTAAGTACAATGTGGGGCATGACAAGGCGAAGGCAATTCCCGTCTTGCGGTTCAAACGCTTCACCTTCCCTATTTCGGTACAGAGAGAGAAAATCCACCAGCAAACTCTCTCCCATGTTCCCTTTGGCATCCAGCAAGAGTTCAGGATCGACTTTCATGAACGAGAGCACTTGGTGAATGTCGTGCTGCCAAAGAAAATCACACAATGCTCCGCTCATTGTTTCTAGCTGAACCTTTGACATAAAAGGCGTGGTGGCATCGTTGTAGAGACTTTCTGCAATGGTGTCGCAGTCAGCAATTTTCTGCCATTGCTCAAAGTAATCTTCTGGTAATTGAAACAGCGAATTGCCGTGTACTTCAGGCGTATCAGAGAGTTCGGGAAAAAGAGCGCGTCCCCACCATGCGCTGTCAAAATGAATAAGCTGACGAAGCTGCGTAATGGTCCATTGCTTGAAATCACCAGGCTGCATATGGCTGGATGCCTGATAAAGCAGTGCGACAAACTGCAATATATCTTCAGTCGTTGAAACGCTTTTACCCTTCATCAGCCGTTACTCCATGGCCATTCGATTCGCTTTAAAAGCTTATATCCAAACCAACGGATTATGTAGGAAGCGGCAGAAGGTGGAGAGTTAACAAGTCAGGATAAGCAGGACTAGAGTCTGCTGACCCTAGCCTTTCATTTGCTCCAGTCGGGCATCCAACTTTTCCATCACACGAAGGAAGTCGCGGTACTCAACGGTATCAAGTACATCAATAAGCTCAGCTTCCCAATCCAGCGCTTTGGGAGCGATTTTCGCATAGAGATCACGGCCTGACTCACTGAGCGAAAGGAATGACGCACGGTTGTCTGTGCTGTCTTTTACCTTCAGCAAAAGACCTTTTTCTTCAAGCAGTTTGACCGCGCGGGAGACCCGGGATTTATCCATAAAAGTGAGATCACCGATGTCTTTGGCGTTCAGTTTTTCGTGCTCAGCCAACCGAGCAAGAATCCGCCATTCGGGAATAGAAACATCAAACTCTTCCCGATAGATTTTCGAGCAGGCGTTACTGATACCATCAGCCAAATTCACCATCCGATAAGGAAGAAACTGGTTGAGCATTAATGTGCGATGTTTTTTCTGTGTCATTCCTAATCCTGTAAAGCGTCCCAGACTTCCCGATCTTTCTCTGCGGTCCAGATCTCGGGCCAGTCCTTACCTTCAAATTCGTCCCATAATCGTTTTACATCAAACGGTAAGCAATGCTCAAATATCGGCCATGCGCCAAACTTAGGAGCGAGCAATGTGTGGGTTTCCTCGAATGCTTCTTTCAGGGTTCCACCACGCTTATGCACTGCTCCGACGGTGTCCAACATACCCGTTAAGAAGCCGCGGGTTTGCTCAATCGCAGCATTGACAGCATCGTTACCCCGTGCCACCGCACCACGCCCTCCGACTAATATATCAGCTTGATATGACTTCACTTTATCCAGAGTTTGAGATGACCAGTCAAAGTGGAAGGCATCCCCAGTGTAAAGTGCTGCCTGGGCCTCAACCAAGTCCCCTGCAAACAGTATTTTTTGCTTAGGCAACCAAGCAACAATGTCTCCTGCAGTATGCCCTCGGCCACAATGTTCAAGTATCAAGCTTCCGCGATCACCACCGAGCGGGATTTCAATGCGGCTGTCAAATACAACGTCCGGGTGCGTTAAACCCGGAATGCCCTCAGGCTCTCTGAACAAACGAGGCATACGCCCGAATTCACTTTCCCAATCCTGCTGGCCACGTTCTTCAATAAGCATTTTCGTGCTCTCATGCGCAATGATGGTTTCCGCGTTAAAAGCTGATGCGCCTAATACCCTCACTGCATGGTAATGAGACAAAACCAAGTATTTCACAGGCTTGTCCGTATGCTCTCTCAGCATAGTCAGCCAGTCCTGAGCAGCTTTGGGGGTGGCTCTTGCTTCAAAGGCGATAACGAAGTCTTCTGCTTCTATCGCGCCTACATTGGGATCACCCTCTGCCGTTAACGCGTAAACGCCTTCGGCTAATACCTCTAGTGTTTCCTGTTTTTCACCTAAGTCGGCGGATGATGCGAATGGTTTCGTTGCCATGTTGGTTCCTTTAGCGTGATTGACTTTCTAAAACCAAGATAGCAAATACTCTCATGTGAGATTTACAAATATCCATAAACATATCAAATATAAGACACTAAAATTTTCACTCATCAATGAGAGAGATAAAAACACAAGGTTAAATCTTTAATTTACAATACGTTAATAATTTAAGACAAAACAGGCTTATTAATAAAGAGCTAGATCCTCCCAAAATTGAAACAACATTTTCTTGATTCTGTCGTTTAATCACCTCTAAATTTATTCTTACATGAGAGCATTTTTAGATGGATTTTTATGTTATCAACTTATACCAATCCGGTTTATTCCTATTCGAGGAGTAAAGACCAACAATCAGGCACAGTGACCCATCACAAGGTCGTGATTATCGGTGGCGGGCCAGCGGGCTTATCCATGGCTATTGATCTTGCAAAGCAAGGCGTCGAGTCCGTCATACTCGATGACAACAACACTGTCAGCGTAGGGTCGCGGGCCATTTGCTTCGCCAAACGAACACTCGAAATCATGAATCGGTATGGCTGCGCAGAGCGGATGGTTTCAAAAGGCATCACATGGAAAAAGGGCAAGGTTTTTTTTGGTGACGAAAAGGTCTATGAGTTCGACCTACTACCTGAAAAACACCATAAGCTCCCAGCCTTTATCAACCTTCAACAATATTACTTTGAGGAATATCTGGTCGATGTGATTGAGACGCTATCGGAGGTCGATCTTCGCTGGAAAAACAACGTTCAGGTTGTTGATGCGCAAACAGACATCAACCTGCTAACCGTCGATACACCCGACGGCACTTATCAGATTTCCTGTGATTATCTTATTGTTGCGGACGGCGCAAACAGCCCTATTCGCACCAAGCTGGGTTTGGAAAGTAAAGGACAGGTTTTTCAGGACAGATTCCTGATCGCTGATGTGGTCATGAAAGCCGATTTTCCTACTGAGCGCTGGTTTTGGTTTGAACCCCCCTTCCACCCTGAGCAGTCCGCATTATTACATCGTCAGGCCGACAACGTTTGGCGCATCGACCTGCAGCTCGGGTGGGATGCAGACCCCGAATGGGAAAAAAGGGAAGAGAACATTCGTCCCCGTATCGAAGCCATGTTGGGGCCAGACAAACACTTCGACCTGGAGTGGGCTAGTGTGTATACCTTCCAGTGTCGGAAGATGGATGACTTCATCCATAAACGGGTGATTTTTGTCGGTGATGCAGCACATCAAGTCAGCCCTTTTGGTGCACGCGGCGCAAACGGTGCAGTCCAATCTGTTGAAAATTTAGCTTGGAAGCTATGCCGGGTACTGAACCAAACGGCCTCTCCCTTGTTGCTTCGTACCTATAATGATGAGCGACAGTTTGCGGCAGAAGAAAACATCCTGAATTCGACCCGCGCGACCGACTTCATCACCCCCAAAAGTACCATGAGCAAGGTGCTGAGGAATGCGACACTGGAACTGGCAAAAAACTACCCTTTTGCGCGTCCACTGATTAACAGCGGCAGATTATCGACACCCTGCACATACCGCAATTCAACGTTAAATACGCCTGACAGGGACACGTTCAATAATGTGTTGATTCCGGGTAGTCCTATTCTGGATGCGCCTGTAAACCAACATGAAATGGCTTCCTGGCTGCTCGATTGGGTGGGCAATCATTTCGTAATCATGATTGCAGAAAGTAGTACAGAACAGGATAAGCTTCTGGCTGAACTGGCAAAGATAAGCGACTTGGAAGTACTGCTAATCAGCCACGATCAGCAATCTGCAAACCTCCGAGGAATCACTCAACTGACAGACACACAGGGATTGCTCCACCAGAGATATGACTTATCTGAAGGTACGGCTTATCTCTTTCGCCCTGATCAAGTGATCACCGCACGCTGGCGACAGCCGGCAATTAACGACATAACAGAAGCCATGCAGCGCGCACTTGGTCACCAACTGGATGAAGCACAATGAAATTGAATATCGAGCCGAATTTCACCGATGGAGATGCATTCTATGCAGCACTCGCCAACATTTATAACTCTCTTCCTCCGGAAGAGGTCATGACGGTAAACGCCAAGTTGGTGTTGCTTCTCGCCAACCATATCGGCGAACAAGAAATTCTGGAACAAGCCATCGTGGCTGCAACCCAATAATTGCCCGTGCCGCCTCTTTTAGATGCACCTTATACCCAAATAACCTGAGGAAAAAGGTCAGGTTGTTTGGGTATATCCCTCTCTCATCAGTGGGTCAGAACTTTATGAATCAGCTGCGTTCTCCCCCTCACATTGAGCTTTTCAAAAAGATGCTTCATGTGAGTCCTTACCGTCGTGAATGAGACATTATATCGTCGGGCTATTTCCTTATCAGACAGCCCTTGTATCACCGCTAAACACACGTCCACTTCACGCGCGGTCAGGTGATACTCTTCCACCAGAAAGTCTTCATCCATCCCCGATGATGCATTGATGTCCGGGATAACATCGGGTCTGACATCTTCCTTAGAAAAAGCACCAGGTCTTGCTTGCTTCATGGCATTGGTGAAAGCTGCGCCCATTGCGTTGACAATTTCCACATCTCTTTTGGTGAAGTCATTGCGTCTGCGACTTCTCCAGATCCTGATGTCGCCGATGTTCTGGCGACCATCATGGGCATGGAAGTTTAGACCATACGTCAGCCCATCAATAGACAGGAAGTCGTTGAAAAACTCCGTTTGTTTCAACGCACTGTGCGGCATGATTTGACTCACTGCTGTTGCCTGTTTACGTTGCTGCAGCTTGGGCGTAATAGGATCGTGATACTGAAAATAGCTTTCATAGTGAGAGAGATTGTCGTCAGACATATTTATCGCCACGCGATGAGAAAAGCCGCACCGCGGCCCGTCCCATACATAGGAAGCAAAGTAATCAGCATCAAGAAGATCCAGCAAGCATTTACCCACTTGCCGGCGCATTTCCGAGCATTCCATGCCCGCATTCAAACACTCTGCAATCTGGAATACTGCATGAGTTTCTCGCATAGACAGGTTCACAACGTCCCCCTGTTACACAAATTTATCCATAAAGAAAATTAGGTAAACCCAGCGCCAAAGCGGGGATGAAAATAATGGCGAAAAGCCTCACCATATCTGCAACCCAAAATGGCATCACACCGCGAAATACCGTGCGATTATCAAGATCCTTGAACATACCGCTCAGCACAAAAACGTTCATGCCAACCGGCGGCGTAATTAAGCTGATTTCCGTGACCACCACAACCACAATACCGAACCAAATCAGGTCAAAGCCCATACTTTGAACCACAGGGTAAAACACAGGAACGGTCAACAGCATCATCGACATACTTTCGAGCACAGTGCCAAGCATCAGGTAAATCACGATGATCATCAAAAACACTAGCATGGGCTGAAGATCCTGAGTGGTCAGGAAATGCACCAATCCCTCAGGAAGACCCGCACGGTTGATAAAGTTGGAGAAAATCAACGCGCCCAGCACGACAAAGAATATCTTTGCACTCATCACCGCCGTTTCAAAAAGGACTTCCTTCAGCAGCTTTTTGGTAAGCAAGTCGCGCAGATAAACGATCACCAAGGCGCCAAAACTCCCAATACCTGCGGCTTCGGTAGGTGTGAAAATCCCCAGATATATCCCCCCCATAATGATGGTGAACAAAGAGGCAATACCGGCAATACCTTTGTAGGCCTCCCGCTTCTGCTGAGACGTCATTTCATGCCCACGGGGGCCTGCTTCGGGCGAGCGCCACACTACGTACTTTACGGCCGCCAGATACAATAAAATTCCCATCACCCCCGGCACGAAGCCTGCCGCAAACAACTCACGGATACTTTGCTCTGTCAAAATACCGTAGATAATCAACGCCACGCTGGGAGGAATAAGGATGCCAAGCGTGCCCCCAGCGGCAATACAGGCAGACGCCAAGCTGTCGGCATAACCAAACCGACGCATAGAAGGGATAGCCACCTGACCCATCGTTGCTGCCGTCGCCAGACTGGATCCACAAATCGCGGAAAAACCGCCGCACGCCGTGATGGTCGCCATGGCCATACCACCGCGGTGGTGTCCCACCAGCGCATTGGAAGCCCGAAACAATTCAACAGACATCCCTGATCGGCTGATTAAGTTACCCATCAAAATAAACAAGGGAATCACGCTCAACGCTGGGTCTTGTAAGGTATCGACAATTCGGCGGGCACTGATCGTCAAGGCAGCAGTGAAATTGAAATCTAGTAAAGAGGCATATCCTACGACGCCTACCAGTGTCATGGCGTAAGCCAAAGGCATTCGCAGGACACACAGCAGCAAAACAATCGTGAGTCCAATCAGAGCACTAATCATGACGCTCCCCCTCCAAGGACTCAACATGGCTATCTAAGGTCGCCGTTGAGCAGATTCCCCGGAACAAAAAGGCGAAAGCACTCAACAGCAAGCAGAAAGCAATCGCATACATCGCCCAAGAGGCCGGAATGTCGAGGTACTCTGTCACCAATTGCTTTCTGTCAGCACGTGCTGCCAATTTATGGACGCTCATCGCCAGATAGATGCAGCCAACACTGAGTCCAAGGGAATAAATCCTCTCAACCCACTTGGCAAACGCCGGGCTGATGGTATCCGTGAGTAAATCCACCCGGATTTGATCATCTTTAAAAACAAGTAATGGCAACATCAGCATAACCAATACCAACAGCATGAAGCCGGTCAATTCGCTGCCACCCAAGATAGGAGTGCCGAGAAGGTATCTGCCCAACACATCAAGGACGGTTAATAACATCATGCCTATCAGTGCCACAGCACTTGTCCAACGCATCAAGGGAAACAGGTAACAACATCCTTGTTGGAACAATGACCAGTAGTGTTGGCCAATGCCTGTTTTATTACTGACCATTAGCGACCTCATATGCCTGAGCCTCTTCGCGGAATGCTCTCAAAGCAGCTTTGGCATCCACGTCACGATCTTTGACTGACTCAACCCAAGCCTTATCTAAGTCGCCGGTGACCGCAGCGAAATACGCCAAATCCTGGTCAGATGCATCAACAATCTGGTTCCCTTTTTCGCGGGCGATACCTTCTGCATAGTCGTCAGCATCAGCCCATGCTTTCGCCGCCATTGCGGACAGTTTCTCGCCGGATACCGCCATAATGGCGTCTCTGTCTTTTTCAGACAGCCTATCAAGCGTATCTTGGCTCAGAAAAATACCGAAACTGCCCAAATACATGCCATGAGGCAGCTTCAGTGTATAAGGTGCAACTTCATGTAGTTTCAGTGTCGTTTTAGTCGACATCGGGTTAAACACACCATCTACAACACCTTGCGTCAGCATTTCATAGATTTTGTTAGCAGGCGCTGCGACGCCGGTAACACCGAGGCGCTCACCGATTGCAGACTGAATGCCGCCACCCACACGGATTTTTTTGCCTTTGATATCCTCAAGGCTCTCCAAAGGTTCACGCATATGGATCTGGCCGGGGCCATGAGTAAAAACGCCTACTAATTCAACGCCATCATGTTCCCCTGCCTCAGCAAGGTAATCCTCATGAATCCGCCAATGGGCGACAGATACCGCTTCTGATCCGGCATTGTGGTTAGGTAATTCCGCGAGGCTCGTCAGTTTAAACTGACCAGGGAAATAGCCGTGGTAAGTCCAGGCACCATCTACCGCGCCATCTTCCACCAAGTCAATCAGACTGTTGGGACTTCCAAGGTCATAGACCAAAGTAATCTTAACGCGCCCTTCAGTCGCTTCTTCAATCCATTTCCCCCATGTTGGCAACACGGTTTTATTCATCGCCGCTGCTGGGGAAAGCCATGTGGCAATCTTAAGTTCAACCTCTGCCATCACACTCATAGGCAGGAAAAGCAAACCTACTGCTACTCGCCAAAACACTCGTTTCATTACAACCTCACAATCCGTTACGATACACATAATGACAATATTTAACATATAACGTAACATGTCATAACAACAAACTAACATTACGATAAATGCGTTGATTCTCGTTCTTGAAACAGCCCCGCACACAACGCTATTAAAAACATAAAGTTAGAGACAAAAGATGTTAGTGGTAGACGAATAAAAGACAGAAGAGTGATTGAGAAGCACAGTACTGAAACAGCTAGACAGCCGACAGGATGTAAACTTTTTGTGATAAATAACGAAGGCAAATAGCATGACGACTTTTTGCACTTTAGCCTTGATGACTCGAATTTTTTCAATAGACCCAAATTTCGAACCAGAAAAATCTGAGTAACCGCGCAACCAAGGAGGGCTGTCGTGTTATCCCATCTTAGATTGAGCCAAACCAAGCCAAGCCTCGTGCACCTCGACGAGTTACAAACCATGATCACTGCATCATGCGGGCAGTACGCACTTGAGCCAAAACAAACCGACACCCCCTCTCTCCAAGGCGCGCTCGAGCCCTTCATGCTGTCCCGCTACGAAGCCATTAGTGTTTGCATGAATGTGGGTCAGGTAACACGGTCAGAACGCATGATTAAACAAGATCCTGGTGATCATCTTTATATGCTGGTTCAGGATGAAGGTCGTTGCGTCGTCGAGCAAAATCACAAGCAACACACCTTGTTGCCCGGCGACATATATGTCGTCGATTCTACCCAACCAAGCCGCTTTATATTGAATGGTCATGCCTCCAGACAAATCTCTATTCACCTTCCACGTGAAGAGATGCTCCACCGATACGGAAAAGCCATTACTGGTGGCGTGATGGTGGAGCATGACGATCCTTTGCGAACCGCGCTTATTGCTGTGGTAGCAAAATCAATGGAGGAAGGCATGCCAGACTCCTGCGCCCGATTGATGGATTCCACTTTTGACCTTTTAGGAATTTACATCGACGGGAAGGAAAAACAGAAAAGCCAAAGCGAGCGTGAAAAACAAGGCGTACTTGGGCGGGCACTCTCTCTGATCGACCGAAACTTTAACGACCCGGCATTCGACGCGTGCCAACTTGCCGATAAGCTAGGGATATCCAGTCGGACCCTTCAACGCCAGTTTCAATCCCTTGGGGAGTCACCTACCCGAAAACTCATCAATACCCGACTTGATAACGCAAAAGCGCTGTTAATGGGCATGTCTCAAAGCGACGATCACAGCTCTGTGACCAACGTGGCCTACCACTGCGGCTTCAGCGATCTCTCCTACTTCTACAAGGAGTTCCACAAGCGTTTTGATATGGCACCAGGCGCGATTGTGAACTGTCGCCAATAGCCAATGAGTTTGGCGGTTTGTTCCAAGTCACTCAAGTTAACTCATCCTAAGGTGGGGTAATCATACTCATCAACGAGGATTGGAAACATGAGTACGGAAACACAGAACCCTACAAAGCCATATTTAATGACAGTGAATGGGCAAGGCAGAAGTGCTGATACCTACTTTGAGGTGTTAAACCCTTCCACGCAGGCTATCGTTGGACTGGCACCACAATCAAACCAACAAGATGTCGACGCTGCAGTCGCCGCAGCTAAAAACGCCTTCCCAACGTGGTCATCAACTCCACATGAAGAGCGTGTCGCACTTTGCCAACAAATCGTCACCCTAATCAAAAACAACAGTGAGGCCTTAGCCACACTGATCACCCAAGAACAAGGCAAGCCGCTGAATGGCTTGGGCTCCCGTTGGGAAATCGGTGGCGCTTGCGCATGGGCCGAATACACCACCAGCCTGAATCTGGGCGTGAAGGTCCTTCAAGATAACGAAGAAGGCCGGCTTGAGTTGCACCGCAAACCTTTGGGGGTTGTCGCCTCCATCACGCCTTGGAATTTCCCGGTACTCATCGCTATTTGGCACATCATGCCAGCGCTTGTTACTGGCAATACCGTCGTCATAAAACCCTCCCCCTACACCCCACTTTCCACTTTAAAGCTCGTTGAGTTGATGAATCAGGTATTGCCACCCGGCGTCGTGAATGCCGTTGCGGGTGAAGACACTAACGAAAACAGCGTTGGACAATTGCTATCATCACACCCTGATGTCCGTAAGGTGGTGTTCACCGGTTCGACAGCAACAGGCAAGTCCATCATGCGCAGTGCCGCAGATTCCATGAAAAGACTCACCCTCGAATTGGGCGGAAACGACGCGGGTATCGTTCTGCATGATGCCGATCCAAACGCCATCGCTGAGGGGCTTTTCTGGGGAGCCTTCATCAACAATGGGCAAACCTGCGCCGCGCTTAAGCGCCTTTACGTGCATGAGAGCATCCATGACCAGGTTTGCGACGCATTGGTGGAATTCGCCAAACAGGTTCCGTATGGCGATGGAATGGATGAAGGTTCCATTCTTGGTCCACTGTGCACCCCTTTTCAGTTTGAAAAAATCAGCCGCCTTGTCTCAGAAGCGGCAATCAAAGGCACTGTGCATCTCGGTGGCAAAGCTGCAAACGGTCAGTTTTTCCCACCCACCATTATCTCTGGGCTGGAAAATGGCGATTCGCTGGTCGATGAAGAGCAATTTGGGCCCGCTCTCCCCATTATCCGTTACACCAATATTGAAGATGCAATTCAAGCTGCGAATGACAGCAGTTCAGGCCTTGGCGGCTCAGTATGGTCATCAGACACACAAGCCGCAGCAGATGTCGCGAAACGCCTCGAATGCGGCTCAGTCTGGATAAACCGCCACGGCATGATCCAGCCCAACGCACCGTTTGGCGGAGTCAAAAGCTCAGGTCTAGGTGTGGAGTTTGGAGAAGAAGGATTAGCCGAATACACCGATATTCAGGTGGTATTTAACTGAAGGAGAAATCATGTCTGCATTTGAAAACGCAACCGAGTTCTTTCATGCTTGTGAATCAGGCAAAGGTTGGGAGGCCTGCAAAGGCTTCGCTGAACCCAACGCCGGGTTTGATTCCCAAGCTTTCGCCCTCACTGACATTCAAACACTGGAAGATTACACCCATTGGATGCACGGTATCACCAACGGTCCTATGGCAGGCAGCCATTATGAGCTCACCACCTCTGCTTTTGACCATGACAAAAACACTGCGATTTTCTTTGGCACCTTTTTCGGTATCCACAGTGGAGAAGGTGGGCCTGTAGCGGCCACAGGGAAAAAGTGTGCAAGCCACTATGTGTATGTGATGCAATTATCTGATGAAGGCAAAGTCACGCATATGACCAAAATATGGAATGATGGCTGGGCGTTGAAAGAGCTAGGCTGGACAGATACCCAAACGACCTGAAGATATTCGCCGAATCCTGCATCTTCAGGTTGTTTGGGTATAAGCGAGATAAAAGAAACCGCCCCATCAGGGCGGCTTCTATTAGCTTTATTTAATCTTGGGTTCTTTTCTAGATGTCCCATTACTGGCTGTTGTCGAGAACCCATTCATCAACGAAGTGTCCTCTAGGTTTTTTCTGCCTAACGTCATCATTAATCCTACGGACAGGTAAACCAGGACCGAACAAATTGGGGGGTATAATCCCATAAATTAATGGGTTGGGTTGCATTGGCTGACGTCGATCGTCTTCCTGCGCAGGCAAACCTAAATATTTCAGCGCTTGAAGCGACAGCGGCCCATCACTTTCAACATGGCAAGATTTACAGAACGCATTTTCACTTGAATCCGGGCGCGCCTCATTGAATGCCAACCTATGAATATCCAATACTTCCTCACGCAGTGACACGGTTCCTCTCGGGATTTGGGCCATATTTGCTCCGCGCTCTACATTGTAATTAACATAACAGGCATATCTAACGGATCCATCATCACCTACTTGTTCAGCAATTGCCTTATGTGATGACCCTGGATACCTACTTGCAATTCTATTCCAAAACACATTTTCTCTGATTCGGACCAGGGTGCCACGAGCGTGATTGCAATACTCTTATTGGGTCAAAGCTCTGGAAATTACTTTAAAGTCGTCAATCCAGCCTATAAAGCCATCACCTTTGCTTCGTTTACCCAAATGCCAGACGTTACGTTTTCCATTTGGATCATTGTTGTGGGCAAAAGACTGGTTCATAGGTGAGTATATAAATACGTTGGGATCGATGAAATCATCAAAAGCTAAGCAAGCATCAATAGATATTTAAATTATCAACCAACATAAATAAAGCTCATTCAAAATAAAAACCATCCCATATGAAAATTTATTTAAATTTGAATAACAGATTTAAATTATTTTATGCAATAATGAATATCAAGGTGAATTTATTTATATTAATACCAAATAGGAATGAGGAGCAATGAGATTAAGTCTAATGCTTTTTTAATGATAAAAAACCAAAGATCTTAAAATCAATTAATTTATATTTATAAAAAACAAATTAGCTGCTAGTAGTAGAAGCATCCTTATTACAGGGATCATAAAAACATCAATATAAGAATAATCTTATTGACCTTTAATATCATTTAGGCAGTTTTGTAAAGGAGCTTAACTATGACATTCAGGAAGTATGGTATTGCGCTAGCACTCGTCAGCGCCTACCCATTTTCATCGCTAGCATCTGATACATGTTTAGGTAACGTATATTCTATGAATGCGGGACGTGGAAACGTCGGAATGCTGATCGATATCAAAGAAAAACAGGTGATGGACAACAGCACGTATTCTGATGCATCTTCACGAGCTACATTTAATTCTCTCGCGAAGTTTAGTTCGCCAACAATGTCGTTCAACCCAATAACTAATCGTCTCTACTATGCGAACGCCCCTCAACCCAAGTCATATCACGTTGAAGTGCCAGAAGGCCTTTTAACTGATCAACAAATGAACAACTTAGACTTACACGCCAAAACCGTTGAAAGTTACCAACTGGCTTACTACGACCCAGAGAGTGGTGAACATATCAACGGCCCAACAACAACAAAACAGATTACTCGAATGGCTTTTAATCCTGCTACCGGAGAGCTTTTCGCCTCAGATAACAGCAGTATTTTTAAGGTAAACCCTGAAACTGGTGAGATTACTGATATTGGGACCTTTGATATCGGTTTAAGGGCTGGAGGTTTTAGTAGTTGGGGAGATTTTATTTTCCACGAAGGAGAGCTGTTGTTCATTACTAACGGCAGAACATTTGTTATTAACACCGAAACCGGTGCTCAAACGCTGAAAGCGTTCCACTATGTGGACTTTGTTACAGGAGCAGCAATAGACCAAAATGGCCAAGTGTTGATTACCGCCAAAAACCAAAACGTATCTGGTAACGTGAACAGCAACCACCTTTTCCGTCTTAAGCCTTCCACCGGGGAAACCAAACGTGTTGGTCTTTTTCCCACCCGCATTAGCGCAATGGGTACGGTCACTACTGAATATTCTGAATGTTATGACAGAACTATGTTCAAAAGTGACGAAAAAGCTGAGTTAACTGGTGTTTCTGGAAATAAAGTTTACGAAGGCAGCTATGCAACCTTTACCGTAACGTTTGATAAAGCACTTCCAGAAGACACAGAGGTCACTCTTGCATTAAAAAACGGTACAGCACTCCGAGGGACAGATTATACAGATAATGTCGTCGTGAGGTATGAAGGAGGCAGCTCTGGTATAAGTTTAGTCAATAACGTGGCCGCGCCAATTCCAGAAGGAGTGGATAGATTTCAAGTGCTCGTGCCCACAACTAGCGACTACAATAAGGAATCGGCGAAAACCTTCTCGCTTGAAGTCTGGATGAACAATGACACCTCAAGCAAGTTGATTGGTACAGCGACAATCCTTGATGACGATGAATATAGCTGTGGACCTAATGGAGTTGTTTACGTAACAGCAACCAATGATCCGCAATCAACAACGCTTAGACTTGACTGTAAAGCACCTTATGCGAAAGCACTTTTGATAACTAACGGAACTTATAAAAAGCACGCGAATTATACTGATGAATCATATCCGTATGCACACTATTATGATGACTGGGAAAGAGGTCCCCAGCCACAATTTGGCTGTAATTCAAGTAACGCGGGTGCAATTGCATACTACAATATTAAATCCAACATATCATTACTTCCAGATGGAACTAATAGCTGCGGCATAACCATCATAAGAGCAATATGTAATTCATCGGGCGGTTATACCGAATATAAATATGCATCTCCTCAAGGTCCAGCAGGCTGTGAATATGAATGATGGCACTAAGTTGATATTGCTATAACATCTATATTCATTTAAGGTAAATGATAATTACCATCAAATAAAAACGCGCCTTTGGGCGCGTTTTTTATTGTATGTCATACACTATAATGTTCGGTAATTATCATTATAAACCCGAGATTTCATCAATAACCCCCTCCTCAGTGACATGAGAGTTCGTTGTTTTCAGAACATGCTCTATAAATAACCTAAGGGCGGGGTTGGGAGAGTTAGTTTTCCAGTTTATGTAAAGGGATATCTCTTTGTCGAAGCCTTCAATAGGTAAAACTTTCAAACTAGGCCTACGCATTTCTTTGGCAATTTCCACAAAAAATCCGATGCCGTTCCCGGACATCACCAATGCAGCAAGGCTATCGAAATCGTAAGCTCTGATAATAGGATTTTCTTCAATAGAGTATGAGTTTAGAAATTCTAATATCTGGATGTTGAACGGTTCCCACGCTTTGGACTCTCCAAGAATTAACGTTTTTCCCAAGAGATCATCTGGTCTCAATTCATTTTTCTGTGCTAATGAATCTGATGACGAGATGACTGCCATAAGCTTATGTTTTGAAACTGTTTTGTAGTCATATCCACTTTCCAAAAAAGGCGAGCTGCAAAAGGCTATATCTATATCACCCGAAGCTAACGCAGTATGCTGTTCATGGGAAGGTATAGAATATAATGATGTTTCTATATCTGGGTAGTACGCCCGAAAATCTCTCAACAGAATAGGTAAAACATAGGTATTCATTGGAATTGTATTGTAAGCAATCGCTAAAGTACCTTTCTTACCTTCTATCATTTTCTGCGCACTCTGGTACGCCAATTGAATACGATCCGCCCCCTTGGCTAAATCGGACGCAAAAATTCTCCCCAACTCTGTCAGTTCAACATTTCGGGTATCTCTTAAAACAAGCTCCGCACCTATTTTATTTTCTAATCTAGCCACATGCCTACTCAGGGTTGGTTGGCTAACCCCCAGATACTCTGCAGCCTTAGTAAAGCTCTCATGCTGAGCAAGCGCTAAAAAAGCACTGATTTCACGATATAGTTTTCTAGATTCCATTCATTCACTTTTGCATAACAACGATAAAAAATGTGTCTATAATTATCAAGACACTTGAATTAAAATGGTTTTTTCCACAATGAGTTACTTGGGTATTGTAATGAAAAAGAGCGTTCTTATCTTCACCCTTACATTAATTAACATTAGCTCATTATTCCAAGTCAAGGCTGAAGAAATTTCCTTTTACTCTCCAATAAAAGAAGGAAGAAGTGAATCTGCAGACATGCGGAGCTTTGCTAAAAAAGTCAGTCAATTAACTGCTGGATCTGTCAATTTTAATATGCACTACATGGGTGAATTAGGGTTTGATAATACTGAGTTACTCAGGCAACTAAAGCGTGGTTATGTAGGTGCTGGTGCTGTGTATCCTCCTTATTTATCACGTGATGTCCCAGCATTTGGTGCCTTATATATAGAAGGAGCACTTTTAGACTTTAAATCGCATGAACCCGCAATTTCTGTTATTGAAGATTCATACAGGACAGTGTTCGATAATTGGGGGATCGAGTATGTTGGTTATGCTCAACCACCACTGTATGACGTATCTGTATTTTGTAAAAACCCCATCAATACGATTGCAGGTCTAAAAAGAAAAAAGCTAAGAGTTTGGACTTCGGCACAGGTTGAAACATTCAACAACCTAGGTATTGCAGCACAAATTATCCCAAGTTCAGAAATGTACATGGCACTCCAAACTGGTGTAGTAGACTGCGCCTTGTATCTTGGAGAAATTGGTATTTTTGCATCACTGCATGAGGTTGCCCCTTACGAGGCCTTTTTGGTGCCATTTGCTTCATTACCTGTAGCCCTGGGTGTCAATAAAAATATTTTTAATCGCCTTAGTGATGAACAACAGGCTGCAGTTCGTGAAGCCGGACAATGGATCAGCGCCAAGACGCTTAAGAAAGCACTGAACGATGTCGCAGCTAAGACTGCCAATCGTGAAGCTCGCGCTAAGGGAGGCATCAAACAACTTCCTGCTTTTTCTAAACAGGATGTAGAGAAGTTTGTAACTGCAGCGAATGAGGTATGGTTTCGTATGGCGAAGGAAGGAGGTGAGGTTTCTCTGAAAGTATATGAAAGCTTAATGACCCAGCCGCAAGAGTGTATTAGCACTCAGTCATGTTAAAAGGTGATAAAAAAATCACATTGAAATGGCCCGGCTTCGCCATTTACTGGATTGTAAAAGTTCAATTATGGCTCGCTGTTTGCGCTGCCGCACTGATGGTGTTACTTGTCTTTACGGCATCACTGATGCGGTACTTCTTTTATGCTCCCTGGTCACCGACAGAAGAACTGGTTGGGTTTCTGTTTTACTCAAGTTGTTTTTTATGCTTACCCGCGACAACTTGGGAAGCGCGACATATCCAAATATCTCTATTCGATAACGTCTTACCTATCCCGCTGAGAGCTGCTTTAAAAAAACTCGCAGCGCTTTGCCTCATTATCATGCTTGGTGTGTTAGTCATCTATGGGCTAGAAAATGCTGTATTCACCCATTCTTTAGGATCTCGAAGCGAAATGACCAAAATGGCGCTTTATCCATGGATGCTTGTCATGCCATTCAGCTTGGGAAGCATGGCTATCGTTGAATGCTATTTAATGGTGAACAAACACCAAGATCTACCTTCTATATTGCCCTCCAAGGAAACTAAACCATGATATGGGGAGCTCTCTGCACCACCATAATCAGTTTGGCCATTGCTGGAGCCACTCTGGGGCTCATACTTGGTGGAACCGGGTTAGTCCTATTACATTTCCTGGTTGGTGAAGGCGCCGGAGTGATGGCTGCTGAAGTGCTCTGGACAGATTTAACCAAATACACATTAGCGTCCATTTTAATGTTTATTTTAGTGGGCGATCTTTTTTTCGAGAGCGGTATGGCATCTGAAAGTTATCGCGCCTTAAGCCCTCTGTTTCAGCGTATTCCCGGCAAACTTCTACATACCAATGTCGCTGTATGCATGTTATTTGGTGCAGTCAGCGGTACCTCCACAGCAACAGCAGCAGCCGTGGGTTCTTCCGCCTATCCAGAACTTATTTCTCGTCGGTACAATCGCTATGCAGTTTTAGGATCTTTAGCCGGAGCTGGAACGCTTGGCTTATTGATCCCCCCCAGCATAGCCTTGATTTTATACGGCGCACTGATGGACGTTTCTATCGCCAAATTGTTCCTTGGTGGAATCTTCCCAGGCATTTTATTTGGACTAGCTTTCATGGCATATATTGCCATTCTATCCTTGACCAAAGAAGGCATTACTCCCAAACAAGAAGCTCAGTATAGCGGTGCAGAAACCATGCGCTCCTTGCTCAACATATGGCCTCTTTTGATTTTAATGACCTCAATATTGGGACCCTTATACTTTGGATTAGCGACACCTACCGAGTCAGCTTCCTTTGGCGCTATGTTCTTGCTTGTACTTGGTTTCACCGTTGGCGAACTGACTGTCTGTCGCCTTATTTCAGTTTTGCAGGCAACAATGATCAAGTTTGGCGCTATTGTCTTTGTGGTGATGGGAGCGATCATCCTTAAACAAGCAGTTGGTATTCTTGGCTTGCCCAGAATGGCTGTAGATACAATTACCTCCATATCCCCCGACGCGACTTATGTGTTGATAGCCATCATCGTCTTCTATCTTGCAGTAGGCTGCCTTTTTGACGGTATCTCTATACTTTTACTGACATCACCGTTTGTCGCTCCTTTACTCATTAGCTGTGGTTACGATCCTATCTGGATTGGTGTGCTGATAACCATTTTGATAGAAATAGGTATGATCACTCCTCCCGTTGGACCCAATTTATTTGTGCTATCTTCAATTGCTTGCTCAAAAGTGAGTGTTGGAGAAATTGCGATAGCCACTATCCCCTATTGGCTGATACTACTCGCTGGCATTGCCATGATCACTTGGTTTCCTCAAATCGTTCTTTGGCTTCCAAACCAAATCATGTGAAATCAGCAGCTGTTGTTTTAAGACTCTCCAACGAACGCTTTCCGAACCAGTTTTCTCGACCGTTAAACGCCGACAAAACAGCAAAACGATATGAAGATTCGATATTCTCACCGCATCCGAACCGTAAAGGCCCCAGAGTCTGTTGACCTTTGGTTACAGAGAAAAATTAAGTTTAATAAAACCAAGACATCCTGCACTGCTATCGTATCAGCATAGTGGCGTTAACTTTACCTTCAAGTAAAGGCACTATCCAAAATTAATCACACTCAAGACTTATTAAACCCCGGGTCCCAAACTCGAAAAATCGCACATTAGAAGATTCCAGTTCTTTTATATTAAAAATTCATTAGATGATATTAGTTTTGTATTACATCATAAAAAAATAAAAATCCGAAGTTAAACCACCCTCTTCATAATATTTTTTAATGCAGCATTCAAATATGTATAAATAGCACCGCCCCCTCTTAAATTGAATAAGAAAATCGCAGTAAAACTGAAAAATTACATTTTAATCATAAGTGTATAAAAAGTCACACTGAACTAAAGACGAAATAATGCACCCTAATGAAAAATCAACACATAAAGAAAAAATAATCTTTATTATACATACAGTTAGAGACATTAAAGATCGTTCAACTTCTTTAAAGAAATAAAAACCATACAGTTAAGAAAAAGAATTACTGCACGTATAAATAGACAAAAAAGCGTGAAAATAAAATTCGAACATCGTTCAATTACATGAGCGTTTCACTTTCGAGACACCTATTTATTTTAGTTTTTTACAGGTTGATCATTTAGTATTCAACAATTAAATTGAAATGGTAAATAAATCCAAGATCAGAGAGCCTTCCTATTAATTAATAGTTAGCAATAGGATATTTCTTGCTGGTCGATTTAGATATCAAATATTAAGTATAACAAACGTAATACTGTTACTTGCGGACACTAAATGTGCGACCACAAACTACCACTCTATGGGAATACACCCATAGGGGGCTGTTATTACTTAAATAAAAATGAGGCATAAATAACATGGCGGCAAAAAGAGCGAGAATAAAGAAATTCGTCAGCTCGCTGGCGGTTATCTGTATAGCAATGGCTTTCAGTGCTCACGCGAATGCTGTTGAAAAATTAAACCTGGGCATCAAAGCCGGATCTCAATGGGCTGAAGATGATAGCTATCACACCAGTAAGCCCACAAGCACCATTGCCGGTGTTTCAGTTGGGGTCATGCTTACCCCGTCCTGGGGCTTAGACCTGGACTACCAGAAGCACGGCAAACTCGACGCAAAAGCCACGGGTGTGCATGTCAACACTCAGCTAATTTCTGCAGCACTCCGATATGAGTATCACTGGCAGACGGGCTGGGCTGGATATGGACGACTGGGCGCAGCTTACTGGGATATGGACAAAACAGCGCCTAATCAAGCCATGCTAAAGGCCAAAGGCATTTCCTTTCTAACCGAAGTCGGTGTGTTGTATGACCTAACACCGAGCCTAAGCCTTAGCGGTGGCTATCAGTTTATCGAAGGGATTGGTGATGACAAGACAGGTCAATATGACAGTCATGGTGTCGTGCTGAGTGTCGTCTACTCGCTGGGCGATTCATTTTAAGGGAGCTAATCATGAACATTAAAATGCTTAAATCAGTATTGGAAACTTGTGTATCACATGCAAAGATTCAGCGTCGCGTGGTCTTTCTGGGCGCACTCCTCGGCGCACTGACACTCAGCGGTTGTAATTCAGAAGGGGCGTTTAGCGCTAAAACACCAACACCACCAAAAACACAGGCGACACCACCAGGTTCACTGAGCCTCTCAAAATTGGTCGTTAGCGGCGAAAACAGAACATTTGGAGCAGGAGATGCTGATACCCCGGTTGTTTTTTCCTGGAACAGCTCAGAAGGGGCAAACGGTTACACCGTATGCCGTTTTGATAACAGTCTCCAGAATAATTGTGACCCCATAGGGAAAACCACAGAAACGATGCTTAAGACTCCATTACTTTCGGGTCCTCTCAAAGCGCGTAAATCAAAATACTTTGTACTTGCCAAAAATGATAATGGAGTCACACCATCGAATGAACAGGAGCTCACTCCAATACAACTGAAAGACCTTGTTACGTCTATTAAAGATTTAGACAACGAGAAGCATCATGATAGATATGGCAGATCTGTATCCCTGTCTAAAGATGGTCTCACTCTAGCTGTAGGATCACCAACTACCAATTACAGTGGTGATGACAAGATCACAAACGCCGGAGCTGTCTTTATTTACCGCCTTAAAGAAGGGAGTTGGGCCAAAGAAGAAAAACTAGAGCCCGATCAACCTAGCATAGACGACCGATTTGGCTATTCTGTGTCGCTATCGGAGGATGCTAACACTCTGGCTGTTGGAGCGCCACACGCAGATAACTCTGGTGCTGTTTATGTTTACCACTATAACGAAAGTGAGGGTCTCTGGAAGCTGAAAGGCGCCAAAATAAAGGCGCTAGAAGCAAACTTGGGAAAAGGTTTTGGCTTGTCAGTCTCTCTGTCGGCAGATGGCAACACCTTGGCTGTGGGGCACCCAGATGCGAATGCCTCTGTGCATACCGGAGGGGTAGCGTTTGTTTATCGTTATACTGATGCTGCCTGGGATAATGGGACCCTCATTAAGGGAGAGTATGTCGAGAAGTATAATAGGTTTGGCCTCAGGGTAGCGCTATCTGCAGATGGTCACACACTGGTCGTGGCTGCACGTCATGATAACAAAGACGCCTTAAATTCTGGCGCAGTATATCTGTTCAGCACCTCAGACACAGAGGTGAGTTGGAAACAGGAATACTACATAAAAGCACCTAACCCTAGGAAAGGCGACAATTTTGGTTCGTCGATATCCTTGTCTGACGATGGTAACACCCTCGCGGTGGGAGCTCCTGTAACAGACACCAAAATTAATGATGACACTACCTTATTAAGCACGGGCACTGTGTATGTGTATCGCTATAAGGATGGAAACCTTAGCGAGCCCAACACCATCAATAAAAGTTTCGGCAATATTCCTGATGATCTAAAGGATTCAAGCACAGGCCATGATGCATTCGGCTGGTCCGTGTCTCTATCCAGTGATGGCAACACTCTTGCCGTGGGAGCACCAGGGCAGGATTCTGGTGAAATTGCCTTTAACGGAAATGAGGCTGATGACAATAACGACGAAAGAAACTCCGGCGCAGTTTATATATTGAGCTTTGAAGATGGTGAGTGGGAACAAGAGAAAAATGGCTATATCAAAGGTACAGAGCCTCTAAAAGATGACTGGTTCGGTTGGTCAGTCTCCCTGTCAGAAGATGGCAACTCCCTAGCGGTAGGAGCCCCTAGTTGGAGAGGAGGGACGAAGGATAACAGTCCAAATCTAAAACCTGGGCGGGTATATATCTATTAGAAAATGATGAATAGGAGTGGCGGACATGAACCAGAATTATGCATCTGAATGCTCAAAAATCTAACTGGCAAATGATGGAAATGTAAGTCACTCACTATCCACTTATAACCACTAAATAGAACCTTCGGTTCAGACTCAAAATCAAATATACAGAATATTTGTTGTCGAGCCGCTATCAAGGAAGGCAATCATGATTTTGTATCTGCTCCGGCGCAGCTTAAACAGCAGTGACAACAAGTCTCTCTGCCCTTTCTGCCTGCGCCTTGAAGGATTGATGGCGATGTTTCCAGAGATTCGACATAACATAGAAGTTAGGTATGTCGATTTTCAGAAACCTCGTTATCAACTCCTGGAGTTTCTGGGGGAAAAAAATCAAGTATGTCCAAATTTGGTGCTCAATGAAGGTGACCAGTTTGGTTCAGAAAAATTCTCAACGTTGGCCCCTACGGGCGTAAAATATATTGATAAAACTGAGGACATTATCCAGTTTTTCATTGAGCGTTTTGAGTTACTTTAAATTGACTGATAACGCATAAGTAAAGCCGCCAAAAGGAAAAAGTGTGCAAGCCATTATGTGTATGTGATGCAATTATCTGATGAAGGCAAAGTCACGCATATGACCAAAATCTGGAATGATGGCTGGGCGTTGAAAGAGCTTGGTTGGACGCAGTAGGAAACCGAAGAGCCGCCGGATAATAAGGCGGCTCTTGTTGTTGAACCATTAGTGCTTTTCAGGCAGGTCAAAACGTTCGATAAAGTACTGGATAATTTCATCGGTCTTATCAATATGACGCATACCTGTTGAAGCTGACACAGAGAACTTTTCCGAACCAAACTGGTCGCCTTCATTTAAGACCAGATTTGGACAAACTTGATTTGTCTCCCCCAAAAATACCGGTAGATCTCCACGTGGCTTCTGGAAATCGACATACCTAACTTCTACGTTATGGCGGATTTCTGGAAACATGGCCATCAGCCCTTCAACCTTCATGCAGTAGGGGCAAAAGTACTTCTTACCACCGTCGTTAAAGTCTCGCTTAAGCAAATACAAAATCATGATGGCCCTCCTTGGTAACAGCGTAAAAAACCATAATACGTACTTTTCGCATTTTGTTTCGAATCAAAACTGATAATTAGACCAAGTCACGATGATCGTGAGGGTTAGATCGCGGCTTAGTGGCAAGAGGACACTATGAAGTATGTGGTTTTGTTCGAGAGGATTGGCTGCTGACGCAGCCAAAAGAAGGCTATTGCCTATTGAGCGGAGATGGGGTCGTGTGTGTTAAATTTCAACTAGTTTCGAGAAATCACTGACTTTGTACTTGTCGAAACGGCTATGACAATGCTCTGTGTATTCTCCAGTTTCTTTGTTCTTACGCTTACCATTAAACCAGATTGAGCGCTTACCTACATTTTTTCCCTTTTTATTCTGATTAGACTCTTTTATAAAGTCTTTAGACGACATAATCCAAAACTGTTCTAAACGCTCAGAATAAAAAACAAAATAATAATTATCACGAAGATCATGAGTAATTGCAGAAAACAAAGCTGCATCTCCCATCGTAACCTCTTTGGAGCGAGCTTTTATTTGTATTTCAATAAATGTTCCATCAGGTTTTCTGATCACCGCATCGATGCCATTATCATCAATTAAAGGCATGTATACATCAATACCCTCTTTAAGCATTAATCCGGAAATCCAATATTCCATCCTCTTACCAAATCCAGCAGAATGTCGAAATGAAATAGCCATACATAATCCAATTGAAATTTAACGCCCAATTAAGGGGTGAACAACGCTTCCACCCAAACCTAAAGCATTGTGCCATAAACACTAAATTTGAAGTAGAAGCAAAAATGCCGAGCGTTGTGAATCCCTCTTAAATTGCTTGTTATATGCTTGATTCGTCTTGACCCATATCAAAACGAGCTTTCTTAAATTTTTCTAAACACCTTCGTGGATTAGGCCTGATTTTTAATAGAAAAAGCACGAACGACAAAAAAGCGAATGCTGTAGCTACTTGTACAGCAAAAATCTCGGCGTTCTTGCCACCACTAAATGCCACAGATTTTTGTTCATAATAAAAACCGGTACCAGTATAAAAAATGTCAGGGCTGAAATAAGTAACAAACTTCTTTCTTCCTTTAGTTACCGTATATGAATAACTACCGAAATTTGGTCTGAGCAACTCAACACGATTTACTACAACAGATGGCGTACCCATGCCAGTGAATGTTTTGGTTGTAGTTTTAAGAACAGGGAGACCTTCATTCGTAAATTTTGGCGCTTGAACTTGTATGGGCTTGAGCTCTGATTCTAGTTTCTTTTTAGTTAGTAACTCTGCTGTTGGGATGTTCTCAGTTTCTATTTCATTTGGGATATAACCCAAAACAACATCTTCGTAGACAGGCTCTGTAACTTGAACCTCAATTTTGGTTTCAGGGCTCAAAAGCCAGAAAAGCGTGTAACACAAATACCCTACTACTAGGCCTATGCCAGCAGATATCTCATTGAACCACGCTAACTTAGATTCAACTTGCTGAAATTTCATCAATGCTCCTGCATATAACAGCGTATTAGAAGACAAAATGTCGGAATAAAACACGACACTTTGTCTTGTAATAACAATGGCACTGATTCTATCACTAACTAACAGTTTGTTTTAAAAGAAAATTATCACCAATCGAAAACTGTGACGTACAAAAAGGACTAAGCGTCCCTTTTGTTGCATTGAGGTAAACTGGTTTGATTCTGTTTGTAAAAACAGTGCTTAACGAAACGACATTCAATCCCACTTTTTCACGCTAACACGGTTTCTAATCCGCAAACTTTGGCTTGATGCGTTCATCAATCACCATACGTTTTCGGTCTGCTTCAATTGTTTTTAACGGCTCTACCTGCTGCATGGTCGCAAGGCAGCGCTCGGTAAGTTTGATATAGCCATCGGTACCTAGACTCTTCCAAGAGACTTCTTTTTCACTTAGTTCACGGATGACTTTGGCAGGGCTGCCAAGGGCGAGCATTTGAAGCCCAACCCGTAAATGGGACTTTCCCTGCCGCTATTTCCGCTTTGGTTAGTTTGCTCGGTTTACGAAAAGGAAGAATGCCGCATTTTGGGCAAAAGTAGTCTTCTGCGGTATCACTTCCCCATTGGTATAACACTGCTTTTCTATAAGAAATGTGCCTCGAGTAAACGTCCACGTTTATTGCATGTTATGCATCTAGCTTACTACGTAACTTGATACTGGAAACTATAAAAGCAACCACAGGAGTCCATACAACGACGGCTAAGAGAAGCGTCTTAAAGTTCAAAAGAGCAAACATCGGTGCGAGTAGTAGCCATAAAGGCCAATTTAGCCACGCTGTTACTATTGAGCTACCCGCAAAGCCTTGGCAATCGAAGCCAATAAGCATGGCATCATAGGCGTAGCAACCCACAAAATCAGTACCTTTGCGACCATGCTCTGCCAATCCAAAAACCACCAAGTCGGCTAAGATAGCCAAGAGCAAAGCCGCTAGAAAATAAGTCGAAATATTTCTTACGATTGTCCATTTCATGATGATGCATAACGCCACAATAACGGGTGCTTACCAAACCGCCAAAAAACGCTTTAATCCTTTGTATTCACGACACATTAAAAATCTTCCGCAGTGACAAAGCGACCCATTAAAAGTCTTTTGTCAGTACACAGCCGGAGTCACTTTTCTTTGTTAAACTTAAATTCGCCAGTTATGGTTGCCGGCTGAAACCAGATTGTATATAAACACACTGGATTATCTTTGAACTGGATTACTCCTGATTTAAAGGATCCTGTTTGATCATACAGCCGAATTCGATATAAAAGGATCCCAACATCTTTTCCTTCATGCTCTTCGTATATGTATTGCTTTCTCTCAGTCTCTAGGCGAGTAAAACCCTCGAAGCCTTCTCTAGGAACGTGTTTAAAAATTACGTCCAGATCATTGTCAGTCATTTTGTTCGCTATGTCTTTGCAGTATATAGCTTTTAGAGATTCAGGCTTGTACTGAAAAAGTACATCGGTAACTTCTTGAAGTCTCATTTCATTGCTTGATAAAGACTGCCGCATATAAGAAAACACTTCAGTGTTTGCATATGCTAGATCTGTATTAAGAGCAAAAATCAGTAGTAGAAACTTCTTCATGGTTATACCCTTGATTCTAACTTTTCGCATAAGCGGCGAGCGTTTATGCGAGTTTGGATCTAATGGCACGATGTTTCATGTATTTGTTATGCTCATGCTGAATGGTAACCAAACCTAGTAATGACAAACACCCGATATATCTATATGGCATAAAAATTATTGCTAAACTCACAACATCTTCTTCGTTTTAGCGCATAACAGCGTATTGGACACCAAAGTGGTGTATCTAAACGTCCCAGAACAGGAGTACCTCGGTATTATGGTCAACACCATTCAATACTGTGCGCGAAAGCAGTGTCAATTTTGATAATTACCCGCTTATTACCCATTCAGGATAGTGAAAACGACTCGTTTTCAGTCATAGAAAATCTAATCCGCAAACTTCGGCTTGATGCTTTCATCAATCACCATCCGCTTTCGGTCTGCTTCAACGGTTTTCAACGGCTCAACTTGCTGCATAGTCGCAAGGCAACGTTCGGTGAGTTCTATATAGCCATCCGTGCCTAGACTCTTCCAGGTCACTTCTTCCTCTCGAAGTTCACGAATGACTTTGGCAGGGCTGCCAAGGGCGAGCATTTTTGAGGGAATTTTCTGTTGGGAGGCAACAAGGGAGTGAGCGGCGACGATACTATGGGCACCAACCACCGCACCGTCCATCACCACCGTATTCATGCCAATTAGTGCGCCTTCTTCAATAATACAGCCGTGTAAGATGGCGCTGTGTCCGATATGACCGCGCTCATGAACCACGACATCGATACCAGGGAAGGCGTGAATCACACAGTTGTCCTGCACATTGGCGTTGGCTTTGATGTGTATCCGGCCAAAATCGCCCCGCAAACTGGCAAAAGGCGCAATGTAACTGCCCTGCTCTACGATGACATCACCGATTAAAACCGCTTCCGGGTGAACATACGCACCCTCTTCTACCACAGGCGAAATACCGTCCAATGCATAACAGGGCATGACTACTCCTTAGTCTGTTTAGTGTCAGTTCAGTGTGATGCCTCCGAAGCGTTCACAGAACTGTTTATCGGCTTTTGGAAGAGGCCCATCCGCCGCGCGGGCAACAGCATCGACGTGTTGCTCGGCCGGATACGCCACCAGGTTGTAGATATTGTGTGTCAATGTTCGTGCCGCCTTACCTGGCCAGTTTCCCGGCAATAACTCTTCGGGTAATGGCGGGTATTTCAACAGCGCACGACGATAAATGTGGATCAGCAGTGTGCGTACCTGAAAGGCTTGTGCAGGCTCCAGTTGCTCACCGTTTTCCAGCAACGACAGAACTGGCCTGAACTGGCTGAGTAGGGTATGAAACCTGCCTTCCACTTCTTCCAGTTGCCACAGCTTTGCCACCAGCGATTTCAAGTTGGCTTCGTTACCTTCCGAAAGGTCACAAGAGGAGGCTTCGAACACTAGGGCTTTATCGTTCAGCTCATGTTTGCTCAACAGCTGCCGTGTCGCATCTTTGTCTGCGCGCGGATACAACATGACGGAGGTCGAAAGAATTGCGTAACCTGCCGACTCCAGTTGCTTTCTTGCCTCCATCAACTCACTGCCACTCAGTGAGGGCAAGGCTATCATCTGCCACTGGCGGTTCCACTCAGCATCATGTGCACTGTATATCCGCTCTTCCGCTGCCGTGAATCGGTCCATCGCTTCTTCCGTGACGTGATAGAAACTGTATCTACCACTGCGTTCAGCCGTCAGCCAGCCATCTTTGACCAAACGAAACACCGAAGTTCTGACAAACCGGTCAGAGACATTGAACACACTTAACAGCTCAATCAGGCTGGAAAGACTGATTGAGCCACCGCGACGGGCAAGGATGTCACCAAAGACCGTCATGATGAGCGAGGTGCCGCTGACCGAGTCAGCGGCGAGAATGTCAGAAAGCAGCTTCCCTAATTTTTGGTTCATACGTTTTTATCCATAAACATAGCGCTTTGTTATTTTGTACCTTCAGGGCACTTAGCTTCATGTTACACAATCACAACAAAACAGCAAAAATATGAATCTGTTAATTAGGGTCTGTCGCGTTCTTGCATCGATTCTCTGTTACCGCTTCTATCGCTTATCGATCACTCGCTTGGCTTTGCCCTCTGAACGCGGCAACACGCCAGCTGGCACTACTTCCACTTTGGATGAAATGCCAATAAAGGTTTTCACTTTGCCTGCCAGCTCATTCGCCAAACCATTTAACTGAGAACCATGAACTTCAGGTTGCTGTTCCACCCTTATTGTCACGCAGTCCATATTGCCCTGCTTAAACAGCTCAATCAGGTAATGGGGCGCCAGGCCACGGGTATTACAAATTTGTTCTTCTATCTGGGTGGGGAAAACATTCACACCTCTAATAATCAGCATGTCGTCGCTGCGACCGGTGATTTTCCCCATTCGGCGCATGGTGCGCGATGTGCCGGGCAGAAGGCGGGTCAAATCGCGGGTACGATAGCGGATAATTGGCATCGCTTCTTTGGTGAGACTGGTAAATACCAACTCCCCTTCCTCGCCATCTGGTAATACTTCGCCCGTTAATGGGTCGATAATCTCCGGATAGAAATGGTCTTCCCAAATGGTTGGGCCATCTTTCGATTCCACGCATTCCTGCGCGACACCTGGGCCAATCACTTCAGATAAACCATAAATGTCTACCGCATCCATCGACAAGCGACGTTGCATCTCTTCACGCATGGCTTCTGTCCAGGGCTCTGCACCAAAAATACCTACCCGCAGGGCAAGTTTTTCTGGGTCCATACCCTGCCTCGCCATTTCATCAGCGATGTTAAGCATGTACGAAGGCGTCACCATAATGATGTCTGGGTCAAAATCCCGAATCAGCTGAACTTGCTTCTGGGTTTGGCCGCCACTCATTGGAATCACAGTACAACCCAACCTTTCCGCCCCATAGTGGGCACCTAGACCACCCGTGAAAAGTCCATAGCCGTATGAAATATGCACTTTGTCTTTAGGTCTGCCACCCGCTGCGTAAATAGAACGGGCTACCACGTCCGCCCACATATTTACGTCGTTTTGTGTGTATCCCACCACCGTCGGTTTGCCCGTCGTACCACTCGAAGCGTGAACGCGAACCACCTGCTCCATTGGCGTACAGAACATGCCGAATGGGTAGTTATCGCGAAGGTCAGCTTTTGTGGTCATAGGGAACTTACTGAGGTCAGACAGTGTTTTCAAATCGTCTGGATGGACACCATGTACCTTGAATTTCTCGCGATAAACCGGCGAGTTTTCATAGACGTGGTTCAACGTGTTTTTAAGACGTGATAGCTGAAGTCCGCGTAACTCATCAATGCTGGCATTTTCAATCGCGTGCATCCCTACCTTACTGCTCATCTTGCTCTCTCCTTTCAAGGCTTTACTTCCAGCTCCATCGCTTTTCAAGGTTCGCCTCTTAAAGCGTAGTCGCCAATTCGATTATTTATTCATGTTACACATTATTGATCATTTACATTTATTGTGTATCATAAAATTTAACCATTCATAAACATTTTTATTAAACCTCGACAACAATTAACCGCTTTCGCAGGGATTGATTTGGGTCGAACGCAAATGCGAACACGTAGAAGGACACGTGACATGAAGGCAAAAAGTTTTGTTTACGGCGCATGGCATGAAGGAGCTGCAGAAGGGGTTTCCGTTGCTAATGCCATCACGGGAGAACCGATTTGTTCTGTCAGCTCTGACGGCATTGATTTTGCGAAAGTAGTGCGATTTGGCCGTGAAGTAGGTGGCTCTGCGCTGCGCGCAATGACCATTCATGAACGCGCAGAAATGCTAAAGGCTTTGGGTTTGAAACTACTGGATAACAAGAAGCGCTTTTACGATATCTCTCAATGGACGGGGGCGACCAAAGCTGATAGCTGGGTTGATATTGAAGGTGGTCTTGGCACCATGCTGAGCTACTCAAGTATTGCCCGCCGTGAACTGGGCAATGAGCCTTTCATCGTTGAGGACAAAGCCCAACCACTTTCTGCAGATGGTTCCTTTGTTGGCCGGCACATTCTCACACCAAAACCCGGCGTTTCAGTTCACATCAATGCCTTTAACTTCCCTTGCTGGGGCATGCTGGAAAAAATTGCTCCTAGCTTGATCGCAGGCGTGCCCGTGATTGTTAAACCCGCCACACAATCGGCTTACCTGACGCAAGCGATGGTCGAGGATATGGTCGAAAGCGGGCTCCTTCCTGACGGCTCTCTCCAGCTTATTTGCGGAAGCGTGGGCGATCTGTTGGATCAATTGGGCGAACAGGACAGCGTCACTTTTACTGGCTCGGCATCAACTGGTCAAAAACTCAAAGTACATCCCAACATCGTTGCCCATAGCATTCCATTCAACATGGAAGCAGACTCGCTGAACTGCAGCATTCTTGGTGAAACGGTGAGTGAAGACGATCCAGAGTTCGATCTTTTCATCAAAGAAGTCGCAAGGGAAATGACGGTCAAGGCGGGCCAGAAATGTACGGCCATCCGTCGCGCACTGGTGCCACGCACCAAAGTCAACGCAGTGAGTGAAGCGCTTAAAGCGCGCCTTGCCCGCGTGTCGATGGGCGACCCTTCTATTGAAGGCGTCAAAATGGGTCCTCTGATTGGTAAAGGCCAGCGGGATGATGTGGCGGCTCAGGTCAGCAAGCTTTGCGAGCAAAGCGATGTGCTGTTGGGCGGGAACGACGCGGCAATGGAACTTGTCGGTGACCATTGTTCTCAAGACGCTTTTTATCCGCCGACCGTGCTGCTCTCCAAAGCCCCAACCGAAGAGGGTTATGTCCACAGCGTTGAAGCATTCGGTCCGGTTTGTACGCTATTGCCCTATGACAACGTCTCCCAAGCGGTTGCCATTGCTTCACTGGGTAAAGGCAGTCTGGTGGGTTCAGTGGTGACCAACGATGCATCAGAAGCATCAGAGCTTGTGCTGAAAGCAGCCGCCTACCATGGCCGTATGCTGATCCTGAACCGTGACAATGCCAAATCCTCAACCGGACATGGTTCGCCGCTCGCGCCGCTTGTTCATGGTGGTCCCGGACGCGCCGGTGGCGGTGAAGAGTTGGGTGGCGTCCGTGCCATCAAACACTATATGCAGCGCACCGCGTTGCAGGGTTCACCCACCATGCTGACCGCGATTACCCGCGAGTACACCGCAGGCGCTGAAAAAACCCGAACGCCAGTCCACCCTTTCCGTAAGTACTTCGATGAACTGCAAATTGGTGAAAGTCTGACCACGCACAGACGCACGGTTACTGAAGCTGACATCGTGAATTTTGGTTGTCTCTCGGGCGATCATTTCTATGCCCACTTCGATGAGATTGCCGCAAAAGATTCACTGTTTGGTCAGCGCGTGGCTCACGGTTACTTCGTGCTTTCAGCAGCCGCAGGCTTGTTTGTCGACCCCGCGCCAGGTCCGGTACTTGCCAACTACGGCTTAGAGAATCTGCGCTTTATTGCTCCGGTCGCGATTGGCGACACCATTCAGGCGGACATTACCGTGAAGCAGAAGATCAAGAAAACCCGCCGCCCGGATGAGGAACGCGCAACGGGTGTGGTGGTGTGGGACGTATTGGTACGCAACCAGAATGACGAGACCGTCGCGGTGTACGACATCATGACTCTGGTCGAGCGTCAGGAGGGTTAAATATGAAGAAGCCAATAAACTTCATCACCATACTTTTCACCGTCCACAATGGTGTCGCGACCTTGGTGCTGAACCGACCGGACTCGCTCAATAGCTTCAATGCGCAAATGCATGAAGAAGTAAAAGCCGCCATCCGAGAAGTGCGTGAAAACAGTGAGATCCGCTGTTTGCTCATCACGGGTAATGGTCGGGGCTTTTGTGCCGGACAAGATCTGAATGACCGCGCCGTGAATGACGCTAGCGCCCGCGTTGATTTGGGCGAATCTGTCGAGCGCAATTACAACCCATTGATTCGCGCCATCAGCACGCTCAATGTTCCCGTAATCTGCGCCGTTAACGGCGTAGCCGCTGGCGCTGGTGCCAATATCGCCATGGCTTGTGACATTGTCTTTGCTGCCCGCTCTGCAAGCTTTATTCAGTCTTTCGCCAAAATCGGACTGATCCCGGATTCCGGCGGCACCTGGAACCTTACCCGCGCACTTGGCCTGCCCAGAGCAAAAGCCCTGGCGTTGCTGGGTGAAAAGCTTCCGGCAGAGCAAGCCGAGGCTTGGGGAATGATTTGGCGCTGTGTTGACGATGAAGCCTTGATGGAAGAAGCCAATGCGGTAGCAGAAAAACTCGCCAGCCAGCCGACTCTTGCCCTCGCCAATATCAAACGCCTGTTGAATGCATCGTTTGCCAACACGCTCGACCACCAGCTTGAGCTGGAAAAAGAGGCCATGCGTAACCTTGGCTATTCAAAGGATTACGCCGAAGGCGTGGCTTCATTTCTTGAAAAGCGTTCACCGCAGTTTAAGGGGGAATGAGCATGGATGCGGACCAAATAGCGCAAGCCTGCGCGCAGCACATGTTCAATCATGACAGTGTCTCCCGCAACATGGGCATGGAAATCGTGCACATGGCCTGTCGGCAGAGTGAAGTCACCATGCGCGTCACCCAAGAGATGTTGAACGGTCACCAAACCTGTCATGGCGGCCAGATTTTTAGCTTGGCGGATTCAGCATTTGCTTTTGCCTGCAATTCAGAAAACGAATCTGCCGTGGCCTCTGCCTGCTCTATCGATTTTCTGCGCCCCGTCAAAGAAAACGATGTGCTGACTGCAAGGGCGCATGTGATGCATCAAGGCAGAAGAGCTGGCATCTACATCGTCAATATTACTAACCAGAACCAGGAGCTTGTCGCCATTTTCAAGGGCAACTCAGCACGCCTGAACCAAGCCGTACTCCCACCAGATCAAAGGAGTGATTCATGAAGCATGCTTATATCTGCGATGGCATTCGCACCGCATTTGGCCGCTACGGCGGCACGCTCTCCGCAGTGAGAGCCGATGACCTGGGCGCAGTACCTATTCGCGCTCTGATGGAGCGTAACCCGCAAATTGATTGGTCCCAGATCGAAGAAGTCTTCTATGGCTGTGCCAATCAGGCCGGTGAAGATAACCGCAATGTGGGCCGCATGAGTGCCCTTCTGGCAGGCATGCCAGATTCTGTCCCCGCCACCACCATCAACCGCCTTTGCGGTTCAGGTATGGACGCCGTCGGCACAGCAGCCCGCGCCATTGACTGTGGAGAAATTGAACTGGCGATTGCCGGCGGCGTGGAATCCATGTCCCGCGCTCCCTTTGTGATGGGCAAAGCGCAAACCGCTTTTTCCCGTCAGGCGGAAATCTTCGATACCACCATTGGCTGGCGTTTTATCAACGACAAAATGAAGAAACAGTACGGCGTTGATTCCATGCCTGAAACAGCAGAAAACGTCGCGGAAGATTTTAAAGTCAGCCGTCAGGATCAAGATGCCTTTGCCCTTCGAAGCCAACAACGTGCCGCCAACGCACAGGAAACGGGTGTTTTCGACGCTGAAATCACACCAGTGATGATCCCACGCCGTAAGCAAGAACCGCTTTGTTTCGAGAAAGACGAACACCTTCGCGCTACCACTGCTGAAGCACTGGCGGGATTGCCCACGCCTTTTCGTGAATTTGGCAGCGTCACCGCTGGCAATGCGTCAGGTGTGAACGATGGTGCGGTTGCCCTGTTGCTCGCATCAGAGAGTGCCATTGAGAAACATGGTCTCAAACCCCGTGCCCGCATTCTTGCCATGGCAACCGCTGGCGTACCACCTCGCATCATGGGTTTTGGCCCCTCTCCAGCAGCCAAGAAAGTGCTGAAACTGGCGGGTCTGACCCTCGATGACATGGACACCATCGAGCTCAACGAGGCGTTTGCCGCACAGGCGTTAGCGGTAACCCGCGACCTTGGCCTGCCGGATGATTCACAGAAAGTGAACCCCAATGGCGGTGCTATCGCGTTGGGTCATCCTTTGGGTGCCAGTGGTGCACGACTTGTGCTTACCGCCCTAAATCAACTTGAACGCACGCAAGGTAGATATGCCCTTTGCACCATGTGTATTGGTGTCGGTCAGGGCATCGCCCTCGTGATTGAACGTGTTTGACTTTCTGCACCTGAAAACGGAGCAATGACAATGAAAAAACTAAGACAGGAAGCCCAGGAAAAAGCACTGCTGGAAGCCTTTCAGCAGAAGATTGATCGTGAAGAAAAGATCGAACCAAAAGATTGGATGCCAGAGGCCTATCGCCAGAACCTGATCCGTCAAATCTCGCAACATGCGCATTCTGAAGTGATTGGTGAACAACCGGAAGGTAACTGGATCACCCGCGCGCCGTCGCTGCGTCGCAAAGCCGTGCTGCTCGCCAAAGTACAAGATGAAGCCGGTCACGGCTTGTATCTCTACAGCTCTGCCGAAACACTCGGAATCAGCCGCGCAGAAATGATCGAAGCACTGCAAACCGGAAAAGCGAAATACGCCTCTATCTTTAATTATCCCACCCAGACCTGGGGCGATATCGGGGCGATTGGCTGGCTGGTTGATGGCGCGGCTATCTGTAATCAGGTTTCCTTACAGCGCACCTCATACGGCCCTTACTCACGCGCCATGATCCGCATCTGTAAGGAAGAAAGTTTCCACCAGCGTCAGGGCTATCAAATCATGCTGGCACTCGCCAATGGAAGCGAAGAGCAGCGCCAGATGGCACAAGATTCACTCAATCGATTTTACTGGCCATCACTGATGATGTTCGGCCCGCATGATGCAGAGTCTGCGCACTCAGCACGTTCAATGCAATGGAAAATAAAACGCGAAACCAATGACAGTCTTCGTCAGAAGTTCATTGACCAGACCGTGCAGCAAATTGAGTTTCTTGGGTTGGAACACCCAGACAAAGCCATTAAATGGAACGAAGAACGCGGCCATTACGACAGCGGCGAAATCGATTGGGAAGAGTTCTACAACGTGATTAATGGCAACGGACACTGTAATCGCCAGCGTATTCAGCACCATGTGAACGCTCACGAAGAAGGCGCCTGGGTGCGTGACGCGCAGAATGCGCACGCAGAGAAAGTCAAACAACGTCAACAACATGCTGTGGCTTAAGGAGAAGCGCGATGACTCTGGAAAATCTCGAACTGTTTGAAGTCTTTGTTCGCGGTAAGCGCGGCCTTGACCATAAGCACGTTGGTAGTCTTCACGCGGAAGATGCCGCACACGCTCTGCAATATGCACGAGACTGTTACACGCGCCGAAGTGAAGGTGTGAGCATATGGGTGGTTCGCTCGGCCGATATTTCTGCTTCACAGGAAGATGACAACGAAGCTTTCTTCGACCCGTCAGACGACAAACCGTACCGCCACGCCACCTATTACCCACTTCCGAAAGAAGTCGGCAACATGTAAGGAGGCATGAAAATGGAACAACAACAAGATTTGCTCCGCTACGTGTTGAGCCTTGGCGATGACGCATTAACGCTCGGACACCGTTTGTCCGAGTGGGCGAGCAATGGGCCTTTTCTGGAAGAGGACATTGCACTGGGTAATGTCGCACTGGACTACATTGGCCGCGCCCGCATGTTTTATGGCTATGCCTCAGAACTGACCAACGGTGAGAAAAGCGAAGATGATTTTGCCTTTCTTCGCGGAGAGCGTGATTACATCAATCACCTCATCAACGAGCTTCCCCGCGGGGATTTTGCGTTCACCATGGCAAGGCAACTTATTGTCGACATATACAGCCAATTGTTTATGACACAGTTGCTGGAGTCCAACGACCCAGTGTTGTCAGCGATTGCTCATAAGTCGATTAAAGAAACCCGTTATCACCTGATGCGCAGTAAGGATTGGACCATCAAGCTCGGGGACGGCACTGAAGAAAGCCACCAGCGCATGCAGACCGCCTTCAACGATTTGTGGGGTTATATCCCAGAGATATTTGAGCCGGACGACACAGAACAGCGATTGGTTGCCGCCGGCATAGCCGTGGATACTTCTGATCTTAAAGCCAGTTTTGACGCCCAGTTAAGCCGCGTTTTGGAAGAAGCCACGCTTGAGGTTCCAGCTGATGAATGGGCAGTGCGTGGAGGCCGAAAAGGCTATCACACGGAACATCTCGGTCATTTGTTAGGCGTGATGCAAAGCGTACACCGCGCTTATCCAGGTTGTGAGTGGTGAGCTATGGAAACCATCCCAGTAACACCACATGCCCGGTTTGAGCGGGTGAAGATGCGGGCAGAGTCTACACTGCCAGACGTTTGGCAGTTGCTGGACGAAATTGCTGACCCTGAGATCCCGGTGCTTTCTATTTGGGATATCGGGATCCTACGTAATGTCAGCGAACAGGACGGTAAGCTCCTTGTCACCATCACCCCCACGTATTCCGGCTGTCCGGCGGTGGAGACGATCAAGGAAGATATCCTGACTCTCCTGTCTGAAGCCGGTTATGGCAGCGTTGAAGTCAACACCGTGCTTTTCCCTCCTTGGTCAACCGACGACATGTCCGAGTCTGGCCAACGAAAGCTGAGGGAATATGGTATTGCGCCGCCCTCAGATGCACCTGATAGCTGCCTTCGACTGACGCCCGAGCAAGGAGTGCGCTGCCCTCACTGCGGCTCATCAAACACAACAAGGATCAGCGAATTCGGCTCAACAGCCTGTAAAGCGCTATTCCGTTGCGAGAGCTGTCATGAGCCTTTCGATTTCTTTAAATGCTTGTAGTAAAGGGAATTGACCATGAGCGAAACCAATTTCTATTCATTAAAAATAAAACATACGCAGCCCCAGACTGACTCTGCTTTGTGCGTCACTTTCGATATTCCTGACACGCTGACTGAGACATTCCGCTTTGTTCAAGGGCAGTTTCTCACATTGCGCGCCAACATAGATGGGGAAGAAGTACGACGTGCTTACTCGATTTGTTCCGGTGCCGATGAAGGCCTGTTACAAGTCGCGATCAAACGCGTGGATGGCGGTAAGTTTTCCAACTTCGCCAATGACACGTTTGAGGCAGGTCTTACGGTTGATGTCATGCCGCCACAAGGCAGCTTCTATACAGAGCTGAATGCATCTAACCAGCATCATTACATGTGCATCGCCGTCGGAAGCGGGATCACGCCGATTTTGTCGATCATCAAAACCGTACTTTCTCAGGAGCCCAATAGCCGTATCACCTTGATTTACGGCAATCGTCAGAGCAACACCATGATGTTCGCTGACACCCTGGGTTATCTGAAAAACCGCTACATGACCCGATTCAGTTGGATAAACATCATGAGTCAGGAAGATCAGGGCTCAGACCTGTTATCCGGCCACATTGACGTGAAGAAAGGTGCCGCACTGCAAAAACATCGCCTGATTGATATCAACAGCACCGACCATGCCTTTATCTGTGGCCCTGAATCCATGATGGCGGAAGTCTCCAGAGGGTTCCGTATTGAGGGGCTTTCTGATGACCAAATTCACTATGAGCTTTTCTCCTCATCGTCTGAAGATGCGCAAGTTGCACTGGAAAAAGCCAAACAGCGTGTCGCCAACTATGGCGAGGAAAAAATGAGCAAAGTGACCGTCACCGCTGATGGGCGCTCTATCACCTTCAAGCTGGCGACTGTGGGTGAAAACATTCTCGATGCAGGCATCGATAATGGCATGTCACTCCCCTATTCATGCAAAGGCGGTGTTTGCTCCACCTGTAAAGCCAAGCTGGTGAAAGGCGAAGTCGAGATGGACATCAGCCACGGCCTTGAACAACACGAGATCGATGCAGGTTACATCCTGACTTGTCAGGCGCACCCTCTTACTGATGATGTGACAGTTGACTTCGATCAGCGATGATTTCGACCAAGGATAGGAAAAATTATGCTTCTTTCTGACACCGTGAGTCTTCTCATTGAGGATGGGGTTGGGGTAATCCGGGTAAACAACCCACCGGTAAATGCCCTCTCCCATTCAGTACGGTCTGGCATTTTGGCCGGACTGGAACAGGCAAATGCCAATCCAGATATTTCCGCCATTGTGATTGGTTGTGACGGCAACACCTTTATTGCCGGCGCTGATATCAAAGAGTTCGGCCAAATGCCCAAAACACCTCACCTTCCTGATGTGTTGCATGCGATTCGAAACAGTGTGAAACCCGTGACGGCTACACTTCATGGCACCGTGCTTGGCGGCGGTTTCGAATTGGCGCTGTCCTGCCACTACCGGGTTGCCATGATAGGCACAAAGGTTGGCTTGCCCGAAGTGAACCTCGGCCTTATACCGGGTGCCAGCGGCACTCAGCTGTTACCCCGTTATGTAGGTGTAGAGAAGGCCCTTTCCATGATCACGTCCGGCAAGATGGTATCGACAGATTCCCTAACGGATCTTATCGATATGAAGGTCGATGACGGCAAGTTAGGGCAAGCATCGTCACCGCTACCCGAGCACGCCTCTCTGGTTAACCAAGCAGCGACTCTTTTCTCCCAACGCACAGCTAACGATGTCTTTGTTGCACCGGACAAGCGGGATATTCCGGATTTTTTCGAAGAAAATATCTTCGAAAGCTGGCGTAAAAAGCTCGCCAAAAAAGCCAAAGGCCAGCTCGCTCCTCAAAGAGCCATTGATGCCATTGAAGCCGCGACTAAGCTCCCCTTTGACGAAGCCTTGGCCCTGGAAAGAACCCTGTTTCTGGCCTGCCGGGATTCCGAACAATCCAGTGCCATGCGCTATGCCTTTTTTGCTGAAAAACAAGCAGCTTCCGGCTATGCCAAATCGACGTCTGACGACGATATTCAATCGGTCGCCGTCATTGGTGCAGGCACAATGGGCGCCGGTATTGCCATCGCTTTTGCAAATAGTGGTTACAGCGTCACTTTAGTGGAAACCAATGAAGATCTGTGCGTCTTGGGTTTAGAGCGCATTCGTCACCAATATCAGAAAATGTATGATCAAGGCCGGGTATCAGAAGCGCAAAAAGAACATGCCCTCTCGCTGATTTCTGGCACCAGTGATTATGGCAACCTTGCCAATATTGATTTGGTGGTCGAAGCAGCATTTGAAAAAATGTCGGTGAAGAAGATCATTTTCTCTTCTTTAGATGCAGTCTGTAAGCCGTCGACCATCTTCGCGACCAATACCTCCTATCTGGACATTGACGAGATAGCCACCTCTACCACCCGACCCAAGCAAGTCATCGGCATGCACTTTTTCAGCCCCGCTAACGTGATGAAACTGGTTGAGGTGGTCAAAACCCGTTCGACATCCGAACAAGCTGTCAGTGCAGTCATGAAGACAGCCAAGCGACTGGGCAAAGTACCGGTTTGTGTTGGAGTTGGCTTTGGATTTGTTGGCAACCGGATGTATGCCGCTTACGGCCGGGAAGCCAATATGCTATTGCTGGAAGGCGCAAGCCCGGAACAAATAGATTCGGCGATGGAATCCTGGGGCATGGCGATGGGACCGTTGGCAGTGAACGATATGTCCGGTATCGATATCGCCTACAAAGCGCGCCGCGAGTACCCACCGATTTACGATGATCCTGCCTACTTTCTCGCAGCCGATACCATGGTTGAACATGGACGACTCGGCCGAAAAACGGGTGTGGGCTTTTACCGTTATGAAAATGGTAAGAAAACCAATGACCCAACAACAATGGCACTGATTGCTATTGAAGCAGAACGTTTAGGCATTGAAGCCAGAAGAATCAGTGATGAGGAAATTCAGAACAGACTGGTGCTTGCTTTGGTCAATGAAGGGGCAAATTTATTAGAAAAAGGAATTGCCAGAAACAGTGAAGATATAGATACCATTTGGCTAAATGGCTACGGATTCCCCCGTTTTCGAGGTGGTCCAATGTATTACGCCAAAGCAGCAGGAATAAGTAACACGATTGAAAGCATCAATTATCTTTACCGTGAAACAAATAAAGCATGGTGGCAACCTTCTGAGAAATTAGAAACTATTTAAATTCATCTTACGCACTAGCAACTCTATTTTTCCCGCATTAATTTGCGGGCTTTTTTATGCCTAAAAAAGACCTTAACTAACGTTAAGGCCAAATACTAGGCGTGTACTAAATGGTAAGTACCAATTGCTAGGGATTAATCAGTAGAGCTTTCCTATATTTTTAAACGGAAGACTTAGAAATAAGCAACTGCATTGAGCAGTGCGATAAATTGATCGTCTGATGTCCCACCAGCAAACAGTCCCGCACCATTGCCTTTATAGGTGTCATAGCGAAGTTCAGGACGGATCTTTAAGTGCTGATTCACACTCCAGTCGAGGTTAGTAGTAAGGGAGTAAACATCACCACCTGTTGCCCCTACTGAACTCCATAGCACATTCGCTGCATTCTCATCATCAAACCATTCGGCACGGGCTGCGAAGAAGAGGTTATCGTCCAGTTTATATCTCGCGCCCAGATTCAACCCCATCCAGTCACTGTCTTTAGTGATAAATACAGGTGCCGCTGCTACATCGCCACCTTCCTGAAAGCCATAAACAAACTCTGCAGCCAACTGCAGGTCTGGATTGACAGTTTGGATCAGCGTGGTAGAAGAGTGAAAACGGTCGAGCTTCTCATCGGTAGAGCTAACAGCAATGTAGGGTGAACCGCCTTTGGCAGCGCCAAATGCATCGCCTTCGCCATCACCGTAGATAAACTCGAAATCTAACCAGGTTGCTAAATCCGGGCTACGCCAGCGCGCTGCACCGATAAAGGTTGGACGCTTTTCATCCCAGTTATTCCAACCCGCCACCAGACCGGCATCAAAGCTCAAAAGCCCAAAGTCTTCATCCGTCGGTACTTTGATGCTGGCAAGCGCACCAACGTGTTTTGAAGGGCCATGTTGCGTGGCGTAAGTGTGCGTGACAAACCAGTTAGGCGGCGTAAAAGGAGCACCGACTTCATTGCCGATGAAAGTGAAGAAGCTACCTACCATCAATGTCATACCATCTAATACTGGCAGGTACGCATCAATGTAAAACTGCGGAATGGCGAGTTTGTTGTCGTCATCGTTATCGAAGGTGTAGTCGTCAATGCCTGCAGTACGGAAAAACTGAATATCCTGGCCGTACATAGCTGTCACGTTGAAATCAATACGCGCTTCACCAACCGGACCTGGGAATGGACCTACCCGACTCAAGACGTTCTGAGCCGGTGCAAAAGCACCAGTCGGCAAACAACCCATGCCCTTACACAACATTAAGCCGATTTGGTTTAGGCCTACACCGTCTTTCTGGTTTAAAAAGGCACCGTTGCTGATATTGCCATCGCCAATCGTGTCTGAAGCATGAAGTGCCGTCGCTTCTGCCCAGCCTGCGACAGTGATTTCATATTCATCTAGCGCGTTGTTTGTCGCTGCACGAAACAGCGAGCCGCCAGCAGGTTCAGCATTCGCTAACCCCACTGTAGGTACCATTAATGCCAAAGAGACTGAAAGTCCCAATATATTCCTTGTTAATCTCATACTGCTTTCCTTTGATGGTTTAATTATCACATCTAGCGGTGATAATTTTCCTTGATTTTTAAATTCATTTATTAGCCAACTAAAAGAACAAATAGACGAAACCAGTCCCCGCAAAAACGGAGATTCATGGGATTATTTTTATTATTTAAATAGAGTGGACACTGGAGCCTAGTTGGACAATCCTCAAAATTAAGGAGAATTGTCCAACTTATACATCTATGACAATTTAACGCCTGCTAATAAACCCGTTCCTTCAGTACAATTAATATATTCCCCATACTGAGAGCCAGCTGGTAATACAGATACTTCGTGCCAAAGTTGTAGCTGAAGATCAGGTCCATACTTGGGTGCAATTTCAAGGAAAGTATTAAATATCGCTACATGAGTAGGATGGCTTTCAGACCATGCCTCTAAGTCTGACATCGTGCGGAAGAAGGCAAGACCAAACGTGCACTCCTGCTTGCCTTTAAAGGGCAAAAACTGCGTCATATAACGGCAGCTATAACAATTGACCTCATCACCTTCATCACGCAGGAAATTCATGCCCGCTTTAAGCACTGGTTCAATTTGATTTAGGTACTCTTCCCTTTGGGTACCCGTAGTGTGACTCCAATCCTGACCAGATCGGATAATGCAAAGGTTCTCATGTGCACGAACCACAACACGATTTCCCTGTTGCTCAATCACTTCCAAAGTCTGATGCGCTTCAAAAGGGTTTTCAGCCGAGAGCGGAATACGATCCCGCATCCCTCCCCAATAGCCATGACGTTGAATAGGGCCTTCGATGTCCTTGCGTATCTGACTAAAGCCATGATTGTGTACCGGGCCAGAGAACAGGGTCTCAAGACGTTCAAAAGGTACATTGAACACCTCCCTGAAAATCCCAAACCCCCACTTGTCATCCGAATATAACTCCCAGAATAAGGTCACAACATCGCTGTGCAGCCAATCTGCGCAGGCTTGCGCATCCATCCAATAGATAATCGCAATGGTTTGGCTGAGCCCATCTTTGTCTTCGCAGGTTGCAAAATCGCAAACATCCGCGTTTTTAGCGAGGCCATTCAGTGCACCAACAAACTCGCTGATGTAAGCATCAGATTTGTGCTGACACCCTATAATGCACATGCTGACGTCTTGTTGGTTTTCGGCAAATACCGAACTCCATGCTGGTACGGGTGGCTCCCAATCCGGTGGCATCTTCAGAGGCAGTTTTCTGTTGGTTGTATTATTCGCCATGGTGAGTACTCCTTGTGCTTATGACTTCAAATTGGTGACATCGGTTGTCTAGGCCTTACCAAGGTTTAAGTCGGTGCAACAATGAAGAACGTTCACTCACAACTTCAACCGCTTCCTCCTGCCCCGTTGTTGCCAGCTCTGACATTGCCGTTTTTGACGCATCAAGGTCTGTAACTTCTACAACTGCACGTCGTTTTTCACGATCTATCAGTAAACGTGTAGCATCTTTCTTCGCATAGTGGCCCGCAGGGTCAGCGACAGCTTTGGCATAAGGGATCATGCTGAGGTCAATATCTGCAATCACTAAGCCCTCTTCCGTCTCTCCAATTTCAGAACCAATAGACTGCCCATCCGGCGCGTAGATTTTGGTGTAACCACCCCCGATCTGGCACATCGCCTCTTTTTCGGGATCACCCTGACAAAGCATTTCCTGCTGCGCTTTGCTCACCGTGGCGCATGGCGCAATAACGTAACAGCCACCTTCCACGGCATACATCATGCTGGCTGCGTTGTTCACTACGTCGCCAAGGGCATAGGCCATTCCACGATAGAGGGAAAAATTCGGCCATGCCGCGCAATGGATCTGTTCATTCTGAGCGTACATCGCATACTTAGAGAGTGGCTGAAGATGCTCCCAACAGGAAAGCTGTCCAATGCGGCCAATTGACGTTTCCTTTACTGCCAGGTCGCTACCATCACCTTCACCAAACACAGTGCGTTCTACATGGGTAGGTTTGAGTTTTCTTCTACGGCTGATAATTTCGCCATCTTCGCCATAGTGCCACTGCGAGATATACAGGCTGCCGCCATCACGCTCACTCACACCGATCGAAACCTGAATATTGTTTCGACGAGCCGCTTCAGCAATGGCTTTGTCTTCCTCGCTGCCCGCTTCAATGCTGCTGTCAAAATAACGCCCTACAAATTGCATCTGCCATGCAACTGGGCCTAACCAGATATGATTGGGATAACCTGGAAGCCAGGTTTCCGGGAAGACCACCAACTTGCACCCTTTGGAAGCGGCTTCATCGATATACGCTTCGGCTCGCTGTATCCCTTCTGCGAGATTTAAAAAAGATGGTGCTGCCTGTACCGCAGCCACTTTAAATACTTCCGACATCGCGCGTTCTCCTTCTTCGCGTGTAGTAATGTGGTTTTAGCCACCCACTCATAAGTGATGTCTGGCAAATGATGAAAACCAGAGCCTTACGGCGGGCTTCTAAAACACTAAGAGGCGAACGGGAGGATTGCTTGCGTAAGAAGGCGGCCTTAGTTGTCGTAAAAGGCAGCGGCCAAACCGACTCACATTTGAGACAGTGTCAATTTTGCATTTGGTGTTACAACATAAAGGTAGGGTTTAAAAGAGAGCACACGGATGAGTAGTACCGTCAAAAGGTTTACCTATGACACAAGCCATTGCCAACCTAGCGAAAAGTTCGCTTTTTGGCGGGAGTCGGTGTGCGATGCTTATGTCAACTTAGGATGTGAAGCTCTATCTCGAAAAGACTTTAAAGGAAGAATTGAACTCTCCAAACATGACGTTATTGACCTTTCCTTTGTGTCTGGGTCGAAACACAAGGTCATCAGGCGTGCGGAAGACATTGGGCGCACATCAGAAGCCGAATTCCTGTTAAGTATTCAACTTAACAACCGTTCTGTTATCGAACAATGTGGCCGTGCGGCTCCACTATCCCGCTACGATTTTACTCTGTATAGCAGTACAGAAACCTACTCCATTGACCTCGAAGAAGACTTCAAACAGTTAGTCATCAAGTTTCCAAAGAAGGCACTATTAAGCCGGCTCCCTGACGCCAATATGCTCACGGCAATTCCCGTCAACGGGACATCTCAACTAGGCAGTTTGGTGGCAACGACGGCGTTAAATATTTCTTCGCTTATCGACAGCCAAACCACGGACTGTAAACTCCTGTTGCAAGAGACATTGATAGATTTGATCGCCACGTCATTAGCACCACTCCGAGGCTCTCGTCTCGAGTTGTCTCAGCCAGAGCAGCAACTGCTGATTCGCGCCAAGTCTTTTATTCTCACAAACCTGCAAGATGCCAGCCTTAACCGTGAAGACATTGCGAAAAGCCTGGGGTTGTCAGTACGTCGCCTTAGCGAAGTGTTTACGAAAAATGGAGAAACGGTATGTGGCTTTATCCGAGAGAGCAGAATGCAGAAAATCGCCAGTGATCTAGTGGATGAGCGCTTTCAAAAAGCGGGGATCAGTGAAATCGCATTCAAGTGGGGGCAGAACAACCTTCAACATTTCTCTCGCACCTTCCGAGACCAATTCGGTTGTTCACCCAGAGATTACAGACAAAGCAAATTATAACTAGGCGCAACAGCATTCGTGCCTCATTCCCACTTAAAAAATGTATGCCGCACCCGCGTTACTTGCTCCCTCATCAGGTGTGCTTCCAACGCCAGTGGTACTTGAATCCTCAAGAAATGCGCCCACTGCAAGCATGTCTCCGTCTTTTCCAAGACTCACCGACACGCCAAAATTATCTCCAGCCCCAGTATTAGGTGATTTTAAATACGCGTGATGGGCCCAAATAGCGTTCTCGTAACGGTATATGTAGGCTGCACCGGAATCTACAGCCCCTTCATCAGGCGTGCTGTTAATACTCAAGGTACCAGAGTCTTCTTCCCGAGCTCCTACTGCAAGTGTGTTACCGCTAGAAGATAAATCAACAGACCAACCGAAATAGTCACCTGCACCGGTATTCGATGCTTTAATGTAGGCATCTTGACCCCAGTTTCCGCCCGAATAGCGGAAGATATAGACCGCGCCTGCGTCTGTCGCACCTTCGTCGGGTACGCTGTCAACACCGATTGTACTCGAGTCTTCATATCTTGAGGACACTGCCATTACATTGCCATCGCCTGACAAGGAGACCGACCAACCGAATCGATCACCAATCCCTGTGTTGGATGCTTTCACATAGGCTTGCTGCGACCAGACACCGCCAGAGTAGCGAAAAACATAGGCAGCCCCAGCGGCACTCAGCAAATCGTTGGGGGTACTGTTAATCCCTGTTGTATCTGAATCCTCCCAAGTAGCCCCCACTGCAAGGGTGTTGCCATCCCCTGACAAAGATACCGAATAGCCAAAATAGTCAGACGCGTCAGGGTTTGAGGCTTTGATGTAAGCTTCCTGCGCCCAGCTGCCTCCGGTAAAACGATAGACATACGTAGCCCCTGAATTATATAACGAATTGTTTTCTGCGTTGTTAACGCCAGTGGCTGACGAGTCTTCCGCATATGCCCCCACCGCAAGGGTGTTGCCATCAGATGAAAGGGTCACAAACCAGCCGAAGTAGTCGCTAGCACCCGGGTTAGAAGCCTTTATGTATGCCTCTTCACTCCAGCTCCCCCCAGCATTACGGAAAATGTAAGCAGCGCCCGATAATGTTGCTGACTCATTCGGAATACTGTTAACACCACTGGAGGAAGAGTCCTCTGCGTAGGCGCCAACTGCAATTGTATTACCATCTGCTGACAATGCGAGAGCCCAACCAAATCTGTCCCCCTCCTGACTGTTTGACGCTTTCAAATAGGCTTGCTCTGCCCAGTGCCCATCCAAATATCGGAAAACATATACAGCTCCTGCTATTGCTGCCAGATTGTCAGGTGTGCTGTTTATGCCTGACGAGCTAGAGGCTTCTGAATACGCACCCACTGCCAGTGTCGACCCATCAGATGATAGGGACACAGGCCGACCAAAACTGTCGTCAATATCCGTATTAGATGCTTTGATGTAAGTGATTAACGCGGTAATGTCTGAAGGTGACAAAGATAACTCGTTAGACAGTGTACTCCCAACTTCATTACTGGCTTTTACGAAAAATTCAGAGAGGTGATCTTTGAGAGCGCCAGTGACATTGATAGTTGCCGTTGTTCCGGATACAACCCCCATCGATTCGCAGTTATCAGGTTGCGTTTCGTCTTTTCGACAAACCGTATATCTCGAAGCACCTTCAGCAGCATCCCAAGAGAAAGTAATCGGGCAAGAACCTCCCCCCGAGGAAACAGAAGCAGACAATGACTGAAGGTTAAATGCTGATGGCGGTGACATTGTCGGTGACGTTATCGACTCCGAAGCTCCACTTCCTGAATCAAATACATAGTCTATATTGCACCCGTTCAGAAAGACTAATGTACTCCACAGAAAAATACCTTTTAAATACTTCATCTCCGCCTCCAAACTTACTACCCATACAAGTATTCAGAGGAACCAATAATCAATGCAAATAAAACCATACAAGAAAAAAGAATACTCATACAACAAATAATTAACTGACAGAAAAATATCCAACACCTTTATACTAGACTAAATAAAATTAATTTTTTCATTGAAATAAAATAAATAGTTATGACCAATATTCTCTACAAAAAATGAAGAACGAAGTACCATTTACAGAAAAAACATAATAAATAAAATAAAAAATAACAACTTAGATAAAACGATAGATAAAAGACTATTCGTACTTAATCTCACATTGATATTACGGAACGAAAGACTGTATAAAATAAAGACAAATTAAAATGATCAGTGAAAAGGTAAGAACGACGGATGGGTATACTTAGGCGACCTAAGGATACGCGAATTCAGAGGTCATCAATGCGTTCAATTCGAGGCAAATTTCACGAGGAAAAGTCGTTCTATTTCCGTGGGATTTAACGATGAAGTGGGCGCATTGAAGGCCTACCTTCGGGCGAGTTGACTGACGCCGTGCTCTTTGTTGTTCCTTTTTGATGGAAATGACTACATCTGCAAAGGAACGCCGCGATCACAACGCCAGTCAACCTTGCGATTCCTTCACCCCAAAGTTGTTTGGGTATATACACAAATAGCAGGCTCAGGAAACGCCACCAACACGGTTAGAACGGCTTAATGTATGCAACTCACTTGAGTCCTCTGAAGATTTTGCGCGTGGCTCCATTTTTACCTGAACATTGTGTGTCTTAATTCCAGCTGCTTGGAATCGTACAGCAATCCCCGTGCGAATATCACTGGCAAGGTTCCAAGCCCTTGTCGCGGAATTTGTCCAACCTGCAACCCAACATTGGTAGGCATCTTTATCAAGGTTCATCACCCAAAAATCTGGTGATTCTTGGGAGATAAAATGCTTGCTGCTCTGAACGGACTCAATGGCCATTTGCCGCACAAGCTCTAAATCATTTTCGTAAGAAGTGTAAAACTCCACATGCACCCAGATATAAGTGTCGTTATAGGTAAAACTCTCCAGCTCCAGAGAGAGCATTTTGCTGCTTGGAATAATTAGTCGCTTCCAGTTCCAGAGCTTAATAATCGTGTGGTTAAGGCTAATGTCTTCCACCGTTCCATATTGATCTTCAATCACGACCGTATCTCCGACACGGATCGCTTTGGAAAGAGAAAGTACGACGCCCGCAATAATATTTTCAATCACAGGTTTTGCGGCAAAGCCGAGAACGGTGGTGGAAACAGCAACCATTAGCGAAACCATTGCTGCTGGCATCGAATTCAGAAATGGCAGCGATAATGCGAGACCTAACACGATAAAGATGAAGAAAAAGGTGATCTTTCGGATAATCGAAAAACGGTTTTCGATTTTTTCAACTGCCGCATCAATCTCCCCAATCTGACCTTCTGCTTTGGGTAAGGATGTCTGAACACTGTTAAAGTTCTTCAGGCGTCTTAGTCGTTTTTCCCTATTAGACTTTGACTTCAATAAGGCCGATGTCGCCCACCAGATAACAGCAACCCCCACCACACTGACTGTGCCGAGGTAAATATAAAGGTTATCTAACACCATCTCACTCCAATCCCTTTTTGCCGTTAATTTAAACTAGCCGCATGTATTGCTTTGCTGTCTATTTAGTACTGCCAACCCTGTTTTTGGAAACGTACGTTCCATTTACCGTTATCGTCATTTTCGCAGCTTTCTTCGGTATCAAAATATACGTGCTTGCCAATATCTTTCAGCTTGATATCGATGGAAGCCAGCACATCTTTGATGAGACGGCGAATGTGTTCCTGGTTGGCTTGGGCCAAGCTAGATTGAGTGTCAAAAATACATACGATAGAAAGCGAATTAGGGAATCGATCATAGTTAACAAAATGGGTCAGCCACTCGAATCCTTGATGTTCCGATTGGGCAGTATCACAGACTCGTGTTAGCGCATGTCTAAGCGAATTATCTATTTTTTTGTCCGTCTTTCTCACTTCCCTCACCTTTCAAATGTCGAACTGCACTTGTTGATTTACTGCATGTTAGGTGTGAAGAAAGGCAAACACCAGTGCAGTGTCGGACTGCACTAGTTAGATATCGATATCGCGACATTTTATATACCCAAACAACCCGAAGATGCAGGAAGCAGCGAGATTGACTGGGGTTGTGATCGCAGCGTTTTTGTAGGTGTAGCCATCTCCATCAATAAGGAACAACAATGAGCACGGCTCGTCCGAAGGGAGGGCCTCAATGCGCCCACTTCTTGGTTAAATCATGGGTAAATAGAACCACTATTCCATGTGAAATTTGCATCGAATTGAATACATTGATGATCTCTGAATACAAGCTTCTTCAGGTTGTTTGGATATAAAGATGGCTGCCTCTAGCCCCTGACTGTCGTCAGCGGCTAGAGGGTTATTCTGAGGAGAGAAAACGAGACTCAAGTCTTTCAGTCGAAATCAAAATCAGATACGTACTTTTTCTTAAATTGCTGCAAACTCTCACCTACCTCGCCCTGCATCTCGGCACCAGCAGAACGGTTATCCATAGGCATCCAACCGTATGGGTTGTTGTCGTACATTAAGTTCACATGGCGACACAGCCCGAACAGGTTGTTGTATATAGAGTGTTCATTGACCCCAAACTCATTAAGCTCTTGAATAATTTTCACTTTTAGATCTGGCATGATCGGAAGCTCAGTCAACGCGGAATGCATTCCTTCTTCCTCCTCCAACGCCGTGAATTGAGGACGACCCTGAATAAGGGTGGAGGCATGCACAGTTAGCCGTTTGTTTTTGTCTGCGGCTTTCCCGTAGACAGGCATGATGTGTGTTTGCGTAATCGCAAAAGGATCATCGTCCATACCCAGTTGCGGAATACTCTCCGTGTTCAGTACATAAACAAGAGGCTGAGATCCTGAACTATGACAGGCGTACCATAGCGCCTCGTAAGGATTAATCGTCCAGTCCAACAAACGGGTTTCCAAGCCGGCGTTGTGTGCTTTCATCAGTAAGTGGCATGTCGAAGGATTATCAATGTCGATGTAGTCCCGGCCATACTCTGCGATATGCGCTAACATCTTGGCTTCCGTTTCTACGGTTTTGGTATGACCCCTAGCCGCCTGAGGGAGCAATTTGCAGCGGATATTAGGCTGACCTCGAAACAGCATGGTTTTGTTAGTTTCGGTGATATTTTCAACCGCTGCCGTAAAGGCAGACAGTGAGTCTATATAGTTAATATGATTCATAATTTCCTCGCATTGGAGTAGCCAACTGAGCTGTTTATCTCTTTTTGTACGACCGTCACCGCGATAACGTTAACAATGTCATCCACGCTGCAACCCCTCGATAAGTCATTCGCTGGTTTTGCCAAGCCTTGCAACAAAGGACCAATCGCAACCGCTCCTCCAACACGCTCTGCCAGCTTGTAGCAAATGTTGCCCGCCTCCAGGTTAGGGAAAATGAGGACATTCGATTTCCCTTTTACGTTGGAGTTAGGCAGTTTCTTCTTCGCGATATCCGCGACAATCGCCGCATCCAATTGGATATCTTCATCGATAGCAATGTCCGGCAACTGCTGCTTTACCCGTTGAGATGCCCTGACGACCTTGCTGACCGATTCGTGCTGTGCACTGCCGCTGGTTGAAAAAGACAACATCGCGACTTTCGGTTCTTCCATGAGTAAGGTTTCTGCATTCTTCGCTGCTGCAATAGCAATGCTCGCCAGTTCTTCGTCGGAGGGATCAATCACCAGCCCACAATCTGAAAAAATCAGTCCTCCTTTCAAGGTGTGGAAGGGCTGGCACAGCATCATCAGAAAGAAGCTGGACACAATCGTGCTGGTGCCATCCAATCCAATGATTTGTATTGCGCTGCGAACGACATCTTTCGTTGTGTGCACTGCCCCAGCGACTGAGCCGTCTGCGAGTCCTTTGGCCACCATAAGGTTGGCAAAATTGAGTGGCTTAAGCGTCTCTTGCAACGCCTGCGTAGGCGTGATGCCTTTCTTTTCCCTAAGCGCGAGATACAACTCCGACAGAGAGGCGGTGAGCGGGCTGGATTGAGGTTCAATCACCTCAAAATCATCCAGTCGAACGTTAGCTTCGTCAGCGGCCAGTTGTAGTTTTTCTCTTTCACCAACCAAAACGACCTTTGCAATTCCGTCTTGTTGAGCCTGAGCGGCGGCGATGAGAATCCGTTTATCATCGCCTTCACATAGCACAATTTTTGAGTCCAACTTTTTCGCTTTCTCAATAATATTGTTTAGTGCTTTCATCACTTACTGCTCTCTTAACGTCACTTTTCAAAACCCAATATCCCTATGGGATTTCATCCGAATATCTCTAAACAAAGCTTTCGTTTGTCTACTCCTCTTTATGAGCCCACCAGCGAAGGAAGCCATAGGGTGAGTTGTGGGAAGAAGGCAATAACAAACACGCCAAGCACAGAGGCAAAAACGAAGGGATGAATTCTTGAAGTAATTTGCTCGACGCTCGAACCGCCGATACCGGACGCGACAAAAATGTTCTCTCCCAATGGCGGCGTCGCAAAGCCAATGGATAAGGTACAAATCACCACGATCCCAACATGCGTTGGATCCGCGCCTAGCATGTACATGATGGGCAGTAGGACAGGCACAATGATCATTATCGCCGCCAGCGTTTCCATAAACATGCCGATAAAGAGCAGTAACATGATGGTCAATGCCCAAACCAGATACATGTTGTCCGTGACACTCAATAGCGCATCAGCCACATGAACCGGAATTCGCTGCTCGATAAGAAGACGCCCGAAAACCGTGGCAGCGAAGAGAATCAAAAGAACACGGCCGGTTATCCATGTTGTGGTGGTCAAAGACTTAAGCACATTCCTAAATTTCAGTTCTTTATGTAAAAAGAACCCCACAAATAGCGAGTAGAAAATCGCCACCACCGCCGACTCGGTTGGCGTGAAAATGCCACTATAGATCCCGCCCAGTATCAGAAATGGCGCAAGAATCGACCAAACACCCCGACGCAACGAGTGGTTGATGTCAGGAAGAGACCAGGACTCCATCAAGCCTTTGTAGCCACGACGTTTTGAGATGTAGTAGTTGGTCAATATCAGGGTTGTCGCCATGATCAGTCCGGGAACAACACCTGCAATAAACAATTTGGGGATGGAGACAGTATCAAACTCGCCATGCAGGGATATCGCTTCTGGCGGTGCCATCAACCCCATCGCAGAGATACCGAAGATGACAATAGGTATGGACGGAGGAATGATTATTCCTAAGCCGCCGCTTGCGGCAGTCACCGCTGACGCGTAGCTTGCTTCATATTCGCGTTTTACCATTGCAGGAATCATCAGCATGCCCACTGCTGCCGTGGTCGCTGGCCCTGAACCGGATATCGCACCGAAGAAAAGACAGGCAAAAACCGTTGCGGCACCAAGTCCGCCTGTTACCGGGCCTGCCATGTTTTCTGCAATATCGACCAATCGGCGTGATATACCAGAGGCCTCCATCAAGGCTCCGGCCAAAACAAAAGATGGCAGTGCCATCAGTGGAAAGTTCCCGACAGACGTGAATGCGATTTGCACCAGTGCAATAGGGTTTTTATCCAAAATCAGGTAGGCCGCCATCGATGCGCCAGCCAAAGAAACGGTGATAGGTGCCCCAAGCACCAGCAGAACTAAAAAACCACCAAATAAAATGAGTGTTAAATAGGCTTCCATAAGGTTGAATCCCTTCTCGCTATCTTTTCACCGCCGGGCCTATGGCAGCTTGGGAATATCCATCTTTTTTTCGCTGAGCTTGCGGATCTCTTCTGCCTCTGGGTCATCGTGTTCAATACCTTTTAAGCGATCGATGACATTCCATAGAATCCGTATCGACATCAGCAAAAACGCGATGGGCAGAATCATGTAGATGTACTTCATTGGGATACCGGTGGTTTGAGACTTCCAAAACAAGTTCATCTTGTTGAAAACAAAGTCATAACTCAGGTAAACAAAATACAGATTGAAAGCAATCCAGAGCAGATCGGCGATCGTCTCGCAGACGGTTTTTACGATGGGTGGAAAGTAGTTAAAGTGGAAAGAGACTCGGTTATGAGCAGACATTTTTGCTGCGACAACAGCACCTAAATAGGTAAACCAAACGAATAAATAGGTCGCGACTTCATCACCCCAAGGAATGGAGTATTGGAAAAACTGTCTAACCAAGATCTGCGTAAACAAAAGCGTGACAAATACCGCCAGAAACAAGCAGCAGATGTATTCTTCAATCCTGTTTAGGTGACGACGCACTGGTAACATTATCGACATGCTCTTACTCTCAACGTTCAGGCTTCAAGGGTGAGTTCAATAGCTAACCCGTCGGACACGTTCCGTGCCCGACGGGTATCTCGATTATCGACCGAGCTGTTTCAGTGCGTTATCCAGTTTTTCTTTACCACCGATACTGCTGTAGAATTTCGGCCAAACAACAGTTGTTACACTCTCAATCCATTCCTTCTCGTTATCAGCCGGTTCGGCGATTTCCATGCCTTTTGCTACCAGCTCTTTCTTGATGCGATCTTCGGTATCTTTAAGAAACTCAAAGCTATGTACCGTCGCTTCCTGACCCGCCTCTAAAATCGCCTTTTGCATTTCGGGTGATTGGTCCTGGAAGACCGACTCACTGATGATGAGGGGCTCCATCGAGAAGATGTAACGGATATTGGTCACGTACTTCTGTACTTCATTGAATTTCATGGCAGAAATAGTGATGTAAGGGTTGTCCTGACCATCAACCACACCTTGCTGGAGGCCGGTAAAGGTCTCTGACCACGCCATGGGTGTAGGGTTAATACCCAGCGCCTGATAGGAAGCAATCATGATTTCATTTCGGGGAACGCGGATCACCAAACCTTTTAGATCTTCAGGCGTTTTGACAGGACGTTTAGAGTTGGTGAGAACGCGGAAACCTGAATACGCCCAACCAACAATTCTGACGCCTGCGTCACGTATGGTGTTCTCTACAAGCTCTTTACCAATATCGCCTTGCGTCAGTAGTCTCGCCTCTTCAGCTGACTGAATCACATACGGCATCGTCAACAGGCCAACAGTGGGAGAAAAAGGCGTCACGTTGTTGATGGCCAACACAGAGAAATCAAGTAAGCCGATAGCTGCATTGTTAACTGTATCTTGCTCGGTACCTAACTGGCCATTGGGAAAGAGGTCAACCTTAGCTTTACCACCCGTTTTATCACTGAGTTTTTCAGCAAACGTTTTACCCAGTTCCCATTGTGTACCACCAGCAGCATCACCCAGCGCCATTTTGAATGTTTGAGCGTATAACTGCGGAGTGGTCAGCGCCATGCTGAAAGCGGTGACAATAGCGAGGACGTTACTACGAATTAATTTCATGATCTTAACCTCTTTAATTAGTGTATTGATTCTGACTTTCCTCGGGTGCTAGCCACCCAATGCAGGCGGCAAAACGTTGCTTTAGATTTCGGTTTTATTGTCCCAAACCAACTGAATTCTCCGTTTACAGCTGGTTTGGCGTCATGCTTGGCTCCATCAAGCAGGTGCGCTGCAGCGAGCGTCTATCAATTTCTGATTCGAATACATGCGCCTACATCACTAAAGCACTTCGTCTTTTAAGTGATACCAACGGTATAGGAATCGCTGCCCTAGCCTTCGAAACGGTGCAAAGTATTCGGATTCAACAAGCTCTCTCACATTTGGATAAGGTAACTTTGACTGGAAAATCGGAAGATTGAGGTCTTTTGTGTCACCCGCAATCCACTGCGCTAACCGTTTGCCAGCCTGCGCGGAGTACATCACGCCATTGCCGCCATAACCCAATGCGTAATAGAGGGTCTCAGATTCGTTTGGCTGAAAAATTCTTGGCATCATGTCATGGCTCACATCCACCCAACCCCACCATGAGTAATCGATACTAATGCCTTGTAAAGCAGGGAATTTTCGAACCATGTCCGCGTATAGCTTGTCCTCATACTTCTGTTTTGGCGCGTCAAAACCGGTAATGGCGCTACGCGAGCCAATCTGTAGCCGGTTATCAGGAAGTAACCGGTAGTAATGCCGAAGAACACGGGTGTCTGTGATGATCTGCGTTGTTCTGAAACTGCACGCCTCAATTTCTGAGGGTGTTAAAGGCCGGGTTACCATGGAATTAGACAGTATGGGCAGCAAGCGGTTTTTCAGCTGAGGGTGCAGCGATTGAGAGGTATAGCCCCCCGTTGCGATGCCTACGCTTTGCGCTTTTACCGTGCCATGCGGTGTTTGAAGGTAGTGGATACCCTTTCGTGTTTCCCACCCGGTGACTGGGCTTGCAGGGTGCACTTTCACGCCTAAAGCACGTGCCTTCTTCAAATAACCAAAGGCCAGTTTGCCCGCATGTATGCCAATCCCCTCGGGTTCATGCAACGCCCCTGCTGCTTCCACATCGTTGACGTATTGCTCTTTGACGGTCTGGGCATCAAAGATTTGAGCATCATAATTAAACGTTTTACGAAGCAGTTGCGCCTCTTTGACTAGCCCTGGCATCACCTTCGCTCGGTGCGCAATATAGAGATGTCCGCCCGGCTGGGGATCACAATCGATGTCTTTGATCAGCGATTTGAACGTTTCCATGCCATCTACACACTCTTGATGCATGCGAAGCGCCGTATCTAACCCCCATCGCTCTATCCACTGTGAGCGCTTTAGCCGGCCAGAAGCGCATTGAGCCTGACCGCCATTTCTGGTGCTGCAACCCCAACTGGTGCGGTTCGCCTCTAGAACAGTCGCTTTAATGCCATAGTTTTCTGCAAGAAAAATAGCAGCGGTCAGTCCGGTAAACCCCGAACCGACGATCACCACATCGGCATCAGTATCACCGGGCAGCGGGCCATCGTCTTCCGGTGGCGTACCCGCAGTACCAATCCAATATGAAGGAGAATAATCCCTACCTTTTCCTGGCGTCGCATCCACAAGGGGATCGTAGGCGGGGTCATAAGCATCAACTGCTGGCGTCGGGGAGCGGGAGAGCTCCTTTTCGACACCAGATATCTCTTGACTGGCTGATTCCATTGCTTGCTCCGATATCAATTGCTACAAGAATCCCAACAACAATCAAACCACTAAGGCAGGTCTGTCTTTGCGGAAGGCATTTTTCACTGCAATCTTGCCGTCACGGAGCGTAAACACATCCACCATGCGCGCTTCTATCCGGCTGCCATCAGGTTTTGTTGCACAGAAAGTAGACTCAGTGATGGCTTTGCTCCCGGATAAAATCGTGTGCTCTGCATCTTTCCAACACACATCAGGAAAGGTTTTCCACACTTGCTCAAATGCATCTCGGACGTCATCAAACCCTGATATTGTGGTGCCTTGAAGCTCGCTACCGGCTGCCGTATGAAAAACACAGTCTTCCGTCATAAATGTCATCAGTGCTTCAACATCGTGGTCATTCCACGCTTTCGAAAACGCGTCCAAAAAATCGGTGGTGATGGAATCCGATTTTGCCTGAGTCATAGGGTTGTTCACGTTAAAACTCCTTTTCATCCGCGGTCAGCGCTTTAAGCTGAACCTTGTTATTTTTGAAATCTGTCTCGGGTTAATTTTTAAGAGAGGTCTGGCCGAGCGCACTCAGCCAAACACTCACTCTTTATTTAAAGAATTTCCTTTCTCGGTGCTGTCGACTTCGCGACACGCGGTTAAACGTAATCCTGATACTTTTCTAGGAAGCGAACAGGTGTCGAAAGCGCATCACGACGGAATGGGTCTCCCAACTCTTGGGTACACATGATTTCAATCACGGTGGTTTTCCCTTCGTTCATTTGTTTGTCGATGGCTGCTTTGAGTGCTGGGCCAACATCTTCCAAACGATCCACAGTGACACCTTCCGCACCCATCGCACGTGCAATTTCTGCGAAGCTTTGGTTATCCAGTTCGCCCGCCACAAATCGACGGTTGTAAAAATCAACCTGGTTCTTCTTCTCTGCGCCCCATTGACGGTTATGGAATACCACTGCGGTGACTGGGATGTTGTGTCGTACACAGGTCATGGTTTCAACCAAGCTCATTCCCCACGCACCGTCACCGGCGTAAGAAATAGCGGGTCTGTCTGGTGCTGCCATTTTGGCGCCAATAATGGTTGGGAAAGCGTAACCACAGTTACCGAAGCTCATTGCCGCGAAGAAGCTGCGGGGCTTTTCGAATCTTAGGTAGCTGTTAGCAATGGAGTTGATGTTGCCAATGTCAGTAGAGACCATGACATCCTCAGGCATGGCTTTTTCAAGCTCGCGCAGGACTTGGCGCGGATGGAGGTATTCGCCACCGGAAAATGGCGTTTCATTCGCGTTGTGCTCAATCATATCGAGGCTGAAAGCGTCTTTTTCATGCGTCCACTCATCCAGCTCTTTTTCCCAAGCATCTTTTTCCTGTTTCATGATGCCAAGACGCTCTTCTTTATTGCTGTCACAAGCCAGCTCTCGGCCACTTAACCGTTCAGTCAGTGCCACCGCTGCTGCTTTCGCATCACCACAGATACCGACTGAAATTTTCTTCACCAATCCCAGCATTTTGTTGTCAGCGTCAATCTGGATGATTTTGGCGTTCTGCGGCCAATAATCGAGACCATGTTGTGGCAAGGTGCCAAATGGACCCAGACGGGAACCCAAAGCAATGACAACGTCTGCTTGCGCGATCAATTTCATCGCCGCTTTTGAGCCTTGGTAGCCCAGTGGACCACACCATTGTGGGTGTGAAGCCGGGAAAGAGTCATTGTGCAGATAGCTGTTTACCACTGGCGCACCTAAACGCTCAGCCAGCGCTTTACACTCTTCTACAGCATCAGCCATTACCACGCCGCCACCGGAAATGATCACAGGGAACTTGGCTTCTGCGAGAATATCAGCAGCCTCATTCAAGCTTTTCTCACCGCCAGGACCACGGTCTAAACGGGCAGGTTTTGGAATTTCACAAGTGATTTCACCATAGAAATAGTCGCGCGGAATATTCAGTTGCGTTGGGCCCATTTCGCTCATGGCTCTGTCAAAGCAGCGTCCTGTGTACTCCGCCATTCTTGCTGGGTGAGTGACATGTCCTTGGTATTTAGTAAATTCCTGAAACATTGGCAGCTGATTACACTCTTGGAATCCGCCCAACCCCATGGTCATGGTTCCTGTTTCCGGTGTAATCATCACCACTGGGCTGTGTGCCCAGTAAGCTGCTGCTATCGCAGTCACACAATTACTGATCCCTGGGCCATTCTGTCCAATCACCACCCCATGATTCCCTGATACACGTGAGTAACCATCTGCCATGTGCGCTGCACCTTGCTCATGAACGACCGGGATCATTTGAATACCCGCAGGCGCGAAGATATCCATCGCATCCATGAATGCAGAGCCCATGATGCCAAACATCGTTGTGACGTTGTTTGCGACCAGTGTTTCCACGAATGCTTCTGATGGCGTCATCTTGGTTGGACCTTCAACAACAGTGCGCATCGATGATTCACTCATAACGTTCTCCTTGCTAAATTTCATATTATGGAATTAAATGTTTCGTTATACGGAATTTGAAATTTAGTTAATGCCATGTTTCTGGATTGGTCAACCAAAAATTTAAATAACGGAATTTTTGATATCGAAAGTCTCACCAGCGAGAAATCGCCTCGTTGGTAAAAACAAGACATAAGAAGGCTCGCTATAGGCTTAATAACGGAGGAAAAATGGAGAGGACGATGATGCAAGGACCCGATATCCAGGTGTCGGCCAAAGAAACATTCGGTATCGATACAGAGTTAGTTGTACCCGCTTTTTCCAGCACCAGCGAGCTGGTGCCCAAAATCGATCCTGACTACGTCTTCAATCCAGAAGTGACCAGTGCGATTCTCGCGGGCTTTGCTCACAACCGAAGAACACTGATTCAAGGGCTACATGGCACAGGTAAATCCACCCACATTGAGCAAGTTGCAGCCCGGCTTAACTGGCCTTGCATGAGGATTAACCTTGATGGGCATATCAGTCGATTGGACTTGGTAGGAAAAGATACCTTGGTGATCCGAGACGAAAAGCAGGTCACCGAATTCCAGGACGGTATTCTGCCCTGGTCTGCGGCCCGACCGATTGCGCTGATCCTCGACGAATATGACGCTGGCAGACCTGATGTCATGTTTGTTATTCAGCGCTTACTTGAGAAAGACGGAAAGCTTGTCCTGACTGACAAAAACCGGGTGATAGAGCCTCACCCTTCATTCCGCCTGTTTGCCACAGCCAATACTGTCGGTTTAGGCAATTTGCAGGGCCTGTATCATGGCACTCAGGTATTAAACCAAGCCCAGATCGACCGATGGAATCTGGTTGTCACTCTGAACTACCTCAAGCCAGAAACTGAAGCCAAGATTGTTCTTGCGCGTGTCCCATCAAAAAACACAGAACGCGGACGAAAGCTGGTGGCTCAAATGGTTGAGATTGCCAACCTGACACGCAAAGCGTTTTCAACCGGTGACATATCAACCTTAATGTCGCCACGAACCGTGATTACGTGGGCGGAGAATTGTGAAATATTCAGTGACCCTAGAACTGCCTTCCGCCTCACCTTCCTCAATAAATGTGATGAAGCTGAATGGCCAATCATCAACGAGCTTTATCAACGCTGTTTTAATGAGGAAGTCATAGAGGAAGACTCCGCTTTAACGGGTGCTGAAAGATGAGTCGCGCTCACCACCCCGAGCCCGCACCTTTTACCCGAGCCCAGCAGCGCAGACGGGAACTGACTCTGGCAACCATCCGGTCGGAAACGGGCAACTCGGAGCTCAAACTTCGTGGTGAGCGTTTTTACAATGGAGCGGTGTATGTGCCGATCTCGGCCGCTCATTTACAGACTCATGATCTTTCCCATGATGCTCAAGCACAGCGCGGACGTGCTGATGCTATATCAGCGCGTCTGTTGTTTAGCAATGCTGATGTTCACCGCTCAACCATGCCTGCAGACCCTGTCTCGGGCATGCTTTATGACCTACTGGAACAATTTCGCACAGAAGCTCTTCTCAGCGGAAACCACCAGCCAGGCACACAACAAAATATTCGCTATCGGTTTGACGCTTGGAGCAGGCTCGCATTGCACACGAATCTGATGGAATCAAAGCTCGGTATCTTAATTTTCACTGTGATACAGATTGTCCGCTCACGCCTGTTTTCAACGCCCATCGACCCAGAAATTGAAGATTTAATAGAGGCGACCCGCGCCGGTATCACACCCTGTCTGGGTTCAGAACTGGCAGGTCTTCGTCGCAATAAAGACCATCAAACATTTTACGGCCGACACGCTCTATCACTGGCTGAGAAAGTGTCCAACATGGTGAGTGAGTGTGAGAACAATGAAGATGACAATGAAAGGAGTGAGCAGATCCTCAGTGCTTTTCCCCTGTTACTCAGCACGGATATAGAAGCCGACAATACCTACTCTTCAGTCACAGGGGGAAACAGCAAATCATTTGAAATGCACCGCCTTCAATATCGGGTTTTTAACCGTGAATTCGATACCGAGATCGACGCATGCAGTTTGGTGAGAAAAGTACAGCTTGCAGAGTTTCGCTCACATCTTGATAAACGCTTTCTTCATCTGGGACTTAACCTTCGGGAAATATCCAAACGCCTATTGCTTTGTTTAAACCAAAAAACGCGCGACGGCTGGCAATTTGAGGAGGAGGAAGGTTACATCGATGGAAGCCGCCTTCCACAGGTTGTCTCATCGCCTATGGAAAGGCGCGTATTTATCAAAGAACACTTCGTTGAACGTCCTGACAGCGCTGTCACCCTACTGATTGACTGCTCAGGTTCGATGAGGCAACACATGGAAAGCATAATCCATCTCGTTGATGGGCTGGTCAGGGCACTAGGTATTGGTGGCGTGCCTACTGAAGTTCTGGGATACACAACCTGTGCTTGGAATGGCGGGCGGCCTTACAAAAAATGGCTAATGACCGGTAGGCACGCAATGCCAGGCAGAATGAACGAAGTGTGCCATTTGATTTTCAAAGATGCTGGAACACATTGGCGCCAAGGCTCTAAAAACCTGGCGGCATTGATGAAGGGAGATATTTTCCGTGAAGGTATTGATGGCGAAGCGATTGAATGGGCATGTGCAAGGTCGCGTCAGATAGATGCCTCAAGACATTTGTTACTAGTGATATCTGATGGAAGTCCGATGGATACCGCCACCAACCTGACCAATGACGACTTCTATTTGGATAACCACCTCAAGCAAGTCATAGCAAGCCGAGAAAAACAGGGCGATATCATCACTGCTCTGGGTGTGGGTGTGGACCTTAGCCGCTTTTACCCACTCAATTTAACCTTAGACATCGACTTCCAACCTGATAGTGCGACTTTCAACGATGTCATCACACTGATTGCAGAATCAGTACGAAGATCTGATGGCAAAAGGAGGTCATGAAAACCGTGATTTAGTCGTCAACGCCGAAGCGGGATAAATGGCAGAGGATTTCATTTTTCAAGATGGTTTGTTGTCATTTTCCAGAATTTTGATATATATGGCGGGTATGGAATAAGGGAGAACCATGAAAACGAAGAACAAATCTGATCTGGCTGTTGTGGACGGCGACACGCCAACATTACGTCTATTTTCATTGCTGGAACTTATCGCTAAAAAAGACGAATTTTTCTCGCTACAAGATCTCACCGAAGAAACCAACATCCCCAAGCCTTCACTGCATAGAATGCTTCAACAGCTGGAAAGTGCGGGTATCATCCAGCGCGACGGTGACGACAGACACTATGGCAAAGGCGCAAGACTGCGTCATATGGCAGAGAATGTCTTGCTCAACTCCACCACGCACAGCGCACGACACAACCTGTTGAGCCAATTAAGAGATGAAGTGGGTGAAAGCTGTAACCTGACATCCCTGTCCGGCGGTGAGGTCATTTACGTAGACCGCGTTGAAACTGAAGCTCCATTGCGTTTCCATTTACACCCTGGTTCCCGAGTCCCCGTTCACTGCTCAGCAACAGGTAAACTGTTTCTGGCAAATATGACCCCTTCCCAGCGCCGCAGGCTGCTTGGTAACTCTGAGATGACCGCCTTCACTGAGAAAACGATCACTGACCTGGCTTCGTTGGAGGAAGAACTGGAAAACGTCCGTGCCTGCGGTTACGCCATCGACAACGAAGAGTTCCTACCCGGATTGTTGTGTGTCGCGGTTCTTGTGCCATCCAAGCGCGGAAAATCCAATCTCGCTGTCGCCATTCAGGCACCTATCATGCGACTCAAAGCCGACCAAGCCTTACATTTCCTCCCTGCACTGCAAAGGGCATCTCTCGCGTTTGCGAAGATAGAAGAAGAAAGCTGGGGTGAAGATTCTTGATGCTACTGGTACACACCAAAAATACGAATATTCCAACTACTTGCCGATCCTAACGACTCCCCGTTGAGGAGTCTGAGGTTGGCCATTCGATGTCTTCCATTGACGTGATATCGAAAGCTCTTGAAAAGAACTCTCTTCTCAAAATAATAAGAATAACAATCAGGAAAACAGCATAGAAAACATAAGGATGGATAATCCAAGCCAGTGAGGATATTCCAAAGTAATAAGCTCGCACACCATATTGAAAGTGGTAAGAGGCCAGCACGCTCATTTCGGAGAGTTTGTTGACAACGAGGCTCGTCGCTTTTGAATCCTTTTCACTAGGCTCTGGCGCTGACCCCAGCATAAGCAAAGAGTTCGCGTGTAAACCCATAGACCACGCAAATTCAAAAAACGCAATCACCATGATAATTAACAAACTCGTTATTTTTAAAACCACTGCCTCCTCTGTCGTGCCATTCAAGTAAGAAAAAGAGTTTAACTTTTCGGTGATTGAGTGGCTTGCACCTAACAGCGCAACTAAGCCGCTAATAACAAAAACGGTCGTTGTAGCGAAGAAAGACACATTGTGAATCAATCCTCGCACCAAACTGACATCCGTAATTCTCTCATGGCGCCAGAGCATCTGGGTTGCCCACGCTTTTCTCCACAACATCATTTGGCTGGAAATATTCTTCCCAAATATCGCCTTACTTATAGGCTCATAAAGAAATAGAGACAAAAAGAGAACAACAAATGCAACCAAATCTCCGTCGTTTAGCTTTAGTAAGAATTCACTCATCCTCTGCCACCCATCACGCCTTTCATTCTTTGATCGCATCTGACCAGGCTGACATCACCTCTGTGATGCCAGCATTCTCAAGTTGGCCACCTACAACCTGACTCGAAATGATGCTTGGGCAAGCGAAGTTAAACGGATATATCGTCCTCGGGGCTAATTTGACCTGTTGTATTGTTCCCCTTAAATCTTCAATGAGGTTTTCATCCATTGTGTCATCCACAATCGTGAGCTCATTGAGACTGGTATCTATCCTTGGCATACACATCGCTTTCTCTATATCCATCTTGTAATCCAAGATAAACGAGGAAAGTTGCGCTACAGCAGGCATGATCTTACGTCCACCCGATGCGCCTAACGCGAAACAGTGACCATCGTTGCGTTTGAGAATGGTGGGACACATATTCGCCAGGCATTTTTTGTCCGCAGCGAGCGAGTTTGGCTTATTAGGTTCCGGATCAAACCACATGATCCCATTGTTCATAAGAATGCCACTGTCTCCCAACATCAACTTGGAGCCAAAAATGGAAAGCAGTGTCTGCGTCACCGATACGCAATTTCCCTCAGAATCAACAACGTTAAAATGTGTCGTGCAACTAGGTGCTACTTCCTTACGTTCATCTCCCATAAAGCGGTAGCGCTCTTCGTTGGCTAACCTAATTGCAGTGTCGTAGACCTGGTAGGCTTTTGAGTCAGGAGAATTGCCCTCTGGCTGCCAATTCTCCATCAGTGAAAAAGTGCGTTTTAAGGTTGGACCGGCAGTCATTGATGGCGTACCAAATATGGTATGGCCGCGATAACTGTATTTATCCGCAGTCTGCAGAGTGGCTGTGTAACTTTCAAAGTCTTCCAAACTATGCCGGCCCCCTGCTGCAGCGAGTTCATTGACAATAGTTCTTGCTAACTCCCCGCGGTAAAAACTTTGATGGCCTTCTTCCGCTATGGTTTCCAGCGTTTTAGCCAGACGTGACTGATCGCAGACGTTTGATGAATGAGACGTCCACGCTGAAGATTTAGGGAAAAGACCAGAATCCAAAAACGTCTCCGCAGACGCTTTAAACGGCACCAGATCTTTGGCGACGGAAGAAATAACTAACTGTGCATACCAGTCAACGACCAGCCCTTTCTTAGCAAGGTCTATGGAAGGCTCAATGAGTGCTTTCCAGGGAAGAGATGAAAAATGCTCAGCAGCCAACCCCATTCCAGCCACTTGGCCAGGAATGGCAACCGCGAGCGCCCCCGTCACATTCCTGTCTTCATGGACGCGAGTCCAAGGAAACAAATCTGTCGCTGAACCTTCAACCAGCGGATAATCTTCGACGTTAAGATTCTTAGGGGACTTCATACCGAAGTTGATCACCTTAACTTCGTCAGTTTTAGCTAAACGAATCACCATAAAGCCGCCACCACCGATACCGCTCATCCAGGGCTCCGCGACGCCTAAGGCGAACGATGTTGCTATTGCCGCATCCACTGCGTTTCCGCCTTTTCTTAGAACCTCAGCACCAATTTCTGACGCAATACGGCTTTGTGACGTCACCACACCTCGGTGCGTACGAACAACTTTCTTCTTGATATTCCACGAGGATGATTGAGACAAACTCACTGTTAAACTCCATTTTTATTCGTATTACGACGGAAAATCACCACCGCAGATATGACTGATAAAGCTAAAAACAACACAGAAAGTGGTGTAGAGACGAAGATGAGCCAATTCCCTTCAGACAGGGTGAGCGCCTGACGCACTGCTTGTTCACCCACTGGCTCAAGAACAAAGCCAATCATCATTGGGGCAAGCGGAAAATCGAGCTTTCGCATGACGTAACCCAGCAAGCCGAACCCCAACATAATCCAAAGATCGACCGTGCTGTTGTTGAACCCATAAACGCCAACAACACAAAACACAGCAATGATGGGCAACAAGACACTTTGGGGTATTCTCGTAATCTGAAAAAACAGCTTTATCGCGACCTTACCAACAAGAGGTAGAAACAGTGATGCGATAAAAAGCACGACGAACAGTGAATAAATCAACGAAATATCATCACTAAAAAGCGCAGGACCAGGCGCCAAGCCATGTATCAGGAAGGCTCCCATCAGAACAGCGGTTGTCACATCTCCTGGCACACCTAATGCGAGCAGAGGAATCAAAGCACCACCGCAGGTAGCATTGTTCGCTGACTCTGCGGCAGCGACTCCCTCTAACTCTCCTTGGCCAAATTTCTCGGGTGTCGCCGATTTCCTTTTTGCCTCGGAATAGGACAGAAACGCCGCGGGCGTTGCTCCCAATCCGGGTATCGCCCCCAGCACAACACCAATGAATGAGCCTCTGCAGATGGTCTTTAAGCTCCCCCTGATTTGAAACCATGAAATAGATGAACTGGCTTTGCTGTTGGCTTGTTTCGCTGTCTGTTTCTCAACCAACTTTTCTGCCTGGATCAGGAGCTCAGAAACGGCGAATAAACCGATCAACATCGCCATCAGCGAAATACCATTCATCAAATTGACGTTATCAAAAGTGAATCTTGGGGTGGCCACCATCGGGTCTAGTCCGACGGTTCCAAAAAGAAACCCGAGTGAAGCGGTAATTAGACCTTTGGAAAGTGAATTACCCGATACACCAGCAACAACAAGAAGCGCAAAAAGTACTAGGGTTGCGAACTCCGGCGGTCCAAAATTAGTTGCCAGCTTGGCAAGGGAAACAGCGCCCAAAACCAATATGACAGTGGCAATAACATCGGCAATAACGGACGCCCATAACGCCATTCCCATCGCCTCGCTTCCTCGTCCTTTTTGAGCCAAAGGATAGCCATCCAGAACAGTCGCCGCTGCTGCTGGAGAGCCTGGCGTATTTAAAAGAATGGCAGGGATACTCCCCCCGAAAAGACACCCCTTATAAGCCCCTAGCAAAACACAAAACGCAGTTAGAGGGCTAAATCCATAGGTCAATGGAATAATCAATGCAATACCCATGGTGCCAGTTAACCCCGGGATTGCACCCATAAAGATGCCAAATGCAACACCAACAAAAATAGCGACAAGATTAAGTACAGAAAAAACTGAAACAACAGATTGAAGGATCTCGCCTTCCATACCACCCTCCTTGGTTTAAACGGACATTCCCAGTCCAATGACAAACAGTGCATAGAGCGCGAGAGTGACCAGAGCCGGTATGATGATTAGCGTCGCTGGTCGTCGTACTCCATTGATGAGAAAGAGCAGAAACATCATTGCTGATACAGAAAGGATGAAGCCGTATGTTTCAAACACACTGATAAACAGAACTATCACAAGGACAGTAAGAAGAGGTCGAAACCATGTCCCAACACTCTGCTTTGAAGCGGCAGTTTCGTGCTCACCAGCGGCTTTATCAAAGCTGCTTATAAACAGAAAAACTGCGCCAATACCAACCAACGTACAACCAAAGTATGGGAAGAATCTCGGTGACAACGCGATAGATTGAGTATCTTCAACCTGTCCTGGTATTAATGTGGCACCTATAAACACAGCAATAATGGCAAGCACCACTGCTGACAATCTGTCCTTTGATTTTTGATTCATCATTCTTTCCTGAATTCCTGCTCTACTCTTCCTGCTCTCAATACTGGGCTATTTCCCTAGCCCAGAGAGCTGAATGATTTCGCCTTGCTTGTGGAACGTCTCTGTCACGTTCTTCTCGAATTTCTTCGCGTCGAGATAGTTCACCTGCATAGCCAGTTTTTCGATAATCTCCTTGAAGTCCCCACTTTCTGTCGCAACTTGTATTGCGCTGGCAAGCTTCTCTACCACTTCATCGGGAATCCCTTTTGGACCCGCAATACCCAAAATAGAAGGCGCGGAGATGTCGTAACCTGCATCAATCAAGGTTGGCACATTTGGGAACTCAGCCATTCGTTTGTCTGTGATGATTGAAAGGAGTTTAAATTCACCGGAACGGACTTGAGGCAGCCACTCCGTCGCTCCAGCCATCAAATCAACATGCCCACCCAAGAGTGCCGTAACACTTGCAGCACCGCCTTTAAATGGGATCGCCTTCCATTTCAACGACTCTTGTTGCGCGAGACGCTCCATAGCAAGGTGTTGTGGAGTACCGGCACCAGCAATGGCGTAACTCACTTCGCCCGGATGTTGCTTCACATATTCAACAAGCTCTTGAATAGATGAGTACGGCGCATCCTTGGGGGCCACTATTCCAAGGTTCCATTGGGCAATTTGAGAGATGAAAGAAAAGTCGTTTAACGGATCATAAGGCAGGTTTTGCATATGGGGAGAGAGTACTGCCGCGCCTGTCGTCAGTGTAAAAATAGAATATCCGTCAGGGCGTTGCGCTTTCGACAACGCAGCCGCGACAGACCCGCCACCTCCCGGCTTATTGATGACGGTAACTTTCTTACCAAGACTTTTCTCAAGTTCGGTGGATAATACGCGCGACACCGTATCCGTTGTTCCACCGGCTCCATAACCAACGGTTAATTTGATTGTTTTCTTCGGCCATTCAGCAGCTTGAGTAAAGCTAGCGACAATAGAAAGCACAGCAAAAAGCGTAGCGAATAGATACTTCATGATATTTACCTCCATATAAATATTGCATTGCAATACTTTGTTGTGTATTGTGTTACTTCGTTAACAACCCTATAACGATCAGGTTACGATCGCAAACCAGATCTTGCGTTCTAATGTCTTATTTCTGAGGATTTAGAGGATGGAGAATCGCTTATTTGTTGGCTCAGTTAAGAAAGCCTTTGAAATTATTGAAGCTTTTGATGTGACCACGCAAAGCATGAGTTTGACCGAACTTGTTCAGGTCACGGGGATGGGGAAAAGCGCAGTCCAACGATATGTCTATACCCTTGAGGAGCTGGGATACCTGACGAAAAATCCAACCTCAAAGCGATATGAGCTCTCCTTAAAAATGCTCCTTCCAGCAAGTAGTTACCTTAGTCAGAACAATCTGGTGAGCGCCATCAACCCACACATTATCAATCTGCGTCAGAACCTGGATGCGCGCGTTGGCGTCAGTGTCTACCATCAAGAAAAAGTGGTTTATCTCATTCCGTTACAAAGCATCACCGAAGCCTATCCCAACGATTATCCGGGCTTTACTGTCCCCATTTACTGTACAAGTTCAGGCAGAATATTCCTTTCCACTTTTGATGATAATAAGGTCGACTCTATTTTGGAGAAGGAAGTCAAAAGACCATTCACGCCGCTGACAATGACAAATGAAGAAGACATTAAGAATGAAGTGAAGAAGTTTAAGCAAAATGGATATTGCATAACCAATCAAGAGATAAGTCACGGAAAAATAAACATTTCTGTACCCATACTGAATTACGACAAAGAAATAATAGCCTGTATTGTCGCCATATTTAAAACGAGCGAATGGGATGAAAATCGCTTAATCAAAGAGGTTTTCCCTAAGATCCAGGAGGTAGCTTCATTTATCAGGGTTCCCTCAAGATAGCGTATTGAGAATGAATGCCCCCATTAACAGTAAAAAGTAAAAACGGCGCTATATACCCAAACGACCTCTGAATGCGAGCATCTTCAGGTCGTTTGGGTACATAACAGCGCCGTTTTTATTTGTCAGCACAGCAATAGATTTTAAGGTCGGGCTCCCTAACCCACAGCTGAAAACTGCACAAGATAGGTCGAAAGCGGCGGCCAGAAAGCGATGATCATCCATGCCACCATCAGTGCAAACAGGTAAGGCATTACGTATTTCACAATGGTGAAATACGGTATTCCCGTGATCCCGCTGGCAACATACAAATTCAATCCATAAGGTGGCGTGATAAACCCAATGGCATCACCAACCAAGAAGATTACCGCGAAATGAATCGGATCCACCCCCACGCTGTAAGCAATTGGCGCAAGAATAGGCGCAAGAATGATGGTATTGGGCAGGCTTTCTAACACCGTTCCGGCCAATAACACCAACATCATGCAGGCAATCAAAACAAACGTCGGGTCACCAATTGCAGACATCCATCCACGCACCACTTCACCAGCACCCAATAGGGAAAGCAACTGTTGCATCACAACGGATATCGCGATCAGTGGTGCCAGCATGCCCGTAATTTGCCCGGAACGCAGTAAAATGTTCGGCAACTCGCGCAGTTTGATTTGTCGCGTGATCAGCACGCCCGCTATCAAACAGAAACCCACCGTGACACCGGCTGCTTCAGTGGGAGAAAAGGCTCCGGAATAGATGCCGTATATCACGATTCCGATGGCAATTAAGCCGAGGTAGGCTTTTAAACCGGTTTGAAAGATACGCTTAGGCTCAAACTTGATTAGGTTACCCCATCCATTCTTCTTACAGACGATGTAGCACGCCAACTGCATTGCAATAACCATGAGTAAGCCAGGTAACATTCCACCAACGAACAAATCGCTGATCGAAAGATCGAGCAGGAAGCCATAAACAATGAAGATGATACTTGGCGGAATAATGATGCCCACTGTGCCGCCCGCCGCAGCGGTGGCAGCAGCAAAACGTTCATCATAGTTATTCTTCGCCATCTCTGGCTGCATGATGGAACCGATGGTCGCAGTCGTCCCTGCATTGGAACCGGAAATAGCGGCGAACATTCCGCACGCACCAATGGTGGCCATTCCCAAGCCCCCTCTCACCCATCCTAAAATGGAATAGGCAAAATCAGACATACGTTTGGCGATACCGGCAGCATTGATTAAGTCTCCTGTCATGATGAAGAGTGGCAAGGCCAGTAAGCCAAAGAAGTTCAAACCTTCAAATAAGGTCACGCCAATATTGGCAAGGGTAAAATCGATAACGAGGCTACATCCTACAACCCAAAAACCAATCACAAGAAAAATTGGAACGCCGATGATAAATAGCAGTGTGACACCGAGAGAAATCAGCGTAATGAGAGTGCCGTCTTCCATATCCTGCTCCTAATCCAGTAGTGATGCTTGGAGCACGAAAGGCTCTTTACGCTGATATTGCTTAATGTCTTGAGCGAGATTCTGCAGCACGCGAATGACGATCAGCCCCCAAGCCAGTGGCGTAGCTAAGTAAAACCACCACTCCATGACATCATCCGTTCCACCCACAATGGCGAAATTGTCATAAGCGATGTAGGTTTGACTCGTTGCGTGATAGATCACGATGATGGCGAAGGCAATCCAGAGCACCGCATCCAAAACCAAGCAGTAAAATTGATGTTTGTAGGAGAGTCGCGAACGAATTTCGGTTAACGCTAGATGCGTACGTTTTTTGATGTTGTATGAAGCACCAAACCACGTCACCCACAAGAAAAGCAGTACAGGCACTGTCGTGCTCCAGGGTACTTGTTGGTTGAACAGAAACCGCCGAACAACCTCCACAAAAATTATCCCAGCCATACTTGAATAAGTGATCAAGATGATGACCTTTTCCGTGTTTTCATCTAACCATTTGAGCAAGGTTTGTAGCGGTTTCATGCTGACCTCACAGAGTTTGAAGTAAAGACACGCACAGGCCTGTTTGCGGATATGTTTTCACATCAGTAAGCAGACACTGTGCGACCCTATTTAGCTCATCCACCAGCGTTGTGGCGGCACATTAACAGCGGAAGTGTCGCGCGGAATTTCTCGCGCAATATCGTAGATTTCTTGGTAGGTATCGTGTCCGCCGGACCACTTATTCAAACGGTCACGCCACTGTTCCCAAGGTTCTGGGTTGAACTCTGGCGAACACATTTCTTCTGCTTTACGAAGTTCAGCATCAGACAAAGTGGCAACTCGGGTATTGTTTTCAGCGAAGATGGTGCCCGCCCGTGGCGGGTTCGTTGCACCGATGACGTCAGTCAGTGCCGCCTCATTCATGCCTTGTGTGAAAATCTGAGCGACATACGCAGACTCCATCACATCATCCTGAAGATCGGAGCCCAACTTATCAAACACCGGTAGACTCATGGCCGTGTGCTCAGTCCCTGAGAAGAATTTCAGGTCAACACACTGCGAAACCACCGGTGCCATACCCGCATAAGCCACCGCCCCCATCCAAGTTTCTGCTCCATCGATAAGCCCTTGTTTCAGACCATCCAGGGTTTCTTCCCAAGCAATCGGTACTGGGTTGAGATTCATCAACTGCATGGCGATACGCCCCAATTGCGTACCCGTTACACGGTTTTTCGTGCCCGCTAACTGGTCGATCGACGTGACGAGAGGCTTGTCTTTCCATTTCAAGCCAAGCTGGATACCTCGCAGCTCGCAATGGGTAAACAGAAATTGCATTTTATGACGCTGGCGCAACGGCTCTCTAAACAGGGGCTCGCTTTTCTTGCTGTAGAAAAAATGAAACTGAGATGCGCGGGAAGGGAACATGTAGGCGTAATCCAACACATTGAGATACGGCGCACCGCCAGCTGAGTTTTGGGTTGAGGCAGAATACATATCGATGATGCCCTGCTGTGTTTTCTTCACACAATTGGTTTGCCCGCATATCTGATTGCTGCCAATGAACTCAACCCGAATTTCGCCGTTTGTCCGCTCCTCCAGATCTCTTGCAAAGAAAAGCTGCGCCGACTTTTGAATATCGAGGTTCTTCTCGTTAAACCCGGACGCACCAAATTTAAGTTGAAATTTAGGTGGCGCAGAATAGCGTTCCTTTTGGGTATTTTCGGCGGCTCGTGCTAGTGAAGATACCGTGGCACCTGCTCCCAAACTACCTGCTGCGATAAGGGTGGAGGTCATCCCAAAATGGGCTGACACCTTCATAAAATCTCGCCGCGTGAGTTTTTCCCGATTTTTGCTCATGCTCGCACTCCTTTGTGTTGGCTGTCGCTCAAACGTTTACGCTGGCATGCCCACATTTGCGTTCTCAAACAGAGCCTTCTGCATTCAATCATCACGCTCTGAAATTCAAGCAATCCAACGTTCAGTGGAAAATTTTTGCTCCGTGTTTTTGGTAACGCTTCAACCACTCCATGTTAAAGAATGGTTAAAAAATGAACCGGAACATTCCATTTATGGCATAGAAAAATCAAAATTCAAGCCTTGACTATAAAAATCGAGATAACTAGTCTCATATTTTAATGTGTGAGAATTTTCGATTTCGCGCTGGATCGGGAGCATCTCGCCTTGAATACATGACAGTTACTCGTGAACAGGGAGAAGGGAAAAGATGGGATTATCTTCAAATCATTACGATTTTATTGTTGTTGGAGCTGGATCTGCCGGGTGTGTTCTTGCCAATCGTCTGTCTAAAAACCCATCGGTCCGGGTCCTTTTGATAGAAGCTGGGGGGAAGGACAACAATCCCTGGTTGCATATACCGGTGGGGTATTTCAAGACCATGCACAACCCAAAAACAGATTGGTGCTATCTCACAGAACCTGATCCGGGTATCAATTCTCGCCAATTGCAGTGGCCAAGAGGAAAAGTGTTAGGAGGCTCCAGTGCTCTGAATGGGCTGTTGTATGTTCGCGGACAAGCAGAAGATTATGATCATTGGGCAGCGCTCGGAAACCAGGGGTGGTCGTATCAGGAGGTGCTTCCCTACTTCAAAAAGTCAGAAGATCAGGAACGCGGTTCCGACGAGTATCACGGTGTAAATGGCCCGCAGAAAGTCAGCGATTTGCGCTTACGCCGCCCGATTGCCGATCACTTCATCAACGCCGCGACCGCGCTGGGTATACCTTATAACCCTGACTGTAATGGCGAAGTCCAAGAAGGTGTCGGTTACTTCCAGCAAACCGCATATAAAGGCTTCCGCTGGAGTACAGCAAAATCCTTCTTGCGCCCCGCTAAGCATAGAGAAAACCTGAATATTCTCACCAATCACCATGTATCAAAAGTGCTCTTTGAGAACAAAACTGCCACCGGCGTTGAAGTACTCAAAGAGGGTGCTAAAAAGCAAATTATGGCGAGTCGGGAAGTCATTCTGAGCGCCGGTGCCATTGGCTCGCCACAGTTACTTCAACTTTCAGGAATCGGTCCAGCTTCTCTGCTTAACGCTCTGGGCATTGCGATTGTTCAAGACTTGCCTGGTGTGGGTGAAAATCTGCAAGACCATCTTCAGGTGAGATTGGTCTTTAAAACCAGTGAGCGCACACTCAATGACGAATTGAATAGTCTGACGAAACGAGTGATGGTGGCGCTGCAATACCTCTTTAACCGAACAGGTCCACTCACTCTGGCAGCAAGCCAAGTCACCATTTTCACACAGTCCGACCCAAGCTTATCGCGTCCAGACATTCAGTTTCACATGCAACCGCTTAGCGCCGACAAACCCGGGGATGGCGTACACCCCTTTTCAGCGTTTACTGCGTCAGTGTGTCAACTTCGACCTTATAGCCGCGGGAGTGTAAAAATCACGTCGACAGATCCTCTAAAACATCCAGCCATTCAGCCCTGCTATCTGTCTGATGAGCGCGACCAGACTGTGATTATCAATGCCATTAAAGTCGCAAGAAAGATAGCGAGTACGCCTCCGCTTTCAGAGCATGTGCTAAGCGAATATGTGCCAGGTGAAAAATTCCAATCAGATGAAGAGTTGTTGGCAGCAGCCAGAGAATACAGCCAAACCATTTATCACCCAACCAGTACCTGCAAAATGGGGGTTGATGAGATGGCTGTGGTAAACCCAAGATTGCAGGTTTATGGCGTTAAGAACTTACGTGTTGTAGATGCTTCAATCATGCCGGAAATAGCATCAGGTAACACAAATGCACCCACTATCATGATTGCAGAAAAGGCCTCTGACATGATTCTGGAAGACCATGGTTTCGCGCAGTAACGGGCTGTTCAGACTGCGCCGAAGAAAGTGTTCGCCATCAAGAATGGGGAGAGTCTGCTGGCTATTTGGTTTCAGTTTACCCTTTTCGCTCACCAGACTCTAAATTAGCGAGTTTTACTCAATCGTCAGTTATACCAAATTCCGCGACAGCTAGACGCTGGGCAGCACGGCGAAGTAGCGGCAAATACTGTCTTAACTCTTCTGTCGTTTTACGCGCAGAAGGTGCATGAACGGCGACAGTAAAAGCGACGCGGTTATCGTTGTTGATCACGGGAACCGCGATTGCCACCATATCATCAAGAAACTCACCAGAATCCACACCCACGCCATCTTCGGCTATCTTCGCCAAATGCGCTTCCAACTGAGTGAGATCCGTGATGGTTTGCGACGTCTCGCGAGTCAGGTTCATGCTTTTTAACAGTCGTTTGCGCGTTGCAGCCTTCATATCTGCGAGGAACAGCTTACCCGATGCTGTGCAATGCAGTGGGTAATGCGCACCGACAGGCAAATGAATGCGATATGGCCAGTTAGTCTCAACACGTTCCAGATAGAGAATTTCATAGCCATCCAAAATCGTCAGGTTACAGGTTTCACCTATCTCGTCAGAGAGCTCTTTCAGAATGGTATAGCGATGTGCATTGATAGAAGAATTTTTAAGAGTGGCTCTGGCCAAATCTAACAAACGAGTGCCAGCGGTGAAACGCTTTCCATCAGGTTCACGCTGCAACAATCCATCCTCTTCCAGTTGTTGCGCGATACGATGAACGGTTTGTTTTGGTAGATCTAACTCTTCAGCAAGATAGACACTGGAAAGTGGCTTTTCAGCCTTCACAATTTTTTCAAGGATATGAAAGCCACGAATAAGCGTTGATTGTGTTTCCTTCATTCTGCCCCTCCGTTTGTTGTTTGTTCTTTTTAGGAACGCGAGAAATGAAATATAAAACTATCTTGATTTTATTAATTGGACACAAAAATCGCCAACACAACGCTAATAATTGAGACATTGAGTCCTGAATACCCACTCAATTTCAATGTTGGACGGGAGATACAGCATTGGGAGAGAAAGCCCGTATTTGGCGATTTAACCGTTGGCCTCAACGCCACGAATAGTTTGTATGATTTTCTGAGGTTAGTTTTGAAAAAAAGCCGCTGACTCTCATCAGCGGCTTTTCGTACTCAATTCAGCTATTGTGGATTAGTTAGAAAACCCAGCAGCTTGTGAGGCAATAACAAATTCTTCGTTGGTTGGATTTCTATTCGTATCGCTTGAATAAACGATGTATTTAGTTAGTCGCTCTAAGCGACTGCGAAGCCATTGAATCCCGAATTTTTCAAGCGGCATCCTGTCACCCACTACCCGACCAATTGATAAAACCACCAGCGCAGCCAATGGCTGCGCTGAATGGTTTTTGGACAGAAGCGGCTTTTTCGCTGCAGAACATGTGTAACTTCGTGGTTGACCAACCGTACGACCTCATCACTTGTTTCCTCTACTCCATCCATTACAGCGGCAGTATTGAAAACCTGCGCGCATGTATTGAAAGCGCGCACGCTGCAATGGTAGATGGTGGTGTGTTCTGCTTCAACGCGGTCGCGAAAAATCTGATCAACAACGGCTCCTTCGTGCGTCATATTGTTCAGCATGAAGGCAGTGAGTTTGCTTTCAAATCGGGCTGGTTCTACGGCGGTGAGGGCGACAAGCAAGCGCTCAAGCTCAGCATTGAAAAGACCACAGACAAAGTCACCGAAGAATGGCACGACGAGCGCCCAATGGTCGCGGTAACCTTCCAAGAACTCACTGAGCTGTTAGCGCCTTACTTTGAAGTGACGGTATTCGAGCACGACTACGAAAAGCTGGAGATGTGGGGTAACGCGTCAGGTAACGCTATTTTCGTTTGTGTGAAACGCTAGGCTGTGCTGCTCTATTTCTATTGTACATCACTCCTCTAATAACATACTCAACGCCTCGAAGCACGGGTTGACTTAAAGAGGAGTGAATAGAAACCGCTCTTTCACTTATCAGTCCCATCACTCATATCACTGGTATCAAAAATGCCTCATAGCTGGTTGCAATCTCACATCCAACAAGGCTTGGGCTTGATTTTGTCGTGTTTACCAGCAAAATGCCTTTTTTAGCCCTCTGATTGAGTCATCGATGACAAAAAAGCTCACCATATTGGATATCGCAAAACTGGCTGGCGTTGGTAAGTCGACGGTTTCCCGTGTGTTGAACAACGATTCTCGCGTTAAAGATGAGACACGTGATCTCGTTCAGTCCGTTATTGCTCAACATGGTTTTTCTCCCTCCAAGTCAGCACAATCCATGCGGGCAGGTCGTTCCCGCCTGATTGGAGTTATTGTCGCTAAACTCGATTCCAGTGCCGAAAACGCAGCGGTAAGCGGTATTCTTTCAACGCTCTATGCGCAGGGTTATGATGCTGCCATCATGGAAAGCCAGTTCGATGCAGCCCTCACCGCAGAGCATATCGAGGTACTCAAACGCCGGAATGCTGATGGTATTATCATGTTTGGCTTCTCGGATTTTGATGTCGACCAGCTCTCTCCTTTTGAAGAAAGATGTGTAGTAATGGCGGTAGATACCGATCGCTTCAGCTCTGTCAGCTATGACAACCGTGGCGCTGTCGAACAATTGATGACTCATTTTTATGACGAAGGCTTGAGGTACATCAGCTACCTGGGGGTCAGCCCTAAAGACTTAACAACGGGTAAAGCGCGACTCGACAGCTACCTCTGTTTTTGCCACTCACACGGGCTTGACCCCGTATGGAATACCGCTGAGGTGACACTGGACAGTGGTTATCAGAACACCGACGCGCTAATTCGAAGAGAAACCCAAGCCGTTGTCTGCGCGTCTGACACATTGGCGCTCGCCGTGGGTAAACGATTACAGGATATTGGCCGTTCAGACATTCGTCTCGGCGGCATTGGTAACCACCAACTGCTTCGGTTTGTATTTCCACAATCTATTAGTGTGGACTTAGGTTACCGACAAGCGGGCGAGGCGGCAGCGAAACAGCTTCTCACTCAACTCGAAAACCCAAAGAAAGCAAACTCTTACCATTTTTTACAGCCCAGTAGACTCTTGCTGACCGACAACGACTAAGCGCTGTTCCCCATTTATCCCGATCGACTGCTTTGTGAGCTAAATCCTGTTTTGGGAATGTTCCCACGGCATCCTGAGCAAAGCCTGATATATTTTTGGGAACGGTTCCAAAAGCTAACCATGAATATCAACATGCAGGGATTAAGACTATGAGTAGCATTACGGCAAAAGGGGTTGACGACCTTATCCGTTTAGTCGGCGGAAGAGAGAACATAGCAACAGTGAGTCATTGCTTGACGAGGCTTAGGTTCGTGCTAAATCAGACGGAGAAGGCTGATGCCAAAGCAATAGAGAAATTGCCAATGGTGAAAGGCTGTTTCACCAATGCCGGGCAGTTTCAGGTCGTAATCGGCACGGACGTCGATCAAGCATTCAAGCTACTGGAGCAACAAGCTGGCATCAAAGGTGAATCAAAGGAAGCAGCAAAGAAAGCAGCCCGACAGAACATGAATGTGTTGGAGCGTGCCATATCACACCTCGCAGAAATTTTTGTTCCCCTTCTGCCCGCTATTATCACGGGGGGACTGATCCTCGGTTTTCGCAATGTCATCGGCGATGTGGAAATGTTCGGAGGGAAAACACTCATCGAAACCAGCGAGTTCTGGGCAACCTCACACAGCTTTTTATGGTTGATTGGTGAAGCCGTGTTCTTCTTCCTGCCTGTCGGAATATGTTGGTCCACCGTCAACAAGCTGGGTGGCACACCCATATTAGGAATTGTCTTAGGAGTAACCTTGGTTTCTCCACAACTGATGAACGCCTACCTCATTGGCACACAAGCCCCTGAAGTCTGGGATTTTGGCGCCTTCGCTATTGAACAGGTGGGATATCAGGCACAAGTAATACCCGCTATTTTCGCCGGTATGGCCCTCGCGTTTATTGAAACACACCTAAAGCGCATTATTCCGTCTTACCTCTATCTCGTTGTCGTGCCTTTTCTTGCCCTGACCACTGCTGTCATTCTAGCTCACAGCATCATTGGTCCAATCGGCCGTGAAATTGGAAGTGGTGTTGCCTTTTTAGCTCGCGCCGCCATGACGGGTGACTATGCGTTTATTGGTGCAGCCATCTTTGGATTCCTCTATTCCCCTTTAGTGATCACCGGTGTCCACCACACAACCAATGCAGTCGACCTTCAACTGATGCAGGAAATGGGAGGTACACCTATTTGGCCTATCGTTGCCCTCTCCAACATGGCACAAGCCTCGGCGGTACTCGGAATTATCATTATCAGTAAGAAAAAAAATGAACGCGAAATCTCGGTCCCGGCGGCCATTTCCGCTTACCTCGGTGTCACAGAGCCCGCCATGTACGGAATCAACCTTAAATACCGCTTCCCCATGTTGTCAGCCATGATTGGGGCGTCGATGGCAGCAGCGTTATGTGGCTTTGCTGGTGTGATGGCAAACGGCATTGGCGTGGGCGGATTGCCGGCCATCTTATCAATACAAAGTCAGTACTGGAGTGTATATGGCATCGCCATGTTAATAGCCATTTTTGTCCCTATGTTGCTGACAATCATGACTTACAAGCAACAGGAACGAACTGGGAAACTGGCATTAGCCTAATGCAGAACCCAATGAATACGAAGAGAGAAGCCATGTCTAAGACAAATGAATGGTGGCGTTCAGCCACCATTTATCAAATATACCCAAAGAGCTTTTGCGACACTACAGGTTCAGGCTCAGGCGATATCAAAGGAATTATCAGCAAGCTGGATTACCTCTGTTATCTGGGTATTGATGCAATTTGGATCACGCCAATCTACCAATCACCACAAATCGATAATGGTTACGATGTATCTGATTTTTACACCATTTCACCAGAATACGGCACCATGGATGACTTTGATGACCTGCTGGCTCAAGCGCACAGCCGTGGTCTTCGCGTGATCATGGACATGGTGTTCAACCACACCTCGACGGCTCACCCCTGGTTTCAATCTGCACTTGAGTCAAAAGACAATCCCTATCGTGATTTCTATATTTGGCGCGATCCGGTCAATGGGCAGCCCCCCAATAACTGGCAGTCCAAATTTGGTGACAGTGCCTGGGAGCTTGATGCCCATAGCGGGCAGTACTACCTACATTTATTCGCGAAGGAGCAGGCGGATTTAAACTGGGAAAACCCGGCAGTACGCCAAAATATCAAAAACATCATGCAATTTTGGGCCGAGAAAGGAGTAGATGGTTTTCGACTCGACGTCATCAACCTTATTTCCAAACAGCAGGATTTCCCTGATGACAACGAGGGTGATGGACGACGATTTTACACCGATGGTCCAAAGGTTCACAAATACCTTCAAGAGATGAACAAAGCCATCTTCCAGCGATATGGTGTAGTGACCGTCGGTGAAATGTCATCAACCTCATTGGAGCACTGTCGACAGTATTCATCCCTGTCGGGCAAAGAGTTATCGATGGTATTCAACTTCCATCATCTCAAAGTAGATTATCCCTGTGGCGAAAAATGGCAGTTGGAGCCTTTCGATTTCCTTCAAATGAAGAAAATTTTCCGTGATTGGCAACAGGGACTTTTCAATCAGGGATGGAACGCGCTTTTTTGGTGCAATCATGACCAACCCAGAATTGTTAGTCGTTTTGGTTGCGATAAGAAGTTTCGCGTCGAATCCGCGAAGATGTTAGCCACCGCTATCCACCTTATGCAAGGGACACCATACATTTATCAAGGTGAAGAGCTGGGCATGACCAATCCCAACTTCCAGAATATCGACGATTACAGGGATGTTGAAAGCCTCAATGCCTATCATATGCTCATTGCGAAAGGACTGCCCAAGGAGGAGGTCTTAACGATACTGAGCGCTAAATCTCGGGACAATTCGCGTACGCCGATGCACTGGAATGATAGCAAAAATGCAGGGTTCACAACTGGCACGCCTTGGATCAATTGCGCGAGTAACTCAGTTGAGATCAATGCAAAACAGTCGATCGAAGATAATAAGTCCGTTTTTTATCATTATCGGGATTTAATTCGATTAAGAAAGTCAATAAGCATCATTACAGATGGGGATTATGAAGATCTTCTCCCATACCATCTCGACATTTTTTGTTATCGAAGAAAGAATGATAAAAACGAAATGGTTGTACTCAATAATTTCAGACCCTACCATGTCACCCTGGATAATTTCGGTATAAGCTTGAGTGGCGGGGATGTACTTATTCAAAACTATAAGGATTTCGTAAATATCGAAAGCGTATCATCTTTGACATTGAGACCATTCGAGAGCGTCGCTATATTATTTTAAAAAAGACGGCAAATATCGTTGTATAAATAATCAATGCTCTCACTTCGAAAATTTCCGGCGGTTACTTTCCACATGATAAGTTCTTTCCGCCGGATGCCTTCCTCAATTTTCTAAAATCACACGCCAACACAGCCTCCTAAGAGACAAAGTGTAACCTCTTGAATTTATCCCAAATGCCAGCATGATAGAGCAACTTTCTACGATTGCTTCATTTGCGCTCTCGAACGTTGGTCGCCTGCCCTCGCGCAGCAATCGTTGTCATCATTTACACCCAAGGATTTGTTGATCATTAACCAAAGAGATAAATCGCTAATAATGGCGAACATTATGATTATAATTAATGCGTGATATAAAAAATTCAAATATCACTGACAAAGTAAAAATTCCTCAAGAATGTCTTGACTTGCCTATTATATAAAACACCTACTAATTGCACGCAACTAATTACATTAACAAACAATTCACCACCCTAATATCAAGATTGTAATTCCGCCCAGAAAATTAGACCATGAAAACCAATTCACTTTGTGACCGGTTTTATTTCCTTGTTGATGTTTGTCACCTTTTCACCCTATCAACCCCAATTTTAGCAAATTTAAAAATATTCATTTAGATCGCTTTGTACGAGCATAAATGTGAAAAGAAAATAACAAGGAGTAAGGCATGAAAAAAGTAACCCCCCTAACACTTGCTGTTATGTGTGTTTTGTCCAGTGCGTCCGCATCAGCAGTAGAATTCACTGGCTACGCGCGTGCTGGTACCGCAATCAGCGGTGATGGTGTAGGTGACCAGTCATTCGCGAAAAATGCTATCGGTCGCTTGGGCAATGAGGGCGACAATTACTACGAGTTTGGCTTCGTTCAAATGCTGCAGGAAGGTGCACAAAACTGGCAACTGACAGCGATGTTGTCGAAAGGGGATGATGGCCGCAGCAGCTGGGAAACCGACGTCTCTGACGGTGATGATTCGGTCAATGTGCCGCAATTTTACGTGACGGCGTCCGGGTTGTTTGCGTCAGCGCCGGAAGCTGTACTTTGGGGTGGAAAACGCTTTTATCAACGTAAAGACGTACACATCACAGATTTCTTCTTCCTCAATAATTCAGGCACGGGTGGCGGTATCGAGAATATTCGAGTCGGCGATCAATCACTGTCTCTGGCATTCATTCAGGATGGAAAAACCGACAACTCGACAGGCTACTTAGTTGACGCACGTCTGGCTGATATCCCGCTTTGGGACAGCGCGACACTCGAATTGATTGGCGTTTATAACTTTGCCACAGAACAGGATGAACGAAATGAAGTGTCAGACGACGGCATTTTCCTCACTGGGATCATCCACCAAAACCTTAAGAACGGCTTCAACCAAACAGCCTTTCAATATGGTACTGCCGGCTATGGTGATCAGCTTGCTAATTTTGGCCAGGGAACAGGCTACGCGCGCGGGAGTGATGTGCAAAATGATGCAAGTGGCTTTCGAATCATTAACTGGGGTGTGGTGAGTTTTGGCGAAGCGTGGGAAATGGGACACCAACTCTCCTACCACCGTGGCATAGACCTGAACAATGGCAAAGGGAACTCTGATTTGTTTTCGGCGGTCGTGCGTCCAATGTACAAATGGAGCGATACACAAAGAACCATTGCTGAACTTGGTTACTTCTCAAAAACTGAGGACGGAAAACAAGACCAAGGTGGAAGCAAGTTCACACTCGCTCAGGCCTGGTCAATGGGTGATAGCTTTTGGGCAAGACCCGAAATCCGATTCTATGGCAGCTACATGACCGACAGAGATGGCAATAGATTTGGCAGTAAAGGCGACTCTGAATTCGTTACTGGTGTTCAAATGGAAGTCTGGTTCTAATCATTCATCGTTTTCATACTGCCAATAGCCTTTCCGTTGCGACAGACAGGACAGGCTTTGTTCATCAATGCTGCCAGTCATTGGTGTTTTTTTAGCCGCGACTTGGCTGTGAACCGTTCTCAATTGTTTTACCGTGTACTTGTGCTACGCTATATTGGGAACGGTTCCAATGCTTTTTGCTGCGCCACCTTACTGGGAGCCATTCAACTTCAAATCGACAATTGTTGGTTTAAGGAAACCAACTCTGTACAGCCATTTTTTAGCTCACCCGTTGAGCGAATAGGTATGATTGGTAAGGGCAGGGAAGATGGAGAGAAGGATAAATCAAGCGTCATTTGCTTCGCAGCCTTTATTGGACCTCTGCTGGGTGAGATGTTTCGTTACGGTTGCTCAGTACGGTTCAGTCACTGAAGCTGCAAAATATATGGCGTTATCTCAGGCTGCCGCGTCTTTGCAACTCAAAAAACTGGAGGAAGTCGTCGGAACCAAATTGGTGCAACGTACATCTCATGGTGTTAGCCTGACACCGGCTGGCGCAAGGTTGCTCCCTCACTCCCTTCGATTGCTGGAGACTAATCGCGAAGCTCTATTTGCAACACGCGAAAACAACAAGCCAACAATCCTATCCTTGGGGGTACCGGCGGAAATCATTCATCCCTCGATACCCAGAGCCGTTCGTGCATTCAAACGCTCAGGCAACCACCAGGTAAACGTAGTGACTTCAGACGCAAGCCAGCTGCAAGCGGCTTTCGAGCAGTCAGAGTTAGATATTGTTCTTTCAATTGACCCCTTTCCCATACCTGATGGCAGAGTGTTAGCTATTCGAAAACTCGTATGGCTATGTGCTCAGGACAGCGAAAGTTGTTATCAGCGCCCGCTGCCCATCATCTATCGGCAGAAGTGCGAGATTAGTGTCTTGGTTGAAAACACGCTTCGCCGTTCAGGTATTTCAACAGATAGAGTGCACGAAGCAAGAGATACCGATGAAGCCGTGTTGTATGTAGCGGGTGATGAGGGTCTCTTCTTCTCATTGTCTTCCGTGCTTCAAGACGGATTAGTCAAGGCCCCGGTCTCAGCGCAGCTGCCCAAACTGCCAAATGTATATATCAATCTTCGCATGCGGGATTTGAAGCTGGAGATCCTCCGGATGTTGACACTGTGTTTGGTCGAGGCATTCTCTACCGAAAACCACTGATACCCGCGATTGTATTTGGACATAAAAAGACCCCCAATAATAGGTTGTCCAACTATTGGGGGTCAGTTCAATCAGCGGCTTTTCTTTTTTAGCTTCTCGCGCTTAATTACTTTGTAAATTCAGCGGCTTGAGAGGCAATCACGAATTCTTCGTTGGTTGGGATAACAATCGCAACCGCGCCAAGCATGTCAGATTTAGCAATAACACCGCCGTTGCCGAAACGTGCTGCTTCGTTACCTGCTTCATCTTCCACAAAGCCCAGAAGCTTCAGGTTCTTCAGGATTTCACGACGGATAGGCAGTGAGTTCTCACCGATACCACCGGTAAAGATGATCGCGTCGATGCTATCCAAAGGAATCATGTAAGAACCAATGTACTTGGCTACACGGTAAGTGAAGACTTCGAACGCCAGTTTCGCACCTTCATGACCACTTTCCATCGCTTCCAGAATGCCGCGCGCATCTGAAGTCAGGCCTGATACACCCAAGAAACCTGATTTCTTGTTCAGAGCTTCGAACACTTGCTCCTGGCTCCAGCCTTTCTTCAGCAGGAATTCAATAATACCTGGGTCAAGGTCACCACAACGGGTGCCCATCATCAGACCTGAAAGCGGAGTGAAGCCCATGGAAGTATCAACAGACTGACCATTTCGAACCGCACACACAGAAGCGCCGTTGCCCAGGTGAACAGAGATGAAGTTAGCTTCTTCAACTTGTTTGCCCAGCTGTTTTGCTGCTTCGCGAGTCACGAAGTAGTGGCTGGTACCGTGGAAACCGTAGCGACGAATACCGTAGTCCGTGTACAACTCGTTAGAGATGGCACCAGTGAATGCCTTCTGCGGCATGCTTTGGTGGAAAGCGGTGTCGAACACTGCCACCTGAGGCAGCGCTGGGAAAGCTTTCATTGCCGCACGGATACCCATCACGTTAGCTGGGTTGTGCAGCGGCGCAAGATCGCTCAGTGCTTCAATTTCTGCCAATACGTCTTCGTTCAGAAGCGTCGCATCAGCAAATTTCTCGCCGCCGTGAACAACACGGTGGCCAATTGCAACCAGTTGGCTGCCAACATCCATGCTCTCCACCAGCTCAACAATCAGGCTTACTGCTTTCTCGTGATGGTTACCACCTTGTTCCAGCATGGCTTCTTGCTTGTCTTGGCCTTCGCGTTTCCAGCTAATGCGCGCATCTTCTAGGCCGAAGCACTCGCCCAGACCAGAAAGAATCGCTTCTCCGGTTTGTGCGTTCATCAATGCGAATTTAAGAGAGGAACTGCCCGCGTTAAGGACCAGTACTAGTGAATTGCTCATGAAAAATCTCGTTGGCAAATGGGTGTAGGATTCGAACTCGAGAGCCCATTATTAAATTAATTTTGAACAATTCAACTTAAATTTGAATGAGAAGCCCTTTTTTGGCCTTTTACTGTTTCAGATCAAAAATAGGCTCCTAACGCACAGAAAACGGGCACTTTAGAAGAAAGTGAAGGACACAAAAAAGGCTCCTTCAAGAGGAGCCTCAGAAATCTGTCGAGCTGGCTTTATCAAGCCATGGTAAGTAAGGATTTACCCAGCAGCCACTCGAGGTCCTTTTCAAACTCTTCACCATAGCGGTTGCAGCAGACATCATGCAGTTTTCTGCTGGCATGACTGGTGAATTCCACGGCATTTTCCGACGAAACAGTGTGTAGAAAAAAGAGACGGAGAACGGCAATAAAACGGTTGTCTGAGCGAAGGGCTGTCAGCCAGCTTTCTATAAAAGAACGCTTATCGCCTTCCAAGTCCAATCTGTCAATCAGGATGCCCAGTAGCCTGTCATCCAAGCGAGTGATGAAATCCGTTTTCTTTGGAAAGTGATGGCTAATTCCCGTTCTGGAAATCCCCGTTTGCTGGCTCAGCGTGGTATACGACATCTTGTCATATCCCAAGGTCACCAACTGATCGACCACTGCATCCAGAATTAACCTGATGGTTACTTCTGTATCTTCTTTGCTTCTCTTTGGCATAGCTTTATCCCTGTTTTTTGGCTTCCGTAAGCTTTAACAATCAAGACATCACTACTACCGCTGTTAACGCTGTTGTTAGTATGGATTTCACGTATGTAGAGCTTGATTATGTTGGTACAAAGAGGGTTTACCGACTACCGACCCTTAACTTAACAGTCTTAAAGATAGTACATCCGTATAAATTATGAGCCATATAGATGCAAAAAAGATGAGAAGCGTGAAGGGCATTGCATAAGCTGGACCAACAAGTGTTATCAAGGTGTAACACGCTGAAAGACAAATGCTATTCTTGTCAGTAAATCTCTAACGCTGATTGTTGCAGCGTTACATGCATCATAATTTGAACAAGCGTTTGAATTAATAGCTTGACCCTTGTCCTATAAGACGCCTAATTTAACAAACTAGTAACATAGAATTAAAAACAAACTCTTTTCCCTACAGTTATACGGGGTCCTTTTATGGCTCAACAAAAACCATATCTACAAATGCTGCGCTGGGCTGAAGAACGCCCCAATGAAATCTTTCTTCGACAGATCATTAACCGGAAGTTCAACGACTTCACCTACTCCGATGTCGTTGACCAAGCGTTACGTATCGTCACTGCCCTGCGTGGCATGGGTCTCGAGCCAGGAGATCGCGTCGCACTGATCTCAAAAAACTGTGCAGAGTGGTTCACCGCTGACTTAGCGATGATGCTCGGCAGCTACATCAGTGTGCCTATCTTCCCAACAGCCGGTACGGAAACCATCTCTCATGTGCTTGATCACAGTGAATCCAAAGCCCTGTTCGTGGGTAAATTGGATGACACACAAGCACTGAAGGATTCTTTAGTTGATCGTGCAGATATTCCTACCATTGCTTTCCCTTACCCAACCATTAATTGCGGTTACGATTGGAAAGACTTGATTGCCCAAAACGATCGTGCGGACGTGAAGCCTGATCACCAAGACGATGAACTGATGTCTATTGTTTATACCTCGGGCACTTCAGGCTTACCGAAAGGTGCAATGCTGACTTACGGTGCACATGCTTGGTCTGCGCAGCAATTGATTAATCACATTGGTATGCGTGAAGGCGAGCGACTGTTCTCTTACCTTCCTCTGGCGCATATCACAGAGCGCGTCTATATCATGGCGACGGCAATGAATGCAGGTATCTGCACAGCCTTCCCTGAGTCGCTCGATACCTTCATTGAAGACGTGAAGATGCATCGCCCTACCCTGTTTATTTCGGTGCCTCGCTTGTGGACCCTGTTCCAGCAACGTATTCAAGAAAAACTGCCAGATAGCAAACTTAACTTCCTGCTTAAGCTGCCTATCATTTCTGGCCTGATTAAGAAGAAAGTGGCGACGAATCTCGGTTTGGATCAGGCTCGTGTTCTGGGATGTGGTTCAGCGCCGGTTTCCGCTGCGTTGCTGCGCTGGTATGAAAGACTGGGGCTTAACATTACTGAAGCCTGGGGTATGACCGAATCCTACGCTTACAGCACCCTGAACTATCCGTTCCGCAGTGACAAAATTGGCTCTGTGGGTAACGCAGGGCCAGGTGTCGAAATCAAAATTGCGGAAGACGAAGAAATTCTGGTTCGCAGCCAAGGTTTGTTCACCGGTTACTACAAAAACCCTGAAGCGTCCGCTGAAACCATTGTTGATGGCTGGCTGCACACAGGCGATATCGGCTTCTTAGATAACGAAGGCTTTCTCACCATCCAAGGCCGCAAGAATGACACCTTCAAGACAGCGAAAGGTAAATTTGTTGCGCCAGTACCTATCGAGAAGCGCTTGTTCGAGCTCAGCAATATAGAAATGATGTGTCTAGTGGGGTCTGGTATGCCAGGGCCTATCCTGCTGGCGTTGCCACACCACTTCCCTGATTTTGACAAAGAACGCTATGAGCGCCGTGTGAAGAAAGTGATTGATACCATTAATGGCGAATTGGAATCACACGCGAAAATCAAAGGCGTGTTAATGATCAAAGAGCCATGGAGCATCGAAAATGGCCTTCTGACGCCAACACTCAAAATCCGCCGTCATCTGTTAGAGAAGAAATACCACGACACAGGTGCGAACTGGCCATCTGGCACATTGGTTCAATGGGAAGAGTAAGCCTCGATAAATAAGCATGGAAAGCGCGGGTTTTGCCCCGCGCTTTTTTAGTTTGGGTATAGCAAAACGGATCACCACCTTCTTTCAAAATTCTTTTTAAAAAGCCCTACTTTTAACAAGCTCTATTGTAGTAATATTACATAAATTCCAACATACAGACGCTAGGGAAATACCCAACCAGCGGCTGCTATTGAGAGAGAAAGTGATGAGCCAAGAAGAATACCAAGTATGCGATGCCTGCGGTGTAACAGCAGAAATGGGCTTTGTTATCGGTGAAGGTGACGAAGTGGCAGAAGTTGAAATCTTCGCTGAAGATAAAGCTTCGGCTGTTGCTGAATTTCAACGTTATCTGGATCTGGCAAAGCAAGTAAATGACAAGGTTATCCACGATCTTGATGAGAATGCCGAGCTTTCACTGAACCCACTGGCGGTTAAACTCAAGTTCGAATGCAGCGCTGAAAAGCTGATTTTTGAACTGCGCAGTCGCTCGCTGTAAATCGCATTCAAAAAAGCCGCGTACCAACGCGGCTACCTTACTTAAAGTCAGAACAGCTCTGGAGTTTCATCCACTTCATCGACGCCCAGAGATTCAATGACCACTTCTAATTTGCTTGCAGCAGCTTCATATTCGAACTTGCGAATTGCATCTTCCACACCGGAGAGATCCACTTCCATGCCTTTCGAGTTCTCTTTGATGCCAGTGATGAAATCTACCGCCTGAGTATCAAAGTTGTTCAGCAAAATCTTCAACTGTTCGAGCTCAATACGAAACTCTCTTGGCGTGTAACCGGCAAACGCCTGAACCTCTTCTTTTTCTTCTTCGGGTTCTGCACCCGGAATGTAGGATTGAATTTCCTGCAAGCACTGCTCGATTTTATCCATCAGCGATGCTTCCATTTTCAGCTCCGAGCCCGCTTGGTCTTCAAGGTTCCCTGCCAGTACCGCCAGGCCTTTCGCGGACACATTAGCGGCTGCGCCTTTCAAAGAGTGGGCAAACATTTCAACTTCATCCCTCTCTTCATTGGCGAGTTGTTCGCGTACCTTGTCGATCACCGCCAGCTTGGTTTCCGTAAACGCCGTGATCACTTTCCAGTAGGCATCCACATTGCCGCCAATCCGTGTAATCCCCTCATTTGCGTCCAGCACGAGCGGGTCGATGTTGTCCATATCTGCCGTTGGCGTTTCTTCTTTTTTGCCATTGAGCGCTACGGAAGATTTCACCGCTTCTTTCGATGCAGACGTCCAACGCTGAATAGCTTTGAGCAGCTCATTCACATCAATAGGTTTGGAAACGTGGTCATTCATCCCCGCTTCCTTACATTGCTTCACATCCCGCTCCATGGCATTCGCTGTCATCGCAACAATTGGCAAGCTGGCAAGGGCTTCGATTTCTCGTATTTTCCGGGTTGCTGTCAGGCCATCCATCACTGGCATTTGCATGTCCATCAACACGATGTCGAATTGCTGTTCTTGCACCATATCCAGCGCCACCTGACCATTATCTGCCACCTCAATGGTCGGGTTGAATTGTTCAAGAATCCCTTTCGCCACTTCCTGGTTAATCATGTTGTCTTCAACCAGTAAGATAGTCAGCCCGGTAAAGTCGATTTCCTCAGTTTCGTCTTTTTCCGCTTCACGACAGTTGGCTAGTTTCATTTCTTCCCTGCCAAAGGCTTCCATCAGCGCATCAAACAAAGATGATGGGTTGATGGGCTTTACCAATGACGCGTCAAAGACTTTCTGGACTTCTTCATTGATCAAGCCAGAGTCCTCACCATAAGCACTGGCAAGAATGACTTTTGGCATCTTGTTCAGAGGTTTATCGCGAATTTGTAGTGTCGCTTCATCGCCGTTAATGCCTGGCATTTTCCAGTCCATGACAACCACATCAAAGCCGTCATGGCTCTTATCTGCGGACTCCACTTCGTAAACCGCTTCTTCACCATTCGAAACGGCTGCAACGCGCAGATCGAGGTTATCCAGCAGCGCATACATGATGTCGCGGGACGCTTGGTTATCATCCACCACCAGCACGCGTTTATCATGAAGAATCGTGGTACGTGCAACCTGCTCTTTGATGCTGGATTCACTGCGGCCACAACGAATGGTGAACGAGAAGGTCGATCCTTTGCCCGGCTCACTTTCCACCCAGATTCGACCGCCCATGAGTTCGACAAAACTCTTCGAAATGGTCAAGCCGAGGCCCGTACCACCGTATTTACGGGTTATCGAACCGTCAGCTTGTGAGAACGACTGGAACAAGCGCCCTAATTGCTCCTCGCTCATACCAATACCGGAGTCCTGAATGTCGAACTGAACTTCGATGATCTCGTTAGCATCACTGACTTTGCGGGCACGAATGATGATTTCGCCCGTTTCAGTGAACTTCACGGAGTTACCGGTCAGGTTAATGATGATTTGTCCCAAACGGAGCGGATCGCCCACCAAGTCGTCTGGGAGATCTGGGTCGATATCAAAGATAAGCTCCAGGTCTTTTTCTTTCGCTTTCACGGAAATGATGTTGCTGATGTTGTCTAACACCTCACTGAATCGGAACTCGATATGTTCAACGGTGAGTTTGCCCGCTTCAATTTTCGAGAAGTCGAGAATGTCGTTGATAATGCCCAGCAGGGATTTACCGGCTTTCTCGATGTTCCCGACATAGTTGCGCTGTTTATCGTTCAAATCTGTCAGCAACGCAAGATGAGACATACCGAGAATCGCATTCATTGGCGTGCGGATCTCATGGCTCATATTCGCCAGGAATTCCCCTTTCGCTTTACTTGCTTCGGTGGCCTGATCTTTCGCCGCAATCAAATCAGATTCGAGGCGTTTCTGGGTCGTCACGTCTACGAACAGGCCGACAATACCCATTGGCTCCCCATCACCGCCGAAATACGTCGCTTCGTAAACGGTCAGTATCCGGACATCGCCACTCGCATTGGCCAGTTCAATGTCATAAGCCGTAGATCCCGAGTTTTCAAGAAGCTCTTTTTCTTTTTCAACAAACATGGTGGCGACATCATTGTCGAAAAGCTCTGCAGGTGTTTTATCCACGACGTCGACAAAGAAGAGACCAAGGAAATCGGTGAACGCATCATTAACACCGATGTAAGTGCCTTCGGTATCGCGGAAGTAGGTTGGATTGGGAATGGCGTTGATGATTTGTTGATTAAGTTTGAGCTGTTCGGAAACGCGTTGTTCGGCTTCCATTTGAAGTTCAGCATTGATGGTCAACTGAATGCCGACAGCCAAATCTTCCTGCACTTCGTTGAGCCAGTCTATTTCTTTGTCAGAAAGTAAACGCACTGAACCTAACTCAAGCACGCCGACCATTTCGTTATTCACAATCAGAGGAATGAAATACATTTCACTCAAAGAAAGTTTGCCCACTGGCAAGGTCAAAGCGAAGTGGTCTTTGTCGTTGCGAATCCTTAGTGTTTCTTTTGTGACCAGAATAGTGCGGTGGAAAGAAACGGTTTCTTTCTGCATCGCTTCAGATTGCTCATCAACACCGACGCCACCGACCAGATTCATGCTGTCATTTCTTACGACATAAAGCGCCGCATACGGTAACTCGAGGCGTTGAGAAAAGAAATTCGCGACTTGGAAGCCAAGTTCTTCCATGCCAGAACAACCGCGAATCAAGTCTGAAAATGCTTTAACCTGGCGGCTGAATTCAAAGCGTTCCGCAATTTCACGTAACACTTCATTTTGCGCCTGGGCAAGATCTTTCAGCTCGCCCTGTCTATCAACATCCAACTTAAATTCAAATTCTTTGTCGCGCACCTTGCTGACAATCGTGCTTCGGATGTTATCCAATGGTTTGAGGAAGCGGAACCAAAGTAATGTGGTTGTAGCAAGCACCGCAATCAATAACATGCCAGCCATGGTAATGGCGATGCCATCCATATTGGCGCGCTCTTGTTTCAAGACTTTTAGGTCTTCGGAAGTCTTTTTATCAATCGCATCATAGAAAGCACCAATAGGCCCCATGATTTTGTTGGTGGCGTGAATATAGTCCGGTCCAAATAGCATTTGCCGAGCAAGTTCTGGGTCTGGAATCACACGTTCGATGCCACGGGCTGTGCGTTTTCGGCCTTGGATCAAGTCCATGGCCGTTTGCTCAATGCTGATGAGATCCTGTGAGCGTGAGAGCGCTTGGGTCAAGAAAGACATGTGCGCTTCGCTGATCCCAGACTCACGCATCCTCGCTAGCAGTGAGGGATGGGCGGGACGGTTTGGGATATTGGGCTCAATAATTTCTTTATTGGGATCAGACTGCTGTGACCAGTAGTCAAAATTGTAATTGTCAGGTGTAGCCAGTTGCCCGTTACGCACCGCCTCAACCTGTTCGAACAGATAGCGCCAACGATTGTTGGATGTCACTGCGTAACTACGCGCAAATTTTGTCAGAAGTTCAGAGCTATGTTTCAGCTCAATGGCCAATTTGTATTGCTGATAACGCTGCTCATAGATGGCGTTTATTTGCTGAGTCAACGAATCAGAACGCAAATGGGCGATGATGATTGCTACGCCGAGAAAAAGAATTAATCCCATCAACGCGAAAAAGATGTGGCGTATAGATCTCATTTTGTCTCCAAATTCTCTATATGGTGACACTCATATCAAATAAGAGTAGACCCCACTTGCTGCTTGATAAAGTGAGAAAGGACAAAACCTGTTTGCACTTATTGACTTAACTCAGAATAAATGGGCTACTGTCATCGAATAAAAATTAAACAAAGCGTTTCTATTACCTACCCGCCCCTACGTTTGGTGGTTTGCCCGCAAGGAATTGGGCATAAAAACAAGGAGAAACAGGCGTGACACCGATTTTTAAAGGCACGACAGCCATGTTGGTGGGGATCACGATCCTCAGTGTTGATGCGCTGCTCATTCGGTTGATTGAAGCGTCCGGTTGGACATTATTGTTCTGGCGTGGGCTGCTGTCTGCGCTCATCATCGCTAGCTTTATGATGGCGACCCGCCCTGCCCAGACAATTTCGGCACTTAAAAAGCCCTCCAAAGCGTTGCTGGTAGGCTCGTTTGCATTCTCTATTTCGACGGTTTGCTTTGTCCTTTCTATCGACCATACGCAGGTTGCCAGCACCCTTATTATCATCAACATCAGCCCGCTGATCTCTGCCCTTCTTGCATTCCTGTTTCTAAAAGAGCGGGTTGATAGCAGAACCCTCATCGCCATCGTGGCGGCGATGGTCGGCGTTGGTTTCGTTTTCTATGGAAAGGCGATGCCTACGGCCTCCTTTGGCAATTTGATGGCGCTGATCACTGCATTTATGCTGGCAACTTACTTTGTGATTTTGAGGAAAAGTAAAAGTGCTAATGCCCCGCTTTACCTGGTTCTGGGTGGGCTTTGTACTTCAACAATCTCACTGTTTGCGGGCGCAGAGCCTTTTTCACTGACTCCCCAGGAATGGAAATACACCTTGTTGCTATGCGGTGTCGTCGTCCCAATTTCGTTTGTGTTGATTTCAATTGGTCCGAAATACCTACCCGCTGCGCACGCAAACTTGTTCATGCTCCTTGAAGCGATTCTTGGACCACTGTTTGTTTGGGCCGCTTTGGGAGAAGTACCAAGTAACAATGTGCTGGTTGGTGGTGGGATTGTATTGTTGACTTTGGTGGTGTTTACGCTGTCTGCTGCCAAAAAACATCGCGCATCAAACAAAAAACCCAGCTAGGTATAAGCTGGGTTCTATAAATATCCGCTTTGTATCATAACCGCAGACTCTGCCAGGCTTCGCACATGGTACGGAAGGTTGCGGCATCCCCTTCCGGTCTGTCTGGGTGCCATTTCAGCGCCATCTTGCGCCACTGGCGTCGGATTTCTGTATCAGAGGCATTTTCAGCCAACCCTAAAGCTGCCAGCGCATTTCGGCGCTCAACAGTCGTTTCACTGCAGTGGCCCACGTGTTGCTGATAGCGTTTCCAGAATGAACTCAACAGTTCGCGAACGTCTTCCGTTTGCGCGTCGTAGTTATTCCAATCCATGTAGTAGCCGCGAAGTGGGTCATCGCGGTTCACTTCATGTTGCACAAAACCCGAACCTGCACCACGCCACATGAGACGGATATCCATCGACTCTACCTGCAACCATTGCTGTGGCAGCAACATTTCCTGCAATTGGTAAAGTGCGTTCATGATAAGAAAATTACGCTTGAACAAGTCCAGTTGAGGGTCGTCATCTAGATGGTCCATGATGGTATTTTTCTGCAGTTCTGCCATCAGGTAATGCACTTTCCAGCTTTGGTTTGACGCTTCAAGTACACTCAAAATCGGCCAGATCAGAGGGTTATCAATATCATCCCGTTGTTCCGCAAGCATACAACTCTTTCTCCTATCGACCTCATGTCGTACATATAAGACATTAATCCATAATTCCGTGAATCGCCTGCTTAATTAAGCGGTTCTGTCCGATTTCACAGTCTCTTGCTTCCTGTGCCAAAGAAATTGCATTTCTATTGATAGAAAGCTCACTTAATCAGGCCAGCATATCCAGTGCCAGTTTTGCAACTTGGTGTAAATTATTTCGACACCTGAAGCGCGCATCTCTCGCAGCTGATTGAGAGACAAAAGAAAAAGGCCGATGCATAGCATCGGCCTTTTCTCAGGGTTTATTCTCTAGCGTTAACCGCGATAGTAACGCTGAGGAACAAACGGCATTTTTTCGACGGTCATCGGCAATTTCTTACCGCGTACTTCTGCAAAGACTTCAGTACCAATAGCAGCACTGGCTGTAGCCACATAACCCATGGCAACTGGCTGGCCTTTGGTTGGGCCAAATGTACCACTGGTCACTACACCAATTTCGTTGTCGTCAGCATCAAACAACACAGCGCCTTCACGCACTGGCGCTTTGCTTGAGCCCAATAGGCCAACGCGCTTGCGGGAAACATCTTTGGTCGCGATTTGGTCAAGAATGATGTCTGCGCCAGGGAAACCGCCTGCACGCTCGCCATCGGCACGGCGTGGCTTACTGATTGCCCAAAGCAGGCTGCCCTCTACTGGCGTAGTAGTGGTATCAATGTCGTGCCCGTACAGGCAAAGGCCACACTCAAGACGCAGTGAGTCGCGAGCTCCCAGACCAATCCACTCTACTTCCTCTTTCAACAGCAGTCGGCGTGCAAACTCTTCTGCTTTGTCTGCTGGAACAGAGATTTCGTAACCGTCTTCACCGGTATAGCCAGAACGGCTGACCAGACATTCGATGCCAGCCAAATCCATTTTCGCTGCATCCATGAACACCATGTCAGCAACCGCTGGGTTCAGCGTCGCCAGTACAGTAGCGGCTTCAGGGCCTTGCAGTGCAAGCAGAGCGCGATCTTCAATCACTTCCAGTTCGACATCTGCTGGGATGTTCGCGCGCAAGTGTGCGATGTCTTGCTCTTTACAGGCAGCATTAACCACCACAAACAGGTGATCGCCAAAATTGGTCACCATCAGGTCGTCCATCAGACCGCCTTGTTCGTTAGTAAGCAGCGCGTAACGTTGCTTACCTTCTGGCAAATCAATGATGTCTACCGGCACCAGCGCTTCCAGTGCCTTCGCTGCATTCTCGCCGTGCAGACGCAACTGACCCATGTGAGAAACGTCAAACAGGCCCGCGTGTTCACGGCAATGAATATGTTCTTTACGCACACCCAGTGCGTATTGCACTGGCATGTCATAGCCAGCGAATGGAACCATTTTCGCGCCCATTTCGATGTGAAGGGCGTGCAGTGGGGTTTTAAGTAGATCCTGAGACATGTTTCACTCCATGATCACGGCGCTTGCCGACTTGCTAAATAATCATCCGCGGTATCTGCGGGGATAAAATCCAATCTTAAGATGCCGTAACCCAAAGGATCTGGGCATCTTCTTCACTGAGCGAAGTGAGCATATGCCCCATCGCAGCGTCGTAATACACGCTGTCGCCCTCATTCAGTTCAATCGCTTCGTAAAACTCAGAGTAGAAGGCAATGCTGCCTTCCAGCACTAAAAGAAATTCTTCACCATCGTGGCGAATCCATTCGTCATACTCTTCAAACGAGCGCGCCCTCACGCGGGATTTAAACGGAAACATCTTCTTATTAGTGAGCTGGGTCGCCAATAATTCATGTTCGTATGTCCCTGTTGGGCGGCACTTCCCTTCGCCTACACGGGTAATATCACGGCGTCCGGTTGCCTGGCGCGACTTTGGTGGCGCAAACAGCTGCGGAATATCAATCTTCAATCCAACCGCCAGTTTTTGCATGGCCTGGAAAGTTGGAGAGATCTGTTCATTTTCGATTTTCGACAGCGTGGAGCGAGCCAGACCGGTAAGCTTGCTAGCTTCTTCTAACGTCAAACCGCTATTGGTTCTGATCTCTTTCAGCCGTTCACCCAAACGCAGCGGAGCAATTGGCGCATCGGCCTGCACGCTGGCTCTTTCAACGATAACTGACGGATACACGTCCTGTGCATCTGGCTCTGACATAACTCGACTCTCGACTTGATGTTGCTGGTGGCGGCCATTCTGACACAGTCATCACGAAGACCAACACGAATAAGTTAACACTTTTAACAAAAAGTTTCCTATTGGAAACTTGGCTAAATCTTCATCACCGAATTGAAGCTAACTTATCAGCACATGAATTTACACCGATAGACACCCCATTTTTGCCAATATAAATCAACTCTGGCTGCCATCGTATAACGCGTTGAATTTATTGACCACACCTATCCTGAAAGGATTTAGCATTTGCAATCTTGCGTGTAAAAGAGTAAAAAAGCAAACGTTTGCGCAAGGTAAGTATTTTAAGAAAGTCTGATATTGAGCAAATTGTCAGAACTGTTGGCGAGATCACATCAAGAGTTTCCTATAGGAAATTTTGTTTTGCAGGGCGCAAACACGTTTTGTATGTTACGCAAATGTTGAAGTTCAAATAACAATAAAACGCCACGCTTGCTATACCCAAAGTAATAAGCACTTCAACGTGACAACTGGGCAAGCGATGACGGGATAGTCATCAACCGGCACCCAAGCCAGAACGGTGGTGCGTAACCTACAAAAAGCAAGGAGACGTGCAATGAGTCATAGCATGTTTGACCTGTTTAAAATCGGCGTTGGTCCGTCTAGCTCCCACACTGTGGGGCCAATGGTCGCCAGCGCAAGATTTGCAGAAGAATTGCGCGATAAAGAAATCCTCCACAATGTGGAAACCGTGACAGTCGAACTCTACGGTTCGTTGGCACTGACAGGGAAAGGTCACGCTACGGATGTCGCGTGTGTGATGGGACTGATGGGCGAATGGCCTGACAGCGTAAACCCAGACGATATCCCTACCATGACTAACATGGTGAAAGGCAGCAAAGAGCTACCACTAGATGGACACCGCTTTGTTCCTTTTGATTGGGACACTGACTTGGTTTTCCATTTCGACAAAGTGCTGCCAGAACATCCCAACGGAATGACATTGACTGTGAAGGGGGACAACGGCGAAGTTTTGCTTTGTCGGACTTACTTCTCAGTCGGTGGCGGTTTTGTCGTAGAAAAAGGTGAAACTGATGCCCTTACATCAGATTTTACCCCGCCGTTTCCGTTTAATAGCGCGGTGGAATTGCTCGCCCATTGCGAGCAGCAGAAAAAGAGTATCGCCGAGATCATGTTTGCCAATGAACTGGCTCGTGCCAAAGCGCACGACAAAAAGGCGACCATGAAAACGGTCAACGAACACATTGATGCTATCTGGCATGTGATGAACGCCTGTATTGAGCGAGGCATCACGCAAGATGGTGTGTTGCCAGGCGGCTTACAGTTAAAACGCCGGGCAAAGAAATTGCACGACTGCATTATCAAGAAAGACTTGGACGGCCTGCCGCTCGACACCAATGACTGGGTCAATATGTTTGCCATGGCGGTCAACGAAGAAAATGCAGCAGGTGGCCGCGTTGTTACCGCGCCAACCAATGGTGCAGCTGGCGTGATTCCAGCAGTATTGGCGTACTACAACAAGTTTGTTTCACCGAACAATATGGAAGGGATAAGAACCTTCTTGGCAGCCGCAGCAGCGATTGGTTCTCTCTATAAAACCAATGCCTCTATTTCCGCTGCAGAGGTGGGTTGTCAGGGTGAGATAGGTGTTGCCTGTTCAATGGCAGCAGGCGGATTAGCCGCCGCCATGGGTGCCACTTCTGCACAGATTGAAAATGCAGCAGAAATCGGTATGGAACACAATCTGGGACTGACCTGCGACCCAATCAACGGTCTGGTTCAGGTGCCATGTATTGAAAGAAACACCATGGGTGCAGTGAAGGCAATTAATGCCACCAGACTCGCACTTAATGGCGATGGAGAGCACCACGTTTCGCTCGATAGCGTGATTAAAACCATGCACGAAACAGGACTCGACATGATGAGCAAGTACAAGGAAACGTCCCAAGGCGGACTGGCAACCAACGCAATCGCAATCAACGTTGTTGCCTGTTAATAGCGTACTTGCCAGACAGGAATATTAGACGGGTTTGGAGCAGCCCAGGCCCGTAAAATTTTTATGCTGCAAGCAGCAGCGACGATTTAACTCGTTTCACACGGAGAAGTAAAAATGGATGCAACCCTGAAATTTGCTGAGAGCCACGAGTGGGTAAAAGACAATGGCGACGGTACTGTGACAGTAGGTATCTCTGATCACGCGCAACAACTGCTGGGTGACGTGGTATTCGTTGACCTGCCAGAAATTGGCACCGAAGTTGAAGTCGGCGAAGGCTTTTCACTCGTAGAATCTGTAAAAGCAGCGTCAGATATTTACGGACCGGTAAACGGTGAAGTGGTAGAAGTTAACGAAGATCTGGAAGACAGCCCAGAGCTGGTTAACGAAGCACCTTTTGAAGGCGGTTGGATTGCAAAAATCAAGTTGGCTGACGACAGCAACCTTGATCATCTGATGAGCGCTGACGCTTATCAGGAAACTATCGAAGACTAATTCAGGACGAAGGTCATGACAGAATCACGCTTACTTGATCAACTGCAGGCTGACAACGAGTTTGTCTCCCGTCATAACGGGCCGCGCGTATCAGACCAGCAAGCGATGCTGAACACAGTAAATGCCACCAGCCTTGAGCATCTCATCGAAGAAACTGTGCCAGCGGGTATTCGCCTGCCGCAACCTATGACTCTGGACGCGCCACTGAGTGAAGTGGCGATGTTGAGCAAGCTGAAAGCTATTGCCAGCAAAAACGTCATCAAGCGCAGCTTTATCGGTCAGGGTTACTACGGCACCCACACGCCAAACCCAATTCTCCGTAACGTGTTGGAAAACCCAGGTTGGTACACGGCGTACACCCCTTACCAGCCAGAAATTTCTCAGGGTCGCCTTGAATCTCTGCTGAACTTCCAGCAAATGGTGATGGACCTGACCGGCATGGAGCTCGCTAACGCTTCCCTGCTTGACGAAGCAACGGCAGCTGCAGAAGCCATGACGCTGTGTAAGCGTGGTGGTAAAAGTAAGAGCAACACTTTCTTTGTGGCAGATGACGTTCACCCGCAAACGCTGGACGTGATCAACACCCGTGCTGGCTTCATGGGCTTTGACGTAGTCGTTGATGCTGCTGATAACCTGCCTCAACACGATGTGTTTGGCGCCCTGCTGCAATACCCTGGCACAACGGGCCAGGTACGTGATCTGACCGCTCTTATTGCTGCGGCACAAGCGAACAAAACGCTGGTGACGGTTGCTGCTGACCTACTCTCTCTCACCCTGCTGAAAGCACCGGGTGAAATGGGCGCAGACGTCGTGATCGGTTCTGCACAACGCTTCGGCGTACCTATGGGCTTCGGTGGCCCACACGCTGCATTCATGGCAACACGTGACAAATTGAAGCGTACTATGCCTGGCCGTGTGATTGGTGTGTCTATCGACTCGAAAGGCAACCAGGCACTTCGTATGGCAATGCAGACGCGCGAGCAGCACATCCGCCGCGAGAAAGCGACCTCAAACATCTGTACTGCGCAGGCACTGCTGGCAAACATGGCGGCTTTCTACGCTGTTTACCACGGTCCAGAAGGTCTGAAGAAAATTGGACGTCGTGTTCATCACCTGACGGCACTGGCAGCAGCGGCATTTAACCATGCTGGTATCGCGCTTGCGTTCCATGACTTCTTCGACACGATTACGCTGAACACAGGCGATCAAACTGATGCACTGTTCAATAAAGCGCAAGACGCTGGCTTCAACCTTCGCAAACTGGATGGTCAGTTGGGCGTGAGCTTCGACGAAACCACCACATTGGCTGAAGTAAACGCACTGGTTGCCGCGCTGACTGACGAAACGGACGTGGCGCAATATGCCTCTTCTGTAGAAGCAGACGAATACGCCGCTATCCCAGAAGCGTGCCGCCGCACCAGCGATTACCTGACGCACCCTGTGTTTAACACTCACCAGAGTGAAACCCAGTTGATGCGCTACATGAAGAAGCTGGAAAACAAAGACTTCTCCTTGACCCACGGCATGATCCCGCTCGGCAGCTGTACAATGAAGCTGAATGCAGCCGCAGAGATGATTCCTGTGACTTGGCCTGAATTCGGTGAACTGCATCCATTTGTTCCTGCTGATCAAGCACAAGGTTACGGCGAGCTGGCGGATTCTCTCAGCAAGATGCTGTGTGAAATCACAGGTTACGATGCCATGTCCCTACAGCCAAACTCTGGCGCACAAGGTGAATACGCGGGTCTGATTGCGATTCAGCGTTACCACGAAAGCCGTGGTGAAGCTCACCGTAATGTCTGTCTGATCCCAAGCTCTGCACACGGCACTAACCCGGCATCTGCTGCCATGGTGTCCATGAAAGTTGTTGTGGTTGGCTGTGATGAAGACGGCAACATTGACGTAGAAGACCTGAAAGCAAAAATCGAGAAACACCGCACCGACCTATCGTGCATCATGATCACTTACCCTTCTACGCACGGTGTGTATGAAGAAGCGGTACAGGAAGTGTGCGAACTGGTTCATGAAGCTGGCGGTCAGGTTTACCTGGACGGCGCGAACATGAACGCACAGGTTGGCCTCACCAGCCCAGGCTTTATCGGTTCAGACGTTTCTCACCTGAACCTGCACAAAACCTTCTGTATCCCGCACGGCGGTGGTGGTCCAGGTATGGGTCCAATCGGTGTGAAATCGCACCTTGCACCATTCCTGCCAGGACACGTGATTGAAGGCACCAACTGCGCAGTTTCTGCTGCACAGATTGGTAGTGCATCAATCTTGCCAATTTCATGGGCATACGTTGCCATGATGGGTGAGCAAGGTCTGACGGAAGCAACTAAGGTTGCCATCCTGAGTGCAAACTACGTGATGGAGCGTCTGCGTCCTTACTATCCGGTTCTGTACCGCGGTACTCACGGTCGTATTGCGCACGAATGTATTATCGACATTCGTCCAATCAAAGATGCATCTGGCATCTCTGAGGAAGATATCGCGAAGCGTCTGATGGATTACGGTTTCCACGCACCAACCATGTCTTTCCCAGTTGCTGGCACACTGATGATTGAGCCAACAGAAAGTGAAGACAAAGCCGAGCTGGACCGCTTCTGTGACGCGATGATCGCAATTCGCGAAGAGATCGCTAAAGTTCAGGATGGTGAATGGCCACTGGAAAACAACCCATTGGTTAACGCGCCGCACACACAGAGTGACCTGATGGCTGCAGATTGGGAGCGCCCTTACAGCCGTGAGTTGGCTTGCTTCCCAAGCGCACAATCGAAAGATGCGAAGTACTGGCCAACAGCGAACCGTGTCGATAACGTCTACGGTGACCGTAACCTGATTTGTTCTTGCCCGAGCATTGAGAGTTACATTGAAGACTAACAGGTGACACGGTTTCACCACCAAAAGCGAGCCCATCGGCTCGCTTTTGTATTTTTGGAACTAACATCCCGTGCAATGCATTTCATTAAAATCTCCCACTAATGCATCTATTTGCAAAATAGGCAGTTAGTACAAATCCCCCATAAACACCACCCATTTTTTGCTCAACAAATGTTCATATTTGTCGACACAAATATATGCATTACAAGACATAATCGTGATGAGAATCACTTTCATTTATTGGCAGTTAATAGTTCCTAACACTATTTTCATTTCATTGAGCACAATTTCTCGCTATTGATACACGAATAATTAACAAATAAATAACATTGGCTAGGGGACAAAGAATGAAGCTTAAGCAGAAAATGTTGTTGATCCTTCTTGGTATCGGGTTAATCCCCGCTGCCATTATTTCTGTCTTTTCGTTACAAATGGCCAGCGCCTCGTTGGAGCAGCAAACGTTCAGTCAACTTGAAGCACTTCGTGAAGTGAAAAAAGATGCCGTTGTGCGTTACTTTGACAGTGCAGCCGCTCAGTTGACCACCACTGCAAATTCATCCGCATTGGCAGAAAGCGCGATTGGAATGATTGATGCCTATCGAACCGCGCCAACTGAAATCAATGCTGACCAAATTTCAGAACAAAAACTTGTCTCCTACTACCAAAAAACACTGATATCACCGACTGAGCAAAAACGCGGAACCAGGCTCGACACAGATGCTTCGTCTCTCGTCGATGAGCTCAGCACTTCCGCGAAATATCTCCAGTACGCTTACCTTGTCGACAACGACAACAGCAACAAAGCCTTGATGTCGGCCAGTAATTTTGGTCTGCGCTACGATTTCCACCACAAGGCCATTCATGACTACCTTGCTTCGACCAAAGAGAAATTTGGCTATTACGATATTTTCCTGATTGACGTCGAAAGCGGTAACGTTGTCTATTCCGTCAGTAAGGAAACTGACTTCGCCACCTCGCTGAAAAAAGGGCCGTTCTCAGATAGCGGTCTGGCGGATGCATATCAACAAGCAACCGGCTTGAAGAAAGGACAAGTCACTTTTGTCGACTTCGCGAAGTATCTGCCATCGTTCAATGACCCCGCAGGCTTTATCGCCACACCGATTTATGACAAAGGCGAGGCCGTTGCCATCCTCGCTTACCAATTTCCGATTGATCGCCTCAACGCCATCATGGGAGAACGCGCTGGGCTGGGCGAAACCGGTGAAACCTATCTGGTCGGGGCTGATAATCTGATGCGTTCTGATTCTTATCTCGATCCCGTCAACCACTCTGTGATTGCTTCATTCAGCAACCCAGTTAAAGGCGCGGTGAAAACACAGGCTGCGACACAAGCGTTAAATGGCATTTCCTCTGTGGAAACCATTATGGATTACAACGGAAACCCAGTGTTATCCGCCTATGCCCCACTTTCCATTCTGGGAGCAGATTGGGCGATTCTGGCTGAAATTGATGTGGCTGAGGCCTTTGCATCTGTAACAACGCTTCGTAACTCTGTACTGGTCACTATTACCATCGCGTTGGGCATTATCGCAGCTGTGGCGATTTACTTTGCCAATGCCATCACCCGTCCACTCGGTGGCGAACCAAAAGAAATGCAGAAAATTGCAGATACCATCTCCAAAGGGGATCTGACACTCAGTTTCACGATTGATGACGCCAGCAGTGGTGTTTATCGCTCAATGTACGACATGACGAACAATCTGAAGGCGCTGACAGGTAGTGTGGTGAAAGCGACCGAGCAGCAATCTTCGGCGTCTTATCAGCTGTCGCAAAGCACGCGTGATACGTTGCAGAACATTGAGAAGCAAAACAGCAGCACGCTCCAAGTTGCCACCGCCATGGAAGAAATGACCATGACGGCCAATGAAATCTCCAACAATACCTCTGAAACCGCCCGTGCAGCGGCGGAAGCGCAGGAGCTCATCAAAGAGAGTAATCAGGTCGTTCATTCCGCTTCCAACAAAATGATGGACCTGGTTTCTGATCTCAATGTCGCCAAAGAAAAAACCAACTTGCTGGTAAAAAGTGCTGATGATATTTCCGGTATTTTGGTGACCATTGGGCAAATTGCCGAGCAGACCAATCTACTTGCACTGAACGCAGCCATCGAAGCGGCGCGAGCAGGTGATCAGGGAAGAGGCTTTGCCGTTGTGGCAGATGAAGTCCGGAGCTTGGCGCAAAGTTCGCAAAATGCGACTGAAGAAATCGCTAGCTTAATCACCTCGCTACAAAAAGTATCTGATGAAACCCGCAAAGCGATGGAAACCGGCGCACAAAATGCCGCGCAGGTGGCGAATCAAGCGATGGATAGTACTGACCGCCTGGAATCAGCCGTCGCTTCTGTCGAGCGTATTGCAGATATGACGATTCAGATGGCGAGTGCGTCAGAACAACAATCCACCGTCGCAATCGACATCAACAAAAATCTGGTCGACATCAATTCAATGTCCCAAAGTACAGCAACAGCCATGCACCAGATCACCGAAGCCAGTACCGAACTGACGAAATTGGCGAAAACGTTGGAACATCACACCAGCCAATTTTCAATTTAGCTCTCATACCCAAACAAGCTGAAGATATAGATTTCAGCGCGTTTGGGGATACTTAAATATCTTTGTTAAAAGCCACTTTTTCGAAAGTGGCTTTTTTGTCTAAAAATGGCCTTAAAACCTGACCTTTCCGCGCATTTATCATAGAAATTTGAAGTCAAATAGTTGCCTTTCATAAAAAACAAATCTTGTATGATTAATAAGACAACCCACTGTTTATCCATTGTATAAAGTTTCTTTCGACAGTTGCCATTGCGTCTAATTATTTTAAAAAGCTCAGACCAAAGTATGAATATAACCTCATATAAGCAACTCGGACTAACATACTGATTTATTGAATTTCTCTTATTTTTCATTGCAGAAGAAAAATAAACGAGGCCAATAAGCGAGTTAGCCAATTTTCTATTCAATGTTGTAACCGAAATAAAAATGGCAACTTCTCGATATCAAAGACAAAAACGCTTGTGGCGAAACGTTTGGATTAGGACAGCATTTATCAAAAGCATGGAAGCGGCCTTCCGCAAAGTCTACCAATACGCCGAACCCAATCTGACACTGGTCGGGTGGATGGGGCTTATTGGCTTTCCCCTCTATTACTTTGTCTGGACTGATTTCCTACCGCAAACCTATGAGAATCTTCCATTACGACTCTTCTGCTGCGTGTTTTTTGTCATCGTGCTAATGCGGAACAAACTCAAACCGCCTATCAAAGACCAGATGCATTGGTTTTATCAAATTGCTATCACCATCGTTTTACCGTTTTTCTTCTTCTACATGTTGCTGATGAACAACTGGTCAACCGTCTGGTTATTGTCATTTATGGCCGCGGTTTTCCTGCATATTCTGATGGTTCACATCACTTGGGTCATGTTTGCTCAGACCCTGATTGGCCTCAGTTCCGCCATGCTTTGCGCATGGGTAGCTAGCGGGTATCACCTTGAATTTTCGATGGACTGGACTTATGTGCCGGTTTTTCTCTTCATCTATCTTTTCGGCAATATTTTCTTTTTCAGAAACCAGCAGGAACATGAAACCAAGGTGTCGATTGCCAAGGTCTTTGGCGCTGGCATTGCCCATGAGATGCGAAACCCACTGGGTGGACTTTGCTCCACGTTAGATTTAATTCGTACTACCCTGCCCGATCCCTCCAACAGCAACAAACAGGTCTATCAACTCAGTGAAGAAGACATCAGGCTACTGCGTGAAGTCAGTAGCGATGCGATGAACATCATCCGCGCCGGAAACGAAACCATCGACCTGCTGCTCACTTCTATTGACGAAAGTCGTGTCTCCCGATCCTCCTTCAGACGCCACTCGGCCAGTCATGTTTTAAAAGGAGCAATAGACAGCTTCGGTTACAAGAGCACAACGGATAAGTCCGCCATCGTATTACGCACTGAGGAAGACTTTGAGTTTTTGGGTAGTGATACTCTGCTCAAGTACGTCATTTACAATCTTTTCAAAAATGCTTTTCACCATCGCAGCAGTGAAAACTTTGCGATTGATATCATTTTGGAAAGCGATCAGTACGATAACCGCATCATTGTCAGAGACAGTGGTCAGGGTATTCCCCGAGAATTGCTTGAAACTATCTTTGAAGATTTCTACACCACAGGCAGGACAGGAAATTACGGTCTGGGCCTCCCCTTCTGCCGGAAAGTGATGCGCTCATTTGGGGGAGAAATTTCCTGCGATTCAAAACTTGGCGAGTGGTCAGCGTTTACCATGACTTTCCCAAATATCGACTCCCCGACAGCTGATGACATTAAATCAAACCTCATCAAACTGAAGTCGATGTTGGTTGTCAGTGACGAAACAGACTTGGTTGCGCGTGCCAACAAAATCAGCAAGGAAGCCGGGTTTAAACTGCAAGTATTCAACGTACTGGAAGCACTGCAGAGGCGGGACTATGAATTCGAATATGATGTGATTGTGGTAGACCTTGAGAGCGTTAAATCTAACGGCGATGTCCTGAGCCACATCGAACCTTTGCTGTCCTTCACTGAAGCGCAAATTGTGTATCTACATAATGGCTCGGTTGCACTCCACTCAACACACTCAGTTTATCAGCCTATCTGGATTGAAACGCTGGTCTGGCGTATCAACACCCCTGCCGTTATCGAGCAGCTGTTTTTTGATACCGCAGAAGTGGCGCCAACCGGCCCTGCGGTCACGCCAGGACATTCGCTCAATCAGACCATTATGGTCGTTGATGACAGTGAAACACTGCGGCAATTCACATCAATACTGCTAGAGAAGCAGGGATTCAAAGTCATCCAGTGTCCAAACGGAAACAGTGCGTTAGAAACCTTAATGGATGATGCCCAATCCATTGATTTGATATTGATGGACGTTGAAATGCCCGTTATGGATGGACTTGAAACATCCAGAAGGATCCGCGATGCGAAACATCGCCACGCTAACGTCCCCATCATTGCCCACACTGGTGATGATTCTAAGCCCACGCTCGATAAGATCATTAGCTCAGGCATGTCTGACTTCATATTGAAGCCATCAGACCTTTGTAAACTACGCGACAAAATCACTATCTGGCTGCAGTAAAAGCCTCTAGGGTCTGTTGACCGTTGACCCTAGAGGCTCAACAAAGTTAGTAGAAACATAGTTCAGGATGATCATACGCTGCCTGGCATACAGTAAGCACTTGATCGATATCCCTGTTGCTCATGTCGGCACTCAAAGAGAACCGGATGATCGCTTTGTTTTTTGGCGTTGCTGGCGCACAGAACACCGCGCCATAAACGCCATTGGCTTCCAGAAAATCCCGCACCAGTTCCGTGTTTTGCTCATCACCACACTCTAAAGAAATGATTTGGGAATCGCTTCGTATCTTGAACCCAATGTTTTGCAGCCCAGCACGCAGTAAGTCGGAAATTTCAAACAGTCGCCTTCGCTTAGGGTCAGCCTTCATGATGACGTCAAGCGTGGCATCCAAGCGAGCGATTTCCTGTGGCAATACCGTGGAACTAAAAATCGCGGGGAACGACACAAAAGGCAAAGATGTAATCAGTTTGTGCGGCCCCAACACTGCGCCTGCGCGATAGGCAAAAGCTTTGGCAAGACTGGTCGTCACAAAGTCCACGCGGTCACGCACGCCCATTTCATTGATAAGGCCTGAACCTTCTGGCCCGTGTGTTCCCAGAGAATGAGATTCATCGACAACCAGCGCGCAACCAAATGCTTCAGCAACATCACAGATTTCAGGGAGCGGTGCCACCGTGCCAATAGTGCTATAGACCGAATCCACCAAAATAATGCCTTCTCCGTGTTTTTTAATCTGACGTTTTAGATTACTCACGCTGTTATGCATGAAAGGAATAATTTGCGCACCGGCTATTCTCGCTCCTTCCCAAAGTGACATATGGGCAAAAAAGTCGATATACACGCGGGTTCCAGGCTCACAAATGGTTTGGAGCAAACCAACATTCGCAGCCCAGCCCGACTGAGAAAGCACGCAGCCATCCATACCGACAAATTCTGCCAATCTATTTTCAAAATCAGGTTTATGATCCTCGTCCTGTAAAAATACCGCTGACATCACCACGTTCTCACTGGAACTGGCAATGGCATTGAGATGAGCTGATTGGATATTGTCATCAAGACTCAGCGATAAATAATCGTTACTTTGCATCACAACAGCGCCTTCTCCTGGCCGGCTACTCACTGGCAGAGGCCTGGCATTCTTATAAGGTTCTGTCATATCCCGCAAAAAAGAGTTAAGACGCGCATCGATAAAAGAAGGGAGTTTTTTTGTATTAGTTGAAAGATTGTCCATAGCCAAGCCTCTTCTTGTTAAAGAAAAACGCCAAGAGCGGCGTTTGATGTTTTGGTTTATACCCAAAGCACTTCAGCAAGCCGTCGAAAACGAGTTTTTGCTGCCTGAATATATGGCTGATTATGTATGAGGCTTAAGTGGTCAGACTTTTTAAGTTTGCGAATTTACAGAATTATTTATTGAATTAACCTGTATAAATCAATGGGCATACAAAAAAGACGAACTGTCAAAAAAGCTCGTCTTTTCAATATTTAAATAGAATTTACACTGAGGATTTATCCCGGAATACGCCACCAATAAATCTTAGACCTCGATAGATTTGCTCAATCACTTTATCTGTATGCCCACCAGCAAATACGTGGGAAGTAACATTAAGTTGCAGTGTCTCAAATGTCTCAATCATGGCGCTAAAGTTATCTAATATAGGCTCACCGACGGACTCCCCTTCGTTATCGCCTATCTCAGTGTAAATCGGTAAGTCGGCTATTTTCTCTGCCCGGTTTATTGCCATTTCTGAAAGCTGGAAGCTTTCCAATGCGGCGACAATTTGATTGATGTCCTTTGATATATAAAGCAGCGGGTTTTCTGCATCAGGTGCAATGGCGCGTAGAATCGTGAGATATGCATAAATAAACCATTCCGGTTCACTTCCCCGAGTGAGCTTAGCGAGCTCCTGCTCAAAAAAGTCAGAATGCCGCTGATAGTCATGCCTTTTCATCATCATGCCTGCCGGGCTTAAACCAACGCAGGTGCGATATCGCTCAGGGAATTCAAAGGCGGCCATCATCGCGCCAAAACCTCCCATAGAGTGTCCCATGATCGCTATCTTTCCTGGCTGGGTTCGGTAACGGATATCAATTTCCTTAACGATATCCGTCGTCAGGTAATCAAGAAAATTCCCAGATATTGGTGAATTGATATACCAAGAGCCATTCAATGAACTTCTGCCGTCAACAGCCACAACAATGGAAGCCTCAAGATCCCCTTCATCAATAAGTTCATCCAAAATATCGTCAAGGCCAGCTTCGTCATTCAATCCTTCATCAAACCAGGCACTCGGTTCACCTTCGTAACCATGAAGGACATAGATGACAGGGAAAGTTCGGTTGGTATCGGCATAGTAGCCATGAGGAAGATAAACAATGATCTCCCTGTCAGCATTTTCACCCGCAACATTGTCCTTCAATGAGGGAGCGTCGAAACTGAATTGCTCAAGTGTGCCGCTAGGCGTTGGGCTCAGGTCGTCCTCAATCTGATAGTCAAATGACATAAATGGATCCTTTGCGATAACGAATACATTTCATCTTAAGTGACTATTTTTTAATGTAAACCTCCTTCATTTTCTAACATCATCTACTGTGATGGCGGCTTCTTTTCCTTGCTACCTTTAACGCTAAAACAAACCTGATAATGCAGGGTACTGTGACTTTGACATCGTTGTGATCACACGTAAATCAAACATCCTTATTCAGAGCGCCCCTACCCGAGCATTTCAGGTTGTTTGAACACAATTGTATTGCCACAACAGCTCTTTCTATCTCAGTACCAAGTTCAAGACACTTTTATAAGGAGTTGCTTGAGTAGATTAAATGAGCCTGTGTTTCCACCACCGCAATTCGTCTCTTTTCACTCAGGAAATGCAGGCCTCTCGCTCACTAGTTAAGGAGAAAGAGCAAATGACTAAGCTTGTTGATATCGAAGGTATTGGTGAAACCTACGCGGAAAAACTTGAAGCGATTGGTATTTCAACCATTGAGCAACTTCTGGAAAAAGGCGCTCAACCTTCAGGTCGTAAGTCCATTGCAGAAGACAGTGGCATCAGCAGCAAACTCGTGCTGAAGTGGCTAAACCGCGCTGACTTGGCACGTGTTAAAGGGATCAGTACTCAATATGCTGATCTTCTGGAATTTGCAGGGGTTGATACTGTGCCAGAATTAGCACAGCGCAACGCAGCAAATCTAACCGCGAAAATGGCAGAGGTAAATGAAGAGAAAAATCTCGTTCGCCAATTGCCAGGCGAAAGCAAAGTAGAAGATTGGATAGCACAAGCGAAAGATCTGCCTCGCGCGATCCATTATTAAGATTCCCAAACAAAGAAGCTGGCATGATAGCCAGCTTCTATTTAGGATCTTTCTGGAAATTCGTCACTTTTTAATGCGCGAATACCGAGTTTATTTCGGCAATTTCTTCATTGCTCAGATATTGGAAATTGTCGTTAGCAGCCTGCATTCTCAGTGCTGCAGTCTCTTCCAACTCTTCAACATTACAAAGCGCATCTTCAAGATCTTTTCCCATAACTACCAACCCCAAATTGGCGATTAAAATGGCATGGTGATGTTTGGCTTTTTCTGCCAGATAAAAAGATCCAGAAGATCTAAATAGCGGAATTTTAGGAAGCGTCATCGTTCTCATTGCCACGATAGGAGACAGAGTCGGCAGTACGTTTTCGACATCCAGTTCGTCTTTCTGAACTAACTTGGAAATATGCTTTGGTGTAATAGTAAATATAGCTTTATGTTTCGGGTTGGCATTATAAATATCTAAGTGATGATCGACTTCCCAACTAGGAGAGTCGCCGGAGATAAGTTTCCCATCAAGAGAGACCACCGAGAAATGCTCTTGCTTCAAACGACCCATTCTCAGCCCATTCGTTGTTACCACGACAGTTCCATCTTCTAATTGAGCCGACAGGTTTCCGGATTCTCCTGTATCGTGTCCTTGCAAAAAGAGTTTACGACCGTAATCAACGAGCTTATTTCGTAGATCGCCTTGCCCAAACATGCCACATCTCCAACAAATTCGCTTCCAGTGCACCGCTGCGTTTTCAAGGTTTGTATGTTCAGAATATTGATCGCTGTTATACGATCGCATTATTTATCACCGAACAATACACACTAACTTATTTACGATCCTTTCTAAGTACGAAACTAAGAAAGGATCCATATCATCACCGGGAAATGATCCTTTTTCCTTTTTGGATGGTAATGATATTGATGTGGCTGGATGCGTTTTTAATTATTTCCTCACCACACTTTGTTATTTTTTATCATTTTGATGATCACGCAACAGAAAATGCGATCTGATCCGTTTTTATTTTATTAATGAGACCTCTATCAACATTTATTAGGCAAATATCACTAAAGTTTTTCTCTTTTCTCATTATTGCCAACAGTTATTGAGAGCAATCCATCTTATTTTCTTCGATCATTGAGAGCCCTATCATCAGTTTTTCATGCCGATACTCTTTAGCATTTGGATCTTTCTTACGCCCGAGCATTAGATCCATACCAAAAGCATTTGAATGCGTCAGAATGTCTGTACCCAGAGACTAAACGGACAAGTATTAGGCAATAGTGCAGCCAAACTTGGAATCACTTCACAATTTTATCGCCATGGCTTCATTTCACCGCGATGGCTCAAGTAGTCTGAAATTCTGTTTGAACGGCGTTTTCATGGGTTTTAACCAGGAAGGATGTACGCCTATCAACCAAGGAAGGTAAATATGGCAGAACAAGAGAACAAACTTTACTGCAGTGATTGCGGGAAAATGACTGCCCACACACTGGTGCAACTTGAGCCAAGAAAGGCAGAGCCGGATGCGACTTTGTTTCGGCGTGCAACGATAGTGCTTTCGAACTCTATGGATATGGTACTTGGCAGTTCTTATCAGCAATGCGATTGTTGTGGTTCTACATTTGGACACACAGACAGTATCGGTGGCATTTAGTGGATTTAGACAAACTCAGCCAGCACCTCAGGGAAAACGGCTTTAACGCAGTATTGAAAGACGGCAAGGTGCGTGTGAAATGGGGATGGAGTACCTTGCCAGTCACCATAGAAAATGACCCTGTCAGTGGGATCCTGAGTGTTAGTTATAATCAGCTCGCCCAACTTTTTCTTATCGGCCTTTTTTCATTTATGACCTTCGCTTTCTTTAGCTGGGGATCGTTTCTTTCATCAGGCGCCTATTTTGCCATCGCAATGATCTCTCTCGCCAATCTCTTGCTGACAGAATCAAACGCGAAAGAGCTTCGTCAACATATTCGCCAAATGGTAATACCCACCAAATAGCGCGATAAACAGAAAATCGCGCAATTTTGTTCAAGTTTTCGTTTCCTCTCCCTTCTATATTCTGCAAAGATGTTAAACAAACGGATGAGGGAACGGACGTGGACACAGACAATCGCTTCCAGTTTGTAAATAGTGAGCACCTTGATGGTGTAGCTGTGCTTGACGCAAATATGAGCGACTTCACTTACGACAAACACGCCCACGAAGAGTTTTCTATTGGTGTGACTCTTAAAGGCAGGCAGGATTTTTTCTGTCAGAGCGCTTTCCATAAAAGTCCTGAAGGCGGCGTTATCCTATTCAATCCGGAAGATGTTCATGATGGGAGTTCGGGAGGAGACCAAAACCTCGAGTACTTGATGCTCTACGTCCACCCAGACAGTATTACTGCTCAAACCAAAGCGCTTGGCGTGAAGACACCAACGTCGCTACGAATCAAAGGCTGCTTACTCAACGATGTTAAACTCCGCAATCAGGCGTTGATCCTTTCCAGCCTGATTAAAGATCCCTCCTGCCATCGTATTGAGCAGGAATCTGCACTCTTTAACCTCTCACATACTCTGGTGTCATTAGCTGGCATGTTAGATGAAGCTAAGCCAACAAACCGCAGAGATACCTTGCTAACACGCGCCAAAGACTTTGTGCAGGACAACCTCGCTAAAGATATCGCTATTGATGATCTTGCTGATGCTGCCAACATGTCGAAGTATCATTTTATCCGTCAGTTTCGGGCGCAGTTTGGTATTACACCTCACCAATACGTCATCAATTGTCGTATTAATGGTTCTCGCAAAGCGCTGGAAAGCGGCCAGCCTGCAAGCGATGTTGCTCAGGAATTCGGTTTTGCCGACAGTAGCCACTTCAATCGAAGGTTCAAGCGCGTCTTTGGTATGACGCCAAAGCAATACCAGCTTCAAATCTCTGACTAACTTCCCTCTCTGAATTCTATAAAGGACTTCCTATGTTCGAACTTTGGGCATATGCCTTTGGCATTATGTATTCTCCAGGCCCTGTGAATCTTCTAGGCCTGAATGGCGGACTTCAAAATCGCACACGAGAGGATCTCGGATTTTTCGCAGGCGTCGCTACCGCAATGCTGATTCTCTTCATTTCGATGTTACTGATTGGCGGCACACTGGTTTCCACGACTTCCCTTCCTTATATCAGCATTATTGGTTGCAGCTATATTCTTTACATTGCGTGGAAGCTGGCCAAAGCGAAAGTGGACATCAATAAGAGTCCATGCAATAAAAACGCGATGACGTTCCACGACGGACTGGTGCTGCAATTGCTTAACCCAAAGGGCATCATTGCGACGCTCCCGATTGTGACGATTCAGTTCCCTGCTGCTGGCATCCATGGGATGGAGAGCCTGTTCTGGATTGGGAGCTTGACCATACTGGCTTTTGGCGCACCTGCCTCCTATTCCCTTATCGGCAGCTTGCTTGGCAAGCGCATAGCTAATCCCGTTTATTTCCGGGTATTTAATATCAGCATGTCAGTTCTGTTGGTCTATGTTTCCTTAGACATCGCCCATCAGCAAACTTATCTTCCTTGGTTTGGACAATAAAGGAAGGATTAAAAAACCGCCCGAAGGCGGTTTTTATTTATCAGCCGATTAACGCGTCACGTAGGTACGCACAAATTCACTGATCGCAACCAGGTCTGCAATGGCAATGAATTCTTCTGTCGTGTGCACTTTCGCCATACCAGTAGAAAGGTTCACGGTTTTCAGGCCTTTCTCGTTGAAGATATTCGCATCTGAGCCGCCACCTGTTGGTTTGGTCACTGGCTCAACACCGTTGGCTTCGAAGGCTGCTTTGATGGCCATAACGTGCGGATCGCTGTCTGCAATCTGGTAAGCGTTGTAAGAGCGGGTAGATTCTATCTCAATACCTGCACCGTGCTTTTCAGCCGCGGCTTCGAAGGTTGAAACCATGTGTTCAACCTGCTTCGCCAACTTATCGTCATTCAGCGAGCGCGCTTCTGCTTCTATATACAGTTCCGGCATCACAATGTTTGTCGCCTGACCGCCGCGAACGACACCAATGTTAGCCGTGGTTTCTTCGTCGATACGGCTCAGATTCATTTGGCTAATTGCATCAGATGCTACAGTCAGGGCATTGATGCCTGTTTCAGGCGCAAGGCCAGCGTGCGCCGGTTTACCTTTGATGGTTATTTTCAGGCTTTGCTGACCAGGAGCAGTTGTAATAATGGTGCCGATTGGGCCGCCTGAATCCAGCACGATGGCTTGGTGGGATTCAATTTTGCTCATGTCGAAGTGTTTAGCACCTTCCAGACCAAGCTCTTCGTAAACGGTAAACGCAACTTCGATGGTCTTGTGTGCTTCACCACTTTCCTGAATTGTGCGCACAGCTTCCATGACGGCTGCAATGCCAGATTTGTCATCGCCACCCAAAATGGTGTCACCTTTCGAGCGGATAATACCGTCTTCAATCACTGGCTCGATGCCGTTGCCAGGGGTAACAGTATCCATGTGGCTACTGAACACAATGCTGCCTTCCTGCGAGCCTGCCAGCTTGCCATAGATGTTGAAACCGTTAGTGATGTGCTCAGGCACAGGAAGTTTTGTGACTTCAAAGCCCATTTGACCCAGTTGCTCTGCCAGTGTTTCTGCCATGGCTTTTTCGTTGCCAGATTCACTGTCAATTTTCACCAGCTCAATAAAATGCTCAACCAGTCTTTCTTGATTAATCTTTGTCATCGGTGTGCGACTTCTTCTCTGCGGGATGAGGCAACACCTTAAACCTATCCCGCAGAACATTTTGATGGGCTACATCAAAGAAAAGGTCGATTTGGTTGTCTATCCGCCGAAATCTTCCAGTTATCAGGTCCGTCGTTACCAAAAGCCTCAACTTGCTCCTTACACATCGGTTTTGTCCATCAAGGCCATCGAAATATCCCTCTTAAAAACAGAAATATTAATGACTAGAATAACGTGCAGAAAAAGGAACCTCTTTATAGCGGAAAAGCAAATTTTAGGAATGACATAAAAATAACAAAACCATGACAATTTAGCAGAAAGAGAATCCAAAGAAAGAGTGTCAAAAGATTATTCAATCACTTCTTCTCGAATGTATGCAAGTAATGGCATTCAGTTAAAACCGCATTCGACCCATGCAACCGATTACACCCAACTCACTGATAAAGGTAGATTAATGAATGTAGGCTTCACCTAACGATTTTTCAAACACTTAGAGAGAGCATGTCATACCCACCATATTAATATATTAGTTAACAATGAAATTTAAATATAACTAAGAAGCAGAGAATATATTTTTAACGTTGTAAATTTCGCTTTAACAATCAACTAAAATCCCATATAGATATCCTTTATGGAGATTCTATTTCTTATGCATTTGCCAAATTTACAATGCAAGCAGGAATGCAAATGATAAAATTTGATCCAGTGGAAAACCGGATATTTACTGATACACGAAGTGTGGGTATTGGTCACCGGGAAGGACTGATTCTCGAGTTACTGCTAGAGCGCGCGCCGGATGTGATCGAGAAGCAAACAATTATTACCCACGCCTGGGGAAACGTCTGTGTGGGTGATACCTCACTGGCTAAATCCATCAGCACTTTAAGGCACGCTTTTTTAAAACTTGGTGTCAAAGAGAGCCCAATCGTTACGGCTCCAAGAGTGGGATATCGAGCACTACCGGGCAGAGTACAATGCATTGAGATTCCATTGGAAAGTAGCCACGAGCACAGCCACTCAGAAGCATTACCCAATCCAAGGAAGGATCTCGATTCCTTGCCCGAGCAGCAACAAGTAGCTTCGGAGAGCAATCATAAAAATCATCAGCTCCCCATCCGCCCTAGCTATATTAAAGCAGCACTCAACGCATTCTCTATCGCTTTGGCATTTACCACACTTGCCACTCTCTCCGTCAAACTGGATCTCGTGCCCTGGCCAGCCCCCCACTTAACATTAACCAAACAGCATGTTGGTGAATTGGTGCTGATTAAATCCCCGTCCGTAAAACTCTCACTACCTCTCAGGCGATTACTCGCTTCAAACCAGTGTGATTGTGTCGTTTATGTCGGGCTCGGAGGTGGTGAAAATGAGCTTTCATGGTTCCATCGCCAAGCGCAAGACGCCATTAACCTCACTTATCGCTCAGGGCAGTTTCCCGTCGTCGCAGCTCAAATTACGCAATTTGTGGAGCAACGAAAATGAAAGTCACCATTGCTTTTGTCGTCCTTAGCACCAGCGTGTTTATCGGTGTACTGGCCTTGCCCTGGCAACAACAATTAATGTCTGGTCATTACCAGCATTTCCTCGTGCAAGTTCATCCCGATCACAGTACTACCATTGCCAAAGGCCAGACTGCTGTTGATGGTCGTTCTATCATTCATGTTTCCAGCATAGAAGATGGCACTACTGAACAAACCAGTCTGGTGAGGCTGACAGGACACTTAGCATCAACACTCGATTCCAGTTTCCTTCTTCAGTGTGATGTCAAATTGGTCTATGTCGATAACCTAAGCAAGACCACCAATTTTTTGTATGCGACGCCTTACTTGTTTTTCGAAGAGGGAAGCTGTCTGGCAAAACTGGATGTTATCTATGAAGATCCAGAATTCTTACTCATCAAGGATGAAGTCTCCGAGCATACCCAGTTAATTACCCGCTTATAAAGCAAGAGTAAGTTTGAAAATATAATCGTAATACGATGATTTTATTGGCGATTACTTTTCATTGTTTTTCAGTTAGCACCACCCAAGAGCGGTGCCATGCTGGCTCTGCGTTACCAATAACGCAGGAACACAACATCTAAAAACAATGGAGAAAAAGCCATGCCTAGAGTCACCCTATCGCTGATCACACTGTCTCTGTTTTCAGCGTTTTCTACACCCAGCTTTGCGAAGGTTTTTCCTGATCAGCTTGTTGTCGACTACCAGGGAGAAGATGTATGTCGCTCTGGTTATCGTCCTATCACACGCAGTGAAGCCACTTTACATCGCGACTATCTGCTATCGAAAATGGGTCAGTGGCAAATTACCGGTTTGAAAGATGACTGGGTCATCATGGGGACTGGACATGAAGGGCGAATAAAACAGGATTTACCCAACTACAGTACGTGGTGCCATCCAACCAACACGGGAAATACAGGGATTCCTGACGTCGCGAAACATACTTTGCCTGAAGGAGAAGAAATCGATATTCAATACAATCTGGTTTCGGATGAAAGCAAGTTTATCCGCCCGCTAAGCAATCTAGCTCACAACCTTGGGTACGCTTGGGTCGGCGGAAACAGTAGCCCTTATGTTGGCAGAGACATGTCGGTCCGTCAGGAAGGTGACAAATGGGTAATTCAAGGCAACAACCGTGGTTCCTGTGACGGGTACCGGTGCGACGAGAAAACGGCTATCAAAGTCAGCAACTTCAACTACACGCTGAACAGTGATGATTTCTGGCACGGTGATGTGACTGAGTCCAGCAAGCAGTTGGTGAAAACCGTGTATGTAACGGCTAGAAACCGCAGCGACATTACACAGCAGGTGGTCATTGACCTCAAAGTGGATGAATCCACCAACTGGTCGAAAACCAACACTTATGGTTTCTCACAATCCGTGCAAACCAAAAACACGTTCCAGTGGCCTTTGGTCGGCGAAACAGAATTGACGATCAAACTGGAAGCTAACCAAAGCTGGGCGAACACCAATGGTGGTGCGACCTCAGAAGCAGTCACACTTCAGGCTCGCCCTATGGTACCTGCCAATTCTGAGATCCCTATTCGCGTGGAGCTATACCGTTCAAGTATCTCCTACCCTTACCAGTTCAGCGCAGACGTTAGTTATGATGTCGAATTCGACGGCTTCCTTCGCTGGAGTGGTAATGCATGGCATACCCACCCAACCAACCGCCCTACCCACAAACATACTTTCACCATGGGACGAGCCAGTGAGCCTTCTGCCGATATTCGGCACCAGTGGAATATTCGTCATATCCCGGGCGCATCACAATGGTGGGATTGGAGCTGGGCAATTCAGGAAAATGGTTTACAGAACATGCAGAGCGTCACCAGCCAAAGCCTTCGTCCGTTCGAAGCTGTTGTCTCCGGTGATTTCTATGCAGAATCCCAGTATGCAGGCACCATCGATATTGGGCAGGCACAACCTATCTCTGAGTCGCGTCGCTCTAAACGCAGTGTGACGGAAACACTTCGTCAGGGTGATATTGAGCTGGAAACCAATTTGGATACTGATGAAATGCGTGCGCTCGGCTTTGGTGAAGTAGAGATCAGCATTCAAGCTGCGCAGTAATGGATATTGTGAATTGAATGAGAAACCGCCGCATATGCGGCGGTTTTAATGTTGGATTTGTCAGAGCTTCAATCGGGCATGCCGACGTAACGCTCACTGTCGGCGATAGCATTTATCCAACGCAGAATGTTTGGATAGTTTTCCAAGCTGAACCCGCCCTCGTGCGCCACATGCGTGTAGGCGTATAGCGAGATGTCTGCAACCGTCATGGTATCACCAACAAGGAAAGCCGATTTTCCAAGCTGCTGATCCATCAATTTCAGCGCTTTGTGTCCACCGGCCTGAAGCGAGTGGTATTCATCAAGCCGCTCTGCAGGCATTCCCTGGTATTTCTGAATGAAGCGGGCAACCGCAATAAAGGGTTCATGCGAGTATTGTTCAAAGAAAAGCCATTCGTAGACTTTGGCTTTTAAGAAGTTGTCAGTCGGCAGATAAGAAGTACCTTCTGAAAAATAGCCCAATATGGCGTTTGATTCTGACAACACACGGCCATCATCCAAAACCACTGCGGGTATCTTCCCATTGGGGTTCACCGCCAGAAATTCGGCCGTTTTCGTCTCGCCTTTCAAGATATCGACATGCTGCCAATCGTGTTTAATATCCAGAAATGAAAGAATCAGCTTCACTTTCAGGCAATTTCCGGACTTCATGTCTCCGTATACAAGCATCCTTTCCTCCTAACCTGTGATCTCTTCGCCCGCTTCTCCCTGCGGAACCACAACCGTGTTCAGTTTGGATTCCTCAATCCACTGCTTCATAGCGGCATCACCCAACACTTTGTCCATGTAGCGCTGCGCTTCAGCGGACACAGAAACGCCATAGGACAGAAAGCGCAACGCGACAGGCGCATACATCACATCAGCAATCGAGAAGTCACCGAACAGCCAGCCACCTTTATCACCAAACTGTGCCATTTGCTCAGTCCAGATAGCATCTATGCGCGCGATGTCTTTCAAGCACGCTTCCGACGCCGAGATATTGCGGCGTCCTCGAATATTCATCGGCATCTCTCCGCGAAGTGCGGTGAATCCAGAGTGCATTTCGGCAGAGAGTGCACGCGCCTTGGCACGATGTGCGACGTCTTCTGGCCAGCCTTTTCCATTGAGATATTGTTCGTTGACATACTCACAGATCGCCAGAGAGTCCCAAACTGCAACATCACCATCCACCAGCACTGGGACCTTTCCGGCGCCTGAGTATTTTCCCACCTCGGTGTAGAAAGCATCCGTAAACAAATCGAGATCAACTTCTTCAAAATCAATATCAAAGTCTCGGAGAACCAGCCAGCCACGTAGTGACCATGTTGAGTAATTCTTGTTGGCGATTATCAGTTTCATCAGGCTCTCCTTTCCCTTTGCTTTTTGTTGATATGAACGAGTATGCTCAGAAGCAGGACAGGTTTCTAACGCATAGTTTTGATACCTAGTATTCGATTTCATGATGCAAGGACAGATCGAGAATGGATATCGATTCACTGCGAAGCTTTTTAGCCATCGTGGACACAGGCAGTTTTACCCGCGCCGCGGCACAGATTCACCGCACGCAATCTGCCATCAGTATGCAAATTAAAAAGCTGGAAGAAGAGCTTGGCAGTCCGCTGTTTGATAGAGATAAACGGCCACTTACCGTGAGCCTTGCTGGTCAGCGTTTGGTCAGCCACGCCCGGAGACTGGTTGCCTCACACGATGAAGCACTGGATGCTTTCATACGTGAAGACAACACCCGCCCTATCCGTATCGGATGCCCTGACGACTATGCCCAATCATTGCTCCCTGAGCTACTTGAGGCTTTCAGACAGCAACTCGGCAAGGTGACCTTTGATGTGCTTTGCGCTTCCAGTGTGCGTTTGCGTCAACGACTCGACAGCGGTGATTTGGACTTGGCCATCGTCACCCGAGCCCCCGACTCTGACGAAGGTTGGCTGCTAAAGCATGATAAAGGCGTCTGGGTATGTGGTGATGACCCAACGTTAGTGGAACGTCGACCTTTGCCATTAGCCTTGTTTGATAAAAGCTGTAAGTTCCATACCACCGCACTCGACGGACTCGGCAAGTTTGGTATTGATGTCGATTTGGTCGCGTTCACCACCAGCGCGTCAACGTTGGTAGGTTTGGTGAGAAACCAACAGGCGCTTTCCGCCATGGCGTCTGGGAGCATACCATCAGATCTGAAAGTGCTGTCGAGTGCCAACTTACCGCCACTTCCTGCTATTGATATTGTGATTGTTGCCGCGACCCATTCACATCCAATGATCACGCCGTCGATGATTTCTTCCATTTCCCATCAGTTCACGGCAGCGCAAGCAAAAATCGCCTGATGAGATTGCTAGAGACAAAAAAGCAGCCTTAAGGCTGCTTTTTGCATCCAGACTCTTAAGCCTAACGACTGATAGCCAAATACGCACCAGCACCAATCATAAGAGAACCGGCACTGCGATTCATTCGCTTAACCGCTTTTTCCGTTTTGAGTAGCTTTGCTGCGCGATCTGCGCCCACAGCGATCATCATGACACCACTCATCAAGGCAAAACCTGCCAGTACATTCGCCAGCACTACGTCACCCATGCTAAGAAGCGTCACATCCATAAAAGTTGGCAAGAACGCAATATAAAACAGAATAACCTTAGGATTTGAAGCTGAAATCAAGAAGCCTTGGGCAAAATCAGCGGCTGCACCGGAGGATTTCTTAACGGTTTCCTCAGATAACTGCGCGACCTGCGGCAAAGCTTTGAACATCTTGTAGCCCAAATAAATCAGGTAAGCAGCACCCACATAGCGAATCACGGTAAACAACCCTGCGTAATTTTCTGCAATGGTTGCTAGACCAAAACACGCTAGCGTCAGGTAAATCAAATCACTTGCTACCATGCCAGAAGAAATCGCCACACAATCTCGCCAGCCAGTCACCATAGCTCGCGCCAGTATGGCGAAAATGCCCGGGCCGGGAGTAATGGCAAAGACGAATATAGCGATGCTGAATGTAATCGCTCCTTCCAGAGTCATCTATTGTTCCTCACGCTGCTTTTCACCGTATGATCGACACTAACAAAAGCCAGCATAGCCCTCAGTTTGAGTTTCGACTGAGTTTTCAAACTTCTTCCATCCGCACAGCAAGATTCCCGGCTAAAGAATATCTATTCTTACCGTTTGCTTTCGCGTCGTACATGGCCTTATCTGCCTGTTCGATAACTTGTGCCAACGATGACGGATCATTCGAAGACCAATAGCGAACACCTATACTTGCGCTGACTTTTGGCTTGCAATTGTTGATCACGATTTCATCGCTGAGTTTTTCCAGCAGTCGGTCGGCAACGGTATCGACCGGAGCATTGCCATACAGCGCAATCAGGAACTCATCACCAGATAAACGGGAGACAAAGTCACGACGCGACACGGACGCTTTCATACGTTCAGCCACCACTTTCAACAGCTCATCACCCACCTGATGACCGAACTGGTCATTCACCGATTTGAAGCCATCCAAATCGATAAACAGAATGTGCATATCGCGCTCTTTGTCATGGTCTTGGGTTAACTTTTCCAGCGCATGAGCACGGTTCGCCAAGCCTGTCAGCGCATCGTGGTTTGCGATGTAGTTAAGGCGCTGAATTTCCATTTCTGTCGACAAGTCAACAATGGTAATCACGAAACCTTCCACGCTACCTCGATGGTTAGTAAGAGTTCGCGCGACGACCTGACAAGGCATTTCAATGCCACCGTGTCCAACCAGTGTACGATGCCACTCCATGGTGCCGTCCGTTAGCAAGGTCTTCAGCTCCGCAAAACTCAGATAGCTTTCACTGTCTGTCGACAGGGTGCGCCACGAGTAGTGGACACCGAAGGTATCAATGCAGGCGGCGTTTTGTGTTTTGATGGTGAGATCACGAGACATCACCAGCGTTGCGTCCTGACTCTTATCGAAGATCAGCTCAGCCAGTTTACGGCGCTGCTCAGCCTCTCGCTGCTCCGTGACATCTTCAAACTGAACCAGAGAATGTTGCGCCGCCAACATGGGTTGAGTGCTGAGCTGAAAGACCTTTCCAGTCGACGTATGTGTCAACTCAATGCCCTTCATCGGCTGGTGATTGTCAATGGCATGAGAGATCGCATGAACCCGGGATGCAGGCGAGAAGGTTTGTAATAGCTGTGGCAGATTTCTCGGTGAGCAGTTGACCTGACGCAACAAATACTCCGCTGCAGGGTTGAAATAAGTCACGACATCACCCGGCGCGATAACCATGACCCCATGCTCCATAGTATCCAGCACCTCTCCAATGTACTGACTCTTATTTTCCAACTGGTTAAGGGTTTGCTTTAACTGATAATCGCGCTCAGACAAATTGGAAACCAGATCGTTAAAGCACGCCGTCAATTGCCCCAACTCGTCGTTGTGTTTGACGGGAATCGCACGCCCGAACACGCCCAATCGCAACATAGAAGACATCGATTGATGCAAAGATGCCAGTGGATGAGAAACCAGACGATGCAACAATTGCGCAAAAACCAATGCCAACAGAGAGAGCAAACTGGTGCCTGCGGTGAGATAGCCCACTAAGAAATGGCGTTCTTCTTCAATCGCAGCTCGGGAGACATACACCTCGATAAAGCCAAGAATTTCTTCTCCAAGCACTATCGGTTTTTTAACACGCTCAAATTGTGTATCACTACAGGTAATGGCACTGCCGTTTGAACGACAATCCGGCGGCAACTCCATGACTGACGCAAAGTTAGCATCATCTATAGTGCGAACCTTTGCACCAATCAAATCAGGGTCAACACGCAGCGCTTCAAGCTGTTCCAGCGCTGTCTGTTTGTCATCAAATGCCAGTGCTGCCGTGAGGTTAACCGCTGCAGCATTAGTCAGGATTTTGGTACGTCCAATCAGGCTTTGTTCCATTTTGTCTTCGGCGACATTTTCAATCGCAAAGCCCAGCAGCACTACGCCTGCAGTCATCAAAAACCAGGTTGGTAACACCAGTTTGATTCTGAGCGGGAGGTTATTCAGCCAACGAACAATCATGCTTTGTCCTCCTCATCAATTACCGCTATTGAAAGCAGTTGAGAACGGAGAGAGAACGGAGCACCCGCTAAATGACTTCTGTTGATCAGTGGCTTAATCCGGTTATTCATACGAACAAATGCCATCATGCCACCCGACCTGATAAACCGGCGTCCATCTCCCACTAGCAATGCATCAGGAAAGCGGGCTTTCAGTGCCGACACTTGGTCAGCCTGATCGGCAGTGGAATAGACAATATGGCACCCGGGTGGCTGGATTTGGGTATTTTGGATTTGATGAAACACTGCCTGAGGCTTCTGTTGAATAATTGCCTTCAATTTTTGGCTGACACCGTTATCGGCATCCACGCAGAAGTGATATTGAGATAACGATTGATGCGACGACTTCCAATCCACCAATAAAGCAAAGCGGAATAAATAGACCGCTTTCAAATCGTCATCCTGAATATCACTAGCCAACGCACAGGTACTGATTGAGAAGGCAAGCAACGCCGAAAGCCAGAGCGTAAACGCTCTGGCTTTGTAGTGTTGATAAAGATGCTGCCAAGACAGGGGCATTACGGAAGCTGCCAATCTATTTCCAACCAGTATTGGGTGCCGTTATCAAAGCCGCTATAGCTTTCAGGGTACTCATTCACTTGATCGTTAAACAGGTTCTCTACCGAGAAGATAAACTCTGGGAAATCTTTGGCAGGTTTCCAGCCTGCAATAAAATCCCAGGTCAGCACTTCTGGCCAGCCATAATCTTCCTGACTGCCTAACAGCTCATCGGGCTTGGAAGCAGCCACGTAGTTCAAGACATTGCTGACCCAAAGATCCGGCGTGATATCCCACATGATTTGAGCATTGGCCAGGTGGACAGGTTCGTTTTCATAGCTGCGAAGCGGCCCTTCACTACTGCCGCACACCTCGCCGTGACACTCTGCTTTAATTTTGCGGTAGGAGTAGCTGGCGTTAACCTGAAAATCGCTCGACGGTTGCCATTTAACACTTAATTCGCCACCTTGGGTTCGAGCACTTAATGGCGCTATCTGGCGATATTTATAGACATCGATAATGGTACCGACAGTCCCAGGAGAAGAGTCCTCCCAGATGTAATTACGCTCAGCACTTTCCAAAAGCCATGCTGGAATATCCGACTCTTCACTTAAAAAGAGATTGGCATCAAATTGAACCGTTTTATCTACCCAGAAGCGATAACCCAGCTCAAACGTCTCCACCTTTGGAACTGGCATATTTTCATCACCTTGATTCACAATGACCTGCATATAATCAAAGGTGTATGGCAAACAGTTATTTGGGTTTCCGGCCTCACAGAACGCTACGTCACTGGCATAGATGTTTTGATGGAAATCCGTTGTTCTGCCTTGGCGTGCTGGCGTAATGACCGCTCTACCCCAACCTGCCCAAATTCGTTGGTTGTCGCTGAGATCCTGCATTAAACGAATTTGTGGTTGAGCGAAAGTGTCGTCGACCAAATTGAAATACTGCCAACGGTTACCAACCATCAATTCGGTGCTATCCGTCAGCGGGTAGGTATAGTTGAGATAAAGCGCAACGCTTTGATTGGTGAAACCAGGTTCATCAGTCACACGCAGATACGGCGATGTATATCTTTCGTGATCACTGTACGGACGGAAGTATTCATCGACCAAACGATAGTTCAGACCCACCATAAAGTGGCCGCCAAGCACGTTGCTGTCGGTATAGGTTGTTTCCGAATCGAAGCGGGTAAAATAGGCGTTGCGATCACTGGCATTACTGTTGCTGTATGTCAGCCAGAATTGCTGTTCCCAGTGGGTATCTTGGCTCAACTCCTGAAGATATTTAATCCCCGCGAAGTATTCCTCAGCCACCATTTCCGTATCAAACGCCACGTAATCTTCCATATCCTGACCCGGATAAAGGAAGTGGGGTTGGTAGGTTAGCCATTGGTAATCTTCACGGGAACGGATGCCGCCAAACTGGAAGGAAATGGTACGGTCGAGGTTTTGGTAATCGCCGCGCATACCGAATCGTTCAGTGTAAACACGGAAGTGCTGCTGATCTTTTACCAGCTCTTGATCCGTCGTCCAAGGCATATGCTGAACAAACTCGGCGTACCCGCTCAGGAAGAAGTTGTCCGCGACTTCACCGCCGTGTCGAACCTGATATTCCTGATAGTGATAGTTACCGACAGAAGCAGATACCCGTTTTCTTGGGGCATCTTCAGCGTCCAAGGTAATAATATTGATGACAGCATTTGCGGCATTTCCGCCCCAAATCGTTCCCACCGGCCCGAGCACGACTTCAATGCGATCGATGTTATCTAGGCTGACAGGAATTAAGTCCCAGTCCACACCCGAAAACATGCCATTAAACACACTTCGGCCGTCAACCATCACCAACATGGTGTTACTCAAAGCTTCGTTGGTAGTACGAGCCGCGATACCCCAATCGTAGTTAGAGAATTTGGCGACATGTAAACCCGGTGCCAGCACCAGTACGTCGGCGACAGATCTCGCACCCGATCGTTTAATCTCTTTTGACGTGATGACATGAACGGCGGCGGGAATATCAGCAAGGCTAAGTGAAGTTCGGGTCGCTGATACCACTTTGGTGTCAGAAAGAGACTCAAGCGGCATATCAAGCAGCGCATCAAGATCCACATCAGCCAGAGAAGGCAGTGAAAAAGGTAGGCTTAAACAAGCAGCCATCGCGGCTCGGCGGGCTTTAAGCATTTCGCGTATTCCAGAAAATCGTTATTGGCACGTTGCCGTAAATCTGCATCCGTAAGGTGACATGTCATCCGTGTGTTGCTGGGTTCAAAATGCGGTAGATCAACTTTTGAACTACAGTGTACTTTGAGTGAGATTATACGTGCGACAGCACGGGCAGAATAGCGATTTAGGAAGGAGAAAATAGGGTTTTTAGCACGCTAAGAGGCATATCTCATTGTAAGTCATATAAATGACGCCAATATCAATAATTGCGTCATTTATATGACGAAAGAAGCCCAAATCAGATAATAGATTTCAATGAGTTAGAAATTTCTCATTTATAAAGCGGAAGACTGCATTTATACCAGCTTTTTCAATTTCGCCAGTCCATAAGCAGCGACAGTGACATTGTCTTTGATCTCTCCTTCCATCATCATTCGCTCAAATTCCTCGATGGGGAAAGGACGTGAGATCAGATCCTCCTCTTCAACATCAAGAGACTTACCCACATCCGTCAATTGCGTCGCTAAATAGATATGACAGGTTTGGTTGAGGAAACCATAAGCGATGTAGTGCGCGCCCACATAGACCATCTCTTTCGCATCTAACCCTGTTTCTTCGCGTAGCTCGCCTTTTGCTAATTCAAGATGATCAGCATCGGGACGGGATTCCCACGCGCCTTGCGGCAGCTCCCAACAACGCTGTTGAACGGTATAGCGAAACTGCTGGACTAAATGGACCTGTCCGTTATCAATCGCCATGATCACCGCGCAATCAGGTTTATCTACCACACCATAGATACCTTCAGCGCCACTGGGGCGAAGGATTTTGTCTTCACGAACAGTCATCCATTTGTTTTGGTAGACCACTTTAGTATCGAGCTGTTTAATCATTGTTCTGCTATTCCGTTCTGAACCATTAAATAGGGGCTGTTGACCTTTGGTGGTTAAATTTTGTTCTAGCTATAAGCGTTTTAGGCGCGGCGAGGTGTGTGCCGCCTAGTCATTCTAAGCAAATACACCTCAACAAAGCATAAAACGCTTAGAGCTGAACCCTTCGGGCAGCCTTTGTGGGGAATTTCTGCTGCGTTATCGGCTTCTCATGTAGGCCAGCTACACATCGAAGCCTCTGCCTTGCATAAAATCCCCACAAACGGCTGCAAAAAATCATCACCAAAGGTCAACAGCCCCTAGCATCTAATTCTTCACTGATGATACATGCTGTGGCTTGCCAAAATTAGGATTCGTGATATTTTTCGCATCAGTTATTCAACTGGAACAGTGACCATGCCAAAGGCAAGTGAAATTAAAAAGAACGCCGTTATCGAACACAACGGTAAAGTACTGGCAGTTAAAGACATTGCTAAGCTGACGCCAAGCGGCCGCGCGGGCAACAGCCTTTTCCGTATGCGTCTTTACGATGTAGCAACCGGCGCGAAAGTTGACGAAAGCTTCAAAGCAGACGACATGATTACTCTGGCGGATTTCAGTCGCCACCCTGCTGACTTCTCTTACGTTGATGGCAACGAGTACGTGTTCATGGATTCTGAAGACTACACCCCTTACCACTTCAACAAGGATGATATCGAAGAAGAATTGCTGTTCATCACTGAAGAAACCAAAGGCATTCAGGTACTGGCTGTGAGCGGCAAACCTGTGGCTCTGGAACTGCCTTCGGCTGTTGATCTGGTGATCACCGAGACTTCACCGTCTATCAAGGGCGCTTCAGCAAGTGCACGTACCAAGCCAGCAACGCTGACCACTGGTCTGGTTGTTCAGGTTCCTGAATACGTGGCGCCTGGCGACAAAATCCGCGTTAACACCGCTGAACACAAATTCATGAACCGCGTAGAATCTAAATAATCTCTGCAACGCTTCCTAATAAAAAGCCCCGGCCTTGAGCCGGGGCTTTTTATTAGGCCTTCCTTCCCACTTCCCATGAAAAACCTCCTCTCTTCGCAGGTAATAACTTGATTACTGTTTGCTGCCTGCTCTCCAAATCTAGAAACATGCAATCTCCTTGAAGAATGAAATTTGAGAGTCACTCGCAAACAATGAAGACTCTCACGTTGCAACTTGTTTATAAGCACGCTGCATTGCTTCTTTTTAAGTGAGCATAACGCTCGCTTTGTAAATCAAGGAGCAAACATTGAAAAACAAAATAACAATGGCGCTTGCCATGACATTGATGTCACCTTGTCTATTCGCTGCTGAGACGATCACCCTTAATTCTGCTGAAGTGTCGCCACGTATCGTCGGTGGCGTAGATGCCAACCCAGCGGAATGGAAGTTCTATACCCAGATTGTGAATTCAAACAGTAACCGCTCTTTCTGCGGTGCCAGTTACATCGGCAAGGGATTTGTCTTGACTGCCGCACACTGTGTGGACACCGACGCACCAAACCATATTGCCGTTAAGATTGGCGGCTACCGATACAATGGCACCGATGGTGTGCGGGTTAATGTTTCAGAGATCTATATCCACCCCAATTTCAATACACGCAATCTGGCCAATGATATTGCCTTGCTTAAACTCGCCAGCGTGCCTACGGGATTAACACCAGTTGAAATAGCTGAAGGGTCGCTATACCAGTATGTGTCAGACGGAGATTTACTGACCGTAGCAGGATTAGGCCGAACCTCAGAGGGCGGTAGTTCACCGACAGTATTGCAGGAAGTGGACGTACCTTTGGTTTCTGATGCAACCTGTCGTCAAGCAGGTGGCAGTTACACGTCCGTCGGAGGTGTGTCATTCTGTGCTGGTGTACCGCAAGGTGGCATTGACTCCTGTCAGGGTGACAGTGGCGGCCCAATTGTCGTCAACCGAGGCGGTGTTACTACACAGCTCGGTATTGTCAGTTGGGGCGTCGGCTGCGCCCGCCCAGACAAATACGGCGTTTACAGTGATATCGCTGCTCTTCGTGAGTTTGTTGATGGTGTTGTTTACGGAGGCATAGATAAAGTCAGCCTCAGCTACACCGAGAATCAAGTGCTTGCTGATTTTATTGCTGGAGAGCCCAAACTACACACATTCACTATCCAAAACACTGGGTTTGCACCTTTCACGATTGACCGTTTAAACGTCTCTGGTTCCGGCGTCGCAACCTCTCCTGTGATCACCAATGATCGATGTCTGCAAACTACGCTGCAGGGGAACGAATCCTGTCAGGTCGGTATTGAGTTTGGTGCCAAAGAAGTCGGTATTGCAAAAGCAACCCTGACGTTTGAGATCGACCAAACAACAACGGTATATAAAGCCAATGTGTCAGCCACTGCCAAACCAGCGATCGGGTATTGCTCTACCGATTGGCAAGAAACTGCGGTCTACTTGCCTGGTGACACTGTCACGTGGAATGGGAAACTCTGGCGTGCAAAATGGTGGACACAAGGTGAACATCCATCCACCAGCGGCCAATGGGGCGTATGGGAAGAAGTTGGCATTTCAGACTGTGGTCCCGTCAACCCTGTCGAGCCACCAGTACAACCGCCTGTTGAACCAGAACCACCAGTGACGCCAGAACCACCGACGGGTTCAGACAGCTATGTAGCAGGCACTTCATACTCGGCTGGCGATATCGTCACCAATGGCGGTTCTACTTACGAATGTAAGTCTTGGCCTTATAACCTTTGGTGTGGCTCTGCCCCAAGTGCCTATGAGCCGGGTGTCGGTACCAACTGGCAAGATGCCTGGATCCTTCGCTAACTAAAACTGCCCCGATGCAAAACATCGGGGTAATGTTATTCTCCTGCTCCTCGCATAGAACGCTCACTGTCTTCAACCAACAGCCTTGATGCGTAGTGTTTTAACGCCTCCCAATTACTCAGGCGAATACTCATTCCATGCTCCCATGCGGCGCTCGCCGCTTCATTTTGCTCATGAGCCGAAATCGTTGGCACTGATGCACTGTTCGAGGCAGAAAAAGGAGCCAGGCTTAATTCTATTTGCATGCTGTTTTCCTCGAGGCCCAGATCTTTTTGAAGGTAAATATCTGGATACCGGGAGCCCGCATTCAGAATGCACTCGATATCATCCGGCGAGTCATTCCTTTGCCAGCAAACACGCACTGATAGCCCTTTACCTGCCAGTTTAAGAAGCTCACCAAATGCCAGCCAGCGGTTGCGGCAATCTTTGACTGACATCGACACCTGTGGGACGCCAATTAACCTTTCAACTGCCACATCAATCAAAGCAGGCAAGTGGCAAAACAAACTGCCACCATGAAGGTTCACGCGGATATTGCCGTCGATGATTTCGCACCGCGGAGCACGCGCTTCTCGCTCTTCATCTAAGGTAGGTAAAGCCTCGACAAACATCGAAACGCCACTCAACCCTGCCATTTCCAGATCAACCACAGTTTCCGCGATGGTATCTGATTCACCATGGGGGTGGTTTAACGCATCAAAGGCCTTAGTGCATAGCCCCACCAATTCGTTGTGAGAGACCTGGATCATAGCGCCTCCCTATGCTCTGAAGACGAGGTTAAAACAGGAAACAGCCAAGAGTCAGTGTCTGCACCATTACCCAATTCTGCAAAAATTGGAGCACCTTGGAACAAGGTCACTCTCACCCAGCGGTCAGAGCGGGGATCGAACTTAGTCGCTCCAAACATCGAAAGCTTGCAGCGAAGCAGGTGCATGGGCAGCACATTTTTCGCCAGCACATTGATTTGAATATCCCCCATGGGGCAATTGCCAAGCGTCCAAATACGACGGGCAATCATTCTGAAACGCGTATTTTCAAGCAGGAACTCGGCCAGTGATGTGGATGAATCCACCTGTTTTAGCGAGTGGTAGAACCTTGAAGCCTGCCTGCCGACATCAAGCCCCAGCTCTTTTTCTTCCCCGGGTTCTTCACCGCGCACCGCCATGCGAGGCTCTTCTTTATCCTGTGAGCGATACCAAAACCAGTACTGATTATCTGCTTCAGAAAAATCTATCTCCAATGCCCAGCGATAACGCGTTTCCAGCAGAGAAATCATGGTCGACACTTTAATGCCCGGTGTCAGTGACAAAGATTCATCTGCATTCATTTCATTGCAAAAAGGATCGACAATGTCTGGGAATGTTTCGAGCAAACAAGTGACCAGAATTTCCTGTGTTTCGAAAGAGTATTTTTCCGCCGTAGAGATGGCATCAACCCAATATGACCCATCACTGGAAAGCATCACAATGTCCTGCTCTAGGGACGGCAGTTCATCTACACTTTGGGCGTTTAAGCCTTTCTGATGCGCGTCAATGGTCACCACTTCTTTCAGGTGTTTTCTGGCCTTGTGTAACAGAGACAACACCCTCACTGCGCTCTTTTCGCAGACAGATTGCTGCGACACTGCCGCCAAAGCCATTTCCCGGTGAGTCAACCAATTGTCTACCACTCTTGGATGACGAATAAGATAAGGCGCCATACCCAAACCCGTGGCATTGCCTACCCCGATATAGCGCTGTAACTCAGGTGACAAGGTAGTCGCATGAACGCCGCCTTTTTGCTTCGCCAGAAAATGAACCCAGTCCAGACTGAATTCGCGAAGCATATAAACCGCACACATTTGCGCACTGAATGAGAGACGGAAATCCGGGTTTTCATTCAGCGTTTCAAAGTCCGCAATCCCAAATTTTCCATTTCCATAGACAGCGGTTGTCCGGAGGATGTACCCCACATTTGCGATTTCCTGAGCATTGGGTTGTTGCCCAACCGACAACGCGTCAATCAGATGTTCAAACACACGCACACTCTTGTTGGCTCGGGATAAAACCAGCACTTGCGTGGTATTTCTGCCAGCTTCCTGCAGCGGCACATTTTGACGCAAGCGATCCAGCTCTCTCTGATCAACCCGTCCCTTGACCAGCGCCATGGTCACATCCCACTTTTCCGCAATGACACGGTCATTGCGCTCTTCATCGGCAATAGCCGTTGAAAAAACGACCAGTTGATAAACCCCATTTGGCGTCAGCAGCTCATAGACTGCGGTACCAAAACCTTCTGCAGCAATGTCCCATTGAACGCATTCAATCTTCCACTGCTCAGATTCCATCTTTCTCAGCAAACTACGCACGAAGCTAAGACGGGTTTGGTGCATCGCACCCAATCGATAGGGATCCATCACCACAGCTGGATCACGCAGCATAGTGACACTTTCCATAGCAGTTTTTGCATTCATGAAGCCACACCTACAAACGCTTAGCATTGTTGATTATTGGGGGACAGCTTTATTCATGCTGTCCCATATTTGCCCCGTTACTTTCAAATCGCGACCATCAATCCAAACCCTGCTCTTTCGCCATTTGCAGTGCGATTTTCGGACCATTCCACAGTGACGGCAGCAGGATGAGCGATACCGGCACCGCAGTGATAACAATGAAAGATTGGAGTGCGGAAACGCCGCCAGAGCCAAGGGAGATAAGAATGATGGCGGTAGCCCCCATCATGACACCCCAGAAAGTGCGCATCAGACCATTTGGGTTGAGGTCGCCGCTGATCACCACGCTGATGGTGTAAGTCATGGAGTCACCCGTGGTGACAATGAACACCGTGGTGAGGATTAGGAATAGAATCGACATCAGCATGGGGAAAGGCAGTTGCTGAGTAATGGCAAGCAGTGACGCCGGCAGGTTAAAGCCTTCGAATGCTTTACTCACCGAGCCAGGTTCTGCCATTTCAAAAGCCAGACCGGAGCCACCCACAATGGTGAACCAGAAGCAGGTGATAAGCGGCGCAATGATGCTGATCGTAGTGACCAATTGACGAATCGTTCTGCCACGGGAAATTCGTGCAATAAAGATGGCCATCATCGGACCGTAGCCCAGGAACCAGCCCCAGAAAAATACAGTCCACCAGCTCAGCCAACCCATATCGCCGCGGAAGGTAGCCATAGGGATGAAGTTGTCGACCATGGTGCCTACGCCTTGCAGGTAACCATTAATAATGAAATCAGTCGGGCCAACCAAAAGGATATAAGCCATCAAGCCCACAGCCAAAATCACATTGTAACGACTCAGGATCTGGATACCGCGGTTGACGCCACTCAATGCTGAGATGGTGTAGATAGCGATTGCACAGAGGATGATGATGAATTGGGTTGTAAAGCCATCAGGCAATGCAAACAAGGCGTTCAGTGCGTAACTGATTTGCAAGCCAAGAAAACCAATTGGCCCAATGGTCCCCGCCGCAACCGCTATGATGCAGCAAGCATCAATCAAGGCACCAAACATACCTGTCATGGCGCGCTCACCGAATACCGGGTAAAGCAAAGTACGCGGCTTGAGGGGTAGCCCTTTGTCATAGTGCAGGTGCATCAGCACAATAGTGGTCAGCGTGCCGAGGATGGCCCAGGCAAGGAAACCCCAGTGCATGAAGGACTGCGCCAATGCATTAAATGCCTGACGCTGAATATTGCCTTCAGGCACGCCATACAGTGGAGGAGGGTTAACGAAGTGAGCAATCGGCTCTGCCGCCGCCCAAAAGACACCTCCGCCAGCTAAAAGGGTACAAAGAATGATTGCCAGCCATTTGAAGCCTTCCATCTCAGGCTTGTCCATCGCACCTAAGCGCACCTTTCCGGTACCCGGGCTAAACGCCAGTGCAAGACCAATCAAAAACGTCGCCAGCAATAGCAACTGCCAATAAGGCCCAAAGAAGGACACGCTCCAACTGAAGCCAGCATTAACCAGCGAAGACAGAAGCTCGTTATCAACCAGCGCTGTCACCACAAACAGCGTTAGAAATCCGCCGCTCATCCAAAAAACCGGATTATCAAGACCCAGTTTCACCCAGACACTTTGTTCCTTATTTACAGTGCTTGTCTTCTCTGCATTGAGTAATTCAGACATCATCTGTCTCCACGTTGTCATTAGCCTCTGAACCAGCGTCCAGAAACCTTGCTCCTTGTGAGCGGTTATCCCGCTTCGCGAAATGTTTAGATATTTATTCCGGCTTTAAGCCGTCTTCCAAAAAAGTGAGCCAGTTGCGGCCGAGTATCCCTGCCGTTTCCTGTTCACTGAATCCAATTTCGCGCAATCCCTGATAAATATTTTTTAGCCCGCTAGTTTCTGGGAACCACGGCAAAGCCGCAGGCCAGCCAGCGTTTGAAGCCGAGCCTTCTCCGTAATCGAGGCTTTTCGACCATCTGCCATTTCGCATCCATTCGAGAACACTTTGTGGCTGGTTTTGACAAAGGTCGCTGCCAATAGCGAGGCGTTCTACACCAACCATTTCAGCGGCATCGGCGACCATTCGGCAAAAGTCTTCCAGGCTGCAATCGCTGCCGCCAGGAAGGTGGAAAGGGTAAAGACTGAAGCCAAGCAAACCGCCTCTTTCACACAAGGCGCGGATCACTTCATCCGACTTATTGCGAAGCGCTGGGTGTGCGCGCTGCGGGTTGGCATGGCTGATACAGATAGGGCGTGAAGACAGATCAATCGCTTCCAGCGTTGAACGCTCAGAGCTGTGTGACATATCGACAATCATGCCAACACGGTTCATTTCCGCGATAGCTTGCTTGCCAAAGCGGGTCACACCGCTGTCTTCCTGCTCGTAACACCCCGTCGCCAGCAAGCTCTGGTTGTTATAGGTCAACTGCATGATCAAAAGACCGAGCTTACGCATGACCTCAATCAAGCCGATTTCATCGTCGATCGGCGAGCAATTCTGGGCACCGAAAAAGATGCCAACCTTGCCTTCGCTTTTCGCCTTGAAAACGTCTTCCATGGACAGAACAGGCATGATCAGATCGCTGTTTCGCTCGAAATGTAGATTCCACTCGGCAAAACGGGTCAGTGTTTCACGTGCATTCTCGTGGTACACCAAGGTCACATGAACCGCAGTGACACCGCTTTGTTTGAGCGATTCAAAATACGCTCTGTCCCAAAGGCAGTATTGCAATCCATCGATGATGATTTCGTCCTGATACATAAGCTGTCCCTACCCTGTTCAATTAGTACGCGCGCTGGTAAGCCGTTTTCACGATGGTGTAGAAATCACGTGCATACTGGCCCTGCTCGCGCGGACCAAAGCTGGATTCCTTGCGGCCGCCAAACGGCACGTGGTAGTCAGTGCCTGCCGTTGGCAGGTTCACCATCACACAACCGGTTTGGGCTTGTTGCTTAAAGAGGGCGCTGCTGCGAAGGCTGGATGTCACAATCCCCGCAGTCAGGCCAAAACGGGTTTCATTCACTTTGGCGATGGCTTCATCCAGAGAACCGACGCGCTGAACACAGGCCATAGGAGCGAATAGCTCTTCCTGATTGATGTCCCAATCATTCTGGGTATTGATGAACAAGGTCGGCGCCATGTAGTAACCGTCGTTTTCAAGGGTTAAACGCTCACCGCCGGTGACCAGTTCCGCTCCCAGTTCATGGGCTCTCTCTACCCATTTCAGGTTTGAAGAGAGTTGGCGTTCATCGACGACTGGCCCCATAAACACGCCGTCTTCCAACGCATGACCGACTTTCAGTTGCTGCATACGCGCGGAAAGTGCTTCAACGTAAGCATCATGAACGCTATCAAGGACGATAAGGCGGGAGGACGCGGTACATTTCTGACCTGTCCCAGAGAATGAGCCGGCAATGGTAGCTTCAACGGCGATATTGATGTCAGCGTCTTCGGCAATAACAAGGGCATTCTTACTGCCCATCTCAAGCTGGCAGCGAACAAAGTTAGGCGCCGTCGCTGCCGCCACTTTTCGGCCTACATCTACTGAACCCGTGAAGCTGACAGCATCGATTTCGCTGCTGTGGATCAGGGTATCGCCCACTTCAGAGCCCGACCCCAGCACTAGGTTAAACACCCCTGCTGGCAGCCCTGAACGATGAATGATGTCTGCCAATGCCACGGCACTTGCCGGTGTCAGGTTGGCAGGCTTCCAAATCACGCTGTTACCAAATGCCAGCGCTGGCGCGATTTTCCAAGAGGCGGTCGCCGTCGGGAAGTTCCATGGCGAAATGATCGCTACGACACCCACCGCTTCGCGAGTGACTTCCACCTGAACGCCGGGACGCACAGACTCGGCCATTTCACCCATTTGGCGCAGCACTTCCGCCGCGTAGTATTGGAAGAATTGTCCCGCACGGTAAATCTCCCCGCGACCTTCAGCGAAAGGCTTGCCTTCTTCACTGGAAAGCAAACGACCCAGATCATCACAGCGAGCAATCAGCTCATCGCCAATGGTTTGCAATACTTTCTGTTTTTGCTCCAACGGCGTTTTCGCCCACACTGGTTGTGCTTCACGGGCACAGGCAATCGCCTGATGAACCTGAGCTTGGCTGGCTTGCGCAAAGTCACCCAAAGACTCGGAAATGTTAGATGGGTTGATATTGGCAACCGTTCGGGTTCCCTGACACCATTCCCCACCGATGTAGAGTGCATTTTCTCTATTCAGGTTCATCGTTGACTCCTTGATTTCTATTTCTCATTCCAAATTCATTCGTTATTGAGGAAGCGCGGCGTATACCACCAGCTCCACCAACATGCCTTCCCTTGCTAAACCCGCCACCACCATGGCCGCGCGGTTTGGATAGGGCGCATTAAAATATTCCGCATAGACCTTGTTAACAGTATTGAGGTAGCTACGGTCAGTCACGTAAATCAGCACTTGGAGTACCGCCGAGCTTGTCACACCTGCACTTTCAAGTGTGTGCATCAGGTTATCCATGGTTTGACGGGTCTGTGCTTCAATGCCGCCATCCACCAGCTGGCCTTGGCTATCAATCGGGATTTGAGCAGTGTAGAGCGTGCCGTTATGCCCTACCGCCCACTCAAGGGGCGCTTTTGAGGCAAACAGATCTGTTTTAATCACGGATTTCTCTACGTGGCGATTCTCTTTGGGCAACATTGAATTCAGACTCTCTTTGTCAATTTGTTAACAATTGATTAAAGTCTGCCTTACAATTTTTGATAAAACGAACGGTTAATTTTTTTCAATTGTTCAGTTTTATTTATCACTTTCCGGAGAGGGGTTTGGAGATATGGATATCAAGCTGCAGCAGTTGAAACACTTTTCTCTGGTGGCAGAACAGCGTGGTTTTCGCGCTGCGGCTTCAAGAGCCAATCGTTCACAGGCTGCACTGTCTACCTCGGTAAAAGAACTTGAAAAGATACTGGGACAATCCCTTTTTGATACAGGACACAAGGCTAAGCTCACCCCTTTTGGCGAATTCTGTCTTCCTAAAATCAATCAGTTCCTCAAGCTCTATGATGAGCTGAATTCTGACCTCTGCGCTGCCGCCGCAGGCCAATTAGGTCAGGTTAGAATCGCCAGCGTTCCTTCTGTCGCCGCCAAGTTGATTCCTACCATTTTGGCAAGCTACACAGAAAATCATCCCAATGTGGATGTCGCTTTGGTCGATGACAACGCAGCCGGTGTCGAAGCAAGGTTGCTCGCAGGTGAAGTAGATTTGGCGCTGGGGAATTGTCTCCATATTCAGGATGAACGCATTGAATTCACACCGCTGCTGGCTGACCCCTTGGGTGTCGTGTGTTTGAAGGACCATCCTCTAACACAGCAGGCAAGAGACATCGAATGGCAAGATTTGGTGGCGCTTCCTTTTGTAAAAAATGGCACTTGTACCTTGCTTGAGCCTACGCATGCTAATGTACTCGCTGCCAACGCACGCTACAGCGTCGAAAACATAACTTCCCTGTTTTCCGTTTTAAAGCTCGGGATAGGCATTACTACCCTGCCTAAACTTGCTTTCCCAGATGACGAGAAAGATCTTTGCTGGCTCCCTCTAACAACACCTTATGTGGAAAGACAAATTGGTATCTTACGGCTGAAAGATCGCTACTTTTCGCCGCAGGCTTATGAATTTTACGAACTGTGCAAAACACGACTTGCTGATGATAGGAAAAACCAATCTTAACGATAGGAGAAATGAAATAGCCTCAAAGCCGGGATACGAATAATCTACACCTAAGCAAATCAAAGGAAAGGTTTTCAAAATGAGTACATTAACCGTGCGTTGTCCACATTGTAATAAGCTGAATCGCATTCCAGCTGAGCGCGTTGATGAGAATCCAAGCTGCGGCATTTGTAAGTCTTCGCTGCTGACAGGAAAACCGATTGAAGGTACTGATGACAACATGGATGCCCTGCTCGCTTCTGGCAAGCCAGTGGTTATTGATTTCTGGGCACCTTGGTGTGGTCCATGTCAGGGATTCGCGCCAGTATTTGAGGCCACCGCAAAAGGTAAGCAAGAAGACGCTATCTTCGTCAAAGTCAACACTGAAGAGCAGCAAGCGCTGGCAGCGAAATATCGAATCCGCAGCATCCCGACCATCATGGTGTTCAAGGATGGCAAAATGGCCCAACAAATCAACGGTGCGCTGCCACAAAATGAGTTCAACGGCTGGTTATCCCAGACTATTTAACTCTTTTCACTATCCATATCGAGGGGCGCTAAAGCGCCCTTTTTTTGTTTCGATTGAACCGAAACCCTCAATAACGACAAAAACCAAGGGGTTGTTATCAAAAACATTAAATGATAATAATTATCATTATCTATGAAATAATTCGGGGCCGGTAGATGATCGACAGAACGTTTTTATACACAGAGTATTTTCAGTCGTTGGAAAGGTTTAATAGTTCAGACATTGTCTGGGGCTATGAGCCTGATGTGGTTTACCACTTCATTCAGTCTGGTGTCACGCTCGCTTCCTACCATGAGTTAGGCGCAGAAAACGAAAGCCCGCTGCTCGCCGAGCTGTATCTGCGTCAGATTTATTTCGCAATGATTGAAGCCATCCGCGACCCCGAACGATCACAGCAATTCCGCCATGTGTGTCTGAACATGATTCATGAGCCTCTGATTGCGCTCAAACGGTTTTATAAACGCCGCCATGGCGGGGAACAGAGATTCCTCTCACTACAACTCGAATTACAACGCCTTCAGGCACCATTGGATTAAAGGCAAAAGGACCCTGTATGACTACCCAAGAATTCAGAACAGAGAAAGACAGCATGGGGGAAATTCGCGTTCCTGCCGATGCCCTCTACCAAGCACAAACTCAGCGTGCCGTCGACAATTTCCAGTTCAGTCGACACACTATGCCAGCCACTTTTATTCAGGCCTTGGCATACATTAAGCAGACCGCTGCTATCACTAATGCGCAGCTGGGTTTGCTGCAAGGTGATATTGCTGAATCAATCTCTGATGCTGCCCAAGAGATCATTGATGGTGAACACCTCGACCAGTTTCCTGTCGATGTATTCCAAACCGGTTCTGGTACCAGTTCTAACATGAATGCCAATGAAGTGATTGCGACGCTCGCCAGCGCCAAGCTCGGCGATATCGTTAGCCCAAATGACCACGTAAATATGGGCCAAAGCAGCAATGACGTAATCCCTACTGCGATTCAAGTCAGTGCCGCTTTAACGATTGAAAAGCACCTTCTGCCATCTTTGGCACACCTCTCCCATACACTGCATATGAAGCGTGAAGATATCGGTGCCGTGGTCAAAACAGGGCGCACTCATTTGATGGATGCGATGCCTGTGACTTTTGATCAAGAACTCGGAGGCTGGCAGTTCCAGGTTGAGCATGCCAAAGAAGGTATTGAGCGCAGCCTGAAAGCTGTTAAAGCACTTGCACAAGGCGGAACGGCTGTTGGTACAGGTATTAATGCAGATCCGCGCTTTGCTTCCGCATTCGCCCACAACCTGTCACAAGCGACAGGCTCGCAGTTTGAAGCCAGCGAAAACTTCTTCTTCAACCTCAGCAGTCAAGACGCCATGGTTGCTTTGTCTGGCCAACTCAAGACGGCTGCTGTTGCCATCATGAAGATTGCCAATGATCTGCGTTGGATGAACTCCGGTCCGCTGGCGGGATTGGGCGAAATTGAGCTTCAAGGCTTGCAGCCAGGATCTTCCATCATGCCGGGAAAAGTGAACCCTGTGATTCCTGAAGCAGCAGCGATGGCAGCAGCGCAGGTGATTGGTAACGACGCCACCGTCACCGTGGCAGGTCAGTCTGGCAATTTCCAGCTTAACGTGATGCTTCCAGTGATTGCTCACAATGTGTTGGAGAGTATTGAACTGCTCAGTAACAGTTCGCGTGCACTCGCAGACAAAGCCATTTTCACGTTCACGGTTAGGAAAGAAAATCTGGATGTTGCGCTGGCGAAGAATCCCATTTTGGTTACTGCGCTCAATCCTGTGATTGGCTATCTGAAAGCGGCAGAGATCGCCAAAAAGGCTTACAAAGAAGGTCGAGCCATCATTGATGTTGCGGAAGAAGAGACAGATTTAGACAGAGAAACGTTAACGCGCTTGCTCGACCCTACCCAACTCACCCAAGGTGGATTGGCAGAATAGAATAAGAATACCCAAACGACCCGAAGATGCTTGAATTCAGAGGTCATCAATGCGTTCAATTCGAGGCAAATTTCGCGAGGAATAGTGGTTCTATTTCCGGGGAATTTAACGAAGAAGTGGGCGCATTGAAGGCCTCCCTTCGGGCGAGTTGACTGACGCCGTGCTCTTTGATGTTCCTTTTTGATAGAGATGACTACACCTGCAAAGGAACGCCGCGATCACAACGCCAGTCAATCTCGCTGAATCCTGCATCTTCAGGTTGTTTGGGTATTACTCAAAGCACTACCTTCACTTGCTGAAATACCGGAACAGCAGTTAGATTCCGGACGACAAACGCCCTCAATTGAGGGCGTTTGTTGTTAGGGGCTGTTGACTTTTGGTGGTTAAATTTTGTTCTAGCCATAAGCGTTTTAGGCGCGGCGAGGTGTGTGCTGCTATTCTAAGCAAATACACCTCAACAAAGCATAAAACGCTTAGGGCAGAACCCTTCGGGCAGCGTTTGTGGGGAATTTCTGCTGCGTTATCGGCTTCTCATGTAGGCTAGCTACACATCGAAGCCTCCGCCTTGCATTAAATCCCCACAAACTGCTGCAAAAATCATCACCAAAGGTCAACAGCCCCTAGTGAAAGCGAACTTCCTAAATCAGGAGTTAGTGTTTTTTCGGTCCGTAACGAACCAGATCTTTGCCAGTCTCAAACACTTCAGGGGTTACGTCACGCGCGAGGATCAGTTGATGCTTATCATCCAGTACGGCAAGAAACGGCTGACCCGTTGCATTGTTAGTTGCCAGCGCAACACCCGCTACACCCGTCAGTCCCAGACCACCGCTTTCAATGGCGATAAGGAAGGTTTCCAGCTCTTCGAGGGTGCTGATGATATCAATTTTGTCAGTCATAAATTCGCAGTTAATGTGGTTTGAATAATGCGCAGGATTATTCCATGTCAGACACGCCATTGGCAACGAGACGCGCTTACTTTGTCACGGTTCCAATGGTTTCCGCTAACTCTGAAAAATAGGGATTCCACGTTAAACGGGCATGGATTTTACCTTCTTCCAGATAGTCATAACTGGAATACCAAAGTTCGTCACTATTAGGACACGCTTTTTCTGCTTCCTCACTCTGGCCGTTGTCACAAACCAATTGGCTACCGTTTTTGCCGTAGTATTCGTTGGTTGGAGAGAACAACACACTCATGTGAGAAAACGTACTGATACGTTGCTCTGGAATGGATGAAGCCAAAGAGATAATGCGTGTGTCTCCTGTGATTTTCCCGTCCCCGTACCATACAAAACGGCTTTGAGGATGAAGAAAGCTCGACTTAAACAGGTCAATGGTTTCAGCAGAATCCAACACGCTATCGCTCTCACTGATGACCATCAGTACAGGCTTGCGATATGGCATTTCTGATAGCTGATCATTCACTTCACTGACTGACTCAGAAAATAAAGCTGCACCGTTTGTAGCCAAGGTAGCGTAGCGGGTGTAGTTGTCTTCATGCGGATCAACATCCAGCCAATCCAGGAAATAGTTGGCCACTGGGGCAATCACATGAAGAGAATCTTTTGGTGCCATGGCAGGAGAGAACAACAGCAGGCCATCAATATCATTATGTTGAGCAGCATAAGCCGTTACGAGATTTGCACCCGTCGAGAAACCGCCCAGCCAGATTTCATCCACGTCATTTGCCAACAGCTCTGCGTGATGTTGAACCACCCGCTTCCAATCATCAAAGGTTGGCAAAATCAGGTCGCCGGGACGCGAGCCATGACCGGGAAGTAACACGGTTCTAACCAGAAACCCCTGCTCAGAGAGAACGTTGGCAATATCTCTGAAATAGAATGGAGAATCACCTAGCCCATGAACAAAAAGTACGCCTTTAGTCGGCGTAACTTGGTCCTTTGGAGCAAGCTCAAACGGCGCATTTGCATCAATTTCTGTCTGCTTGTCGTCCGTCAAAAAGACCCGGTTTTGCTCCAGCCAAAGTTTGGTGTCTTTAACATATTCGTCGAACGACGTTTGCTCATACTCAGGCAATTTCTCTGATGTTTGATACAAGGGCTCATCAGGTGCCTGCAAACAGCCTGTTGTCAGGAATGCTCCTCCCAATACAACAGCTGCCGCTTTCAAATAAGTTGAGTAATTGGATTTCATAAAACCTCTCGCAGGATGGGATGAGCCATCCCTACTGATTAATGAAATCACTGTAAACAACGCAGTGTGAAAAAAATGTCAGCCGTTGTGAAAATTAGCCAAATGCTATTATTTTTCATGACTTTAAAATGGACAGGCTGTGGGCTTTTATGAAGTAAAACTTGCCTCGACATACTAGCGCTTGGCAACAATTCTCATCTCTACCAACGCATTGTCTGGGATAAACTCCGATACACCAATGGCAGACCAAGCAGGATATGGCGCTTTGATGTACTCATCCTTAACCATAGAGAAAACATCGATGTACTTTTTTAGTTCTATGTGAAATGTGGTCATTTCAACGATATCTGAATAACTGAGTCCTGCCGCATTCAGGTAAACACCCAGTTTGTAAAACGCATCGTGAAACTGCTCTTCCGGGTCTGTGCTGATTGGCTTGTCTTTTCTTGCAGCCGTCACACCGGAAAGATACACAGTGCCATCGGCATCCATCACTGGCGAAAAATGCCAATCATCGAAGTAATGCTTAAATTCTTCCGGGACGATTGATTTCTTCATGACACCCTCTTCGTCATCAGTACATCAATAATTGTGGTGCCTTCAAACTCTTCCGAAACAAAACCATCCGCATTTTCAAAACCATGCTTCGTGTAAAACTGAATGGCTGTTGCGTTGTTATTCAGCACGTATAAATGGATCTTTCTCACGCCGCTATCTCGAGCTGCATTTTCCAAATTGCGCATAAATAGACTCCCCATACCCTTTCCATATTGGGTTGGGCAAAGGTACAACTTACTTAGCTCAATGATCTCTCTGGCAACTGGGTGGACTCGATAGGACATAAACCCAACCACTGTGGAGGCACTTTCCGCAACAACAACAAATTCCGCATTTGTTTGTATAGTTTCCTGCCACTCTTTAATCCGGGCTGAGAGCGTATAGCCTTTGATATAGTTCTCTGGCATTAACCCCTCGAATGCGACTTCCCAAGAGTCGACATGAATTTTTGCTATTTGCTCCACGTCAGATAACACTGCTTTTCTGAGTTTTATCTCCATCTTTTCTATCCTGATGCCTGACCTTTTTGGACGGCATAAGGTATCACCCGCCACTATCTGTTACTGACAGGTGACCCCCTTAAAATGTAACTTCCCAACATGCGTCGCAAATGCCAAAGAGGTCCAATGAAACTCGCTCCTTTCCCACCATTGGGAGTGCTGTCTTTTTTGGTTCTTTTCTGCAAGTCAGCATTACAGAAATTGTCTTGTTCTTTTCCCTTAAAGCGAATAGTGGTGTTCGGTCGCCTGAATCAGTTGCCAGCACTGGGTTTCGGCTGTAATATCGCGCCGATTTTTTCGGGCTCGGATGTCTTTCTGACCGCCCAACCGACGAGATTCTCTGAGTAAATTCAGATGTTAACGCGGGGATGACGATATATCCCTGGAGTATTAATGCGCCCTATCGAGGGGGCCTTTGGAGGTGGAAACCGACAATGAAAAAATGGTCTTCAATTCTGGCCAGCGCTGCATGTGCAGCCGCTATCTTCACCACACCGGCACAAGCTGCTGATGATCAGCTGATTTTCGCGAACTGGGGTCCTTACATCTCAACAGAGCTGTTGGAACAATTTACCCGCGAAACTGGCATCAAGGTTATCTACTCAACGTACGAGTCGAACGAAACCCTGTATGCGAAAATGAAAACCCACCCAGACGGGTATGATCTTGTGGTGCCATCAACCTACTTCGTAGCAAAAATGCGCGATGAAGGTATGCTCCAGAAAATCGACCATTCGAAGTTGAACAACTTCACCGAGCTGGATAAGAACTACCTCGACAAGCCGTTCGATCCAAGCAACGATTACTCCATTCCTCACGTGATTGCGATGACAGGTCTGGCAGTGAACACAGACATGTACAACCCAGAAGATTTCGACAGCTGGGCAGATCTGTGGAACCCAGAGCTCGAAGGCCAAATCATGCTGATGGATGACACCCGCGAAGTGTTCCACATCGCACTGCGTAAGCTGGGTTACTCAGGTAACTCAACCGATCCAAAACAGATTGATGAAGCATACGAAGAGCTGAAAAAGCTGATGCCAAACGTATTGGTATTCAACTCAGACAATCCAGCGAACCCTTACCTGTCTGGTGAGGTGGGTCTGGGCATGTTGTGGAATGGCTCTGCAGCCGCTGCACAACGTGAAGGTCTACCGATTGAGTTGGTATGGCCGAAAGAAGGCGGTATCTTCTGGGTAGATAGTCTGGCAATTCCAAAGAACGCGAAGAACACCGAAGCGGCTCACAAGATGATCGACTTCCTTCTTCGTCCAGAGATTGCAGCAAAAATCAGTGCTGATACTGGTTACCTGACTGCGGTTGAGAAATCTAACGCTGCATACAAAGACAACCCAACCCTGTTCCCGCCACAAGAAGACATTGACCGTGGCGAGTGGCAAGACGCCGTTGGCGACCTGACCGAGAAGTACGAAAACTACTTCCTGCGCTTGAAAACCGGCGAATAACTTTTCGCGTCTGTTTACATAAGGCCACCTCAGAGGTGGCCTTTTCATTGTTTTTCCTTACTTTTCCTACGTAAATATTCTCTGAGAAATCGTCTCATCTTTTAAATTGAGCGTTTGTTTTAAACCGATAGGCAGGCATTTTTTGCAGCACTGCATACGCTTTATGAAAGCGGTTTCTTCTATTCACCCCAAGGCCGAAGTTTTGCCTATTCCAAAGCCAACCAACTGGATTTGCAGATATTTTCTTGGGGTGATTTTTTTTAGAGGAATGAGAAAGAAAAAGAGACGTTAAGCTCTAAGCCAAACTTAACGCCATTAGCACACTGCAGAAAGCGACCTCTCAGCGCTAACACTTATCGTGCTTAATAAACCAGGCGTGGTTTAAGGGTACTCTTCAGAACCATTAGAAAGTGACGACGGCGCCTAACGCGTAGGTGTTGTTTTTCTCGGTGTTACCTTCGTTCACTTCGGTACGGTTATATTCTGCCACCAGGGTCAGATTGCTATTCACAGTATGGAACCAAGCCACCGCTTTGTTTTCGTACTCCAGCGTTTTGGTGCCATCAGTGTCGACTTCAGTGTTGCCGTAGGACAGCACAAATCGCTCACTATCAAAGGTGTAAGAGCCTTGCAGCAAATAGCCATCTGACTTGGTCTTTTCTGTACTCACGATAGTATCCAAGCCAGCCACATCTCCTAGCCCAGTAGTACTGAAACCAGAAGCATTCAACGCTAAACCACCGAAGCCAACTCGCACACCACCGCCCAGACCATCCGAATCAACAGTGCCATTACTGTCTTCCGAACTTTGGGTCACACCATTGATGTAAGCTTTGAAGTCAACAGTATCAAAGTCGCCGGTGTAAGTGATTTCACTTTCAAATCGAGGGCTGTCTTCCGAGCTGTTTGCGCTCTTCTTGCTTGGGTCCATCACACCCACTGCAATTTGGAAACCAGACAGATCAGGTGTGCGATAAGTCATTTGAGCTTTCGGGAATGGGTAGGTGTAACCCGAGCCAATGTTACCGAAAGAAACGTTTCCACCGTCAATAAGACCATAGTAATCACTGCTTTGGCCGTGACCGAGTAGCAACTCATCGGTAAGGATGTTGCTGCGTGAAAACAGACCGAAGTCCTTACCCAGCAATACCTGTCCCCAATCAGAATCAATAGTGGCGTAGAACTGGCGCACATCAATACCAGAGCGGGTACCTAAGCCTTCTGCACCGCGATTATTGTCGGTGTCATTGAGCGTGACCCAGAATGACGAACGCGCACCAATCTTGAGATCATTCACTTCGGTTTTAAAATTAAAACCAATGTAGTTAGGCAAAAAGCCGATACGAACACGAGACTGGTCACGACTGATTTTATTGCTGTTCGGATCATTGAAGTCAGACAAACGATCAGAGCTCGAATTGGTATAGAAGACGTTGACCAGAAGATCGGTGGTAACAGAATGGGTATCATCGTCATAGAGCGTTACAGCGGCAGATGCATTTGCACACATCATCGCCAAAGTCATTGGCGCAAATTTAAGCGCATGCTTATTCATTAATGGGTACTCCTTACTCATTTTTGCACAAGGCCAAATAACACCACTGCAACTTGGGTAAATCACAGTGAGCACTCATCGTATACCGACGATAATAACCTAATAATTAAGAGTTAGGATGAAATAAGCCCCACTTTTGAATGAGGAACTAAGAAAGGCAAGAAATACGCTTCCACGATAATTGAACACTAGCTATCTATGCACTAAATATTCAATTATTTGAATATTGGCCATTTGAGAAGCTATGGTGAATATTTGCGTTTCAAGGATCGGTGCTAGGAGACTATGCTGGGGCACCAGAAAATGAAAAAGTGTCCTCCAAATAACAAAAAAAGAGCCGACATTATCGGCTCTTTTCTTATTAGGCTATCAGTCGCTGAGGCTTAGCAAATCTGCCCTGCCCCCTCAGAAATGTCTTTCTTGTTCTCAAGAGTCGCTTGAGCTGCCAAACGAAGTCCTTCGACGATAGTATCCAGAGACATGGATGGCTGATCGGTCGCAGCTGCTTGCTCTGGTAGCAGAGGGATATGAATAAAGCCGTGGCCGATATCTGTGTCACGTAAAAAGTGTTGAATACCATAAAATACGTGGTTACAGACAAAAGTACCTGCGGTATTCGAAACCTGGCAAGGAATACCGTTTTCCTGAAGCTTGCGAGTAATCGCTTTGATCGGCAAGGTCGAGAAATAGGCCGCAGGCCCTTCTTCATCGATAGGCTCATCAATCGGCTGGTTTCCGCCATTATCTGGAATACGGAAGTCGTCCATGTTAATTGCCACACGCTCAGGTGTGATCGCATTGCGACCCGCAGCCTGACCGACGGTTATTACATAACTTGGTTGATGCGCCTCAATGGCTTCACTGATCGCTTTCAGTGCATCATACCGCGTTACCGGCACTTCACAGGTCACAATCACGCCACCGTCAAGCTCAGCGCCATCTAGTTTTTTCACCGCTTCCAGCGCAGGGTTGATCGATGCGCCGCCAAACGGCTCGAAACCCGTAATCAGAACTTTTTTCATCGCTTTCCTCAGAATGCAAAGCTGTACATAACAAATATGTTGAATGCCAAGATGATCAGCCCTGGGATCACCTGCATCAGAATAACGTGGTGCTTGTTTTTCAGTTCAAGCAACGCGGCTGGTACGATATTGAAGTTTGCCGCCATAGGTGTCATCAGGGTACCGCAATAACCTGAAAGCATGCCCAGCACACCAATAATTGCGGCGTTACCTCCGTTTTCCAACACCAATAGTGGAATACCGATACCTGTCGTGATCACCGCAAAGGCCGCAAAGGCGTTACCCATCACCACAGTGAAAATCATCATACCGGCACAGTAGGCAATCACATTTACCAGCAGCATGTTTTCCGGGATCATCATTTTCACGATTTGCGCGACGGTATCCCCCACACCCGCTTGATTAAACAGATAACCCAATGCAGCGAGAAACTGCGACAAAATTGCGGCCCAGCCAATAGAGTCAATCAGGCGACGACCTTCGTTCAGGCTGTGTATAGGCTGACTCTTCGTCATGACCAGCGCCACAATGATTGACGCAATCGAAGCAATACCCAGACCCACCAGCGCGCCCAGAGAAGTGAATTGGCTGATAGCAACGGTTCCCACCGGCACAATCGCCGCTGGGATAAAGAGTTTGTTTTTCAGCACCGACGCGGTTTTCTGACGCTCTTCTTCGTTGGTGGTTTTGTAATTGCCCGCACCCATGAAGCCGCCAGCAGCCAGCGCAGTCAACGCAAGTACCATCAAGCCTGTCACCCAGTTCGGTATCATCGTGCCGAAGATAAAGGTCACACCGTAAATTAACCAGAAAAGGCCAGTACCAACTCGTTTGGGATTGTCTTTGTCCAAAAAGGTTTGAAGTGAGAAAGCCAGCAACAGCAAACCTGTGGTTTGGTAAATATATTCAAGCATGGCCATTACCCTTCGCTTTTAATGTCAGTCGCCGTTGCAGCGGCTTTTTCTAAGTTTTTCAGCAAACGGGCTTCCATGATTTTGCTGAAAACCACGAACACGATGTAAGAAGCAATAGCCGTTGGCAGCGCCCACAACGCCATGGTTTCTAATTGCACATCCAACTTGTTATCAGCCATCACGCCTTTAATCAGCAAGATACCGCCCGTGCCGATAAACAGCAGTTGGCTGAAGAAGTTACCAAAGTTTTCACTGGCAGCGGCGAGCGCGCGAATGGCCTGACGCTTCTCTTCTTGCAGCTTCGGTGAAACTTTCTCTGCTGCCGCTTCCGCCATAGGTGCAATTAAAGGACGGATCATTGATGGGTGACCGCCAATGCTCAAACCCATGCCATTCGTCACTTTCCGTAGTAGTAGATAAGTCATCAGAATTTTGCTGACAGACGCTTTTTTCATGGAACCGATCAGCTGTTCTGCACGTTGACGAAGACCATAGCGTTCTAGGATGCCAATCATGGGAAGAATAAGAATGAAAAGAGACATATAGCGGTTTTGGGTGAAGGATTGGCCCAGCGTGGAAAGAATATCCATCAAGGCGATATCGGCAACGAGGCCCGTTGCTACCCCAGCAACTAAAATAACAAGCAAGGTGTTTAGCTTTAGTGCCAACCCTACCGTAATAATTACGATGCCAATCAATGGCCAGAAGTCGATCATGTTTGCCCTCTACACGGCGTTTTTATTGTGTTTTTGGCAGGTTTCCACCTGCCTTCCACCCGAGTATACGAGAGCCGAAATTTCTCCTCCAATCAGAGTTTTTTGTTATAACAACCAATAAATCACTTCAATTACTCCAGCCATTCATTTCCACCACTAAAGTCGGAAAACTCTCCTCCATTTAAGCAAGAACCCTGCTTTGGCTTGCCTATTTATTCTCCCTTTATCTCTAACATAAAAGGCAATGAGCACTTCAAATACGGCGAGCGGGTGAAAATTGAACGAAATGCGCTAAAACCAAGCAACTATTAGGATTATACCCAAATAACCTGAAGATGCAGGATTCAGCGAGATTGACTGGCGTTGTGATCGCGGCGTTCCTTTGCAGGTGTAGTCGTCTCCATCAAAAAGGAACAACAAAGAGCACGGCGTCAGTCAACTCGCCCGAAGGGAGGACATCAAAGCGCCCACTTCTTCGTTAAATTCCACGGAAATAGAACCACTATTCCTCGCGAAATTTGCCTCGAATTGAACGCATTGATGACCTCTGAATGC
>NZ_ANFM02000019.1 GCF_000333895.2 Grimontia indica | reverse complement strand
ACGGTGATCCCCGTGATGTCCTCGGCATTGATCTCGGCCCCGCCGAGGTCAAAGCTGTAAGTGACATCGCCATCGACCGCCTTGGAGAGTTTGACGTTAAAGGTGATGTCTTTGCCTTCGCTGACCTCACCACCGCCGGTGACCTTCAAGGTAGGTGCATCGTTATCGAGGATGGTACCTGTACCCGTAACGGCGTCTGCCTGGCTGTCGGTTTTGCCGGACAGGGTAAAGTCTTCCGTGCTTTCGAACACAGGCTTGCCGTCAGCATCCAGGTTATCTGTGGTGATGACGTCCACAGTGAACTCGGTGTCACCCGGCTTCACAGTGACCTCAAAGGTGCCGTCAGCATTCACCGATACTTCATCGCCGTTGACGGTGACCGTGGTACCTGTGAAATCGACGTTTTTGTCGGCACTGCCGCTGGCCAGTGTCATGGTGACCGTGGTGTCGGAAGTGCTTTCGTTGGTCAGGGTGACGGTGAAGGTCGCCGTGTCCCCTTCGGTCACGGTTGGGCTGGTGATGCTCGCCACGTCTGGGCGGTCGCTATCATCGGTATTTATAACAGTATCTACCGCACTAGGCAGTGTTGGGAGTGCTTCAAAACCACCGCCAGTTACGCTCGTTACGCTAACTGTAAATTTGTCATCATCTCCGGCTTCGTAAAGGTCGTCGTCTAACGCCTCTACTTTGAAAGAGATACTCGTCGTATCCGCTTTTATTGTTACCGTTTTTTCAACAGGAATGACGTCACCATCCTCTGTTGTTTTGTGGCCGACGACCACAGTAATGGTCATATCTTCAGCCGCGGGCTCTGATAGCGTCAATGTGTATGTTGCATTTTCCCCTTCAGCGACAAACTCATCTCCTGACAAAGTAAGCGTTGGTGCATCATTGTCGTCTACGATATCTACTGTGACGGTGTCGGAGCTCGCTTCAAGGTTCTCAAAGGCATCGCCACCTTGAACTTCGTTAATTGTGGCTGATGCAGTGCTACTTCCTGAATAAACGTCATCCCGATTGACCTCAAACTCGAAACTAGATGAAGAAGTACCACCTTCGATGGTTACTTTTTGAGATGAGCCATTTGGAAGGAGCACTGTTACTTCAACACTGTCACCTTCTGCGACGGTAACTAAGCTACCTTCGGCATCGCGCAGTTCAACCTTGTAGATGATGCTTCCGGCGTCTTCGCTAACCTCGGAAGTGTCAGCATGCAAACTAACGGTTACCGTATCAGCATCATCAGTGACAATAGTGGTAACAGGGGTTGAGTCTGTGGTTAAGGAGTCGAAGCTTTCTCCGCCGGATACGCTATTGATTGAAGCACTTGCTTCTTCACTTTCTTTATAAACGTCATCAGCGTCTACGGTGTATTCGAAAGTGGCTTCGCTGGAGCCTGAGCCGATTGTTATATCTTGCTCAGTCCCATCTGGGAGTGTGATGGTGACGGTCACTGTTTCCCCGTCAGTGACGGTAAGCGGAGCACCTTCATCATCGACAATTTCGACTTTATAACTAATGGTTCCTTTGTCTTCGGATACCTCGTCAGTTGATGAAGATAGCTTAAGAGTTGCATTAACAGGGCTAGTCGGGGTAATTGGGGTTGGTTCTGGTGATGTGGCAAATGAGTTAAATGAATCGCCACTGTCTTCTCGTTCAATTCTTGTACTGTTAAACGCTTGAGCTATGCCATTTGTATCAAAACCTGCTTGAGCAATGGTTTGTTCGCCAACACGGCCAATGGATTGGAAGCTCCATGAGCCAGCTCCAGATGTTGTGGTACCACCTGCAGCGGTTGCTTCCAGTACTTCTGTTGGGTCGACACCCTCTTCAATTAATGCCTGTATAGCAGCAATTTCATCATCAAGCGGTGAGCCTAAGATATCTTGCGCAGGTGAGTCTTGTTCACCAACAGGCAATACGGTGCCGTCTTCAAGAGATAGAAGGGCGTTGGCACCCTCAGGGACAAAGATTTCAGTGCCGGCGTTTAGGTCTAAAACTTCAGCGATGGGAACCTCTTTCCCGTTCACTTTAATGAATGCGTTGCCGTTCACTGAAATTACTTTTGCAGCCTGCTTGGTGATAATCGAATCCATGAATCTCTTCCTGCGAAAGGTAAATAAATATGGATGTGTCATATGTGACACATAAATTTCATCCATAATACTATGCAAATAGATTCGTTATAAGTCTTGACGTTAAACAAAATCGCCAAAAAAGTGACGCAAATTGTAAAATTTTTATATTTATCAACGCTAAGTATCTGAATGAAGATCAAGGTGTTATTGCTTTTTGATGCGAGATGGGTCAAAAAGTGACCGGGTGTATTGAGTGGTGTGTCATTTATTGGACAATATATTGACTCTCGTTAGAGGCTTGTTTTGCGAGGTGAATTTTCTTGTGAGGCCCGTAGGGTAAGGATTTTGTTGGCGAGCGTTGAGTCTCATCCCGATATCGTACAAAATACCCGCCGATTTGAATTCATCTACACTGCGCGCAGCTCAGTTTCTGCCTGCGTGCTGTTTAACGCGGAAAAGCTTAAGCATGTCAAACTCTCCACTTCAGCAAGAAGTCGGCAAGCGTCGTACGTTTGCGATTATCTCGCACCCGGATGCCGGTAAAACTACCATCACTGAAAAGGTGCTGTTATTCGGACGCGCGATCCAGACTGCCGGTACGGTAAAAGGTCGTGGCTCTAATCAGCATGCGAAGTCTGACTGGATGGAGATGGAAAAAGAACGTGGTATTTCGGTCACCACTTCTGTCATGCAGTTCCCGTTCAACGATTGTCTGGTTAACCTGCTTGATACCCCAGGACACGAAGACTTCTCAGAAGATACTTACCGCACCCTGACAGCTGTTGACTCATGCCTGATGGTTATTGATGCGGCGAAAGGTGTTGAGGATCGTACCCGTAAGCTGATGGAAGTGACCCGTCTGCGCGACACGCCAATCGTGACTTTCATGAACAAACTTGACCGCGACATCCGTGACCCAATGGAGTTGATGGATGAAGTAGAAAGTGAGCTGAACATCGCGTGTGCACCAGTATCCTGGCCGATTGGCTGTGGTAAAGAGTTCAAAGGTGTTTATCACATCCACCGTGATGAAACGATTCTGTACCAAACAGGTCAGGGTCATACCATTCAGGACTCACGCATCATCAAAGGTCTGGATAATCCAGAGTTGGATGAAGCAGTGGGAGAAAGCCTGGCAGAGCAACTGCGTGAAGAACTTGAACTGGTACTGGGCGCATCGCACGAGTTTGATCAAGAACTGTTCCTGAGCGGCGAGCTGACACCTGTGTTCTTCGGTACTGCACTGGGTAACTTCGGTGTTGACCACATGTTGGATGGTTTAACTGAGTGGGCACCTGCACCATTGCCGCGTCAAACCCATGAGCGTGCGGTTGAAGCGGGTGAAGAGAAGTTCTCTGGATTTGTCTTCAAAATTCAGGCAAACATGGACCCTAAACACCGTGACCGCATTGCATTCATGCGTATCGTGTCTGGCAAGTACAGTCAGGGTATGAAGATGAAGCATGTACGTACCGGTAAAATGGTATCAATCTCTGATGCGGTAACCTTTATGGCAGGTGATCGTGCCCGCGCAGCAGAAGCGTTTGCAGGTGACATCATTGGTCTTCATAACCACGGTACTATCCAAATTGGTGATACCTTCACTCAAGGCGAAGATCTGAAATTCTCAGGTATTCCAAACTTTGCGCCTGAACTGTTCCGTCGTATCCGTCTGCGTGATCCACTGAAGCAAAAGCAATTGCTGAAAGGTCTGGTACAGCTTTCTGAAGAAGGTGCGGTGCAGGTGTTCCGCCCAATGACATCCAATGACCTGATTGTTGGTGCGGTGGGTGTACTTCAGTTCGATGTGGTTGTTGCACGCTTGAAGTCTGAATATAACGTTGAAGCGATTTATGAGCCTGTTAACGTTGCGACAGCGCGCTGGGTAGAATGTAGTGATGCGAAGAAACTGGATGATTTCCAGCGCAAGAACCAAACTAACCTGGCATTGGATGGCGGTGACAACCTTACTTACATCGCGCCAACCATGGTTAACCTGAGCCTGACGCAAGAACGTCATCCTGATGTGAGCTTCCGTGCAACACGCGAGCACTAATTACAAGACGTAAAAGAAAGCCGCCCCACAAGGCGGCTTTTTTGTATCCTCTATATAGAAGTAGCCCACTGAGTTTTTGCCGCAATGATTGATACGCACTGCCATTTTGATTTCCCTCCGTTTGCTGACCACCCTGAAGATTGGGTGAGGCGCTCAGTAGCCGCTGGAGTAAACAGTCTTGTGGTACCCGCTGTAGCGACAGAAAACTGGGATCGGGTGGCAGCATTGGCTGAAGCATTTCCCGAGATCTCGTATGCGGTGGGGTTGCATCCAGTCTGGATGGCATCGCATCAAGACGAAGACATTCAGAAGCTGGATGCGTTTTTGGCTGACGCGCCGAAAGGATTGGTTGCCGTTGGCGAATGTGGGCTGGATTTTGCGATAGAAAATGCCGACCCAGAGCGACAAATATGGTTGTTGACGGAACAACTTAAACTGGCCGAGAAATATCAGCTTCCCGTGATCCTTCACAGTCGTAAAGCACACAACGAATTACTGCAAATTCTGAATGGTTTTCCGGCAGTGAAAGGGGTCTTGCATGCTTTTAGTGGCAGTGAACAGATTGGACATGAATACATAAAGCGCGGCTTTTTGCTCGGAATCGGTGGCACCATCACTTACGAGCGCGCTAATAAGACCCGAAATGCGGTGAAAAACCTGCCACTTTCCTCTTTGGTTTTGGAGACAGATGCGCCCGATATGCCTGTTTTTGGCTTTCAAGGTGAGCCCAATTTGCCGGAGAGATTACCACTGATTGCCCACGCTTTAGCCACCCTAAAAGAGGTCGATGTCGGGGAAATTATTCACGCCACCACACAAAACTCGACAGCATGCTTTGCGTTGAACGTCTAAAAGGCATCGTTTGCCCAAACGTTTGCGTCGTGCATAGCTCACAAAAATAGACCTTCATCACCTTTTTGAGTGAATTGCACCGAATTTTTCACTTCAAGTGTGACTTATGCATTCCTTTGGTCCCCAACCAATGCGTATAATCGCCGCCGGAATAACACTCCCAATTTGTCGAGACGCCAAGACTTTTTTAGGAACCCTTTTATGAGCCTGATTATGAGCATTGTAGGGATGGTTGTACTGCTGGGTATTGCTGTACTGCTATCTGACAACCGCAAAGCCATCAACCTGCGTACTGTAGGTGGTGCATTTGCGATCCAGTTTATTCTGGGTGGTTTCATCCTGTTTGTCCCAGCGGGCCAAGCAATCCTGAACGGCATGTCTAATGCTGTACAGAACGTGATCAACTACGGTAAAGATGGTATCGGCTTCCTGTTCGGTAGCCTGGTTAACTTCTCTGTAGATGGTATCGGCTTTATCTTTGCGTTCCAGGTTCTGCCTACTGTTGTATTCTTCTCAGCGCTGATCAGCGTGCTTTACTACCTGGGTATCATGCAGTTTGTTATCCGTATTCTGGGTGGTGCACTGCGTAAAGTACTGGGTACTTCTCACGCGGAATCAATGTCTGCAACCGCGAACATCTTCGTTGGTCAAACTGAAGCGCCTCTGGTTGTACGTCCTTACGTGCCAAAAATGACCCAGTCTGAACTGTTCGCAGTCATGTGTGGTGGTCTGGCATCTGTAGCAGGTGGTGTACTGGCAGGTTACGCAGCGATGGGTGTACCTCTGGAATACCTGATTGCAGCATCGTTCATGGCAGCACCAGGTGGTCTGCTGTTCGCGAAAATCATCAAGCCAGAAACTGACGAGCCAATCGAGCAATTGGGTCAAGACGGTGACGAAGAAGAAGACAAGCCTGCAAACGTTATCGACGCAGCAGCAGGTGGCGCATCTTCTGGTATGCAACTGGCTCTGAACATCGGTGCAATGCTGCTGGCATTCATCGGTCTGATCGCACTGATCAACGGCATGCTGTCTGGCATCGGTGGTTGGTTCGGCATCGAAGGTCTGACTCTGGAGTGGATCCTGGGTAAAGTGTTCGCACCACTGGCATTCCTGATTGGTGTTCCATGGGCAGAAGCTGACATCGCGGGTTCATTCATCGGTCAGAAGATTGTTGTTAACGAATTCGTTGCGTACCTGAACTTCACCCCAATCATCGGTGACCTGTCTGAGAAGACTGCAGCAATCATTTCGTTTGCACTGTGTGGTTTCGCTAACCTGTCGTCTATCGCAATCCTGCTGGGTGGTCTGGGCAGCATCGCGCCAACCCGTCGTCACGACATCGCGCGTTTCGGTGTGAAAGCAGTATGTGCGGGTACTCTGTCTAACCTGATGAGTGCAACTATCGCTGGTTTCTTCCTGACTCTGGCTGCGCTGTAATCAGCAAGTAAAGAGATTCAAAAAACCGCCTCCTTGTGAGGCGGTTTTTTTATGCCTGTAGCTTCGGGAGCCCATTCGTCAGGAATAAGACACAGTGATGTGTTTTCGCCACTTATAGTGATGCCAGTACCCTGAAAACTCTCATCCGGTTTTGCACGCTTGGCAACAAAGTGTTTTTCAACAGAAACAGGTAACACCTAGTGTAACCAAAGGAAGATTGGTAAAATTGGTGAACGCTGTCAAAGTTTCAGAAGTAGTCTTTCATTAATTTCACTACTGTTTCACAGACAGCGGAAAGGTGAGACATCAAACCTGCCCCAACGTGTAAAAAACTTGCAGCACGATGAGACAGGTGGACACCCGGCAGAATGCCATAGGGTGTGCGGCCAACACGGAATGTTGATTGGCGCTGACCATGCAGCGCGCCAAACTTCAAGGAGCCAAGTCCGCTCATCAGATTATGCCGAGCATTGCCTCGCGTAGTTTGTTACTTGGTTTTGAATATTTACGACTGGAGAAAGTCATGAGCGATCTAAAAGCAGCAGCTCTTCGTGCCCTGAAACTGATGGATTTGACCACCCTGAACGACGACGACACAGATGCGAAAGTGATCGAACTGTGTAAGAGCGCGAAAACCCCAGTAGGTAACACTGCTGCTATCTGCATCTACCCTCGTTTTATCCCTGTGGCGAAGAAACAACTTCGCGAGCAAGGCACGCCTGAAATCAAAATCGCAACCGTGACTAACTTCCCACACGGTAACGACGACATCGAAATCGCGGTGGCTGAAACCAAAGCAGCAGTGGCTTACGGTGCTGATGAAGTTGACGTTGTGTTCCCATACCGCACGCTTATCGCGGGTGATGAGAAAACCGGTTTTGAGCTGGTTAAACAATGTAAAGCAGCATGTGGTGACGTGACGCTGAAAGTGATCATCGAAACCGGTGAGCTGAAAGAAGCAGCACTCATCAAGCGTGCATCTGAAATCTCTATCGAAGCGGGCGCAGACTTTATCAAGACGTCTACCGGTAAAGTGCCAGTAAACGCGACGCCAGAATCAGCAGAAATCATGCTGACTGTGATCAAAGAGATGGGCGTTGCAGAAAAGGTGGGTTTCAAGCCTGCTGGCGGCGTACGTACTGCTGAAGATGCAGCGGAATACCTGGCGATGGCTGACCGTATCCTGGGCGGCGAGTGGGCTGACAACGCACACTACCGTTTTGGTGCATCAAGCCTGCTGGCGAACCTGCTTCACACGCTGGGTGAAGGCGAAAAAGCGGCAGAAGGCGGCTACTAAGCACTTCTGTTGGGGAGCCGGCAATTTTGGCTCCCCCTGTTTTTGACACCCAGTACGTGAGGTCGACTATGTACCTTCCCCAAGAAATCATTCGGAAGAAGCGTGACAACATTGCGCTGACTTCTGAAGAAATTAATTTCTTTATCCAGGGCATTGCAAAAGAGACTGTTTCTGAAGGACAGATCGCGGCATTTGCCATGGCAGTGTACTTCAATGACATGACCATGGACGAACGTGTCGCACTGACGTGCGCCATGCGTGACTCAGGCATGGTGATTGACTGGTCACACATGAATTTTGATGGCCCTATTGTCGATAAACACAGTACCGGCGGTGTGGGCGATGTGACCTCCCTGATGCTTGGCCCTATGGTGGCGGCATGTGGTGGTTACGTACCTATGATTTCAGGCCGTGGTCTGGGTCATACTGGCGGTACGCTGGACAAACTGGAAGCAATTCCAGGGTATAACATCACGCCGAACAACGATGTTTTCGGTAAGGTGACTAAAGAAGCAGGTGTGGCGATTATCGGCCAAACCGGTGATTTGGCACCGGCGGACAAGCGTGTATACGCAACCCGCGATGTGACAGCGACCGTCGACAATATTTCTCTTATTACCGCGTCTATCCTGTCGAAGAAACTGGCGGCAGGCCTAGAGTCGCTGGTGATGGATGTAAAAGTAGGCTCTGGCGCGTTTATGCCGACCTACGAGAAATCAGAAGAACTGGCGAAATCGATTGTGGCAGTTGCCAATGGCGCGGGTACCCGCACCAGCTCATTGCTCACCGACATGAATCAGGTATTGGCTTCAAGTGCAGGTAACGCACTGGAAGTGAAAGAAGCGGTTCAGTTCCTGACCGGTGAATACCGTAACCCGCGCCTTTATGCGGTCACCATGGCGCTTTGTGCAGAAATGCTGACCATCAGTGGTCTGGCAAAAGACAAAGATGAAGCCATGAACAAACTGCAAACCGTGCTGGACAACGGCAAGGCAGCAGAATGCTTCGGCAAAATGGTGGCAGGTTTGGGTGGTCCGCTCGATTTCGTTGAGAACTATAGTAAGTATCTGGCAACGGCAAACGTGGTGAAACCAGTGTTTGCAAACTGCACTGGCTTTGTATCAGCGATGGACACCCGTGCGATCGGCATGGCTGTCGTTGGCCTTGGCGGTGGACGCCGTGTTGCAAGTGATACGATCGATTATTCAGTGGGCTTTAGCGATGTTATCCGTCTGGGTATGCAAGCTGACAGCACCACGCCATTGGCGGTAGTACATGCCAAGGATGAAGCTGCATGGCAACAAGCAGCTGCAGCACTTCAGGCTGCCATGCGCATCGAAGACGAAGCGCCAGAAGCGACCCCTGAAGTTTACCGCCAGATTGGCCCACAAGACGTCTAAGGAGGCGATCATGAAACGCGCGATTATTTTGGTACTGGATTCCTTCGGGATCGGTGCAACCGAAGATGCTCACAAGTTTGGTGATGTGGGCGCGAATACCCTGGGCTCTATCGCGAAAGCATGTGCAGCAGGTAACGCGAACAATGATGACCGCAAAGGTCCACTGACGCTGCCAAACCTGAATGCACTGGGTTTGGGCAAAGCGTGCGAAGAATCATCAGGCTACTTCCCTGAAGGTCTGGATCCAAGCGCGGAAATCATCGGTGCTTACGGCCATGCGGCTGAGTTGTCTTCCGGTAAAGACACCCCTTCGGGTCACTGGGAAATTGCCGGTGTACCTGTACTGTTTGACTGGGGCTACTTCACTGACAAAGAAAACAGCTTCCCGAAAGCGCTGACTGACCGCATTCTTGAGCGCGCAGGTTTGCCGGATTATCTGGGTAACTGCCATGCATCAGGTACGCAGATCCTTGACGATCTGGGCGAAGAGCACATGAAAACTGGCTTGCCAATTTTCTACACCTCTGCGGACTCGGTATTCCAAATCGCGTGTCATGAAGAAACCTTCGGTCTGGACCGTCTGCTGGAACTTTGCCAGATCGCCCGCGAAGAGCTGGAAGACTACAACATTGGCCGCGTTATCGCGCGTCCGTTCATCGGGCCGGGTAAAGGCCAGTTTGAGCGTACCGGTAACCGCCGTGACCTGTCTGTAGAGCCGCCTTCAGCGACCGTGCTGCAAAAGCTGGTTGATGAGAAGCAAGGTGAGGTGGTGTCTATCGGTAAGATTGCAGACATCTACGCGCACGTTGGTATCACCAAAAAAGTGAAAGCGACCGGTTTGGAAGCCCTGTTCAACGCGACCAAAGATGCGATGAACCAAGAAGGTGACAACAGCATCATCTTCACCAACTTCGTCGACTTTGACTCTCACTACGGTCACCGTCGTAACGTGGCAGGCTATGCTGCAGCACTGGAGTATTTCGACAAGCGTTTGCCTGAAATCCTCGAAATGCTGAAAGAAGATGATGTCCTGATCCTGACCGCTGACCACGGCTGTGACCCGACCTGGGAAGGCACGGATCACACCCGCGAGCACATTCCTGTTCTGGTTTGCGGTAAACATGTACCAGCAGGTTCGCTCGGTCGTCGTGAGACCTTCGCAGACATCGGCCAGACTCTGGCGAAGTACTTCGGTACTTCAGACATGGAATACGGAAAGTCTTTCCTGTAGTTCCACACTAAATTCCGGTCGCAGCCCAGACAATCAGCGAGTGCTGCGACCCGATTAGCATCGGTTGATTCCGAAATTTGATCAAAAGGAAATAGAAAATGGCAACTCCACATATCAATGCCGAAATGGGTGATTTTGCAGATGTAGTTCTGATGCCGGGCGACCCGCTGCGTGCTAAATACATTGCAGAAACCTTCCTGGAAGACGTTAAGCAAGTTTGTGATGTTCGCAACATGTTCGGTTTCACCGGTACTTACAAAGGCCGCAAGATCTCTGTTATGGGCCACGGTATGGGTATCCCATCATGCTCAATCTACGCGACTGAGCTGATCAAAGACTTCGGCGTGAAGAAAATCATCCGTGTAGGTAGCTGTGGTGCAGTGCGTGAAGACGTAAAACTGCGTGAAGTTATCATCGGTGTTGGCGCGTCTACTGATGCGAAAATCAACCGTACCCGTTTCAACGGCCACGACTTCGCAGCGATTGCTGACTTCGAGATGACCCGTAACGCGGTTGATGCAGCGAAAGCAAAAGGCATCAACGTACGTGTCGGTAACATCTTCTCTGCTGACCTGTTCTACTCTCCAGAACCAGATTTCTTCGACACCATGGCGAAGTACGGCATTCTGGGTGTGGAAATGGAAGCAGCGGGTATCTACGGTGTAGCAGCAGAGTTCGGCGCGAAAGCACTGACTATCTGTACTGTGTCTGACCACATCAAGACTGGCGAGCAAACCACTTCTGACGAGCGTCAAACCACGTTCAACGAAATGATTGAAATCGCACTGGAATCTGTACTGCTGGGCGACGCTGAAGAAGCGTAAGTTCTGCTGACAGACCAAGATGAAAAAGGATGGCTTCGGCCATCCTTTTTGCGTTCTGGGGAAAGTTCTCTTAAGAACCCAGGTTAGCTCTTTCCTCTGCTAGTCGTTACTCTTTAACAGAAACGTTGAACGCCATAAATCCCGGCGGTTGGCGAAAGTAAAGATCAGCAAGGCACCTGTGGCAATCGCGACCAGGATCATGGCGCGTACTAGGTTGATGCTTTGTTCTAGCCGGTTGGAAGCGGCTTTTATTACCTCACCATGCTCCAGCGTGATCCGTACAAATCCGGAAATATTGCCATCGTCGGCAATGGGTTCAACCAGCTGCTGGCGACCAATACTGGCAACGGAAAGCGGGGTATTGAGCCCTGTTAGCTGCTCCAGTGGCATCGCCCCAAGTGAACTTGCCACCAGATTGCCTTTCACGTCGTAGACCGCGGCATCCAGAATCAGGTCTTCATTTTGTAAGTTGTTCACCAACTGCTGAACTGCATCCATATCATCGCTTGCCAGTGCGGTGTGAGCACTGGCCGCCGCTTGGCGGAGTATGACGCGGGACAGGGATTCTGTCTGGTCAAAAAGCATTTTGTAATTGCGGTTATTTAATTGATTGCTGTACATAAACAGCATCATTATTGTGGAGAAGCAGGCGACAACCACAATAAACTGCCAGAGCCTTTTAAGGCGTTTTTTATTTATTTGAAGCATAAGCTGTCCAAGCTAAGGCGCCTTCCAAGACGAAGTCGCAACATATCAGCGCTATCTCAGTTTGCTGTCCTGGCTGGAAAAAAGCAAGCAACCGCCGTGCTGTGATCTCAAGCACTCTTTGATATAGTAAAGGCAACTGACTAAAAGGAATTTATGCAATGGATGCATTTTCAGCCTATCCGATCAAAAAACACGTAAAGCTGCTCAACCGTTTCCCTTCTATCCGAGATTTTCGTCCGTCAGATTGCCGTCAGGCAGGGTGGATTCTTTATGGGCTTCATATCAGCCCGGGTTCTTTGGATGACCTTTCCTTTCTGCTCGGTGAGCCAGTATTCCCAATGACAGGTTGGACTGTTGGTCCTTACGAAGTGTTGCTGATGCGTGGAGAACTCACGCCAGAGGTCGTACAACTGTGCGATGCACTGGCGCTGGACTGCGCGTCACTTGAAAACATTCCAAATCTTTATGAGCCGGGATTGGCACTGTTCGATATGGACTCAACGGCGATTCAGATTGAGTGTATTGATGAAATTGCCAAGCTGGCGGGTGTTGGCGAGCAGGTAGCGGAAGTCACCGAACGTGCCATGCGTGGCGAACTCGACTTTGAAGCTAGCCTTCGCCAACGTGTTGCGACGCTGAAAGGCACGGATGTGTCTGTGCTTGAGCAAGTACGCGATAACATTCCTTACATGCCGGGCATGAAGCAACTGACAGCCTCTTTGCAGGCGCGTGGCTGGAAAGTCGCGATTGCGTCAGGCGGCTTTACCTGGTTCTCGGACAAGCTGAAAGAAGACTTGTCACTGGCCTATGCTGAATCAAACCAACTGGTGATTGAAAACGGCAAGCTGACCGGCGAAGTCGCAGGTTCAGTGGTGGATGCGCAGCGCAAAGCTGACATTCTTCGCGATCTGGCAGACCGCTATGAACTGATGCCTGCGAACACACTGGCGGTGGGTGACGGCGCCAACGATTTGGTCATGATGTCTGCCGCTGGCCTAGGCATTGCTTATCACGCCAAACCGAAAGTACAGCAAGCGGCGCAGGTGGCTGTTCGTCACGCGGATTTAGGGGGCGTGCTTTGTGTGCTTTCCGCCTCTTTGCTACCGCAAAGACTGAGTTGGTAAGATGTGTTGAGGCTGAAATAAGAAAGGGATGTCGACGGACATCCCTTTTTCTTTGATGGTAAGAACTGTTTAGCCGCCGATTTCCAAACGTCTTAGCACTTCGTCGGTAATGTCACTCATTTCTCCATAAGCACAGAGGTCAGTGAATTCCATTTCAAGCTGTCTTGCCCGTTGTGTCGACAAAGTGACCAAAGGTGCCAGCGTTTCCGTTGGCAGCCACTGATTGCCATCATCCAATGGTTGCAGCCAGTTTCTGACCGCAAAAAACTTCCCACGCTTACGTGCCTGTGTAATGAACATTTTGCGCTCTTCGGGAGAGCTAAAGCTTTCCAGTGGGCGCGATGTGACATCGATAATGGCACCGTCTGAGAAGGTCGCTGAAATATAGAACTCATGACGAACCTGCTCTTCCCGGTTGCGCAGGCGTGTCACTGGGCTTACGTATTTCGAGAGGTGTTCACCAATGACTGAGCGGAGCGACATCATGCCAGAGCCTGCATTTTTCTGAAGCAGACGACTGAGTTCGTTGCCTGGGAAGTTCGCGCCAATGGCAGACACCTGAAGCGTTTCCCCGCGGCGCACAATAAAGTAAGGCGTGGCAGATAACCGCGTCAGCAGCATTTGATGCATGGCATGCAGCAGCGGGGCGTCCGGCAGTTTTTCGCTGTCGAGCAGAAGCTTATGCTGGTTGTGCTCAATCAGTCGCTGCAGGTAATGACTTCGGTGCTTGCTGTGCCTGTCTTTTAACAGTGCCAGCTTGATGTTGGTTCTGTCTTCGCTGATCTGCACCACTTTGTAAGGCACGTTACCGAGAGGTGCTTTCGGATCGACCCGTTTCAGATCAGTAAAAGTGATTGATACTTCCTGCTGTTTGCTACCGGTAAAGGGTTTGCTCAGCAGCACGTTCAGACCTTGGGTTGAAAAGTCGATGGTCTGGCCCTGCAGCTCACCGGTTAAATGGTGGACCAGAGTGGTTTTGGTTCTGTGCTGGTAGCGTGGCTCTTTGCGTTGTGGTGCCAGCACAGAAGGGACTGCTTCAACCGGCAGAATAGGGTCACGCGAATGTGCGAAACGATTGAGCTGTTTCACCGGGTGCTTGGGCTTGATTGGAATCCGGAAATCACTGCTGACCTGGGACAAGGTCAAATCCTGAATTGTCGCAATATGGGTCAGCTCATCAATCTGTTGGATATAGGCGGGTGACACTTCCTGCAACCTTCGGGCGTCTTCTTCACTGATTTTAGCCATGGTGACGCGGAGCACACGCCAGGAAGGGCGTGAACTGCCGATATGCCAGAACAGGTGGCGAAGCTCGGCGTCCAATTCTGTCGGACAGGCAGAGAAGAAGTAGGTTTTTGCACCGTGCTGATGGTTAAAGCAATACACCAGGGTTTCGCTGTTGGTCAGTCCTTCAAGTGCCAGATACTGTAAACGCTTTTCCGAGAACAACTTGTCGATCACGGGCTGATTGCGTTCGTCATGCCAGTAATCCCAAAGCTCGCGGTTTTGTTCGGTCAAAAGGCTGTATCTCAGCCTGTTGCCACAGAAAAACAGTGGCAGTGACGGTGTCTGCTCAAGGAATACCTGTTCATAGGCGCGGGAGCGGGTGGTCAGGAATTTGTCCTCATTTTCCCGGCGGGAGTCCAGATCGTCAGTTTGGGACTTAATCTCAATGGCGTCTTTGATGACATCGGTACTGCTCATCAAACGAAGGCGCAGGCGCTGGAAGTTGTCGCCGTTGAGGTTAAGTTCCTTTCCGACCACTCGATAGTTCAAGCCGCTGAAAAGCTCTGCCAGCTGGCACTCATCCCCCAATTGAGGGAAATAAATCACCAATGTCGATCCCGTTTCATAATGGAACGATGAAGGTAATTTGATCTGCATGCCTGAATTGGAAATATCAATGGTCGAGCCATTCACTTCCGTGCCATCGGGCAGAAAAGCCTGAATGCGACTAGAAAGCTGAATGCGGTTTTCACTTCTCGACAGGTAGTGGCCAAAACGCAGCGGCACTGCATCAACTGTGTCCAGAGACTCTGTTGCCCGCACATCGCCTTGTCGCTGCAAAACACGGTAACTGTTTGGCGTATTGTGTAACTCTTCCCAAAGCCCGACTGTCATCCGGCCTTGATAGATGTCGACGCGGCGGTGATACAGATTGATGGCAACATCGTCCATCCAGTGATTCACTTCGTGCAGAAAATAACGGCGACACTCGCCAACCACTTTTCCGCGTAGGTCCACGGGTTTGCTGCAAGGAGACATGAGGCGTCGCACTTCCATCTTGGTAATTAACCGTTCGGAAGCGTTCTCATTGGGGGTAAGCTCCGCCAGTACTGCATCAAATGCATCTTGCTCATACAGGGGGAGTAGCTGATCAAACAGCGCCTTGTCGTGGTCCTTCATCTCGATAAAGTCTGGTAGAATCCTGAAATTAGATGACAACATCTGTATCGGCCATAAGTGTCGATAGTTTACCTTTTTTCCCGATCTTGGCGTGAACTTATGCGCAGACTTGCATTCAAGACATGTAAGCATTGGTAACAGGAGCAATCATGGCGAAAACAAAACGTGCTTATGTGTGTAACGACTGTGGCGCAGACTATCCGCGCTGGCAGGGACAATGCACTGCCTGTGGGTCGTGGAACACCATCACTGAAGTACGTTTGGCTGCCTCTCCAACGGTGGCGCGCACTGAGAAATATGCGGGCTATGCGGGCGCAACCGAAGCCAAAGTTCAGACGCTCTCTGCTATCGATCTTCAGGAAGTGCCGCGTTTCACCAGTGGCTTCAAAGAACTCGACCGTGTGCTGGGTGGCGGTATTGTGCCGGGGGCGGCGATTCTGATTGGTGGTAACCCTGGGGCAGGTAAAAGTACGCTGCTGCTGCAAACCATGTGCTGGCTGGCAAGCCAGATGCCGACGCTGTATGTCACCGGTGAAGAGTCGCTCCAGCAGGTGGCAATGCGCGCCGAGCGCTTGGGTCTGCCGAAAGATAACCTCAAAATGCTGTCTGAAACTAACGTTGAAACCATTTGCTCGATTGCCCGCACAGAGCAGCCGAAAATCATGGTTATCGACTCGATTCAGGTCATGCACTGTGCAGATATTGCCTCTGCGCCGGGCAGCGTCGCGCAGGTGCGTGAGTCCGCTGCCGCTCTGACCCGCTATGCCAAGCAGCATAACGTGGCGATCTTTATGGTTGGTCACGTGACCAAAGATGGCACGCTCGCGGGCCCGAAGGTGCTTGAGCACTGTATCGACTGTTCCGTGTTGCTTGATGGTTCCAGCGACAGCCGTTTCCGTACCCTTCGCAGCCATAAAAACCGCTTTGGTGCGGTTAATGAACTTGGCGTGTTTGCGATGACAGGACAGGGACTGCGTGAAGTCAGTAACCCATCTGCAATCTTCCTTTCTCGCGGCGAAGAAGCCACCTCCGGCAGTTCAGTGATGGTGTTGTGGGAAGGCACGCGTCCGCTGCTTGTTGAGCTTCAGGCGCTGGTGGATTACAGCCAACTGGCAAACCCACGCCGCGTTGCCGTAGGCCTTGAGCAAAACCGCTTGGCGCTGCTGCTGGCTGTTTTGCATAAACATGGTGGCCTGCAAATGTCGGATCAGGATGTGTTCGTCAATGTGGTGGGTGGCGTGAAAGTCACGGAAACCAGTGCAGATTTAGCGTTGCTGCTGGCATTGATTTCCAGCTTCCGTGATCGCCCATTGCCGCGCGATTTAGTGGTGTTCGGTGAAGTCGGTCTTGCCGGTGAAATCCGTCCAGTCCCAAGTGGTCAGGAACGTTTGTCAGAAGCGTTCAAGCATGGCTTTAAACGCGCTGTCGTGCCAATGGCCAATGCGCCTAAAAAGGAAATCCCGGGCATGAAAGTGTATGGGGTGAATAAGCTTTCCGAAGTGCTGACTGTGTTGGATGAAATGGATTAACGGCTCTACTTTTTACACTTCAACTGAAAAAGGCGCCCGATTGACGTGGCGCCTTTTTTACGTCTCTGCATGACTGGCGAAGGTTAATCCGCGGCTGCAATGGTCACTGGAATGTCATCCTCGTTTTTCGCTGTGACTGCACCGGATGGCGCCACGGCATCCGCCGCCAGTTGCACTTGGGTTGATACCATGCTTTCAACGATCTCGACCAGATTAGCCCAGTTCACTTTGTCCTCCTCTTTGAACAGGAACTCAAAGTTATCCGGTGTCCAGGCAATAAAGCGTTTCGGGTTCAACGCGCGGCCTAAGAATCGTACTTCATAATGAAGGTGTGGGCCAGTAGACAAGCCCGTGTTACCTGACCAACCAATCAGGTCACCTTTTTTGACGAACTGGCCAGTATTGACATTGAACTTATCGAGATGGGCGTACAGCGTCATAAAGCCAAAGGCGTGGTCAATTTTCAGCATGTTGCCGTAGCCTTTCTTGCGGCTAGGGCGTTTGTATTCCACCACACCATCGGCAGGAGCATAAACCGGTGTGCCGATGTCTGCAGTTAAATCTAAACCAAGGTGGAACTTCTTGTTGCCGGTCACCGGGTGGGTACGCGAGCCATAGCCTGACGAGCGACGGTAGCTTTCAATCGGTTTGCCGCTTGGAATGAGTTGCAGCATGGTGGCACGCACGGCAGAGTTTATCGCTGCAACATCCAGTCGCTCAGCCAATGGCAAAGACTCATCGCCTTCTTTTTCCAGCCCCAATACTTCCTCAACGGTGGAAACGCGCTGGGTTAAATAGCTGAGTTGGCTGTCTTTGTCTTCGATGATCTGGGCGTATTCTTCTTCTTTGTTGTTGATCAGTTGCTCTAGCTGTTGGCGTTTTTGTTTGAGATCTTCAAGCTGACCGACAAGCTCAGAGCTTTGCTCTGTCATGCTCTTGAGCGTCACTTCCGCCGTGGTTGAACGGTGGTTCAGATAATAAATGGTCGCGATGCTGGCGAAGATGCCAACGATGAGTGTGGCTAACAGCGTGAGCAGGACTTTTTTGAGCGAAGGGGAGAGCACATAGTGACGTGATCCATTCGCATGGGAGACGGCGATTCGAATGTTGTGGGGCATGTTACTACTACTTCATGTATATGCGCTTAAATTCATCACCGCGATTATACGGTATCTTTCAGATCTGTCAGTTGTGCTAATTCACGATGAAGCAAATCATCGTTACCGACGTTCAATTCCACCAGACGTTTCAGGTGGCTCGCGCTGTCGATATCAATATGGTCGATTTGAAAGCGCAGGTACTCACCACTTTCCTGGATCAGTTTCAGATCCATATCCAACTCGATGTCTGTATCCTGGAGGCAGAAGCGCACATCATAGTCTGCTTCATTACCGGCTTCCCAATCTTCTGGCGTTGCCAGCAATGCCCCTTTCAGTGACAGATCCAGCACTTTGGATTCCCAGCTTTTTCCATTTTGCGTGATGGTGGCCGGGGTACGGTACACCACGCGGGAAAATTTACGACGTTCTGCCATCAAAAAGTCCTCAATTCCTTTTACACCAAGTGTAGGAGAGTCGGCGTTATATCTCTACTTCGACGTTTCGTCTCCGTGATGTTCTGCGCGTCTTATAAATGAATCAATAAATAACGATTAGATTTCGCGCATAAAAAAGGGCCACATGACGTGACCCTTTTTCAATCAAGCGGTGATTACTTGGTCACGCGCTTGTATTTGATGCGGTGTGGTTGTGCTGCCGCTGCGCCCAGCGTTTGCTTTAGCCACTCGCTGTATTCTGCGTAGTTACCTTCGAAGAAGTTCACCTGACCTTCATCACGGTAATCCAGGATGTGCGTTGCGATACGGTCAAGGAACCAACGGTCGTGCGAGATAACCATGGCACAGCCAGGGAACTCAAGCAGCGCTTCTTCCAGTGCACGCAGAGTTTCTACGTCCAGGTCGTTGGTTGGTTCGTCGAGAAGCAGTACGTTGCCGCCCGCTTTTAGCAGTTTTGCCAGGTGAACACGGTTACGCTCACCACCTGACAAGTCACCGATACGTTTTTGCTGATCGCTGCCTTTGAAGTTGAAGCGCGAACAGTAAGCACGTGCAGGGATCTCGAAGTTATTGATGCGGATGATTTCTGCACCTTCAGAGATTTCCTGATAAACCGTGTTGTTGTCGTCCATGCTGTCACGGAACTGATCAACCGACGCCAGTTGTACGGTTTCACCCATTTCTACAGAACCGCTGTCTGGCTGCTCGGTGCCGCTCAGCATCTTGAACAGGGTAGATTTACCTGCACCGTTGGCACCGATGATGCCCACAATCGCACCTTTAGGCACGCTGAACGACAGGTCGTCGATCAGAACACGGTCACCGAATGACTTGGTCAGGTTATTCACTTCGATAACCTTGTCACCCAGGCGTGGACCCGGTGGGATGAACAGCTCGTTGGTTTCGTTACGGCGTTGGTAGTCAGTGGTGTTCAGCTCTTCAAAGCGCGCCATACGTGCTTTAGATTTTGCCTGACGACCTTTAGGATTCTGGCGAACCCACTCAAGTTCTTTCTCGATGGTCTTCTGACGGGCTTTTTCAGATGACGCTTCTTGTTGCAGACGCGCGTCTTTTTGCTCCAGCCAAGAGGTGTAGTTACCTTCCCATGGAATACCTTCACCACGGTCAAGTTCAAGAATCCAACCCGCTGCGTTATCTAGGAAGTAACGGTCGTGCGTGATAGCCACAACAGTGCCGTTGTAATCAACCAGGAAGCGTTCCAGCCAGCCCACAGATTCTGCGTCCAGGTGGTTCGTTGGTTCGTCGAGCAGCAGCATGTCTGGGCGCTCAAGCAGCAGACGGCAGATAGCGACACGGCGGCGCTCACCACCAGACAGGTGCTTAATTTTCGCATCCCACTCTGGCAGACGCAGTGCATCCGCAGCACGCTCAAGGGCGTTATCAAGATTGTGACCGTCTTTTGCCTGGATCAGCGCTTCCAGTTCGCCTTGCTCTTTTGCCAGCGCGTCGAAGTCTGCATCTGGTTCTGCATAAGCGGCGTAAACAGCATCAAGACGAGACAGGGCATCAACCACGTCAGAAACCGCTTCTTCCACAGTTTCACGAACCGTCTTGTCTTCATCCAGTTTTGGTTCCTGAGGCAGGTAACCCACTTTGATGCCAGGTTGTGCACGCGCTTCACCTTCGATATCGGTATCGATACCCGCCATGATGCGTAGAAGGGTGGATTTACCTGCGCCGTTTAGACCCAATACGCCGATTTTGGCACCCGGGAAAAAGCACAGAGAGATGTCTTTCAGGATCTGACGCTTCGGTGGCACGATTTTGCCAACGCGCGACATGGTATAAACGTACTCAGCCATTCTGCTCGCGTTCTCTTGTCACTAAATGGAAATGATTAGCCGGATATTCTACCTGCTTCGTTGATGCATTGTAACAACCCAAGGGTCTGTTGACCTTTGTTGATTAAATTTTGCTGCAAAAGTCATCATCAAAGATCAACAGACCTTAGGTCTCAAACCGCTTTAAGGTCAGACTTTGAGCTGGTCAGAGTATAGTTTTGGGAACCATTTGTTGTTAGGAAAAACAAAAGAAAGAGAGGCATGCTTCCGTCTCACGTGCCCGAGCTCCCGTTTGTCGTTTTCAGTAACAGTTTCTTTGCGGCGGGAGGTCAGGGAGTTTGATATATAGAAGAAGGTGCAACAGGCCTGATTTTCCATCTCATTCGATGGATTGGGTATAAGCTTAAAGCTAAGTGCGCCAGGGAGAAGCATCTGAATGCTACTAAGTAAAAAATCAATAATTACAAAAGCGTATAATAAGTCAGTGGATAGATTTAATCTCGCAGCGCCTCTTGGCATGGCGCTCCTGCTTGGCAGTGTTTTGCCTGCCAACGCACTCACGATCGACGAGCAACGTACCCGTTACGAAAAAGCCATTGCTGCGATTGAGCGCAACGACATGGCGACGTTTTCGCGCCTCAAATCAAACGTGAAGGATTATCCGCTTTATCCTTATCTCGACTATCGCGATTTTATGCGTGATATCAATGGCGCCAGCACCAACGAAGTGAGTGCATTTCTTAAAAAATATGAAGATCTGCCTTTCACTGGCACTGTTCGGGCGCGCCACATCAGTGCATTGGCCTCACAAGGTAAGTGGTCGCAGCTGGTGGCTTTTCAGCAGACTGTGCCGCGCGGCGAGAGTTATCAGTGTAACTACTACTATGCACACAGCAAGGCAGGCGACAAAGCACTGGCTTTGTCTGGTGCCAAATCCCTGTACCTGTCCGGATCCTCTGTCGATAGGGCGTGCGACAAGCTGTTTGATTACCTTGAAGCTAATGGCAAGCTGACGGATAACCTGGTGCTTGAGCGCATGTTGCTGGCATTTGATAACCGCAACAAGTCGTTGATGACCTATCTTCAGAAGCAACTCACGACTACTCACGCCAAGCGTCAGGCCAAAGAAGTCCTGGCGCTTTATAACAAACCTCAAGGCGTGGCGGATTTCTCCAAAAAAAGCAAAGTCACCACGTTTAACCGACACCTGACCCGCATAGCCTTTGAGCGCCTTGCGCGCAGTAATTCTGAAGAAGCGGTGAAACAGTTCAAACGCACGGTTGAAGGTCAGCATTACGACAAGCATGAACGTCAGGAGATGGCGGACTATCTTGCTGGTCGTTTGATGTCGACGGAAGATGCATCCCTTGCCGCTTGGCGTGATAAGCAGCTTAAGCAGTCAGTGAATCAGTCGCTTCTGGAGCGCCGTGTGCGCATGAGCATAGTGGAAGCGGATTGGAAAGACGTCGGCCGCTGGATTGATGTGATGTCTGAAAAGGAGCGTGACTCGCTGAAGTGGAAATACTGGCGAGCCCGTGTGCTGAAAGAGGCGGGTAATACAGCTGAAGCCAACGCGATTTTTGAATCCATGATTGGGGAGCGTAACTTCTACAGTGTTGCGGCCGCAGACGAATTGGGTAAACCGATTGATATCCCTTACCAAACTACACCGCTTAATCCGGGAGCATTAGCGCCTTTCAACAAAGCCTTGAAGCGCGTCGATGAGCTGCTGGCGCTGGATAAAATCACCGCCGCGAAACGCGAATGGCAATACATCCTCCGCAATGCAGACAGGGATCAGAAAGCTAACCTTGCGGCGTATGCGTCAGACCAAAAGTGGTATCACCTGTCTGTGCAGGCAACGATCGCCGGAAAGCTCTGGGGGCACCTGGAATACCGCTTCCCAGTGGCGCATCGCTGGTGGTTTGAGTTTTTCAGTAAAGAGCGTGAACTTCCACTGACGACTTTGCTGGCTTTGTCGCGTCAGGAGAGTGCCTTCTACACCCGCGCGGTATCGCCTGTTGGCGCACGTGGTTTAATGCAGCTCATGCCGGCGACGGCGAAGGAAACGTCGAAGAAGCTGGGTTTCCGTTATCTGGGTAAGAGCACACTGAACGATCCGGGTATCAATATCCGTTTAGGCAGTGGGTACCTTCGTATGTTGCTTGATCAATTTGATGAAAACCGCATCTTGGCGTTCGCCGGTTACAACGCAGGTCCTCACCGTGCCACTCGCTGGTTGGAGAAGTCTGATGGGAATCTGGATGCCATTGCGTTTATCGAAGCCATTCCTTTCCGGGAGACGCGAGGTTACGTGCAGAACGTGCTGATGTACGACATCTACTACCGTAAGTTACTGGGTCAACCACTACAGTTCCTGACAGAAAGTGAGTCTAATCGTCGCTATTGAGTCATGATTGTCTAAGAAACAGAGAGACTTGGAGTATAATGACGGCGTTATTAGTACCGATTTCTACGAGGTGACCATGAAAGCGACGCCGGAATATTCTGACTGGCAAGATGTGCTGGATTTGATCCACAGAGCAAGTGACAACGGGGACGAAGCTAAACTCTTGAAGATGTTGCTGACGCCCGACGAGCGCAGCGCGCTGATTGCCCGGGTCAATATTCTCAACGAGTTGTTAAAAGGTGAGGTGAGCCAGCGACAACTCAGTCAGATGCTTGGCGTAGGCATTGCTACCATCACCCGTGGCTCTAACGAATTGAAGCAACTGGATGATGCGCAAAAGCAGTGGTTGCTTGAACTCTTAGATAAGTAAAGATTAGGAAGATAAGATCCTAGGAAGAGCAGGTCCTAGGGAAAAGAAATGCGCGGCAACTGCCTATTAGCAGTGCCGCTTTTTTATTCAATGTCGTCTGCAGGACCCAGGTCTTCTTTAGTTATCTTCCGTCGGAAACAACTCCGGATTTATAAACGGAATTAAGGCAAGGATCAGCGCCTGATGATAGACCGAGCTTCTTGTCAGCAGATGCCCGGTCAGCATGCCAATCGCTCCGCCTTTCTGCTTCACGTTTTGCTCATTGAACATTTCATCCATCACATCGCCCAGCTCTTTGCCTTCATCTAACATTTGGAGTGCGGCGGGTGGCAAAGGCACGGATGCAGAGCGTGACTCACCGATACGATTGGTAGACTCCACCACCATCCAGGCAAAGGTGTAAGGAGCGTCAAGCCCAGCTTCCACGCCCACATAGAAATTACCATCAACCACCTTTTTAGCGTTATGGACGCGGTTTCTGGCGCCTGCCAGCGTTTCCTCGCTGGTCATGGGTTGATCCGGTACACCGCTGGCAACAGACACACCTTCAAATGTCATATCATTGTTAGGAAATACTTCTTTGAAGGCAGCTTCAACAGCGGCAATTTTGGCAGGGTTAAGCGAAGTGACGATCACTTTAGTCATGGGCATCCAGTCCTGAATCAGAGGGAATTATTATGCTGTTTGTTCTCTGGTGCGCGTTTAAATAAGCGAAATGGCAAGGCCAGTAGACCTGTTAACCACACCACATGCTTTTCTTCCCGTTGGTTTTTAATGCCAATGGTCATGCCGTAATGGCCTTCCTCGGGTTGCGCGCGGTAAGTGTTGAACAGCCGGTCCCAGATAGCAAGATTAAAGCCGAAGTTCGAATCACTTTCGTAGCGGTGAATAGAGTGATGCACGCGGTGCATGTCCGGTGTCACCACCACTTTGCGTAGCCAGCGGTCTATCGACAAGGGAATGGCCACGTTACTGTGATTAAACAGCGCCATACCGCTGAGTATCACTTCAAACAAAATCACGGCAACTACCGGCACGCCTAACAGCGCAATGGCAGCAAACTTGATCAGCATGGAAAGCAGAATTTCAATCGGATGGAAGCGGGCGCCGGAGGTGACATCTAAATCCCGATCAGCATGATGAACCGCGTGCAAACGCCAAAGCAAAGGAACAGTGTGAAAGAGTTTGTGCTGAAACCAGATGATACCGTCAAGAAGGACAATGCTGAGGATCACCGACAGCCAAAGTGGTGAATCAAACACATTGAACAAACCGATTCCTTCATGGGCACACCAAGCGGCGAAACCAGCCGCGGCGAGAGGAAAAATAGCGCGCAGCACCGCGGTGTTGAGCATCATCAGGGCGATATTGTTCAGCCAGCGTTTCGCTTTGCTGACCGTCAGGATTCGCTTTGGGAACAGCCATTCTGCAGCTGCCATGACACCAAAAATGGAAAAAAAAGTCAGCAAACGGAAAACACTTTCCTGTGATTCGATAAAACTCAGCACTGACACTCCCGCATGAATAATCCTTTCGAACAGCTTAACACATCCCAAAACATCCTCGGTTTGGGTATAGATACGTGACTGGAAAGAAAAACGGGCACTTTTAACAGTGCCCGTTTGTACTTTGGTGGGGACGAATCACCAAACCCGTTTAATGGTGACTTTCGCGCCTGGGTTCAGAAACCGGTGACGGTAATTCAATACTGAATCTTCTAATCCGTCATCAGCGGATAGCACGCCAGGGTGAATGCGCAGACGGTCTACATCATCGCGTGCAGCATTGAAGCCTTCTCCACCTGCAGCGGGCCCAGGAATGGTGCCTTGGGTTTCCGAGTTAGCTTCTGTGCCGGCATCCCACACTGGCAATGTGATGGTGATGCTTTGACCTGGACGCAATTTACGTAGGTCGATATCAGACTCGGCCACGATGGCATCATTAGTATTGACCAGCATAGATGCCACAGAAAGGTAACGTGTCTTCTTGCGGTTCAGTTGTACAGTGAAGCTTTCTGATGCGCCCGGAGGAAGCGGCGATGCGCCAGAGAGAGCATCTTCCACGTGGCGAAGTTCTTCATAAGCAAGAACATCGCTGTTATCACCACCTTCCGCCAGTTTTTCCAGTGCAACAGAAACCGGTTGGCCAACTTCAAACAGCGTGTTGGTTTTGCTGTGGGTCAGCAGCGCGACCGGAGACATAGGTTGCGCATCCGTCAGGTTTTCTACGGTGACCGTGTATTGACACCCAGTCAGTGCCAGCGCTGCTGCGCCAATGAGAGCAAAGCGATACATACTGCGCCCTCCTTAATAAACGGTGACGGTGATGATGGCAACTGGGTTGAGCCAACGGTGTTTGGTGCTGTCAAAGTCGCTTAGACCACCTGTCGCATCAGTATCACCAAGGTTGCCCGGGTGAATGTGAACTGTGCTGTTTGCTACTTCGGTATCTACGCCCGTGCCGCCCTCACCGAAAGTGATGAAAGGTGGCCTAGGAACACTGCCAGCCAGCTCATCATTGGCTTCTGTACCTGCGTCATAGCCGTTGGCTTTGATGACATAGGTGCCTTTTTTCTTTGGGATTTTCCAGCTGTCTACACCGATAAATGCATCGTTAGAAGGTAGCAACATCGCAGCGATAGAAAGCACATCGCCATGATTTGCATAAAGCGTGGTGGAAGTTGATGCGCCTGGGTCCAGAATGCCTTCTGCCGGGTTGGCCTGTACATCGGCGCCCAAGCCTGCAGCCAGTGCAACCAGACCAGAAATATCGCCACCTTCTGCCATGGCTTCAACATCAGCAGATGCTGCTTCGCCGGTGCGGAACAGATACGCGTCCGGGCTGTGAGCAGCAACAATCAGTGGGGTGAAATAAATGCCATCGGTGGCATTGGTGATTTTTACATCGACGTTGGCGGCCTGCGCGGTGAATGCTGCGCCCATTGCCATGCTGAGAAGTAAGGTTTTCATTTTTCGCTCCCTGTGCGTTGAATTCTTCAAAGCATGGCGCGAAAAAATGGCGAAGCCTTCGCGGATTTCTCTCAAAACTCTCACAAAGGCCTAATGAAATACTATCAGAGTGTTACGCGGTGTTTTTCTCCTGAGGGTCGTCACTGTTCCCTAGTTCAACATGGGTTACCACACGGTTTCTTCCCCGCTCTTTTGCCAGATAGAGTGAAGAGTCGGCCACTTCGATAAGACCCTCAATAGAATCAAACTCGGGAAATGTCGCGATGCCCGCACTCAAGGTGGCAGTGAATGTTTCGGGGCCGTTTGAAAACGGCGTTTTGGCGAACGTACTGCGGAATTCGTCAATCAACCTGAGCGCGATATCAGCGGGCGTGTCGGGCAGGATCAGCGCGAATTCTTCACCGCCATAGCGGGCGCTGGTATCAGTTTTGCGGAAGCGGTAATTGAGTAAGCGCGCGACACCCTTGATGACCTTGTCACCGACAGGGTGACCGTACTTGTCATTGATGGATTTGAAGTGGTCGATATCAATCATCACAAAACTGACGGGAGACTTATGACGTCTGGCGCGGGAAAGCTCTCGCTCCAGCGCCATTTTCAGGTTGGAGTGATTGAGCAATCCGGTCAGACTGTCTCTGTCCATCATGGCGCTTAGCGCTCGAAAACGGCGGGCACGAATGGAGACAGCCTGTGTCAGGTGTAAGTCGTTAATCGGCTTAGTCAGAAAATCATCCGCGCCGACCTGCAACGCTTTCATCTGAAGCTTCAAGTCTGTTTCACCGGAAAGGTACACGATCGGTACATTGGTGTGCGCCGCATGTTGGCGTATCACACTGGCCGCTTCAACACCTGAACAATTCGGCATGTAGAGGTCCATTAACACCAGATCAGGGTGAAATTCGCCCAACTCATCGAGCAGGTGATCTGGACTGTCTACTATGCAGGTTTTCATACCTGCGCCTTGCAGCACAATTGAGTAGTGCTCAGCAAGGGTTCGGTCATCTTCGACGATCAATACCCGGTATTGAGCGTTGTTGGTTTCCCAGAGGGAGTCGAGTAAACCGAGGATATCGTCATACTCAACGGGTTTGTGGAAGAAGGTAAATGCACCAGCTTTGGCGGCACGCAGGCGACTTTCCCAGCATTCTGTTGCACTCAGCACGACCAAAGGGATTCCGCTGTTTTTACGCCAGACTTTGGTGATTTCATCAAGGAGTTTAAAGTCATCAAGGTCAACAATCAGTACCGAAGGTGCCTCTTGATCGAGAGCGACTTTAAGTTCGGGAGCTGTTGCGAACATTACTACTTCGTAATCGATATACTGAAGTTGTTCGACCATTTCGGTGGCATTTTCAGGATTTTCTGCAACCACGTAAACCAGTTGCTTGGTACGGTCTTGCTCGTGAAGTAAGGTTACTTCACCGTATGTTAAATCATCAGGGCGTTTGGGTTCGATTTTGGCGATATCGTCAATGCCTGAAATCAGGCGTTCTATATCTTCATCACCGATGGGCAGCGTTTTGTTCTCAATGTGCGGTTTCAGTAATACTTCAATGTCACGGCCGCATTCTCCAAGATCGACAAAGCCCAGCGTTGTCGCTGTGCCGGCGAGTTTATGGGCTTCCATTACCAGTTCTTCCAGCTCACAACAATCTGACGCTTTCTGGGCTTGGATCTTGCTCCAAAGCGTTTTTATCCGCTCTGTACGATTGATGACGCTCTTGGCGAATTTTGCCTGTTGCTCCTGAAACTTTTTGACTTGCGAAGGTCTCATACACGGCGCCCTTCCATTAATTTCATGATTTCATCTGCCAGTAACATGGGGTCGAAAGGTTTGCTGATGACCCCGATGGCGCCATACTCGTGATACGCTTTCACTTCTGCAGGCTGAACCTTGGCGGTCATAAAGATAGCGGGTGTACTTTCAAGGTGTGGCATGGTTCTTAACCGTTTGAGCGTGGTGGGACCATCCATGTCTGGCATCATCACATCCAACAGCAATAGATCAGGGCTTGATAACGCGGCTTTTTCGAGCGCCACATCGCCACACTCACATGACAAGAGGATAAAGTCGTCACCTTCCAGTGCGAGCTCTGCCACATCACGTATATCTTCATCATCTTCAACGTAAAGTACGGTAATTGGCTTATCCATCACATCGCCTCTCTAGGAAACCCTTTCTTAAGTATAAGACGCAGTTCAGATTTAAGACCGTTGATGTTCAGAGTATCAATACTATGGGCGGCGATCACGATACTGAGATCGGGTACATCCTGTTCCCCGTGGGTGAGCAGAACAACGGGGATATGGCGTCGACTGAGTTGATCCATCAGCTTATCCAGAGCCTCTGGGAAGGGGTACTCCACCAACGCCAGCTCGAAGGGTTGCTGGCCTAACGCCAGATTGGCTCGCGATACCGATTCTGCCGTTGATATTTCGCACTCGGGGTAGAACTGATTCCTGAGTTCGCCAACTAGCTGATCATCAGATCCCACAAACAGCATTTGAAAGGCAGAGAGTCTGCCGCTTTGGAGTCGTTGATTGTTTGGTTGTGCACTGTCGCTAGGAAGGCTGAAGAAGAAGGTCGAACCCTCACCAAGTGTGGAGAAAAAGTCGATGTTACCTTTATGGGCTTCAATGATGGACTTGGTAATCGCAAGCCCGAGGCCAGTCCCTCCGACTTGGCGGGTATCAGAGCTATCTGCCTGGGAAAAACGTTCGAAGAGTTGCTGATGAAACTCAGCGGGAATACCTGCACCGGTATCTGTCACTTCTACCCGATAGGCTTTGCCTTGAAGATAGAGAGAAACGGTCACGGTACTTCCGGCGCTGGAGTATTTAATTGCATTGGAAAGCAGGTTCGCCATCACCTGCTGAAGCCTTGTCGAATCGGCATTGATATAGGCATTTTCAATGTCGGCATGAAACGATAACGAGACCTTGTGTTGGCGTGCATATCCTTCGTTGTCTTCTAACGAACGGGTGATGATGCTGTAGAGATTATTTCGGTGGAAGCTGTACACCATTTGATCGGACTCTAGCTTTTCGATATCCAGAATATCGTTAATAAGCAGAGTCAGGCGTTCACAGTTTCTGAGTGCGAGGGAGAGCATTTTCTGCGTTTTTGGAGGCAATTCATCGGCAAATTTTCCGAGGATCAATCCGAGAGCACCACGTATTGATGTTAAAGGTGTACGAAGCTCGTGGCTCACAGTAGCCACAAACTCGTTCTTCATCGCCTCATCTTGTTTCCGTGAAGTGATGTCACGGATGATGCCAGTAAACATTTGTTGTCCTGACACACGCATGGGGCTTACTGAGAGTTCAGCCGGGAAGGTTGTGCCGTCTTTACGGCGGCCGACGACCTCTCTTCCCACGCCGATCATTCGGGCTTCCTTACCGGAGAGATAATTATGAAGATAAGCATCATGCTCTCTAGCAAAGTGCTGTGGCATTAATATATTGATTTTTTCACCCACCACTTCCGCAACGCTGTAGCCAAAAAGCCTTTCTGCTGCGGGGTTGAACGTGGCGATATAGCCTTTGGTGTTGATCGTTATGATGGCATCGATAACTGTGTCTACGATGGCAATGATTTGGCTTTGCCCAGATTGACGCTCTTCTTGGATGTTAAGCTCGTTGATCCGGTTAATTTCCCGAGTGGTATGGTTAAAAGCTTCAGCGAGGGTACTCAATTCCTCATCAGAGGCAGAGGTAGTAATCGGGTATTTTCCTGCTTTAACTTCGTTAGAAAGTGCAACAATGGGGGTGGCCATTTTTTTTCCGAGACGACGGGTAATGATCACTAGAGGTATCATGGCGATGAGCGCCAGGATACTGAAATTCGTCAGCCAGGGGGTAACCTCTCCAAGCATGGAAATATAAGGCTCGTTCATCGTGACGGATATGTCGAACTTGCTGATTAACATGTTTTGAGTAGGCTGCATTGATACTCGGATACCCAGAGAATCGAGGTTACCTTCTGTATATCCCCACTTTTGATGGATCTTGAGAGCATAGTTATGGCTAAGGTTTGCCAGCGCGCCCTCAGTGAGTTTGTCCAGATTAATTTTTGCAATGATGCCGCCCTGAACGGCGTAGTAATAACTAATGGGCTCGATAATATAGAAGCTTCCGTTGATGAATTTGACGTGTCCACGACCTGAGGTCAGCGTTTCTGTCACTAGCTTAGGGCTATACCATCTAACATCTTCTTCTCTCTCATCGAGTGCATTCCCGACATAGTCAAAAAGCAACGCGTCTTCGATGGCGGTATATAGCGTGAGATCTTCCAACGCGTGGTGGAAGTAATATTGTCCGCTGCCAATATTAATTAGGCTATTAATGGAAAGCTGGCTTTGCGCTGTACGAGAAACCGCCCGCTGCTGGGTCTTCAGTTCTAGATCAAGTAGGTTTAGCGTATTGAAAGCTTCTGAATGGAGCTTGCTTTGTAGTTGTCGCTCGACACGAAATATTTCCATGATCGTAGTGGCGCCCACGATGACAAGTAGGAAAGAAACCAGCAGTAAAAGCAGATGTCTGGAAAAGCGTGTGGCAATACTGGTTTTTGATGCCATTAGCGATCACTCTTAAGGGGGTAAAGGCTCCCGTCCTTATAGAAAGCAAACAGATAATCCTCAGCGGTCAGCGCGTCTTGCATGCCCCGGCCGAAAGGAGAGAGATATTGCTTCATCAACCCATCGTATCGTTCCAGTTTAGTCAGCTCTTTCTGGATAGCGGACATGTCGGCTGAACCAGCTTTCTCTGCAGCAATAGCGAGCATGTGCATCAGGTCATAGGCATGTGCGGTGCCAGATGGGGCATAGATATCAGACTCATCTCTGGTGCCATAACGTTGATGATATTTCTGCGTCAACACTTTGGCAGCGGGAGTGTCGTTTTCTACGAAAGTGAAGGTTTGTAGGACCCGAAGATCGACGGCTTTGAGCGCTTGCTTAGAGCGGTGGGCGAACTCTGAACCAGTGATCCCCCAATGTGAAAATACAATCGGTGGGTTTGGATGCTTGGCTAAGTGACTGACAAATTTTTCACCTTCCACAGAATTACCGACAAAAATGATGGATTCAACGCCTTTTTGGACGAGATTTTTAACTTTGTTTTCCATGTTTTTCTCGCCCCAGTCAAACCACTCCATGTGAACGGGAGCAAGCGAACGTTTTTCCATTTCCTTTGTCAGTCCTTCAAAATTGCTTCTTCCCCAGCCATTATTGACCAGCAGGAAGCCGACTTTTTCAGAAACACCCAGAGCACCATCGAGCAAAAACTGGGCAGCATATTCATCCCTGACTGAGACTCGGAAAACGAAGTTGGGTGATTGACCATTACTGACAATCGGTGTGGCTGCCGCCCAGGGAGCCAGCATGAGAATTTTGTGTTCATGGAGTAATTCCAGCTCTGCCAGCACGACAGGGCTGCTGATACCACTAAACACCGCGAGAAGGTTTGGCAACGTTGCGAAGACTTTGATGTTATCCAGACCCCGCGAGGGAACCATGGAGTTGTTTCTGACAACCAGCTTCACCTCTTTACCTAACACTCCACCATTTTGGTTTATTTCATCCAGAGCAAGCTCAATGCCACGGCGAATAGATAAACCTGAAATCGCCGAACCACCGATCATATCGGCATCTAGTGCAACGATGAGTTTGTCGGGGTGAAGGTGGCTCCAGTTCTCTTTTCCTTGAAGTACCTGTTCGATGATTGCAGTGCCGATATACATCCTTTTTTGTTCCATAACACCCGAAGAAGCTTGCTTCATCCAATCCAATAACGGTGTCGCTGGTTTGTGGGTGATTCCTTCTTCTTTTAGGTTTGCTAGCGCAATGTTGTCTTTTCGACGTGCGATTTCGTACTGGAAAGATGTGGCGATATTGGCGGCGCTTTTGATGGTCTCTTTTTGTAACTGGGTGAGTTTTGCTTTGGTTTTCGGCGACATAATCAGTATCAGGGTTTGGTGACCGTGATGGGTGAGGTAAATATCTTGTCCGGTCATCCTTCGTGCTGATAACTGGCTGAGTGTGATCTCTTCACCGTCCAAGTCGCCATTAGTAAAGGCCTGAGTGAGCATTTCATCGGACACGGGAATGGCTAGACTGCTCCACGAGGCGAATTGCTGGCGGATGGTTGTACTTTCTGGGACACGGAAACGACGCCCATCAAATTGAGAGGCACTTTCCAAAGGGAATGTGGTGACAAGGTGCTTGAAGCCTCCGTCCCAGAATGCCACTCCATGAATGTCATCCTCGTTGAGTTTACTGAGTAACTGTCTGCCTGTGGGACTGCTGTAAACTTGCTTGACCTGCTGTTGGTTGGTAAAGAAAAAGGGTAAATCAAACAGCTCAAGTGCAGGGGAAAGGTAAGATATCTTGGAACTGGAAATAACGGCAAAGTCCACATCGCCATTTTGGACGGAAGCAATCAACTCCCGTTCGCTGGCGTTGTCCGTCTTAAACGACGTAGAGACAGTCAGTTCACCTTTGGATTTTTCTTTCACCAAAGATGCAAAGTACTGCGCAGCTTCTGCGCTTGCACTACCCTCATGGCTTGAAAGAACAAGTTTTAGGGACTGAGTGGGTGCTTCCTCCATGTGATCTGTTTTGGGTGAGTTCTGACTGTCGCAACCATTCAACAACATCAACAACGCAGTGAGTATGAAGATGTATCTCATTGTTTTCCCCGCCCGAAAAGACTTTCAATGCCTTATAAAAGATTAGGAATGAGACAGATGTTTTTCCAGTGGGAGGGTGATGAACGTAATGCGGTAAACCAGCCCCCAGGAAGGGCTGGTGGGAAAGTAAGTGCCAGGGCCTGTTGACCTTTGGTGGTTAAACTTTGTTCTAGCTATAAGCGTTTTAGGCGCGGCGAGGTGTGTGCCGCCTAG
>NZ_ANFM02000020.1 GCF_000333895.2 Grimontia indica | reverse complement strand
CAGTCAACTCGCCCGAAGGGAGGCCCTCAATGCGCCCACTTCATCGTTAAATTCCACGGAAATAGAACCACTATTCCTCGAGAAATTTGCCTCGAATTGAACGCATTGATGGCCTCTGAATTCGAGCATCTTCAAGTTATTTGGGTATATAGCATTATCTCCACTATTCCACGATGAGGCGAAGTCATGTCCATACGTTTATTTTCTGTTGCGATGGTCCTGTTCCTAAGCGGCTGTGCCAAAAGTGTTTACACTGACTTTGACCAGCAGTTCGCTTATCAAGATATTCAGACCTACGATATCGCCGTCAAACCTTCAACCTCTCCCGTATCACTGGACGACAGCCGCATTGAGCGCGCATTGGAACGTGAAATGGCTGCCAAAGGCATCAAAGAAACCGACACTTCCCCCAACGTGACGCTTCGCTATTTCGTTCAGCCAAAAACCGAAGCCATTGCACATGGTCCTTCAATCAGCTTCGGTTACGGTTCACGCCGATTTGGTGCACGATATGAAACCCCAATTCGCATTGAAGAGCGAGATTACGGTCAACTGGTCGTAGAAATGGTGGACAATCAGAGCAATCAGGTCATTTGGCGTGCCGTATCAAACCGCAAACTGACGGATAGCATGACCCCTTCAAGTAAGAATGAGTTCATCAATGAGCAGGTGAAAGACATGTTTGCAAACTTCCCTCCTTCAAATGGTGAAAAGTAAGCAAGTTAACACTCACTTTTATGCCACTTTCGGACATTAACCTGCTATCCATCCTATTTTAAACAGCTAATGTCATCTTTCCTGCTGCTCAATGCATCGAGCAGCAGAGTGTTGACCTTCAACACTCAAATGTCAGCCTTTTATTTTAGGAATTCATCTCAGTAAAAGACTTTCCCGTAGAATCTGCATTTAACACCGCATTTATAAATGCTTGAGTAAAAGGTAACCGATTACAAATGCGACTTAACTCACCCATCAAATCTACCAGACATAAAAACAGGCCATTAAATTCAGATAGTTAAAATAGGTCACTCAAAATAACCCTCAAAAATAGCGGTCATTCGATTGACATCACACATTTCGCCGATAGAATACCGCGCCGTTTAACCGATAGAATCATATCGGGCGCGTTCTCTTTGTTATTGAGGTGTAAAATGGCGGCGGACAACAACTACAGCCTGGGACCAGTCCCACAGTCAGCTCGAAAGGGCATCTTATCCCTGACGATGGTCATGCTGGGATTAACCTTCTTTTCAGCGAGCATGTGGACAGGAGGAACGTTAGGCACCGGCCTTTCATTCAATGATTTCCTCCTCGCTGTTCTCATCGGTAATCTTCTCCTCGGTATTTACACTTCCTTTCTTGGTTACATCGGCGCTTCTTCTGGTCTTTCAACTCACCTTCTTGCTCGATTCTCTTTCGGAACCAAAGGTTCCTGGCTTCCTTCTCTCATTCTTGGTGGTACACAAGTTGGTTGGTTTGGTGTTGGCGTTGCCATGTTTGCCCTTCCCGTCCAGAAAGCGACAGGCATTGACACCAACATTCTGATTGCAGTCGCTGGTCTAGCCATGACCGCCACCGTTTATTTCGGCATCTCCGCGCTTATGATTCTCTCCGCCATCGCTGTTCCTGCTATTGCTCTTCTCGGCGGATACTCAGTCATCGAAGCTATCGATAGCCTGGGTGGTATTGAAAAGCTCCAACTCATCTCTCCTGAAAATCCCATGTCATTCTCAACCGCGCTGGTTCTGGTGGTTGGTTCATTCATTTCGGCGGGAACACTGACCGCAGATTTCGTGCGATTTGGTAAGAGTGCAAAAGGCGCTGTCGTCGTAACCATGGTGGCGTTCTTCATCGGCAACAGCCTGATGTTTATCTTTGGTGCAGCTGGCGCGGCAGCGACTGGTCAGTCAGATATTTCAGAAGTGATGATGATGCAAGGACTACTCCTTCCAGCCATCATTGTGCTTGGCTTGAACATCTGGACAACCAACGACAACGCGCTTTATGCATCCGGCCTTGGTTTCTCCAATATTACCGGCCTGCCAAGTAAATACCTGTCCGTTGCCAACGGTATCATTGGTACCCTATGTGCACTGTGGCTCTACAACAACTTTGTTGGTTGGCTAACCTTCCTTTCAGCAGCGATTCCGCCGATTGGTGGTATCATCATCGCCGATTTCATCAAGCACCGTGCACGTTACAAAGATTTTGCCAACGCCGAGTTTAAGACCGTTAACTGGGCAGCGATTGGTGGTGTGGCTGCTGGTATTGCGGCTGGTCACCTACTGCCAGGTATCGTGCCTTTGAACGCCGTATTAGGCGGTGCAATCAGCTATCTTGTACTGGATATGCTAAACAACAATAAAAAAACCGAATCTGCTCGCGTGTGAGCCAAAGAGGAAACCTCAATGTCAGCATCTCTACTGATTAAAAATGTTGTTATTCGCGGTCAGAAAACGCCTTCGCAAATTCTGGTTGAAGACGGCGTTATTCGCGCCATTGAAGACAACGGCGCTGAGCTGAAAACAGATGCAACCGTAATTGACGCAGAAGGCGGTATGGCATTGCCACCTTTCTGTGAGCCTCATATCCACTTGGACACCACGCAAACCGCTGGAGAGCCAAGCTGGAATATTTCAGGCACCTTGTTTGAAGGTATCGAGCGCTGGGCTGAGCGCAAAGCCATGCTGTCTATCGAAGATGTGAAAGCACGTGCAAAACAAACCCTGAAGTGGCAAATCGCTAACGGTATTCAACACGTCCGTACCCACGTTGATGTGTCAGACCCTACCCTGACCGCATTGAAAGCCATGATTGAAGTGCGTGAAGAAATGAAGCCTTGGGTTGATATTCAAATCGTGGCGTTCCCTCAAGAGGGCATTCTCTCCTACCCAAACGGTAAAGAGTTACTAGAAGAAGCAGTAAAGATGGGTGCAGACGTTGTGGGTGCCATTCCACACTTCGAGTTCACCCGTGAATACGGTGTTGAATCCCTGCACTACGCCTTTGAACTGGCGCGTAAATATGACCGCCTGATTGACGTGCACTGCGACGAAATTGACGACGAACAATCACGCTTTGTCGAAACCGTAGCGGCACTGGCACACAAATATGAAATGGGCCACAAAGTGACAGCGAGTCACACGACGGCAATGCACTCTTACAATGGTGCTTACGCGTCTCGCCTATTCCGTTTGCTACGCATGTCTGGCATCAGCTTTGTTGCGAACCCACTGGTGAATATTCACCTGCAAGGCCGTTTTGATGACTATCCAAAGCGCCGTGGTATTACCCGTGTCAAAGAAATGCTGGCATCTGACATTAACGTCTGTTTTGGCCACGACGACGTGTTCGATCCTTGGTATCCCCTGGGCACCGCCAACATGCTACAAGTGCTGCATATGGGACTGCATGTTTGCCAAATCATGGGCTACGACCAACTGAACCAATCGCTGGATTTGATCAGCCATCACTCGGCAAAAACCCTGAACATTCAAGACAACTACGGTGTGGAAGTTGGCAAACCGGGCAACCTACTGATCCTGCCTGCTGAAAACGACTTTGATGCCCTGCGCCGTCAGGTGCCTGTTCGCTACTCTATCCGTGCAGGTAAAGTGATTGCAGAAACCCAACCTGCTACCACCTCATTACACCTTGAAGAGACCGAAGCCGTCACCTTTAAGCGTTAATAATAAAGCCCCGCAACGCGGGGCTTTTTTTTATCCACTTAATCAGTTCAGCTCATCAAACCCGTTTATACCCAATGGCGCGCCGCCATTGACTGCGTCCTGTGCAATGGCACCATAGAGTTTTCCGCCTTCGAAGTTCACTGTCAGGGGACCAATTGCGACGGTTTTCGAACCAGCAGGTGTGATGGAAACCACCGCTTCGCCCGGCATTAAACCGACACCTGTTATCGTCTGTTTGTAGACGAAATTACTGATGGTAGGGCTGGCGCTGGAAATATCCGAGGTCGGCGTAATGTAAACATCCACAGTTCCCGCAGAAACCGAGCCGTGAACCAGTGAGATCTTCGCTTCTGTTGCGACTTTTCGGCGATCTTCCTCAAAGGGAAGCAGCTCGATATCAAACGAGTCGGAAGCCTCTACCGAGCCCAAAACAATGGCGTTATAGAATTTACCTTGCTCGAGGGAGACAGGGATATCTTTCAGCACATCCGCACTTAATGACGGTACGTTCACCGTCACATCCTGCGTACCTGCTGGAACCTGCAAGAAAGGAGATTCGTTCAAATAAGTCAGGTCAGCCACAGCAGGGGTTGTGCTGTCATTCAAGAGTACGTTGACCGCTGGCGCGTCTGATACAGCATGAACCGCACGAAGATCTGCACCTGTCGTCTGGTCAAAAATCACAGATGCTCCTGTACCGGACGCTGCGACCAACACGACTGGCGACGTGGTATTCCCGCCGTAAACGTTTGGTGCTGCGGTGACCAACAAATCAGAACCGGATGCCAATGGCAGGCTGCCACTGTCATAAACCACCGTTTTTGTCCCCTCAGGCGCAATGCGGATTCGGTAATCCCCCGCGAGAACTGAGAGTGTATCGCTGAATTGTCGGTAGCTCAGTGTCAAAGCTGGTGAAGCCGATGCAATGTCCTCATCTGGCGAAGTCACGTACACATCGACAGTGGGTACAGCTGGCGAACCATGAACCGCCTGCACTCTGACATAGCCACTAGCAACCGCAGAATCCGCATTCTCCACCACCAGCACTTCCAGAGAATTGTCGGCGACACTGCCTATCGCAATCGCAGAATAATTGCGTTCAGCTTTCAGATCGTAATCTTCCGTAATAACCGTCAGTGTACTTTGGTCAGGCAACAAGGCGTTTACCTTTACCTCATAGTTCTGTGAAGCGACCTTCGCAAAACCGCTGCTCTCTCCATAATCCAATCCTTCCACCAAGGCAGATTGGTTCGCCGTTATATTTACTTTTGGCGCATCCGCTCCCGCGTGGATAACCCTAAGCGAGGCCTGCGTATGCGAACCTCCGCCTCCACTACTTCCCCCACAGCCATAAAGTGAAAAGCCCATAATCACATACAAAATCATTAGCCATTGTTTCATCTCGTCACTCCTCTTCTTTCAACGAGTGACTGTGTTACACAATGACGTACGGTTAGGATCAAAAGGTCAAATCTGAAGATTTAAGATGAGAAATATCAACGTAAAGACAAGGTATTATTGGAAGTGATCCAAATGGCTCGGCACGCTCATCATTCAACTCACTGTAATTTATAAATAACTTAGCAGCATCCTTGATATTCGCTTCGCGTGAGTGATTTTCATCATGAATGGCTAATTTAAACAGTGATTTACCTCTGTCTTTATTAAGAAGCAGTATTCGCAAAATAAAACCACACTTTTTGTGTGAACTCAGCTTAAATTCGCTGCCGACTTTCTGTACACAGCCACCTCATAAGCATCTAATTACATAAAAATACGATCAAACTAAGTTGGTGACATGTTTCCACAAATTATTATTCTCAACGGAACAGGCAGCGCCGGGAAAACCAGCATTGCTAACGCACTCATTGAACGTCTACCCCGCCAGTACTTGAACTTCAGCATAGACAGCGTGCTTTACGCCCTCCCTCCTTCGGATCTGAAAGCCATGATTGAAGGCAAACCTATTTTCCGTGAAGGCTACGACTACCCAACCTTAGTAGAGGGGTACCATCAAGCCGCAAAAGGATTAGCAAAAGCAGGCTGCTACCTAATCCTTGATAACGCTTGGACTGTCGACGAAGAAAAGAAAAACCTTCTGGCCGCATTAGAAGGTTTCACTGTTTGTATGGTGGGTGTGAAATGTCATTTGCTGATTGCCGCCAGGCGCGAGAAAGAGCGTGGAGACAGAGCGATTGGACTGGCGGAAAGTGAATACAACTACGTTCACCAACACCTGTACTATGACATTGAGCTTGATACCACGAGTCAGTCACCGGAAGCGGCGACAACAGAGCTACTCAAATGGCTGGAAACGAATCCGGCACTGCTCGGGGCTCAACGCAGTCAGAAAAAGCTCAATGCGTGTTTAAGTGCTGCCTAGGATCACTACATACACCTTTTAATGCTTGGCACGGACTGGTAATCTGTTTCTGCCCCAGCCCAGTGCCAACAATGAAAGCAAGCTCAACCATCCCAGACTGCCACCACCTCCACCACCAGAAGAGACGTTATCTTGCGATGCGGTTTCTGATAGCGATAGGCTCGCGCCTTCAAATGCTTCTGAGCCATATACCATGACGTAATAGGTGCCCGAAGTCAGGCTAGAAAGCTGACAGGTTTCCTGATTGGAACTGGACGTGGATTTACAATCATAGACACTTGTCGTCGGTGCAGCGCCTCCGCGGACATACAAATCAGCGTCGCCTATCCCGCCACTCAGGGAAATCGTCAAGCCTCCCCCAGACATTGGCGTTGCTGACATTGGTGTCGCCGACATCGCCGATGCCCGATTAGCAGACAAAACACCTGCTGAGCTTACGGTGAAGGAGTAGTAAACCTCCTCTCCCTGAAGCCCTTGAATGTTGGTGATAGGAGCGGATGTGTCGATTGGATCTGCACGTTCTTCCGGCGCTTGGGAACTACTTTCCTGAGTCAGAGAAATAGTAACCCCAGAGAATGCTGCGTAGCCATGAAGCATCACAAAGAACTCATCCCCCGCACTGCCCTGGGCAATACAGCTTTCATTGTTGCCGTAGTAGTAAGGGCGGCAATCGTAATCTGATTGGGAAGGCGTGCTGCCTTTTTTCAGATAAAGGTCAGCATCACCCGAGCCACCAGAAATACTGACCCGCAGGCTGCTGCCATCATCCGGCAAGGTGAAGCTGTAGAAAAGCATGTCACCGCGGGTACCCGACAGGCTGGATACCGCATCGCCGACACTCAGAACCTGTGGCGGAGATTCCACCACATCCAGTTGGACAGAGGCACCCGAGTAGGCCGTTTGCCCCGCCACCAGCACATTGTATTCACCCGTGCCTTGCAAGGTCACATCACACACTTCGTTATTGTCTGACGTGGTGGAAGCACAGTCGTAATCACTGGTTGTTGGCCAGCCATTGTATTTCACGTAAAGATCCGCGTTTCCCGAACCACCACTCAGGGCCACAGATGCAGAGTCTGTGTTCGCAGGGAGTGAGAAGTAGTAGTAGGTTTCAGAACCGCTATCGCCACTGGTGTTACTCACAGGCACGCCGCTGGTAAGTTCAGTGGTATCCAGACAAGCATAAACACCCACTTGGCTGAATGCATCGACCACGTCAGTAGTGTTGTAACCTAAATCATCCGCGGCGCGGGCCACGCCACAACCGCCTTCATCAAAGGTGGAATCCGGCGTCCAGTAAAGTTTGTTTGCAATGGCAAAGGCTGAAAAGGCCTTTTTAACGTCCCAGTCAGGCTTGGTCGCAAGTAAGTAGAACGCGCGGTTAAACACACCACTGGAGTAGTGAACATCCATGCCATCGTAATATTGGTTCGCATGGTCGATTGAACGGCCATCATCCGATGGGGTGATAAAGTAACGCAAAGCGCCCGAAGATTTGTAAATGGCACGACCAACCTGCCAATCCACGCTGCCTTTCCAATAAAACTCTGCGGCTTCCCCGGCAATATCAGAAAAGGCTTCGTTGATACCCCCAGACATGCCCGCATAGATCAGATCTGAGTTTTGGTCGGTAAATCCGTGGCTCACTTCATGCGCGGAGACATTGACGTCCACCAGCGGATAAAAACGAGACTGACCATCACCAAATGTCATTGATGACCCGTTCCAAAAGGCGTTTTCGTAGTTGCTGCCATAGTGAACACGCATCACCAGTTGGAAGGTTAGCGGAGACATACTCAACCAGTCCTGATACATGTCGAACACCAGGTTGCCGAAAAAGTGCGCGTCGTTCAGGGGCGAATAAGCACCGTTGATAGATTTAAACGTGTTGGTATTACTGGCATCAGCACAAGCATACGAGAAGGCCGTAGAACCGGATGTACCATGGTTTAGGTTTACCGTTTTCACGTTCGCCGTTTCCAAAGTACATGTCGAGCCTACTTTGTTGATTTTCATTTCGGCATAGTCAGTGCCGAAAATGTATTGCCCGGTTTTCTCATTCCCGCCAGGGCCACGGCCCTTATCTTCAATGTGTGCAAGCCCTTCCCACGTTTTCAGGATTTCACCGGTTTTAGCATCAATGTAAGCGCGCGGGCGGGTTGGTTTTCTGGCGGGAAGGAAGAAGCTGACTTCATAGACCAAGCGTGGAGATCCCTGCTCATCAAGCCAGACAAACAATTCCGACTTTTCGTTTTCAGGCGTCAGGATTTCAGCCGCTGGCGCCCCAATTAAATGTTGGTCTTTCAGAATTTGAAGGGCACGTTGTTGACTGACAGAAGGCGTTACGGAGGCCAGGGTATTGCTGAGAGATGAAACCTTTAACCCCCGGGCATTAGCGTATTGATTGTTCACATTGTCTGAGACAACACGGCCTTTGCGCACGGGAACACCTTGGAAAAACTGCTGGTGTTTCACCTTCACTTTGCCGTTAGGCAAAACCACGGTTTCAGAGGGATAAAAGCCTGTTTTTGAAGAGGATAAGCCACTACTCATTGCTGCTGCAGAAGGCGCGTTTTGAAACACAGAATCATCCGCCTTAACAACCTCGGCAGCATTTACCTTCAAAATCAGGAAGTTCAAAAAAATAAATCCAAACAGGAAAAGCGCGCGACCTAACATCCATCCCCCAGTAGTTTCACAATAGAAACATGCGTAACGCTTATGATTAATCATGGTTGAGGGTTGAGTATTGATAAAGCGAAAATGAATATTTTTTGATCCAAATGAGCCTTATTTGAGACAGTAAAAATTAAGGATTTTCGGCGGAAGATTTAATGTGTTCTAAGTCAATGGGTTATGCTTGCAGCAGAAGAAAAGAAAATAGGCTCTCACAAGGCCTGATGTTGTAAGCCTTATCGACAGGCTGGCGGCACGCCGTTAAACCATCCAGAGAAGCACTGACTCTGGTGTTTGATTAACAACTGGAGAACGGGCACCACTTTTCGCTAAACGGCGGAAAATCAGAAAGAAATAAGCAAACTTCTCTATTGCACCACTGAAGCGTAGTGTTTAGTGTTGTAACGGATACTCACGATACAAAACAGGATCAGGATATTGTTGTGGAACAACTAGAGTTTCTTATCTCCTTTTTTACGGAACACAAATTTCTCCTCACCCTCGTTGTGATCGCCCTTTTCATGCTGATTCGACGAGTGCTTATCAAACTCATTTGGGGTGATTCCAACTTCCTGAGTGAAGAACAGCGTAAATGGATTTCACGCACCAAAAACGGCTCCTTTACCATGCTTCTTGTGGTCATGTTTTTGGTCTGGCGTTCAGAGATCAATGAATTCGCACTGTCACTGACGGCCATTGCCGTTGCTGTCGTCGTCGCTTCCAAAGAGATTATTCTTTGCTTTACTGGTTCCATCCAACGCGCCAGCTCTCGCTCATTCCAAATTGGTGAATGGATAGAAGTCGGTTCGCTTTGTGGCGAAGTGATTGAACACAACCTGATGGCGACCAAAATTCAGGAAATCGACCTGCACCACGGCACATATAACTACACAGGAAAAACCGTTACTTTCCCCAACAGCCTGTTTTTCACCACGCCCGTGAAGAACCTCAATTTCATGAAACGCTATGTTTATCATGAATTTATTATCACAGTGAAAGAAACCGCGAACCTGTATCCGTTAGTGCCGAGCTTGCTGGCAAGAATTGATGACCACTGTGAAGACTTCTACGAAGTGGCGACGCGCTACAACCACGTGATTGAACGTCACGCCGGTGTCGACCTTCCAGGTGCAGACCCACACATTCACGTGACTTCGACTGAAATGGGCGACCCACAGGTACATGTTCGCATCTTCTGTCCAACCGAACGTGCGACGGAATTAGAACAACTTATCCGCGAAGATTTCATGACCATGTACTGCGAAAGAGTACTAAAACAACCACCTGTCACATTTGCCGAAGATTTGCTGACAGATTCCGATTCTAACGCGCTACATTGCTGATAACCCTTCCAGTTTTATCGACAAAAGGCTGCCTATTTTAAAAGGCAGCCTTTTGCATTTCCCGCCCAAATTTTTCAACTTTGTTAAATCCCCAAGGTAAAAATTTCATCATTCCACTGTCATAAAAGTACTTTTATGCACCGCTTTTGTTTCCAGTTGCCTTTTTTTGATCTTTGATTGTTATGCAGATGTTAACACTCGTTCGAAGTACATCTTTATCAAAGAGGAACGCAATAATGCTGTCTACAAGGAAAACGCTAACTACCATTGCTGCTGCCTGTGCGGCTTTTTCCGCCACCACTTTTGCGGCAACTGAGCTGACAATCGCAACGGTGAATAACGGCCACATGATCGAAATGCAAAAGTTGAGTAAGGAGTTCGAAAAAGAAAATCCTGATATCAAACTCAACTGGGTGACGCTTGAAGAAGGCGTACTTCGCCAGCGTGTGACCACCGACATCGCCACCAAAGGCGGTCAGTTTGATGTGATGACCATCGGTATGTACGAAACCCCAATTTGGGGTGAAAAAGGCTGGCTGAAAGAAGTCGAAACCGATGCTGCTTACGACGTTGACGATCTCCTGCCAGCGATGCGTGCGGGTCTGTCTTACGACGGTAAACTCTACGCAGTCCCTTTCTACGGTGAAAGCTCCATGGTGATGTACCGTAAAGATCTGGTCGACAAAGCTGGCATGACAGTGCCAGACCGCGCGACATGGGGTCATATTCGTGACGTTGCTGCAGCCATTCACGATCCTGACAACGGCGTATACGGTATCTGCCTGCGCGGTAAGCCAGGTTGGGGCGACAACGCAGCGTACATCACCACTATGGCCAACTCTTTCGGTGCGCGCTGGTTTGACGAAGACTGGAAACCACAGCTGAACTCACCGGAGTGGAATCACGCAGTCAGCTTCTACGTTGACCTGCTGAGCACTTACGGTCCTCCAGGTTCAAGCTCAAACAGCTTCAACGAAATCCTGGCACTGTTCAACGAAGGCAAGTGTGGTATGTGGATTGATGCCACCATCGCAGCGTCTTTCATCTCCGATCCAAAGCAGAGCAAAGTGGCAGACAAAGTGGCCTTCGCACAAGCACCCGTTGCTGTAACCGACCGCGGTGCAAACTGGCTGTGGGCATGGGCGCTGGCGGTTCCTGCAGCAACCAAAAATGCTGAAGAAGCACAGAAGTTCATCACTTGGGCAACGTCTAAGGACTACATCAATCTGGTCGCAAAAGAGAACGGCTGGGCGAACGTACCTACTGGTACCCGTCAGTCAACTTACGACAACCCTAACTTCCAGGAAGCCGCAGTATTTGCTGAAGCAGAACTGGCAGCAATCAACTCAGCAGACCCAGCGAACAGCACCCTGAAACCAACTCCTTACGTGGGCGTTCAGTTTGCTGCCATTCCTGAGTTCCAGGCGATTGGTATTGCTGCAGGTCAGCAGTTCACTTCTGCCCTTGCAGGCAAAGTCACTGTTGAACAAGCGCTGAAAAACGCCAACAAGTCTGCGGATCGCGAGATGCGCAAGTCTGGCTACTACAAGTAAGCACCTCATTGCCGGGCAGTCACCTGCCCGGCTTTTCCTTCTCAGCTTTACTGGTAATTTCAAATGCAAAAATGGTTGCCTCGGCTGTTGGTTGCGCCTTCCTTTGTCAGCTTGCTGCTCTGGATGATCGTCCCGCTTTCCATGACGATCTACTTCTCAACCATCAGATATAACTTACTTTATCCGGGAGACAACGAATTCATCGGCTCGATGAACTTCGAGTTTTTCTACACGGACGAAGCTTTTTGGCCCGCGATCATCAACACCTTAACCTTGGTGGGTATGGTGCTGGTTGTTACCGTGATTGGTGCGCTGATCATCGCCATTGCGCTGGACAAACCTTTCTTCGGTCGCGGCATTGTGCGCGTACTGTTGATTTCTCCTTTCTTCATCATGCCAACCGTGAACGCGCTTATCTGGAAAAACATGATGATGCACCCGGTATACGGCGTGTTAGCCGCGCTTTGGGAAAGCGTTGGCTTGCAGCCCGTAGACTGGCTGGAACAATTTCCGCTCGGTTCCATCATCGCCATGATCAGTTGGCAATGGATGCCCTTTGCGTTGCTGATTTTCATTACCTCGCTCCAATCCATGGACCACGAACAAAAAGAAGCCGCGTTACTTGATGGTGCGACAGGCTGGCAGGTATTCCGCTACCTGACACTGCCCCATTTGGCGCGTCCGATTGCCGTGGTGATGATGATTGAAACCATCTTCATGCTCTCTGTGTTCGCGGAAATCTTTGTCACCACGGGTGGTGGCCCGGGCTATGAATCCACCAACCTCGCTTTCCTGATTTTTGGGCAGGCATTGATGCAATTCGACGTCGGCGTCGCATCAGCGGGCGGTCTTATCGCCGTGATTCTCGCCAATATCGTCGCATTCTTCCTGATCCGTGCGATCGGCAAGAACCTGGTGACCTAAGGGGGCGTTATGGCTAAACATGTTTCACTAATCGACCAAACTGGCTGGCTGCGTCCTATCATTTGCTGGGCATTGGCGCTACTGGTGTTCTTCCCAATCCTGATGATGCTGATCACCGCGTTTAAAACCGAACAGCAAGCGATTGAAGTACCACCCTCGTTTATCTTTGAACCGACAATAGAAAACTTCGGTTTGGTTCAAGAGCGAAGTGACTACCTGAAATTCGCGATTAACTCAGTGATCACCGCATTTGGCTCAACCATTCTGGCACTGATCATTGCCATTCCTGCGGCGTATTCCATGGCCTTCTATCCCAAGAAGCACACCAAGGATATGTTGCTGTGGATGCTTTCCACCAAGATGCTGCCCGCCGTGGGCGTATTGGTGCCGATTTACATTCTGTGCCAGAAAACCGGGCTGCTCGATACCACCTTGGCGCTTACGATCATCTACACACTGATCAACTTGCCTATCGTGGTCTGGATGCTGTTCTCCTACTTCAAAGATATTCCAAGAGACATCCTTGAAGCCGTTCGGCTGGATGGCGCAGACACACTCGGTGAAATCCGCCACGTGTTGCTGCCGCTGTCTCTGGGTGGCATTGCGTCAACCGCGCTGCTTTCCATTGTGTTGAGCTGGAATGAAGCCTTCTGGTCAATCAACCTGACCTCGGCCAATGCGGGCACACTCGCCACCATGATTTCCACTTACTCCAGTCCGGAAGGGCTGTTTTGGGCGAAGCTTTCTGCGGCTTCTACTTTGGCCTGTGCGCCTATCGTCATTCTCGGTTGGTTCTGTCAGAAACAACTGGTTCAGGGATTAACCTTCGGGGCTGTAAAATGAGCTACTTACAAGTCAATCATCTATATAAAAAATACGGCGACGCGCTGGCGCTCAAAGACATTGATTTTGAAATTCAAAAAGGCGAGTTCGTCGTCTTCGTTGGGCCATCAGGCTGTGGTAAATCCACCTTGCTGCGCACCATCGCCGGGTTGGAAAACGCCTCCGACGGCGACATCCAGCTAGACGGTCAATCGATCATCGAAACCCACCCGTCCAAACGTGATGTGGCCATGGTGTTCCAGAGCTACGCGCTCTATCCGCACATGTCAGTGAAAGACAATATGTCCTTCGCGCTAAAACTGGCAAAACGCCCGGAAACTGAAATTCAGGAAAAAGTTGCCAAGGTATCTAAAGCGCTAAAGCTGGATGCCCTGCTGGACAGAAAGCCCAAAGCCCTTTCCGGTGGTCAACGCCAACGTGTGGCCATTGGTCGCGCCATTGTGCGAAACCCGAAAGTCTTCCTGTTTGATGAACCGCTCTCTAACCTGGATGCGGCACTGCGGGTCGAAATGCGTATCGAGCTTTCCCGCCTCCATCAGGAACTCGGCGCAACCATGATCTACGTGACCCACGACCAAATTGAGGCCATGACGTTGGCAGACAAAGTGGTGATCATGGCTCAGGGCGAAGTGGCGCAAATCGGCACACCGCTGGAGCTCTACCACCAGCCTGCTAACCAGTTTGTTGCGACCTTCATCGGCACACCAAAAATGAATGTGCTGCCAGTGGATACCGCAATCAACAGCAATGATGCGCTGAACGTCAACTTCAATGGTGACGCCCACATCCAACTCAATCCTGACGCGTTCGAAGCCAGCGCCGCGGATGCCAAAGCCATTGGTTTCCGGCCCGAATCCCTCACCTTCTGCTCTCCGGAAGAAGGCGATTTGAAAGGCGATGTGGAAGTGATCGAACAATTGGGTTCAGAAACCCTGACCTATGTCCGCACATTGAGCGGCGAAACCGTCGTCGTACGTGCTGATCCGAAATATACCCCAAAACTCCGCGACGCCATTGGTGTGAAGCTGGATCCGTCTCGCGTGTACCTGTTTGATGCCAATGAAAATGCCGTGAACATCTATGGAGAGGTCAGCCATGTCTGAGCATAACCGCCTTGTCCACTTTGGGATCGGAGCGTTTCATCGCGGACATCAGGCGTATTATCTGCACTTACTGAACCAACAGCTCCCGGAAGAGGAGCGTTGGTACTACACCGATGTGAATCTTCGGGAGGAAACCCGCGCTGTTCCTGATGCCCTGCGCAAACAGAATGGGCGCTTTCACTTCAAGCGCATCGGTCCGGATGGCTACGCCGACTACATCGAAATCACCAGTATCGACCGGGTGGAGGATGCTTCCTCCAACCCTTCGGTGATCCAGACCATCTTTGATGATGACAAGGTCAAAGCCATTACCATCACAGTGACAGAAGGTGGCTATTACCTGACAGAGTCAGATGATCTCAACCTCGCCCACCCCGAGATCGTGCAGGATATTGAGGTGGTGAAATCAGGCAGTGGCCAACCGAAAACCCTGTTTGGCTATTTAACGCTGACGCTGCTTGTGCGCCAGAAAATGGCGAATGGCGCAATCACCGTGGCAACCTGTGACAACCTGCGGGACAACGGCCACCGACTGAAACACGCATTCGGTCAGTTTGTTGAAGCCGCTGCGTTAGACGAGTTAACCCAATGGATAAGTGACAACGTCACTTTTCCTTGTTCGATGGTCGACAGAATTACGCCCGTTCCTCCGAAAAACTTGGCAGAAGACGTCGAGCGTGAGGTAGGCAAAAAAGACCTCTGCCCCATCATGGGCGAAGATTTCGAGCAATGGGTGATTGAAACCAAGTTCGCGACAGACTTTCCCCCGCTTGAACAAGTCGGCGTCACCTTTACCGACAAAGTGCAGGCGTTCGAAGAAACCAAAATCCGCATCCTCAATGGCGGACACTTCGGGCTGTCTTACATTGGTGCCTTGCGCGGCTATCAAACCTACGACGAAAACATCCGTGATGACGAGCTCAACGCGTTGCTCAAGCAATACCACCAAAACGAAGTCATCCCGACCATTTATGAACACCCTTTTGATTTGGAAAATTATCGCCAAGTCATTGTATTGCGGTTCAGTAATACCTTCATCGCCGATTCCATCGAGCGTATTGCGATGGACAGTATCAGCAAGTTTCCGCAATTTATTCTGCCCACCATCAAATTTAACCTTGAGCGCGGATACGTGCCAAACGCGGCGATGACCTTAGTTAGCCACTGGTATTGTTTTCTCGCTTTGTATTTAAACGGCAAGCTCCAGTTCAACTATAAAGATCCTTATCTCCACATTGCAGAAAAGTGGATGCAATCGCCCGAGCCGATTAAAGCGTTCCTCGCCGATCCCGATATCTGGCAAGGACTCAACAAACGCTTTCCGTTCTTTGGCGAACAGCTCGAAGAGCAAATCAAACAAACGCTTGATGGCTATCAGGAGCGCTACCCATGACACTATCACTCCAACAAAATGGTGCACCGCTACTTGAAGGAAAGGTTGCCCTGCTGACCGGTGCCAATGGCGGCATCGGGCTGGCCGTGGCTTATGCCTACCTCGCCAGCGGTGCAAAATGCGTGATTGCTGACATACCGCTCGACCCTTCACCGGGCGTCGCAGCGTTACAAAGTCAGTTTGGAGAAAACGTCGCTTATCATCACTGCAATGTGACAGATGCCGATGCGCGGCATCACCTTGTCACCTCCACTATTTCGCAGTTTGGCGCCATTGATGTGCTGTTCAACAACGCCGCAATTTTTGATATGGGGCCCTTGTTGGAGGCCACGGAAGAGCAGTACGACAGGCTGTTCAATGTGAACGTCAAAGGCATGTTTTTTCTGATGCAAGATGTCGCCAAAGCCATGGTAGAAGCAGGCAATGGCGGCAAGATCATCAACATGGCATCACAGGCCGGTCGTCGCGGCGAAGCGCTTGTCGCCCATTACTGCGCCACAAAAGCCGCTGTGATCAGCTACACCCAATCTGCCGCCCTTGCGCTGGCAGAACATGGCATTACCGTGAACGGGATTTCTCCCGGCGTGGTCGATACCCCAATGTGGGATCACGTTGATGCCCTGTTCGCCAAATACGAAAACCGCCAACCCGGCGAGAAGAAAAAACAGGTGGGCGAAGATGTACCTCTGGGGCGCATGGGCGTGCCGAATGATATCGCTGGTACCGCGCTGTTTCTGGCCTCTTCCCTTTCTGATTACATCACCGCCCAGACTTACAATGTCGATGGCGGCAACGTGATGAGCTAAGCCTATGGCCACATACCTTGGCATTGATATTGGCACCTCCGCCGTCAAAGTCATCCTGATGGGGGAAAACGGCGACGTGCTCGACTCCCAGTCAGAATCTTATGGCTTTGACTCGCCTCATCCACTCTGGCGCGAGCAGGATCCGGAGATCTGGTGGAACGGCACCCGCGCCGCCATTGCCAAAATACGCGCCCGACAATCCTATGCCTGGAGTGCAGTTGCAGCGATTGGGCTTTCCGGCCAAATGCATGGCGCTGTGTGCTTAGATGAAAAGAACCAACCCGTGCGCCCTGCCATTTTGTGGAACGACGGGCGGGCTTTCAAAGAGTGTGACACCCTCAACGAGCAGCTTCCGCATTTGGGTGAAAGCTCTGGCGTGCCAGCCATGCCGGGGTTCACTGCACCGAAACTCCTTTGGTTAAAGCAGTTCGAACCGGAGACTTTCAGCAAGATCCACAAGGTGATTCTGCCGAAAGATTACGTGCGCCTGAAACTCACGGGGGAACTCTGCACCGATGTGAGCGATGCGGCTGGCACACTGTGGCTCAACGAACAGATCAGAAATTGGGATGAGAACGTCCTCGCCGCCAGCGGCATGTCGACAGCACACATGCCAAAACTCATCGAAGGCAACGACATCAGCGGCACGTTAACGTCAGAAACCGCGCTAGAGATTGGACTTCCCGTCGACACGCCTGTGTGTGGCGGTGGCGGTGATGCCGCCGTCGGAGGCATCGGCATTGGTGCGATTAACGAAGGCGATGCCTTTGTCTCGCTCGGGACCTCCGGGCAAATCTTCGTCGCCAAAGAGCGCTATGTCACCAACCCACAAAAACTGGTTCATGCCTTTGCCCACGCGATCCCAGATCGCTGGTATCAAATGGCCTGTCTACTCAATGGCGCCAGTCCGCTGGCGTGGTTTTCAACCATTAGCGGCCAGCCAGTACCCACACTGCTAGAAGAAGCCGAACAACATGGCACGGGTAACGGCTCAGAAATGTTCCTGCCCTACCTGAGTGGAGAGCGCACACCACATAACAACCCCTTTGCGACAGGCAGCTTTCAGGGCATTACCTCCACCACAGAACGGCACCACATGACACAAGCCATTCTTGAAGGCATCGCCTACAGCTTGCGGGATTGTTTACTCGCCCTGTCTGACAATGGATTGCCATTTCACGCATTGGGTGCCATTGGCGGCGGTGCGCGCAGCCAATACTGGCTACAAATGGTGGCGGATGTGCTTGAAGTGCCGATTAACCAATATGTTGGCGGCGAAACCGGCCCTGCGCTCGGCGCGGCAAGGTTAGCGATGCTTTCAGTAAAAGGCGGCACACTTGAAGAGGTCTGCACCGCGCCTGTTGTCTCGGCAACGTTTCAACCCAACGCAAGCCGTCAGGCGTATCATCGGGAAAACTATCAACGATTTATTCACTATTACCAGCAGCTTGAGCCAACCATGGGCCCACGCGATAAGAATTAGGTGAGTTATGTCTGCAGCCAAGGATCCCGTTTGGGAATTTATACAAATCGACGAGCAGTCCATCTTCTACAAAGAACATGGCGTGCCCGCTTCCTGTATCCATTGGCATGTTCATGAGCAGTATGAACTGCATCTGATTGTGAAAACCAACGGCAAGGCCATGATTGGCAATTACCTTGGCCCCTTTTCTCCCGGTCAACTGACACTGGTTGGTCCCTGGCTTCCGCACAACTGGGAGAGCAATTTAGCACCCGGTGAAAGCCATCAGCTGCGCGATATGGTCATCGTGTTCGAACCGGACTTGTTTGATAAGGCAACCAAGTCATTTCCAGAGCTGGCGCAGCTCGCCCCGGTGTTAGAACAAGCCAAAATGGGGTTGGAATTTCTCAACGTGCCCTTTGAAAAAGCCGTCGAGTTTTTTGTGAAGGTCAGGGAAAGTTCGGGTGTCACCCGCTTGGTGAATTTTCTCGCGTTTCTGGATTACCTGAGCCAGCGAAATACCCGCATTCTCTCAAGCTTGCCCGCGTCTGAAGTGAAAGATGCCGGCACACTGCAAACCCGTATCAATGATGTTGTCGACTATGTGATGGCGAACTACCAGCAACCTATCCGGCTGAAAACCATGGCGGACAGACTGGGAATGACAGAGTCCTACTTCTCGCGTTTCTTCCATCAGTCATCAGGACACCGCTTCACTGACTTCGTCAACCGGGTGCGGATTCAGCGCGCCTGCGTGTTACTGAGTGATACCGACGACACCATTGCAGACATCAGCCAAACCGTGGGCTTCCACAATCTAGCGAATTTCAGCCGTCAGTTCAGACGCATTAAAGGCGTCAGCCCGCTGGCTTACCGCAAGAAACACGCCTCGCTGAATATACTCTAACAGTCACTATCAGGGGTCGAAGCTCTGGACTTGTCCAGACTTCGGCACCTGTGCCTGTTCCAGCAAATCTTTATCAAGAAACTCTGTGAGGGCGAAACTGGCCTTGCAGTAGCTCTGGCTTTCCGCGAACACATCACGAGCATAATCAATGCTTTCTTCCGCCAGACGGCGTTCTTCAGGAGAGTTTTCGCTGTCACTGAACGCGATTTGCTGCGCGAGCAACTGGGTACGGAGGTTGTTACGGCAGATAGGCTCACTGACAGTCACCGGTTGGCGGTCAAACATCCCTTGATCATGATCGATGGCATCAGTATCGAGTGGTTCAACAGAATAGGCGGTTGGTGTGAGTAGTAAAAGCAAAAAAGCGGCAATGGCGCGGGAGAGAAAGCGCATAAACAACAACATCTGTTCCATTAGTCCATTAACGAGTGGCGAGATTATTCCATAGATGTGAGTGATTGTTGAGGCGCGACCCTATTTTTTGAACCGGGATAGTGTAACGAAATGCTGACCCAACCCTCTTAAATTTCAACTATCTGATTTATTTGAACAATATCTCATCAATCACGCGATATCTGCGAGTTTAGTCGTGCCTTCACTTATGCACTTCGTGGTACATTCCGCCGGATAAATTAGACAGAGATGGCGTGTTGTTTGCCGAGGAGCAGAGGGCGGTAGCCTGTTGTTTGAGTGAAGCGTCTGTTGGAAGCAGATAGTGAAAATTTGAGTGGTTTTGGTCTGGGAAGCCTGATTTTGGCCGACTACAAGAAGCTTAAGTTCTTAACGCGCTGATTTATTTGGAATGTATAGCGGATGCGCTAGGTACATGGGGAGTAATCAGGCGTCATGATTTTGAATTAAACTCGCTTTATGCCGGCTAATAAGTTGTTAGTTTGCAAGTTATATTTATCTGGAGAGTTAAATGGATTGGATTAGTACTGTTTCTGCGATTGGTATTAGCGCAATATCAGGAGTCATTGGTGTTGGTTTGCAAAAACACTGGTCAAGGAGTAAACCTTTAGTGAATGTAACCGCATTAGGGTTTGAAGGTGACATTGTCGAAATTCCAGATGAAATGATCAAGCTCCGAGACAAGTGCGTTTGGTCTGATGGGTTAGATCATTTTGTTACTTTCGATAATTTACTGAAGAAAGAGCGCGATGCAACACAAGTTCTTGCTGCGCTTCAGAAAACAAAAGAAATCGTAGATAGTTGGTTAGAGAAGATAACTGTAGATGGAGAAGCTCAACAATTTGCAAAGAATAAATTGTTGAGATCACCCATTATATCTGATGGGCGACTGGTCAATGCAACCGTAATTGGAGCATTAAAAAGAAAGGACTTTCCAGAACTACCTGTTTCACTAGAAGACTTTGAATCTCTTGATAATATTTTTCCAGTAGAAGAGCTAAAAGATGACAAAGGGTGGAACGTACATTGTGGACGCTTTGGACTAAATTACCGAGATCATAATTTTTCAGAGCAAGAGAGAAAAAGCTTAAAAAATATCGCTTTCTCAATAGCTAAAGGCAATGCGAAGAATATAATATTTCTTCATGAATACTACTCGAATTTTGCAGGTGCAGAAATATACAATGAAGAAAAGCTTGTAAAGCAATTGAGAAAATTAATCATCGAAAATGCAAAAATTTCAATGAAAGTAAACATATCAAATTTGGGGCAGTCACCAATAATATTTAAACCTTACATGGCGGCTAAGTTAGTTTTTGGGCAAGCAGAAAAATCATTTGTTATGAAAACAGAGAGTAACAGTGAAATTGAGTCATTGAAGTTTGATGACATGGTCAGAACAGAAGAATTTCTCCATAGCAGTGACCCTTCTCCACATATTTCAGTTAGTGGCGGAAGTTCAATAGATGTAAAGCTTATATCAATTGAAAAAATAGGGAGTGAAAGTGAGCTAGTTTCTGAATTCTATGAACTCGGGGGCTTGCAAGGTAAAGTATTCGCAAAAACACTTGATAATAAAATATTGAGCTCATCTATGATTCATTTTGGTAAATCTATTACTGCAGAAGAAGAAAGATCTCTTTTAGAGAATGCAAACTAACAAAGCTACATGGATTCCCCCGTTCGTCAAACATCCGCTAGAATTTTGAAGATGGGTTTTGGACTGCCGCTCTACATTCGGCCTTTCACTGACTCACGTCATGGCCCTGATGACATTACGCGGTTGCAGTGCCTAATTCGTTCGGAAACTAATTGGGACAGACACTTCACCACCTTAGTGGTTAAAGTGTCTATCCTCCCTTTATCTAGAAAAACAGGTGCACCGAGACATTCGATACAATGGAGCATCATCGTTATGCATCAATATTTGCAAAGAATGCACTAATTGCCTCTACGGTTGGGTTAACACACTCTGGGCGCCAATACATGTCGAAATGTCCAGCACCTTCGATGATCAACCTTTTCTTCGGACCGCTCGCTTCATTGAAAAAGCGCTCCGCTCCGTGTCGGGAAATAGCCTCAGAGCCATAAGCATGAAAGGTTGGAATAGCTTCAAACATGCGTATGTGATGAAAAACAGAGAAGCTAAGAACCGACTCATAGCTGATAGGACTTATCCTGTTATGCCAATTCAAGGTGCTGCCTGGCATTCCCGGCAAGTAATAGTCCCTCATCCCCACTGCTACAGGGTCTGGTTCATTCTCCACTTCTTGCTCTGTTTCTGGAACGGGCTTAATTAACACTGTTTCGTTGTTTTGAAATAGAGCGTCGCGAGCGGGGGCTAGCCCCGCCATCATTTCACGTAATCCCTTTGCTCCCAGTGCGGAAAAAGCGATATCACCAGCTTCCAGGTAAGCACTCACCACAGCAAGAGACTTCACTCGCCCGTCGTATGCAGCGGCAACAGCGGCAATGCCTGAGCCAATACAAATACCCATGCCGTGAATACTATCGTTGTCCACGAAAGGGAGTGTTCGTAAAAAGCTGACGGCAGAACGTACATCTTCGATGAACTCATACGGATTCGCACGAAACGTCGGGCCTTCACTTTCTCCCCAGCCTCTTTGGTCGTAGGTTATAGTGACATAACCTTGTAGTGCTAATGCTCGAGCATAAACACTAACCGTTTGTTCTTTAACACCCGTGACTGGTGGCGTGATAGTCACGGCAGGATAAGATTCAGAAGAGGAAAAGTTAGGTGGAAGGAAGAGGAGTGCAACAATTTGATAGTCTGCACTGAAAAAGGTCACACGATTTTCGCCAACAGCATAATTCGTTGTCATTATCTCTCTCCTTTGAATTCTCTGAATGATAGCGAGTTAGCTTTCCACTTTATGGTGAGGTGATACGTGAACGACGTCATTAGCGAGGTATGCCAATTAAGTGGCAATGGGTGCCAATCCCTGTCCTGAAATTTTACAAACTGCAACGCGTTCTTCTATTAATTGATTGAAAAGCGAAAGACCGCTGCAGTGGAGAGGATATGGCGAAGTATTTCAAGGTTGCTGACATGATCTCATCGGTCTGTGGCTTAATGAACATTCAAGCACAAGGTGTTTTAGAACGCGCGCAACTGTCCAATCGTGTACTCCACGCTGACGACAAAGGTGTTGATGTACATACGTATTTCCGCATTTGGGATGTGATGGCCTCTGAATATAGTAAGCCGGACTTTCCGGTCCGACTGGGTGAGGTATATGCCCGAGCGCCATTAAACCCTGCTATTTTTGCGTTCTCTTGCAGCCAGAATCTCACAGCAGCATTTCATCGATTAGCGGTTTTTAAACCTTTGATGGGGCCATTTGGTCTTAAGGTGATGAAAGGGAAAAAGGGCCTCACTGTTGAGTTTGTCACCGCCAATCCGACTGTACTGACTCCTCCGTCTTTTGCGTTGATGGAACTAATTTACTTTGTTTCTATCGCTCGGCTGCATACAGGTCTCTATATAAAACCAAAAGCGGCTAGCGCGCCTTCGCGATGTGCATTAATTGAAGAAAAATTGGAATGTCGAATAGATGTCAGTCGCCGTGTAACGCTTTCATTTTCACTGGAAGATGCGGATCGCGTGCTCATTTCGAGTAATGAGTCTTTTTGGAGAGAGATTGAGCCTAGCTTGAAAAGGCAACTATCCAAGGAAGAAGAAAGCGACTGTATTGTGGACAAAGTGAAATTGACACTTCAGGACGCGCTACCCAGTGGGGATGCTTCCGCTGAGGGAATAGCGCGTCGCCTGAATGTGAGCAAACGGACATTGCAAAGACGTTTATCCCAAGAAAGTACCACCTATAAGAGTGTCCTTGAGGAAACACGAATTTTATTGGCTAAGCACTATCTTGATAACACGACACTTAGTACCAATGAAATCGCTTATTTGATGGGCTTTACCGAGCAATCGTCTTTTTTCCGGGCGTGTCAGCGTTGGTTTCAAATGACACCGTCGGCATATAGAAAACGTCGACGGTCAATATGATTTACAGCTATCATGATTGTCATAACGTGCTGATTTATTAAATTTTCCACCACCAAAAGATCGTGAACCCAGTTTGAACATCACTGTAGGCACAAATGCTTTTAAGGCTCTAAAAGTGCCTTTCAGATAACACCAATACGATGCTAGATGATGTGATAGCGCGTGTGGAGGCATACAATATCAAAGATGCTGCTCAACACCACATCTGACTGCTCTGCTCCATCACGACCAGCTTTAACGTTAATCATCATCAAGGGGACTAAGTTGTGATCGAAACAAACCGACTCATATTGCGGGATTGGAAAGAAGAAGACTTTGCGCCTTTTGCCCAGTTAAATGCTGACCCAGAAGTGATGCGGTACTTCCCTTCCACTCTTTCCCTTGAAGAAAGTAATGAACAGGCGATGCGGATACAATCGCTGATTACCGAGAGAGGCTGGGGGTTTTGGGCCGTTGAACTGAAAGCCACGGGGCAATTTATCGGTTTTGTTGGGCTTCACAGCCAAGATGAACGGAGCGGTATTCCTTGTGCGCCCTTTGTGGAGATTGGCTGGCGATTATCTTCTGAATATTGGGGAAAAGGGTATGCCCCGGAAGCTGCACTTGGCGCGTTAGAGTTTGCGTTTTGTAAGCTGGGTTCACCTTCGGTTTACGCATTTACCGCGCTTCCCAACAAACCTTCTCAACGTGTTATGTCCAAGCTGGGTATGGAAAACGTTAACCAGAACTTTGACCACCCAAAACTCCCCAAAGGACATGATTTAGAAAGGCATTGTCTTTATAAGATCTCACGAGAGCAATGGTTTCAGAAGTCTAAATAGACTGCGAAACATTGGTTTTCAGTACCCGATTTATCTTCCCACTTAGCGCAACAAATCATTACCACCGTGAGCCTGCGGGTAAAGGGTGAGAAGCGATTCACGGTTTTTTGCGTCGAGTCCTTCAAGTCATCAGTTGAACATCTGTTTTACATCTCAATTGGGGCGACGTTCTGTATTCTTGTGGTAATAATTCTCAATCGCTTTTGTCATGCTATGCCTTTGGTTTTTGCCGTGGCGTCGGCAGAGCGATACGCAATAGGCTGCCAGGCCACTTTGATGGGTACCCACCAGTCAAAGCATGTCAGGAGAAGATAGATGTACTTTTGGAATATTGAAGCGCTAAAAAGCAACATCAAGCAAGGCGGTTTCTCGGAGAAAGATCGCTTTCGCTATGTTTTGATATATATCGTGCTGGGTTTGCTTAGCATGTCGTTCGGTGCCTACTTCCCTTTGGAAAACCCTAACCTTTGGGACAAAATTGACGACGTCGGTTTGCTTGTAATTACGATTGTAGGAACCTTTTTCGCCTATAAAGCCAATGGCGGAGACAAGGGTACAGATTTTCTTGGGCGCTATTTCAGTATCAATTTTGTCGTGACGCTGAGGTTATTGCCTTGGTTGATACCGATGCTGGTTGGCTTAGGGGTTTACTATTTCTATGTGTTTCCTTTAGAGGAAGATATCGTCACGACTCCCTTTGAAGTGATACTTTTTCAAGTTTGGTTTGCGTTTCTTTACTTCCGTATGTGTAAGCATATCGGTGATCTGAAAGAAGCAGGCTGAAACAGCGTATCGGGACAGACGCTATGAGAAAGGTCATGCCTAATTGCCTTAAAGGTTAATGGCGTCCTATGGAAACAGTGTCTTTCCCGATTCATCTTCCCCTCTACCCCTCAAACTCTTCCATCTCAATCAAGAGCAACGTGATCTTTCTTTCGAGTTCAACATCATAACTATCAATGCCTTGCATGCCTTTTGCTTCTATATCGAGCTCCCTGACAATATCCACGACTTTTTGTGTCACATTGAAAACCTTATTTGGGCTGCTGATCCTCAATTCACAAGCATTAACTCGGCATTCCGCTTTGTCTAACTGGGCGTCTTGGGAAACCACGTAAAGATCAAAGTAGTCCTGAAAGCCTTGGGCAATATGAGCATGTTCATCGGTCTTTTCTTGCTTGGCGAACTCTGCATGCCTCTCTTGGAAGCGATTGAAGACCTTATTGGACTCTGACGGCATGAGAAGCCGCTCGTAAGGGTCGTCACTTTCTTGGTCTTCGACATCAGCTTCTGAGGATTTGGCATATGCGCCAGAGGTTTCATCTCCTATGCCATTTTCTTCAACGTTGTCATTGGCAGACACAAGGTCATCCGTTACTGGTTGCACGGAGGCGGGTTTAGCCGCAGATAAAGGTTCAGCATTGGGGAGTATGTCCGCAACGGGGTTGAGTACTTCGCTTGGCGCCAAAGGCGTAACGGCTGGAGTTCTGGCTGGCAATTGTTGGCCGAGGTCTTTGTGGACTTCAGCCGTTTGAATCTGAGCGCGGGTGGCGTGATAGGTGATCAAAGACCCGCCACTTGCCCCGATAACCACACCCAACAATAGGACAAGAAACCCGTTCGCTCTGTTTTTCATCTCTCAACTCAGTATCAAACCACTCCACCTGTGGCGTCCAAAATACTGCCTGTTGTGTAAGACGCATCTTCGGAAAGTAAAAAGCATATGGCTCTCGCAACTTCTTCTGGCTCTCCGCCACGTTGCATAGGGATGCGCGGCGCAAGTCTCGCGACACGGCCTGGCTCTCCGCCGTCGGCATGAATATCGGTGTGAATGAGACCCGGTCTGACGCCGTTTACCCGAATGCCTTCCGCGGCCACTTCTTTGGCAAGCCCAATGGTTAAGGTATCTACCGCACCTTTGCTGGCAGCATAGTCAACATATTCGCCTGGTGAGCCAGTACGTGATGCGCCAGAGGAAACGTTAACAATCGCGCCGCCCTTTCCGCCGCGTTCGGTGCTCATGCGTTTTACCGCTTCGCGGGCGCAGAGAAAACTGCCGGTGACGTTTGCTGTTAGCACTTTATTGATACGCTCTGCGGTTAGCTCCACCAGCTTGCTTTGTGTGAAAAGGATACCTGCGTTGTTCACCAATCCCGTCAGCGGCATTGTATTGGCATCTATCGCGGCAAACAGCGTGGCAACGCCCTCTTCCTTTGAAATATCTGCTTTTACCGCAAAGGCGCTGCCGCCGTTTTCTTCAATCTCTTTGACTACTTGGTCTGCTGCATCAGTGCGGGAGTGATAATTCACGCACACGGTATAGCCCTGCGCTGCCAGCAATTTTGCGGTGACTGCCCCAATGCCGCGGCTCGCGCCTGTCACCAATGCAATTTCGTTTTTCTTTATCACGGCTTACTTCTTCCCTGCATTTGGATAGTCAATGTCTTCGATGTCCACGACCTGCCACAGTCGGTTTTTGTTTCTGAAGATACGTTTGTGCTGCTTGGGGTAATCCGCTTCATCGTGGTCAAGGCGCTGACCCACCACAATGCAACGAAGGGTTTCATCGCCTGTGTTGGTCATGACGTGTGGCATCCCGCCTGCCGGGTAGCCAATGAAGTCGCCCTCACCTACTTCGAAGTCTTCATCATCAATCGTGACAGTGGCGGAACCGGAAAGAATATAGACACACTCGTCTTCAAAGTAGTGGACATGATATTCGGTCGAATCAAACCCTGGCTCTATCTCGACAATGTGGAAGCCCAGCCCAGACAGGCCAACCAAATCACCGAGGGATTTGCCCGTTCGCACCGCATTGGGGTTGAGGAAGTGGGTTTTGGTCTGCCCTTCCATGGATTCGATATCTTGCTTTTTGACGATGTACTGGCTCATTGCTTTCTCCTTTTTTTCATCACCATGCACTGCCCAACAGCAGGTGTAATGGATTCAAAGGGAGAATTGGGATCTTTGTCTCGCAGCAAAGGGAAAGAAACCCGCTAGAGGTTCAGCGGGTTATCTGGGTTAGTGTACTTTCGGTTAGTGAAAGCTGGGAATGAAATCTTCGTCTAAATCCAGCCTTTCACCGTTAAGCGAGACGGGATTCATTACGTCGTCGATGCGAGGGTCAGACAGCATCCGCTCCATTCCTTCATCTCTCGCCTCTCTCGAAGGCCAGATGATCCAGGAAAACAGCACCACGGACGGGCAATTTTCATAGCCGGATGACGCCACGTTTCTTGAAGATTCCTGCTCATTGCAGTGAACCACATTGAGTGCACCATACGCGCGCATCAAGGGGATCGCGTCCTGAACCAGACGCTTGTAGGCTTCTTTATTGGCAACAGGCAACGCTGTCACCAGTCCATCAACATATAGCATGATCTACTACCTCCGCCGATTCAGTTCCACTCCTATAGCGACCCTGCAAACGGCTTTATGATCAAGCCACTGACTTCTATATTATTGAAATTATGGTTTATTTGGTGAGCACTGAGGGAGTACCCAGCGCTTTACCATTACTCTTCCTTGTTACGCGAATAGTACCTTTTGGGACTTGTCAGTGGATGACTCAGAAAAGAGACATGCAAAAAGTTTCTTATTTGTGTTTGATATTGAGAGGAAAATTTTTTTGATCTTTGTCGTCAGCAAATCGAACGGAAATGATCGATGAGACCGACGATTTCGTCACCCATCTCACCAAACTCTTCAGGGGAAAGATCGCGATCCAAAAAGTCGTTGTAGCCACGAAGTTGGGATTTATCGAACGTTTCCAAATTACGGAACCCCATCGACCAGTCAGGAAACGCCCGCTTTTTGATTTCGGAGCGATCAAGGACAACGACTCTGTTGTGGCGATCGTCCTGCTCAATCTTTTGATAGAGCTTGTCGACGTTGTGTTCTTCGCCTTCCAATACCTGAAAGAAGTTGCCTTTCGCATAAAGTAAAAGGCCACTGACACCGAGCTCCCCGTTTTTTTGACGAGCCTTGCCAAGCAGTTGCATTAACTTACTTTCCGTAAATTCCACGGTCGCCGAACTGGCATAGATTAATCGAATCATCCTTCCCCCACGTTGCTTTTAAGCAATGGATTATCAACTCACTATAGTTGTTCTTCTCAGTAATCGGGGGACACGTAAGCCTATGAATATACCGAACAACATACTCATAACAGCGGCAAAACCTGATAAGGAGAAGGCAGGCAGGGACAAGAGCAATTGGCTGTCGTTTCCGCCTCCGGCGAGAGAAGCGCCAATGCCCATCAAGATACCCGCAAACAAGTGCCGCCAATACATATAGAAGGGTTGGAGGTTGAGTTTGAAGGAACGTGTTATCAGCGCCGCAGATGCCATGCCCGCCACCAGAGCAAAAAGCAGCAGGGAACGTTCAAGAGAAGGCATTCGTTCATCGGTTTCTTCCCAAACGGAAAGACTCAAATCTGAAAGATACCCGCTGGGTGTCCATTTGGGTTCGTAGAGAAACGTCAGGCTGCCCATCAACCCAATCGCCAACATGCTTAGCCAGAGCCGTGTATCCCATCTTTTGATCAGAAGAATGCCAGCGCCAATTAACAAGGAAGCCACCAACAAGGCGGTAAAATGCCATTGCGGTAAGGCAGAGGAAAGCCTTGGGGGAAGAGTGTCAGCAATACTCGCCAGCAGAATCCAACCTATCAACCAACCGGAAACGGTCGCAATCATCAGGGTGTCACCGCGTGACAATTTGCTGATGGTCGAAACACCGCAGCCCTGATTCATGGCGGCTCCGAAGCCAAACAGCACGCCACCGATCAGCGCCGTCCACTGTATGGCATAAACGCGAAAAGGCACTTCTATGGTCATCATGTCTGCAACCAACAAAGAAACCCAACCTAGTACGCCGCTGGTCAGAATAGCGATAAGAAACTGGGGGCGTTTATCTAACGCTTGATTGACCCCTTTCACCAGGCAAAGCCCTGTGGTCTGGGCGAGATAGCCGAGAACAAAAAGAAACAAGATGGCGATGAGAAAGAAGGTCACGGACTGCTGAAACCTGAATAAATTTCTTGGTGGTGGCCTTGATTGTAGTGAATAACAGGCGCTGGGTTTGGCTCAATGTTTAGATGAAAAACAAAGAACTAGGCCGAATTAAGTACGGTAAAAATGCGCTGCGTTCGCAGCCGAAGAAGCATCCATTAAGGAATGGAGGATTGAAACAGGTTCACCGGAATGTCGATGTCTTTTCCTGTGTCCTGATAGATTTTAAACGCGGCACTGATTCGGTGACCACCATCTTGCAACACGTAAGTCTTCCCACAGGCACAGCGGATAAGTTGGATCGCTTCGTTAATGTCTGCGCCCTGCTTCAGTTCTTTCAAGATGGATTTGAACCGGGCATCTTCTCCCCGCACCCAGTTCAAATTCATGGCGACCAGCTTGCTGACTTTCATCAATTCCATTCGCATACTCCTTTCTACTGAGAGTATGCACCGAAGGAACCAGGTTTTGCGTCTCAGCTTCAGTGCAAAGCACTATTCATTCGCCGCCAGCCATTTTCGTAACAGACCAGCCAACTGCTTTTGCTCATCGGCTGTCAGCGCTTCCAAAATGTGTCGTTCGTTGTCGATGTGCTGCTCGACGACCTTGTCGATCAGTGCCTGTCCTTCTTTGGTCAGGGTGACCAGACAGCTTCTTCTGTCGGTTTCGCTGGCTTGTCGAATCACAAGACCACGCTTCACCAAGCCATCGACGCGCGTGCTCATGGCTCCGGATGAAAGCATAAGGGTTTGATAAAGGTCAGTCGGGGTAACAGGTTCGCCGGCGCGGCGGAGGGAAGCCAGAATATCGAATTCAATGCTGCTTAGGTCATTTTCCTTAAACACGTCTTCCAGTTTCGGGGTGATGATTTGTTTCGCTCTTCCAAGTCGTCCAATCACGCCCATTGGTGAGCAGTCTAAGTCCGGTCTTTGCGTCGCCCATTGGGCAATGATGGTATCTACATGATCGGCTTTCATGGTGTCCTTCACTTCGGCACTCAATCTATCTTTTTAAAAAGATACTTGATCAAAAGAGATAATGCGAATATTTTATCTTTCATAAAAGATACTTTTTGAAAAACTTTGACCGGAGGCACATGTGGGCAATTACCTGTTAGCAGCATTGGTTCCTATTTTATGGGGAAGCACTTACGCTGCTGTCAGTCTTTTTTTGCACGATCTCTCGCCTTTTTGGGTGGCAGTTTGGCGTGCACTGCCTGCAGGTCTGTTGCTTCTTTTATTGAAGCCGGGACGCCCTCCGCTACCTTGGTCAAAAATGACCTTGTTAAGCGTCTTTAATATTGCTGCTTTCTTCCCGCTGTTATTTATTGCGGCTTACCGTCTTCCGGGCTCTGTCGCCGGCACACTTGGCGCAACCTTACCGCTGCAATTAATGCTGATGCAGTGGTTGGTGGAAGGAAAACGCCCACAACTGAAAATGCTGCTGTTGGCGCTGGTTGGCTTCTCTGGGATTGTGATGATCTTGAACCCAAGTGCTGATATTGATGCTATCGGCGCGGCGGCGGCACTGGCTGCAACGGCGTTAGTGGCAAGAGCTTCCTTATGGCTGAAAGACTGGCCAGTCACGGACATTTTCCGCCTGACAGCTTGGCAGTTAACACTGGGCGGTCTTTTACTGGTGCCATTGGCATTCATTGTGGAAGGCACACCGAAACCGATTACCACCCATGAATTACCGGGGCTGGTTTGGGTCAGCTTGCTGAATAGCTCTTTCGCTTACTGGGCATTTTCACGGTCAATCAAAAAGATTGGCGCAGACAGCATGGCAATGATCAGCATGCTGAACCCTGTTGCTGCGGTCACCTTGGGTATTTTCCTGGTTGGTGAAGTATTGGGGCCTTACCAATGGCTTGGTATCGCCATGGTGATGATGAGTCTGGTGTTGATGGTGTACAGCAAGCAAAGAACGCAACGGAAACTGACACTGAACCCCGCACATTAATCAAGCTTTCAAAGCCCCTGCAAAGGGGCTTTTTCGTCTGCACTTATTGTTAAGACAAAATACAGCCGAAAGCACAGAAAAGGTTGAAGCAAATCTAATATTTACGCTCAAACAGATGCATATTCGATTTGAATCATTTCAGTTTATTCATCCTACAAACAACCCCAACATAGACACATCCTTCACTTTAAAGCGCAACTAAAGTCATTCCTTCCTGATAGTTTCAGAACAACATACCTTTACGCTTTTCACGCCAGCTTGAACACCGCCCAAAGCCAATGCTAAATGTTCTTTCACTCAAAGGATTGGAGGAAGACATCATGGACATTCGTATCGACGACCTAAACGGCCCGGAAATTAAAGGCCTCCTCCAGGAACACCTCAATAACATGCACGAAATCAGCCCGCCAGAAAGCGTGCATGCCCTTGACCTCAGTGCCTTGAAAGCCCCAGATGTGACTCTTTGGAGTGTCTGGATTGAGGGTGAACTGGCCGGTTGTGGCGCGCTAAAGAAAATTGGCCCGTCGCACGGTGAAATCAAATCTATGCGCACGTCGCAAAAACACCTGAGAAAAGGTGTAGCTGCGAACTTGCTCGCACATATTCTCCAAGAATCACGCAGGCGTCAGTACACGCGTCTAAGTTTAGAGACAGGTACTGAACCAGAATTTCAGCCAGCGCATCGTCTTTATGAGCGTTTCGGCTTCGAAGCTTGCTCGCCATTCGGGGAATATATTGAAGATCCAAACAGCGTCTTTTATACCCGAACACTGCAACAGTTCAGTCCTGCCTAACGTTAAGGACAACGTAGATACAGGGTTATGCATAAAAGAATAGAAATTATTGATTACCATCCGCGCTACACAGAACAAACCATTTCCATGTGGCGCAATAGCAAAGAACGAGCCTTGGGCATTCCCGAGGCTCACGATTTTGAAGCACATCGTTACTACCTCAACCGTATTCTCACGGCGACGAACCGCATCTATCTTGCTTTAGAAAGACGTTCCGAACGTGTACTGGGCATGATTGCGTTTGACGAGAACGTGATTACCCAGCTTTACGTCGATTGTGAGTATCAGCATCAGGGCATTGGCAGCGCCTTGGTCGAGTTAGCCAAAGAAACCACCAGCGATAATCTTCAGCTTTATACCTTTGAAATGAATGAGGTAGCACGACGATTTTGGCGCAAGCATGGTTTTGTCGAAAAGCAAATTGGCCAGCACGACAATGAAGAAGGTCTGGTAGATGTGCTTTGCGAGTGGATCCGTGGAGACGACTTTCCCACCCTTCAATACGCGGCGATGTAACCCCACTCACCCCCGTTTTTCATCACATCAATCAATCAGATTTACACCTCGAATTTGTGCAATGGTAATCGGGTGGTTTCTCACCACAACCACCTGATATTCCATAAAATTCACATCCCGCATCCATCAATATATTTCATCGTCACAAGCAATAAATTGACTTGTCGCTAGCTTCGCAAAGCTGTAACTTGCGCGCTCTTTGGTGCGGTGCCGAGTAAGTGGATGAAATGAGCGCCGCCGGAGCCTGGTACGCTGAGCAGTCGCCCTGTCTGGGCATTCAGCGATAACGATAGTCTTGATTATTCAATCAGTTCTTACAAATGTGAGCGGCATGTTCCCGCCGAGCTACTATCGTTTACTTGAGTTAGTGTCAACGACTGATGCGCTCACTCCATCCGTTCGAAAATCACTACCTGGGGCATTGACAGCGATGACTGACAAAAACACAGCTCGACCAGCAGTCGAGGACAATAACCAAGCTTTATCAAATGACCGATTGCTTGTTGGCTGGCGTGAATGGGTTGCCTTACCAGATCTGGGTATCACTGCGATCAAAGCGAAAGTGGACACTGGCGCACGTACTTCGTGTTTGCACACTTTCGGCATTACCGAATATGAAAAAGATGGCGAGAAGTGGGTGAAATTTATGATCCACCCAATTCAAGACGACAACATGACCGAAAAAGAGTGTCACGCAAAAGTGAAAGACATGCGCAAAGTACGCGACTCTGGCGGTCATGAGACCTTGCGTTATGTCATCGAAACAACACTGGTGGTTGGTAACTTGTCATACCCTATCGAAATGACACTGACCAAACGCGACACCATGGTATTTAGAATGTTGCTGGGTCGTACCGCAATGGAAAATCGACTGTTGGTCGATCCAGTTAAATCTTTCCTCGTTCAGGCGCAACAAGGTTAATTATATGAAAATTGGAATTCTCTCTCGTAACGAAAATCTTTATTCCACTCGCCGCCTGATCGAGGCGTGTGAGCAACGCGGCCACGAATATAAAATTATTGACGCGCTGCGTTGTTACATGAACATCAACTCTACCCAACCTTCTATCCATTTGATGGGTGAAGATCTGGTGGGTTTTGATGCCATTATTCCGCGCATCGGTGCATCTGTGACCTTCTATGGCTGTGCAGTTTTGCGCCAGTTCGAGATGATGGGAATCTACACCCTGAACGATTCAGTGGCGATTTCCCGCTCACGTGACAAGCTGCGTTCACTCCAGCTGCTGTCTCGTAAGAATATTGGTATGCCTATCACAGGTTTTGCGAGCAAACCGGGCGATATTAAAGACCTTCTGAACATGGTGGGCGGTACCCCTGTGGTCATCAAGCTGCTGGAAGGAACCCAAGGTATTGGTGTGGTTCTGGCAGAAACCCGTAAAGCGGCAGAGAGTGTTATCGAAGCCTTTATGGGCCTTAAAGCCAACATCATGGTTCAGGAGTACATCAAAGAAGCGGGCGGCGCAGATATTCGCTGTTTCGTTATCGGCGATAAAGTGATTGCAGCGATGAAGCGTCAGGCACTGCCAGGCGAATTCCGCTCTAATCTACACCGCGGTGGCAGTGCGTCTCTGGTACGCATTACCCCAACGGAACGTAAAACAGCGGTTGCTGCTGCGAAGGCAATGGGTCTTCACGTAGCAGGCGTTGATTTGCTGCGCTCTGAGCGCGGACCTCTGGTGATGGAGGTGAACTCTTCACCGGGTCTTGAAGGGATCGAGACTGCTACCGGTAAAGACGTGGCAGGTCTGATCATTGAACATATAGAGAAAATAGTCTCTTCTCCGAGGACAAGGACACGTGTCAAAAGCAAATAACAAAAATAATGCATTCGAAATTGGCGGGACGAGTATCCCGCCAGGTCAACGCGCAAGTGTTGAATTTGAAGTTGCTAAGCTTTACACACACTCTCCGCTATCTGTAACAGCGGAAGTTATTCATGGTAAGAAGCCCGGCCCTGTTTTGATGATAAACGCGGCCATTCATGGTGATGAGCTAAACGGCGTTGAAGTCGTTCGCCAAATCTTGGATCGTCTGAACCCTGCCACATTGAAAGGTACGGTGATTGCGATTCCTGTGGTGAACGTTTTCGGTTTCATTCATAAATCGCGTTACCTTCCAGACCGCCGTGACCTGAACCGCTGTTTCCCGGGTTCTGAGCGTGGTTCTATTGCGGGTCGTATGGCGTACCAGATCTTCGAACAAATCGTTCGTCGCTGTACTCATATTCTTGACCTGCACACGGCTGCGATTTATCGCACCAACCTTCCACAAATCCGTGCGAACCTTTCCAACGAAGAAACCTATGACATGGCGTTGGCGTTTGGTACTCCTGTGGTTATCGATGCTGCACTGCGCGAAGGTTCTCTGCGTTCTGAAGCGGAAAAGATTGGTATTCCGGTACTGACTTATGAAGCCGGTGAAGCGCTGCGTTTCGAACCTTACGCCATTACTGCAGGTGTGAAAGGTGTGAAGCGTGTAATGCAGCACCTTGGCATGATCCGTAAGGCAAGCAAAAAGACCAATGTTGAGCCTGTGATTGCCCGTGCCACCCGTTGGGTACGTGCAGAAGCGGATGGCATTCTTCGCTCTCACGTTCTTCTTGGACAGCGCGTGAGCAAAGGTCAGTCTCTGGCTTCAATCAGTGCGCCTACCGGTAGCGAAGAAATTCAAATCTACGCACCACAAGGCGGTATTATCATTGGTCAGCAAACCCTGCCACTGGTAAACGAAGGTGATGCCATCTATCACATCGCGTTCTTTGAAGAGCCAGACAAACTGGTTGAGCAGCAAGTTGAAAACTACCTCGATGAAGTGGTTGACGACTCCAGCAACGAAATCAAATGGGGCATTGGCGTGCAATAAGCGCGGCGATTCCCGACAAGAAAGGAGCGCTATGCGCTCCTTTTTTATTTATCTAAACCACTCCAATTTCAGCACGTTAAGACAATTCCATCCGCATTTCCCTTCCTTTGTCCGGTAAGTCCGTTCTTCGCCTTTTCGATGCTTTCCCAACCACGCAATTTTTACCTTGATTTAACAAAGTCCTTTCATTCTCATTTTTGATACCTGACTCAAAGTTAACCACTGGCTAAGATTTAATCGACATCAGAGGACTGACCAGAGGAAATTGAAATGAAGGGAATCGTTATAGCGATGTTGTTCACCATCACGTCGTTTTCAGTATTTGCTGGCTCCACCACATCAGGCACAACCACCACAGGTTACACCCAAACCAAATACCCTATCGTGCTCGTTCATGGCTTGTTCGGCTTTGACAGCATTGCGGGGATGGATTACTTCCACGCCATTCCACAAGCGCTGACCCGCAGTGGCGCGAAAGTGTTTGTGGCGCAGGTGTCGGCGACTAACAGTTCCGAAAAACGCGGTGAGCAGTTGCTGCGTCAGGTACGTTGGGTGAAAGCCGTGACAGGGGCAAGTAAGGTGAACCTGATTGGTCATAGCCATGGCAGTCCAACCGCTCGCTATGTGGCATCTGTTGCGCCACAGCACGTGGCTTCGGTCACCAGCGTCGGCGGTGTCAACAAGGGCTCTGAGTTCGCTGATGTTGTTCGCGGCACCTTCCCTCCCGGTTCTGCAGGCGAAGCGTTAGCAGTTACCGCTGCCCGCACCCTCTCTGGCTTAATCAGCCTGCTTTCAGGGGGTTCTAGCTTGCCGCAAGATCCGTTAGCTTCATTGCATTCGCTAACCACTAAAGGTTCTTTGGCGTTCAATGCCAAATACCCTGAAGGTGTGCCGACCAGCCGTTGTGGAGAGGGTTCTTACCGTGCAGCAAACGGTGTGTATTACTACTCCTGGTCTGGTACCAGCACTGTCACTAACGTGTTCGATATCAGTGATCCCGTCCTTTTCGCCACTGGCCTTTTCTTCTCAGAAGCTAACGATGGCCTTGTAGGACGATGCTCAACCCATCTCGGTAAAGTTATTCGCAGTAACTACCGAATGAATCATCTTGACGAAGTAAATCAACTGTTTGGCCTTCATCATCTTTTCGAAACCGACCCCGTTACCCTTTATCGTCAGCACGCCAATCGCCTTAAGCGTCAGGGGTTGTAAATAAGGAGACGTCTCATGCGTATCACGTTCACCAGCTATAAAATCGCAATTCTGATCATCGCCGGGATTTTGCTGTTCGCCGCGCTTTATCTTTTCTCCGGTTCAACGGAGCAAAACACGGTCGCGAGAGCACCTTCCCACGAAGGGACGGAGGTCGATATATCTTCTGATCGTGATACGTTTGAGTACTTTCTCTCTACCTTGGGCGAGCGCGATCTCGCCCAGATCACCACAGATTACGAAGCCTTCGCAGACACCCTCAGTTTCGGCGAGAAGCAGAAGGTTCTTTTTGAGAAATACCAAGCTTATCGCCAGTCACTGGTGGGAATATCAATGCCTGAAGGTTTATCCGGATTGAATTACCTGACATTCATTCATGAACAAACGCAGAAACTGCAGTCCGAACACTTTTCCGATGCCGAGCGCCAACGCATTTTCTATGAGGAAAACCTCGCCAGAGAAATGACCATTAAACGCATGCAGTTGGAAACCATGGGGCTCGACCGGGATACAATGAACGCACAGTGGCAGGCCGAGTTGGATCAACTGCCACCGGACATGAAAGAGAGTTACCAAAACGCGGCTTTACTGTGCGAAATGAATGCCCTATCAGCACTGGATGACAGCGAAAAGCATCAACAGTTGAATGAGTTAGTCGGGGAAGAAGCCGCACTCAGGTTGCAGGCCTTTGAACAAGAAGAGGCTGAGTTTAACAATCAATTCCAGCAATACCTGACTGAGCGCCAGAGCCTATTGGAAGAGAGTTATTTGTCTGACACAGAACGCGAGCAGGCACTCAGTGCGCTGAGAGAGTCCTATTTTTCCGATGAAGAGAGACGCCGTGCTGCCGCCTTAGAGCGTATTCACGACGACGAATCCAACGCTATTTAATCTGCCCGGGGCTCCTTATTCCGCGTGCGAGCCCCACTTCAGCACAGGCCATTGATATTCGCCCGCCTTTTTGAAGAGCTGACTGCAAGGATTCACCACGTACACTTCATCGGCAAACAGACACATCGGCAGATCATTAATTGAATCCGAATAGAAGCTGACGTGTTCGAAATCCTCGTCGAGCGTTGCTATCCATTGCGCCAGACGGTGAACCTTGCCTTCACGAAAGGAAGGAATGCCATCTGGTTTCGGTTGATATTGATCATTCTCCACCACCAAATCGACCCCCATCGATACATCCGCTCCCAGCACTTTCGCAATGGGATGCACAAGAAAACCGAGCGATGCTGAAATGATGGCAATGCACGCACCTTCTGCCCTCAAGGTTTCAAACCGTGCTTTGGCTTCGGGATAGATATGTTCCAACATCCGCTCTTGGACAAAGCGCGCTGCCAGCGCATCAACATCCGCGACGGAATAAGATACTAACGGCGACAGGCTATATGCTAAATACCCATCGAGCTCCAAAGTGCCTGCGAAGTAGGCGTCCATGTATTCTTCATCTTTTTTGAGAAAATCAGGATCGCTCACCATGCCAATATCAATCAGATATTGGTGCCAGCGGGACATGGAATCGCCTTCCACCAGTGTGTCGTCCAGATCAAACACAGCAAGATGTGCGGCCATGGTTATCTCCTTGATTTAATGGGCAATGAATGGCGTTGTGCTGAAAATCATCTTGGCACAATTTGATGACAATGGGGCTACCGAGTGCACGATTGTGAGAAGTGAGTGAGTTCAAACCCTAGGGGCTGTTGACCTTTGGTGGTGAAATTTTGTTCTAGCCCTAAGCGTTTTAGGCGCGGCGAGGTGTGTGCCGCCTAGTCATTCTAAGCAAATACACCTCAACAAAGCATAAAACGCTTAGGGCAGAACCCT
>NZ_ANFM02000021.1 GCF_000333895.2 Grimontia indica | reverse complement strand
CTCCGCCAACACAATGAAGCCTCGACAGAAATGTCGGGGCTTTTTTGTATCTATCAGATTCTAAGAGGGGGACTCTCACGAGCCATGCGGCTTGAGTCCCGCTGGAGCGCCAGCCCGGCCGTTCCGCCAACGATTTAAGCCTGATGCGAAAGCGTCAGGCTTTTTTCTTATACGCGCCCCAGAAAGTGCTGCGCACTTTGGGCCGCGTCCGGGAGCCCGGCGCGCTCTAGTCCGTCCGCTCCACCAATACAACGAAGCCTCGACAGAAATGTCGGGGCTTTTTTGAGTCTCAAAATCCCACGTACTTGACCTTTTTCGGAACTTTTCACATCAAATAGCTGCCTGAACAACTAGGGAAGCGACACATGTCGTTACACAGGATGAGGTATCCAACCTTTACATCTCGCGGCTGTCAGGGAACAATTCAACAAAGCCTGAAAAATAACATGGCGCTTTAAACTGGAAGATTATGAGTAATACCGAAACCAAAAAGCCGAACGCACTGTTCGAAATTGTCTTTAACGTATTTTTGCCTTCGTTCATTTTGATGAAGTTCAGCGGCGAAGAACACCTTGGCACCGTGATGGCGCTGGTGGTGGCGCTGGCCTTTCCGGTAGCTTACGGTGGATTGGAACTTGTTCGAAGCAAGAAACTGAACCTGATTGCCGCACTGGGTTTTGTGAGTGTGTTGCTGACAGGCGGGATTGGTTTGCTTGAACTGGACACGCAATGGCTGGCGATTAAAGAAGCCTTGATTCCTGGTGTGATTGGTCTGGCGGTGTTGATTTCCACTTTCACACCTTATCCGATTGTGAAGAAGCTGGTTTTTAACGATACCCTGCTGAATCTCGAACTTATTAAAGAACGTCTCGCACAAACCAACAACACGGATGCGTTTGATCGCTGTCTGACCATTTCAAACTATCTGTTCGCCAGCACCTTTGTGTTCTCTTCCGTGATGAATTATTTCCTCGCAACCTGGATTGTGACCAGCCCAGCAGGCACGGTGGCGTTCAATGAAGAGTTGGGTAAGATGACGCTCTACAGCTATCCGATGATTGCGATTCCAAGCACATTGATGATGTTGGGTATTTTCTACTACGTGTGGCGTCAGGTGCGAGCGATGACGTCACTGGAAACAGAACAAATCTTCCACTTGAAGTGAGTTCAGCTCAAAGAAACATCGACAAGCCCGGCATTTTAGCCGGGCTTTCTCGTTTTAGTTTTATTCAAATCAGCCTCTTGCGCCTGTTTTGCCATCAGACCGTGAAATTTAACAAAAGTGATCATTGTCACATACGGTTTGGCTTTGCTATATTCCCCGCCCGGTTAAAGCGAGCGCTTTTCGTTAACGAATGGCGTGAATAACCAAGCTTTCAATCGGCTGCAAAATGGAAACTTGCCCCAAGGAACTGGGCCCAGCGTAACTGTGAGCATTAGTACCCAAACAAACTACATCCTGCCTCTGCAGGTCGTTTGGGTATATGGGCCTTTGATATTCGCCTTTGGGTAAGACAGCATCTGCAGCCTCCTGCCATGTTGCCTTTGCCTGCGCGCGTCTAATCAAAACCCGCCAAAATCCAGATACATAAGCAAGGTAACATAATGCAAATCATCTACAGCTTGGCCGGCGTATTGGCCCTATTGGCGTGTGCTTACGCACTTTCAGACAGTCGTCGCGACATCAATTGGCGAACTGTTCTCGGCGCTTTCTCCCTTCAAGCCGGTTTTGCCGCGTTGGTTCTCTATTTCCCTCTTGGTCAATCTCTTCTCGGTTCAATCAGCAACGGCGTTTCAGGATTATTAGCTTTTGCGGACGAAGGTATTGGCTTCGTTTTCGGTGACTTAGCAAGTGGTAATTTCATCTTTGCTATCCGCGTTCTTCCTCTTATCATCTTCCTTTCTGCCATCATTTCTCTGCTCTACTACCTCGGTATCATGCAATGGCTAATCAAAGTGATTGGCGGTGCAATTCGACGTCTTCTGGGTACTTCTCAGGTTGAGTCTCTGGCTGCAACCAGCAACATTTTTCTCTCCCAGAGTGAGTCTTCACTGGTTATCCGCCCATTCTTGAAGAACATGACCCGCTCAGAGCTGTTCGCCATCATGGTAGGCGGCATGGCTTCTGTGGCTGGTTCCGTGCTTGGTGGATATGCGGCACTGGGCATCGAGCTGAAATACTTGATTGCAGCAAGCTTTATGGCTGCACCAGGTGGACTGCTAATGGCGAAGATGCTGGTGCCAGAACGTGAAGTCGCGATTGAGCAGGAAAACATCGAATTGGAAAAAAGCACCGACGTTAACGCAGTGGATGCACTGGCTTCCGGCGCGATGAACGGTGTGAAAGTGGCAGTGGCTGTCGGTACCATGCTGATTGCGTTCGTGAGCGTGATTGCGATGGTAAACGCAGGCTTTGAGATTGCGGGCTCTTGGTTTGGCTATGAAGGCCTGACATTGCAGCTGATCTTCGGCTACCTGTTCTCACCTCTGGCATTTGCAGCAGGTATTCCATGGAGCGAAGCACTGAATGCGGGAGCGCTGATTGGACAGAAGACAATTCTGAACGAGTTTGTCGCCTTCATGGATTTCGTGAATGTGAAGGACACCCTGTCTGAACACAGCCAAATCATCGTCACTTTTGCATTGTGTGGCTTTGCCAACATCGGTTCTATTGCGATTAATCTTGGCTCTATCGGTGCGATGGCACCAGAGCGTCGTCAGGATGTGGCGAAGTTAGGTTTCCGCGCCGTTGTCGCTGCAACTCTTGCTAACTTGATGAGTGCAGCTTTGGCTGGCGTGTTTATCGCGTTATAACAGGTCTACAGACCCTAGTGACTTAGCCCGCTTGTAGCGGGCTTTGTTTTTCTTCTTCGAGAGAAGCTTTCAGCTCAACATCTTCTTTGTTGTCACTGATTCTCTCAAAGTGCGCAACATAGAATTGCAGGTCATCCCCTTCGCTATGCTGGGCTTTCATTCTTGCTTTCACGCGAACGCCGTATCCGGATTTGTGCCTGAGGCCCAACTCGCCTTCCCAGCGACCGCGCCCCAACAAAGACAACCAGATCTGAGTATGAAAGGACTTGTCTGACGGGTTTTCTGTCAAAGAGCGGGGCTTCTCGCCAATGATGTCTTCCGGTTTATATCCTAAAATCTCGCAAAACGCGGAATTCGCTCGGATAACGTGGCCTTTGGCGTCGGCTATCAGCATTGGAAACGCCAGTTCAAATGCCTGCGCATTCTGTCGTCGTTCTTCTTCCCGCGCTTTTTGCTTTGAAATATCGCGTATGTAAGAGACGAAGATGTAGCCTGCTTTGGTTTTTGCCGAGGATATGGATATTTCAACGGGGAACTCGCGCCCACTTTTGCGCATTGCAGAAAGCTCAATTCTCTGGTCGAGCACCTGACCTTCACCGGTTTGCAGTAAGTGTTGCATTCCCATGATGTGGTTCTTTCGCATCCTTTCGGGAATGATGGTTTCTGCCAGTCTCAGTCCAAGAATTTCTTCTCTCGCCCAGCCAAAAAGCTGCTCTGCCGTCGGGTTGAATTCAATGATGGTATCTTGCTCGTCAACGACAACGATAGCGTCCAGTGATGCGCTGTATATTGCCTGACTGCGTTCTTCGACTATCTGGGTTTGCTGGTAGGAAAACTCATGGTCTCGTAATGAGGACTGAAGCCTGTTGTAGCTTCGGTCCATCTTTTGCCTGAGTTGATTGACTTCATTGACCGTCGTCTCGATCTCGTCCACGTTAAAGAGACTGAATTTTGCGCTTCCCTCGTCGCCATCACTCAGTTGATGAAGTTTGCGAAGCGGACGGGTAATGGAAAAAAGCAAAACGTAAATCACCACTATGGCCAATAAACCGATACCGCTGGTACCCCAAATCAGCACCTGACCGACAGGGGAGGCCATGTTGTCAGAGTAATGATTGCGGTAGCCGACAATGACAGTACCGAGTTTTCCCTCATCGTTTTCAACTTCCTCAATCACAACAGTGATGCCATCCTCCGGCGTTTCCAAACTGCGGCTGTGTGCAATCAGCGTGTCACCCTGGTCTATGGTCAGGTAGGTTAAATCTTCGTGGGCGACAAAGCGGTCTGTCATATCTCGGATAATGGTGTGATTTTTTTCTAGTAAGGGAATCTCAAAGGTGACAGACACGAGCTCGGCAAGTTCTTTTGCACGGTAATTCATTTCTTCCTTGCGCGCATCGGCCAGATAACCAAATGCCAGTGTGATAAAGGCGAGGATGACAGCAGTAAAAAAGAACGCGGTAAAAAGAACCGCTCTGGCTCGGATATTCACACCTTCTCCCTTGTTCTGAAACTGTTATGTCTGATCTAACTATAAGACATTTTGCCCAAACTACCTGACACGGCGGGGCTTCAATGAGGGAGGGAGCATGCGAAAGTCAACACACCCGGAAGGTGACACTCCCAATACCGACAATGTTGATAGCCGGTAAGGGAGAGTCAGAGGGATAGCTTAACAGCCCCTATAGGTGCTTACTCTTAAACACTAGCATTTTGTCGCGTGTCATCTCGTGCATGGAATACTGAATGCCACCCAGCCCGACGCCAGAAGCATCACGGCCGCCAAATGGCATCCAGTCGACGCGAAATGCAGTATGGTCGTTAACCATAACAGCCGTTGCGTTGAGTTGTTGGGTGACATTCAGGGCGTCTTCCAAATCATTGGTGAAAACCGCAGCTTGGAACGCATAAGGTAATCCGTTCGCACGATCGATAGCAGTTTGCTTGTCGGCGTAAGAGTAAACACAGACCACTGGGCCGAAGATTTCCATTTGAGATACGCGGGCATCATCTGGCGGATTGAGCAGTACCGTTGGGGCGTAACAGGTGTCCGAGATTTTCTTGCCACCACAAAGCAACTCTGCACCGCCTTGCACGGCTTCTTGAACCCATTCATCAACACGATCGACTTCGCGAGGAAGAATCAGCGGTCCGACTTCTGTTCCCGGATCCAGAGGATCGCCAACCTTCATTTTCTCAGCAGCCTGAGCTAGTCTGACTGCTAGTTCACGGCAGAATCCCTGCTGCGCATACACTCGCTGAACAGACACACAAACTTGCCCAGCATGGTAAAAACCACCTTTGGCAAGCATGGGTACGACTTCGTCGATATTGGCGCTGTCATCCACAATCACAGGGGCGGCACCGCCATGTTCAAGCGCGCAGCGAGTGCCCGGTGCGAGTTGCGAGCGTAGCATCCAGCCGACTTTTGCTGAGCCAATAAATGAAAGGAAGTTAATCCGAGGGTCAGACACCAATTTGCTAGACGCATCGTTGTCGCAAACCAATGCCTGGCACCAGCCTTTCGGTAAGCCAGCTTCATGCAGGATCTCAACCAGTCTCAAGCAGGAAAGAGGCGTGGTGAGCGCGGGTTTCACAATCACGGGGCAACCAACAGCCAGTGCTGGAATCACCTGGTGCACAATGAGGTTGAGCGGGTGGTTGAACGCACTGACAGAAGCGACCACGCCGATGGGTTCACGAATCGTGAAGGCCAGACGGTTCACGGACGCCGCGGTTTGTCCCATTGGGATCTGCTCGCCTTTGATTTGTGAAATATGCTCGATAGCCAGTTTGACGCCGTTAATGGCGCGAAGCACTTCCACTTTAGAATCAATGTATGGCTTGCCACCTTCTTCCGCCGCCATACGGGTGAGAGATTCCACCTGTGATGACATGATTTCAATGGTTCTCTCCAGAATTTCAATGCGCTGATGCGGTGGCATCCAAGCACTTCTGTCGAGAAACAGCCCGTGAGCAGTGGCCAGCGCTGTTTCTACATCGTCCGCTGTCTGCATTGGCAGCGACCGAATCAAACCGCCATCATAGGGGCGATAGACGTTCAGTTCAGACATAATGATGATTCTCTCCCTTTATCCGATTGAACGGCTTTCCTTGATAAGAACATTCAAAATGGAGTGGTTCAGTGAGTAATCCACTGGCAAATCGATAAGGTGGACGCCTGGGGAATTCAGTGCATGTTTGAGAATGGACTGGAACTCGTCATGGCTGTCTGGGCGGTGACCAATCGCGCCAAAACTGTTGGCGTATTTCACAAAATCAGGGTTACCGAAATCCAGACCAAAATTATCGAAGTCCATGCCTTCCTGCTTCCACTTAATCATGCCGTAGGCGCTGTCATTCAGAATGATCACCACCAGATCAAGGCCCATGCGCACTGCGGTTTCGATTTCCTGCGAGTTCATCATAAAACCGCCGTCGCCGTTAACCGACACCACTTTCTTGTTGGGATAAAGCTGCTTCGCCACCATGGCTGAAGGCAAACCCGCCCCCATGGTTGCCAGTGCATTATCCAGCAGCAGAGTGTTATTCGTGTGGCATTGGTAGTTACGTGCAAACCAGATTTTGTAGACGCCGTTATCGAGGGTGACGATGTCTTCATCGTCCAACTGATCACGGAGAATTTTCACCAAACGCTGGGGCAGAATAGGGAAGCGGCGATCTTCGAAGTATTTGGTCGTACGCTCATCAACATGGGCTTTGACACGGCCGAAGTAGCTCATGTCCTGAGACAGCTCACCGACTTTCTCTGTTAAGCGACCTACTGAAGAACAGATGTCGCCAACAACGTTAAGCTGCGGGAAGTAGACTTCATCAGTGCGCGCCGCAAAGAAGTTGATATGAATAACTTTGGTGCCACCTTTCTCCATAAAGAACGGCGGTTTCTCAATCACATCGTGACCTACATTGATAATCAGATCGGCTTTTTCAATCGCACAGTGCAGGAAGTCGTGGCTTGAAAGAGCCGCAGTACCGATAAAGCGTTCATGACGCTCATCCACCACACCTTTACCCATCTGAGTGTTGAAGAAATAGATACCTGTTTTATCGATGAATTCTTTAAGAGCTTGGCTGGAACGTTTACGGTTGGCACCTGCACCAATCAGCAGAAGCGGCATTTTGGCTTTTTTGATCATTTCTGCCGCTTGGTCGAGGCATTTATCGTTGGCATCGGGTCTGCGATGCTCAACAACATCGAACACTGTCGCGCCTGAGTCTTCGTCCGCGATGTCCTCTGGCAGTTCCAGATAACCTGCGCCCGGGCGCTCTTCCTTACACACGCGGAATGATTCGCGCACCATCGCAGGGACGTTATTGCCATCGACCACTTGTTCGGAATATTTGGTAATTGGCTTCATGAGATTGACGACATCAACAATCTGGAAGCGGCCTTGTTTACTCTTACGAATAGGCTTCTGGCCACCCAGCATGATCATCGGCATTGCACCGAGTTGCGCATAGGCAGCAGCAGTCACAAAGTTTGTTGCGCCAGGACCAAGGGTTGAGAGACAAACACCAGGTCTGCCGGTTAAACGGCCGTAAGTCGCTGCCATAAATCCGGCTGCCTGCTCATGTCGCGTCAGGATAAGTTCAATTTTGGAGTCTTTTAGCGAGTTCAGAAAATCGAGGTTTTCTTCACCCGGAATGCCGTAGATATATTCGACACCTTCATTTTCCAGCGCGCGTACAAACAAATCTGAAGTTTTCATCGTTATCTCTCTTCTCGTTGGCTAATGACCTTGTGCTCCACGAGACGACTTCCAGACTTGTCTGCAACGTTCAATGTTAAGCAGAGAGAGTCTTCATCTCTTCGGTTATCAAAGTGATACACCTATCAATAACGCAAGGCTTTTTTCATCAGTGTAGTCACAACCTTGAGAAACTGGCTAAATCAGAAGGTTAATTGCGCCTTTCAGCGTTGAAGTTGCGTCTTTTGGCTGTGTGGTCTTGGTATTTTGCGTCTTATACCGTCGATGCGTTTAAAAAAGAGGCACTTAAACGCGAATGTGCAGAAAAGGGGTTTACAGCATTCCACGACCCCGTTAATATTCGCCGCACTTACGGAGAGATGGCTGAGTGGTTGAAAGCACCGGTCTTGAAAACCGGCATACGTTAATAGCGTATCTAGGGTTCAAATCCCTATCTCTCCGCCAAATTAGATTAAGCCCGCTCACCGAGCGGGCTTTTTCGTATTTGGGCTGTCAGAGTTTTCGTTTAATCACTACTCATCTTCGAAGGCATTTTCTCAACCAGAAAATCTACCAAGGCTCTGGTTTTTGCAGGAATAAACTCTCTTTCCGGATAAACCACGTAAGTGGGCAATCCGCCGACCACTTGATAGTTATCAAGCAAGGAAATCAGTCTTCCTTCTTCGATGGCGTTGCCAAGTAATCCTCTGTTAATCAATAAAACACCTGCACCATCCAAAGCCGCAGTAATCAACACGCCGGGGTCATTAATTGAAAAAGGTCCCGATACGGTGACTTCTTCTTCGCCATGTTCTCCAACGAACGTCCAGGTGTTCATGCTGACTTTCGAATTTCGATAGTAAAGGCAACGGTGATTGAGTAAATCACTCGGTGTTTTTAGTGGTGGTGCTGCTTCTAAGTATTTTGGGGAAGCACAAAGCACCCAGGACACGTCGCCGAGCTTTCGTGCGATGAGTGAAGAATCTGGCAAGTAACCGACACGGATAGAAACATCGACATTCTCCGCGATCATGTCGATAAACCTGTCTTCAAGTTGAAGATTGACAGTAACGTTGGGATGAAGATTGATAAATTCTGTCAGTAGTGGGGCGATATGGATTCGCCCTTGAGCAATAGGGGCAGAGATATTGATATGCCCTGAGACCACTGAGCGAGAGTCTTCACTAATATGCTCGATTCGCTGAAGTGCTGACTCAACGCTATGTGCTTCCTGCAAAACTTTACGGCCAACATCGGTTAGCACGATCTTTCTTGTCGTCCGGTTGAACAGCCTTGAACCAATCTTCTTCTCTAATGCCGCAAGCTGTTTACTGACTGATGAGCGACTGATACCTAAAAGATCGGCAGCAGCAGACAGACTCCCTTGCCGATTTATGTGAGCAAAAAGAATCAATGCCTGAAAATTTTCATCTCTAAATGCCATTTCAATATCAATTGTTGAAGTGATGGAAACAATATAGTGACGGTTAACTGTCTAATCAAGGCAGTTCAATCCGTGTACGCTTTGCTCATGTTCAAACAAAACGTTCAAAGAGGAAAGTGATGACCGGTTCAATGAAGGCAGTTCAAATTAGTGAATTTGGTGGCAGGGAAGTGCTGTCACTGAATGATATTAATATCCCGGCGCCAGCTGCAAACGAAGTGCTGATTAAAGTGCGTACAGCGGCAGTAAATCCCGTAGATTGGAAGATCCGAGAGGGTTACTTACAGCCATTACTGAATCACCCTTTGCCGCTAACACTGGGGTGGGATGTTGCCGGTGAAGTGGTTGCCGTTGGCGAAGATGTAAGTTGCTTGGCGAGGGGGGATGAAGTTTATAGCCGACCTGACATTGCTAAAAACGGAAGCTATGCGGAATACATGACGGCAGCTGCAGACGAAGTGGCTTTGAAGCCAAAGTCATTCAGTTGGCAACAGGCTGCTGGTGTGCCTTTGGCGGCATTAACCGCATGGCAAGCGCTCTTTGAGTATGTCGATCTGAAGGAAGGCGAAAAAGTGCTGATCCACGGTGGTTCGGGAGCGGTTGGTCAGTTCGCTATCCAATTTGCAAAGCAAAAAGGTGCGAATGTTTATACGACAACGTCATCGCGTAACATTGAGCTTGTAAGAGGCCTTGGCGCTGACAACGTTATCGATTATCGCAATGAGGACTTTTCTGAACTGACAGATATGGATGTTGTTTTCGACACCATTGGCGGTGAAACGCAAAACCAGAGCTACAAAACACTGAAAAAAGGTGGTCGCTTGGTGTCTATCGCGACATCTCCTGAAGAAGAAATGGCCGCTAAATATGGTGTTAATGCGCAATTCTGCTTCGTTCAGCCAAACCGTGCACAATTAGAACAACTTGCTGAGCAGGCCGATGCAGGGAAATTGAAAGTAAGTATCGACAGTGAGTTCACGCTAGGGCAAGTCGCTGAAGCGCATGAGCGCAGCGAAACAGGTCGCGCACAAGGCAAAATCATCATCAATGTTTCTGCCTGATAACGACTGAAGAAGTGACCATAAAGGGATTTCAGGTGATATCCCTTTTCAGAAATACTCATTAGGGAAAGGGATATGCTGAAGAAATTATTTGGAATTGCGCCTAAACAGGAAGCTGATGGTTCCTATTCGCCATCAAAACTGGCTCTGAAGTTAGCAACAGTTGATAAAACTGACTTCGAGAATGTCACATATCAAAAGTACAACGGTAGCCGTAAAAAAGTACTGGTGATCTTCACTGAGCAAAAAAACATGACCATGCAAAATGGGAAAATGTTTTCGACAGGTAATCATCCTGTGGAAGCGATTTTACCCATGCTTCATCTTAAAAATGCTGGCTTTGAATTTGAGATAGTCACACCAACAGGGAAGCCTGTGGTTTTAGAAATGTGGGCGTTCCCAGAGAAAGATGAATACGTGAAAGCTTTCTATGAGGAATATAAGCAGCAATTCGAAGCACCGGGTTCATTGCAGCACTTTGAAGAAACATCATTGTAAAACAATGATGAATACGCTGCGGTGTTTATCCCTGGTGGACATGGAGCCATGTTGGGCATTCCAGACGATCACAATGTTGATAAAGTGCTGCGATGGGCGGATAGAAATGATTTGTTCACGATTACCCTATGTCATGGCCCTGCGGCCTTGTTGGCGACCACGCTTGATGAACAGCCATTTCTCTATGAAGGTTATAAGCTGGCCGTTTTCCCTGATTCCGTTGATGAGATGACCCCCAAGGTGGGGTATTTGCCAGGAAAAATGCCAAGTAGCGTGAGCGGAAAGCTAGAAGGCCTAGGTATGACGCTGATGAACACTAAATCGGATAACACTGTTTGTCGTGACCGTCTGCTGCTGACTGGCGCGAGTCCACTTGCCGCCAACGAGTTGGGTAAGCTGGCAGCAAAAACATTGTTAGATGCGTATAACGGTGTTGATATCTAAGCGTTTTTCATCGATATAGAAGCCTGCCTATGTGGCGGGCTTTTGTTATGTACTCTCAATACGCAACAAAAATGCTTGGAAATCATGGAGGTGCATTTCCTGCAATTGCGGTTGCAAACAATTCCAAATATCCCTCAGCCTTAGCTTGTACGCTGTCATCTACTCGAGCTGACCCAAGAAGTTAGCGTTGTATATACCTCGCTGTTGATTTAGGGGGGAGTGATGACACAACCAACATATGCCCATTGCCTTCGCCCGTTGTCATTTCAGGACAACGGCACTTTTACCGCAGACCTCTGCTATCGGGAACGCACTGACACCGTCGTTCTTTCTTGGAGCGATATGTTTTGCCTTGCCGGTATGCAAGATGGCTCCGTCCGCGCTACATCAAAATTCTTACCTGCTCTGTTTCCGCTGAACCGTTGGGGTGATGCAGAAAGTACAGCTATGCTGGTGCGTGAGCTGCAGTCCACGGCTTGCCATATGTTGAGGCTATATGCGCCTCCTTCAGAAGCTGTACGCAAAGAATTGGAGAAGCTGAATTTCAGCCCGGTTCAATTATGTAGGTTAAGCGGGTACTCCCAAGGGAATTTCAGCCGCACAGTTGAAAGCAAGAAAGAGGCGGACATGGCACTTAGCCTTGTTCTCGCCACGCTGCATCGGCTTCGAGCCCTGACTATCATGTCAGGACAGCAAGGACGGGCAGCTGCGACGGATAGCAAAGACCAAATGCTGGCTTCGTTTCGAGTTAAGCTTCGGAACGTTGAAGACATGAGCCGTCCGTTGGTTGGAACCCAACGTGCTGATCTACCTTCTGTTGTGTTCGATCTCATGGGGTACGGCGTTGTGCGTCTGACTGTCATAGACATGGTTCAACTCATGATAGGCGAACGCCTTCCACCGCCACTTGCTAGTTTGGAAGAAAGACTGAACCATGATGAGCAAATGAAGGCAGAACTGGTGCGGGTCAGTTATGAAGTGCTTCTCAAAAAATGGATGAGCAAATCTGTCTGGCAGCATGTTCTGACTGAGTTTGAACTCAGCACCGGTGACATCTATCAGCTTGGTGCACCGTTTACAGAAGCAGTATTGTCCGACACGTCTTCAGCGTTTGACTGTCCGCAACCGCCTTGGCTGATTTGGATAATCCCTTTTCTGACCAACTCAGGCGTAGGAAGAACGGTTCCTAAGCATGCGGATTATGCGCTACAGGCTCCAGCGAGCGAGATAGCGCCACCTCCAGTATTTAGTTAGTTGTCGCGAAAGAAAAAGAGTGCTTTTACAGCAAAGGGATGCAAAAACTGCAAACTAATGTGCACTTATTTCCATAGCGTGGGATGTCCTGAAAATTAATCATAGATACCGACAATCTGATGCTCTCAGGAACGAGTGCCTCAGATTGTTCGGATATTTGAACACAGCCAAGATGCTTGAATTTTTCACGCGGCTGTCCTGATTTGTAGCCTGGACGCTGGAGACGCAATGAATAATATCAGTATGGACACGATGACGGTGGTGGAAGCGAATAACGGCTTCGACACCCGTTTCCCCGCAAAAGAGGATCTGTCGCTTCCTTATCGCCAACTCTTTCCCCTTATTACCAAAGCAGCAAACACCCCATTTCACGCCATGTTACCCCATCGAATTAAGCAAAATATTGTGGGTCTGAAGCATGTACTTTCCCGATATTTAGGAGAGCGTTTTCAGGTGTTGTATGCCATGAAAACCAATCGTTCTGCTGCGTTGGTAAAGGCCGCTGCTGAGGAAGGGATTGGCATTGATGTGTCATCGCTTGAAGAGTTTCAACTAGCACTCACGCAAGGAGTGTGCGGGCGAGACTGCAGCTTATCTGGGCCATTTAAATCAGTGGAGTTTTTGACACTGGCACTGAGGCAGAATGCTCGAATTGTTGTCGATAGCGATGAAGAGTTGCTTCAAATCCAGAATCTTGCTGTATCGATTGGAAAAACTGCCCGTGTGCTACTTCGCTGGAATGCAGAGCAGCCTCATACTCGTTTTGGGATGAATACAGTCAAGTTGAAAGCCGCCTCTTTGGTCGCTGACAGCTTGTCGAATATTGAGCTGGAAGGGGCAGGCTTTCACCTTTCCGGTTACTGCCCACTAGAACGTGGTAAAGCACTCTCTGACTTACTGGATGCGGCTGATGCGCTGCGGTATGGCGCTGACATTCGTTGGAAAGTAATAAACATCGGTGGTGGCTACCCGCTTCGCTACGTCGAAGAAGCCACTTGGCGACGTTTCCAAAATGCCATCGACAGGCAGGACTTTGTTGCGGGCCGAATGCCAAAAAGTTTTTACCCTTACTGGCACCCAGATACGCTGGAGACTGCCGTAGAAAAAGTGCTGATCGAAAGTGGCAATGCAGAACGTTTGAAAGCCAACAACATTGAGCTCAGTGTTGAACCGGGGCGAGCATTAACGGATGGCGCTGGCTTCACCGCTTTTGAAGTGCTGGGCACTAAAACCACCAATGCTGGGGATCACTGTGTTGTTGTCAAAGGCCTCAGCTTCAGCTTCTCGGAAACCTGGTTCAATTCGGAATTTATCGTTGACCCTGTCCATCTTCCTGCCTCTCAAGAAACGACTAAATCGACAAATCCTGTCCGCGCCTATATCGCCGGTCAAAGCTGCCTTGAAGAAGATGTGCTGACTTACCGCAAGGTGCCTTTCTCCCAAATGCCCAAAGCCGGCGACTTGCTGGTTTTCAACAATACAGCCGGTTACCTGATGGACCTGCTGGAAACCCGTTTTCATGGTTTGCCTATCCCTAACAAAGTTGTTCTGGATAACAAGGAAGATTCTTTTTCAATCGAGGAGGTACGAGGATGAAACTCTGCACAGCGATGCACCAGATGATTGGTGAGACACCGATGCTTGCTCTGAGGTTTGCCCACAGTGATTGGACACTTTGGTTGAAAGTGGAAAAGAATAATCCCGGGCAAAGCATGAAAGATCGTATGGCGCGCGAAATGCTTTTCGATGCGCTGCGCTCAGGCCGATTAAAGCGCGGCGGAACAGTGGTGGAATCTTCTTCTGGAAATACAGCCACTGCGCTTGCTTACATGTGTGCGGAGATTGGCATTAACTTCATTGCGGTTGTTGACCACCACGCGGCACCTGACAAGCTCGCAGCCGTGAAAGCTTATGGTGGGAAAATACATCTGTTGGAAGGTAATTTTGCCGATGATGAAGTGGCAACGGTTGCCCGCATTGAAACTGCACGAAATCTTGCCGCTTCTATTAATGGCGGTCTGTTTATGGACCAGTGCAATAACGCCGCGAACCCAGCGGGTTACACCAACACGCTGGCGGTAGAGCTCCAGGAGCAGCTTGGCGACAACCTCGATAGTCTGGTTTGTTGCGTTGGCACAGGCGGGAGCATCGTCGGCGTAGGCGAGGCGCTTCGCGTGCGTTATCCAGCGCTGGAAATTATTGGAGTGGAACCGGTTGGTTCGGTGATTTTCGGCTTCCCAAGTGGGCCTTACTGGCAATCTGGAACAGGCATGCCAGAAGGGGATGTGATGGGGCCATTTTACGACCCTGAACTTCTCGACGAAGGCGTTCGCGTCAGCGATGCGGAAGCTTTCACAACCTGTCGATATCTCGCCCGTGAGCATGGATTGTTGGTGGGTGGCTCAGCGGGTGGCGCGATTTACGAAGCCATTAAACGCTGTGCGAAGCGTGAAGGCAGCGGCAACATGGTTTGCCTGATCTGCGATGGCGGAGAAAAATACCTGAACACGGTTTACAACGATGATTGGTTACATGGTAAAGGACTTTACCATGGCTCTGTTTATGAGTACTTAAACGATGTTGTTGCTAAACCACAGCGTACTGAAACGCCATGGTTTGATGCTGAGCAAGAAGACAAGGAGGCGTCTTTTGCATAGAGAAACACATTGGACTGGGCTGGCGATGATTTTCCTGGCTGTCGTTTCGGCGACAGCCATGGATGCATTCATCAAGCTCGCTGGTGGTGATATAGGCACTTGGCAGCTGCTCTTTATGCGCTGGATAATCGGCGCTTTAGTAATATTGCCTGTGGTGGCCTACTACTGGAAAAAGCGCGAGAAGATTAAAGATCGCCGTATCTACTACTGGCGCTTTGCGCTTAATCTGGTGGGTTGTTACGCCTTGTTTTACTCCTTGGCCAACCTGCCGTTTGCCACCGTGATTACCATTTTGTTTGCAGAGCCCATTTTCATTATCCCGTTGGCTGTTTTTTTACTCGGTGAAAAGATTTCGTTGAAGAACGTTATCGCGAGTCTAGTCGGTTTTGGTGCGGTGTTTTACATCAATCGACCTGAAGATGCAGGCAGCGGATTTAGTGTGATTGCGCCCATTGTGGCGGCGCTGACGCTGGCGATTGAGCACGTGCTGAATAAGCGTTTGGGTTCAGAAGAAAACCCTCAGTTTATGCTGTTCTGGTTGGCGGTACCGTTGGCCGCGGTATCTCTGCCAATGACAGTGTTTGTGGAAGGTTGGGTAGAAATCTCGGCCATGCAATGGGGTATCGTACTTCTCGCGGCAGTGTTGGGCAATGCCTACAACTATTTCATTATTATGGGATTCCGTCGTGCGCATGTGGCAACAGGCAGTGTGTTGTTGTATCTGTCAGTGCCTATGGCATTTCTCATCGGCGTGATGTTCTTCAATGAAATTCCAACATTGTCTGATGTGGTTTGTGGTGCGTTGATTTTAGGGGCAAGTATGTTGGCAAACATGCGAAGACCGGGTGACAAGCAGCAAGAAGAATCTGGTGAGGAAGTGCCAGTAAACTCTTGATGTGCTCTGTTTGATGACCCACCAAACACTTTAAAAAAACTCGCCCTGAGGCGAGTTTTTTTATGCGACATCAGCCTGTGAAGGCGCTGGGAGAGTAAACTGGCAATTTTCTGTCAGCCACTTTTCCAGAAAACGGTAAGCGTCTTCATCCGGCATCACGCGTGAGCCAGCAAGCTTATAACCAAAACCTGTGGGCACAACTTGCGGTGTCACCATGACCAACTCTCCAGTGGCGAGTTCATTTTGAATAAAGAGAGGGTCGACGACGGCAATCCCACCGATCTCTTTCACGATAGAAATCGCGCTGCTAATAGAGTCCGTCATCATTCTCTGCGAACACCAACTTTGGCGAACATCCATGTCTAGCTTGTCTAGGAAGATCTCCCAGTCAGCTTCAGTTGACGAAGGGTGAACGATACGTCCGTGTTTGAGTAACTCCGGCCAAGAGGCGTCGATGAGCGTTTCAAGATATTCAGGCTTAGCGACGGCGACAAGCCGCTCGTCGTAGAACTTTTGGTCTTTGCTGTTAACGGTATAAACCACCGCCATATCAAAGTCTTCATCGGCAAAGTCGATGGTGTGGCTGTAGGCAACATGAAAGTGAAACTGACCGAACTCGGAGACTAATGAAAAGTTATCGTGAGTATTGGGAAGCATCCAACGTAGCCCAAATGAAATAGGGAGTTTTACATTCAGCGAATCATCTTTTTTTAGGGTTGAGCAAGCAGAGTTGATGATCTCGAAGCCATCATTCAACTGCTTTGCCAATTGCTTTCCGGCCTCACTGAGTTTTACGTTCCCCTTACTGCCAAGCACCAGTCGCTGATCAAAGTAACTCTCGACAGTCTTAATGTGCTTGTAGACGCCTGTTGCATCGATACACATTTCCTCTCCCGCGAGGAAATAGGACTGGGTTCTGGCAACAGCGAGGAACACTTCAAGGCTTTTATAAGAGGGGGTGCATCGTGACATCGGTTAATTATTGAGTCCTGTTTCAATAGTGGAAAGATTATATGACCTCTGTTGTCTCGGTGTTGCAATGCATGTCCGAATTTTTGGGTTTGATATGAGAGGTGAATCTAATTATGTTCACACGCGTGTTACAGAGAGTAGTGAGTCATCGCTTTGTTTACCCCTGTATCTAGTGCTTTTGTCGGAAAACTTTACACTTCATCCAGTTTTGTGGTCATTTCGGCTTGAAAAGATGATGTATGTTTATTTGGTCAAACTGTTGTCAGAACGATTAATGGATGGTGTCGATAAGGTGGGTAGATGGAACAGCAATTCCCTTTTTTTGTTATGCTCACTCATCTGTCACAACAAATTGAAAATGTCCCGCGCACTTTCGAAGAATAAGACAGATCTCAACTTGCTGTGTTTTGCGATGACACCTGCTTTTTTATCTTTGTGCTAAGTTTTTATCTCGCCTAAATTCAAACTCTTAAATTAAGATGAATTCATTGAGCTTTGATTCATTGAAGGTGGGTTGGGTGCAAATTAAGACGATTTTGACAGGGGCTTTTTTGTCATTGGTGGCTTTAGCTTCGCAGGCTGCTCCGTTTAATGCTTATCCCAAAATCGACATCGACTCCCGCCAAATTTACTCTCTTGAACGCTTCCCTTACTACGATTACTTCGTTTGTCTGAAAATATCACCATCTGGTCAAGCCGTTTTAAACGTACTCGACACTGATCAGGTTTTCAGGAAAGCTTTGAAGCAAGTCGCAGGTGAGGCTGCGGCTCGTCAATATCGCTATCTCAATGAATTACCGGCCAAGCGCGCCTACTTTTCTAACATGGTCACCGCACCTTCTTTTCCTCAAAAGGAGCAGGTGCCTTTTGGTGCAGATGAGAGATACGAATACAGCCACCAATACCTGAAACAGCCAAAATCTGCTTATCACTATGATTTAGCGACACTTGGGATCTATCAGGAACGTTTTGACCGTGGGACAAAACGCCACTGGTTGGTGGTTGGTATTCAGTTCTTGCAACGTGAATCAGATTGGAAAGTGGCGCCAATGAGCAACATTGGAGAGTTGATTATTCTACTTTCCCTCGACATCAAACAAATCCAACAAGCTGCCGACGAGCAGCAAGCCTATCAATATGCGCAGAATGCCGCTGAAGCCTATTTCTTTGCTGCCAACCCAGATAACTGTCATTCGCAACAACACTGATTCATCACCCTGTTAAGGAGAGAGAAATGAGCCGAGAAAAGGTCGCGGACCTGATTGCTGGATGGAGTCTCAAAGAGAAAGTCGGGCAATTGTTCATTCTGGCGTTTCCCGGGAAATCAGCTACCACAGCGGAGCGTATGATTACCGAGTACAACCTTGGCGGCTGTTACCTGAGCCAAGACAATGCGGAAACTTTTGAAGAGGCCCACAACCTCAACAAAGCGCTTGACGAGTTGCTGGAAAGAAATCATCGACTGCCGCTGTTGCTTGGTGTTGATCAGGAAGGTGCATGGGGCGTGTTGGTGGGTGAGTCCACAACAGGCCCGGGCAATCTGGCTTTAGGCGTGCAAAACAGCACTGAAGGGACAGAGTTGATGTACAAAGTCTGCGGCGATGAAATGCGAAACGCAGGCTTTAACTGTATTCTCGGCCCTTGCTGTGATGTGAACCTGAACCCAGCCTCTCCGATCATCGACACGCGATCTTTTGGTGATCAGCCGGATAAAGTCAGTGACCACTCAGCCGCTGCAGTAAAAGGTCTTCATGCAGGCAGTATTGTCGCCTGTGCCAAACACTTTCCGGGACATGGTGATACCCATGGTGACACGCACCGTGAAATACCACGGGTTGATAAATCCTATGATGAACTTAAAGCCAACGATTTAGCGCCATTCCAGGCCGCAATCGATGCAGGTGTTGATCTCATCATGACCAGTCATATTCTCTATCCACAAATTGACAGGGAATATCCGGCTACCTTGTCTCCGGCGATTTTGCAGCAGGTGCTGCGTCAAGACATGGGCTTCGATGGCATCATTATTTCAGACAGCATGAACATGGGGGCAATCCAAAACCATTACACCCCAGTAGATGCGGCTGTGAAGGCGATGAAAGCGGGCATCACCATGATTATGCTTTCAGAAGAGCATTACGATCATTCTGATGCGTATCTCGACAAGCAGCTGGCAATGATCCATGGCCTGATAGATGCGGTGGAATCTGGTGATTTGGACGAGTCCGTGATTGATTCTGCGCTGGAGCGCGTCGTGGCATTTAAACTGGACAAGCTGGTGCCTCAGGCGCGTTATGCCGCGGTCTCCTTCGCGCAAAACAGGCTGATTGCCAGTGAAGTGGCGGAAAACGCCATTACCTGGGTGCGTGGTGGCTTGGAAGATGTGGCTGAGAAACCGGTTTACTTGCTGAACGCTACGCCTGCGGAAAGCTATTACAACCTGATGAATCCGCGTGGCATAGGTCCGAATCAGGCAGAATCTGCGTTTGGCACGTTTAGAGAGGTGCTTCTGCAGGAACATGGCAACAGCCGTGAGGTGACACTAGAAACACTGAACAGCTGTGAAGATGGCTATCTGGTGGTGGTCACAGAAAATTACCCACTGCCGGGAGAAGACTTTGATCAGGTGAAGGCGAAAGAAACGGTTCAACAGCTCAGCCGGGATTTCGACAACTTGATTGTGGTTGCATTGCGAAGTCCTTATGACCTATTGGTTTACCCTGATGTGATTCACTACCTCTGCGCGCACTCTTCAAGACCGGAAAGTGCAGAAGCAGCGGCCAATGTTCTACTAGGGAGAATCCCCGAGGCTTACGGTATCGCGGTGAGTCGCGTGAAATGATGTTCGGTTGGAAAAAATAGCCGCGATAAGCGGCTATTTTTTGTGGTGGATTTCAGAGCTTCACACTCTTCACCATACCTGCTTCCGCATGGCCTGGGATGTTACAGGCAAATTCCACATTCTTGTCGCCGTGGAAGTGCCACAGCAGTTGTTTCGCTTTACCTGGTTTAACGGTCACAGTACTGCCCGAATCATGATCGTGATGGCCTGTCATGGTTTTCATCATCTCACGGTGTTTCAGTTGCTCTTCCATAGAACCGATAGAAAATTCGTGGTCGATTTTACCTACGTTCATTACCACGAACTGCACCACGTCATTTGGCTCAATGGTCACGTCTTTTTTGAAGTTGATGCGCATGTCATCAGTCAGGATAACGTGAACCACTTTGTCCGGCTTCGCGCCGTTAGCTGGCATACCTACCGCTGACATGCCTTCCATATTCATCATGTTTGAATGGTCCATTTTAGAGTGGTCCATATCACCATGACCCATGGCGCTGTGATCCATTTCTCCATGATTCATCGTGCTGTGGTCCATAGAACCGTGGTCCATTGAGCCATGATCCATTTTCGAATGATCCATTGCTTGTGCAAATACACCAGTGGTAACCAGAGCCAGAGAAAGTGCAATCAGTGTCTTTTTCATCGTATTTTTCCTTTTAAAATTGGTTATCACTGAGCTTTTCAGCCCAGTGAATTTGTTATGCGTTTTGGGTGACTTCTTTGTTTTTCCAAAGCTTGAAGATGGCTGGGAGAACCAGCAGGGTAAGTAACAGGGCAGAGGCCATGCCACCAATCATTGGTGCAGCGATACGCTGCATAACCTCAGAGCCAGTGCCCTCGCCATACATGATGGGGATAAGGCCGATGATGACTGTCAGCACCGTCATCATGACCGGACGCACACGCAAGCCAGCGCCTTCGCGAATCGCGTCGGTCAGATCTTTCCCTGTCAGTGGTTGGTTTTCTTCCTGCGCATGGAGTTTGCGGTAGTGCCAAGCCTGATTGAGATAAACCAGCATGATGACCCCAATCTCCACGGCAACACCGGCAAGGGCGATAAAACCAACACCAACAGCAACGGAGAAGTTGAAGCCGAGGTAGTGCATCAGCCACAGGCCGCCGACCAGAGAGAGTGGCAGGGTAGCCATGATGATCAGCACTTCACCGACACGGCGGAAGCTCATATAAAGCAACAGCATGATGATGGCGATCGTCACAGGAACCACAACGCTCAGGCGTTCTTTGGCGCGTTCCATGTATTCGTATTGCCCTGACCAAGCGAGTGAGTATCCTGCTGGCAGTACCAACTGTTCGGCGACGGTTTGCTGTGCTTCTGCCACATAAGAGCCCAGATCACGGCCGTCGATATCGACAAACACCCAGCCGTTAGGACGCGCGTTTTCCGTTTTGATCATTGGAGGGCCATCTTCATAGCGAATATCTGCGACATCCGCCAGTGCAATACGCGCACCGTTTGGTGTTACCAAAGGCAGCTCCTGAAGCTTCACCACTGAGTCGCGGTAATCTTGCGGATAGCGCACGTTGATCGGGTAGCGCTCCAAGCCTTCGATGGTTTCGCCGACATTCATGCCACCCACTGCAGTAGTAATCACCTGCTGAACATCTTTGATGCTGAGGCCGTAACGGGCGGCGGCACGACGTTTGATGTCGATGGTGACGTAGCGCCCGCCAGCGACACGTTCTGCGTAAACTGAGGCTGTTCCTTCAACGCCGTTGAGGATTGGTTCAAGTTGGGAACCAATGGTTTCAATCACCGCCAAGTCTGGTCCGGCGATCTTGATACCAATCGGTGTCTTGATGCCTGTCGCCAGCATGTCGATACGGGTTTTAATCGGCATCACCCAGGCATTGGTTAATCCTGGGAATTTCACCAGATCATCGAACTCTTTACGCAATGAATCGGTCGTGACACCGTCACGCCATTCTTCGCGAGGCTTCAGTTGGATCACGGTTTCAATCATGGTCAGCGGGGCAGGGTCAGTCGCGGTCTCAGCACGGCCAATCTTGCCCCAGACAGATTCCACTTCAGGTACGGTTTTGATCAGCTTGTTAGTCTGTTGCAGCAGTTCGCGCGCTTTACCGATGGAAATGCCAGGGTAAGTGGTTGGCATGTACATCAGGTCGCCTTCATCCAGCGGTGGGATGAATTCGCTGCCGAGCTTACTGGTGGGGTAGTACGCCGACGCCATCAGAGTGATTGCTACCACAATCATGGTTTTCGGGAATTTCAGGCTGAGGTTCAACAGTGGGCGATATAGCGCCACCAAACCGCGGTTTACCGGGTTCTTGTTCTCAGGCAGTACCTTTCCGCGAATGAAGTAACCCATCAACACAGGCACGAGTGTGATCGCCAAACCCGCAGCGGCAGCCATTGCGTAGGTTTTGGTAAATGCCAGCGGCGAGAACATCTTGCCTTCCTGACCTTCCAGAGCGAACACGGGGACAAAACTCAGCGTAATGATCAGCAGTGAGAAGAAGAGTGGCGCACCGACTTCCTCTGCCGCTTTGCTGATCACCTGCCAGCGATTTTTGTCCGTCAGCGGCGTTCGTTCAATGTGCTTATGGACGTTCTCTATCATCACGATAGCGCCGTCCACCATGGCACCGATGGCAATAGCGATACCGCCTAACGACATGATGTTGGCGTTAATGCCTTGCCAGTGCATCACGATAAACGCAGACAGAATTCCGATGGGTAAACTGATGGCGATAACCAGCGACGAGCGGATATGGAACAGGAAAAGGGCACAGACCAACGCAACCACGATGAACTCTTCCGCGAGCTTCTTCCAGAGGTTCTCAACGGCCGCATCAATCAGCGTCGAGCGGTCATAGGTAGGGACGATTTCCACGCCTTCCGGCAAGCTACGCTTTAAGTCTTCCAGTTTGGTTTTGACGTTGGTAATCACCTCGCTGGCGTTCTCGCCAAAGCGCATCACAATCACGCCGCCAACCGCTTCACCTTCACCGTTAAACTCGGAAATACCACGGCGCATTTGAGGGCCGATGTTGATATCCGCGATGTCACCCAGCAACAAAGGCGTGCCTTTGTCGGTGACCTTGATAGGCAGTGATTGAATATCTTCCACGCTGGAAAGGTAACCCGTGGTGCGCACCATGTGCTCGGCTTCGGCAATTTCGATCACCGACGCGCCCGCTTCTTGGTTGCCATTCTGGATTGCCATGTTGACCTGTTGCAAAGTCAGGTCATAAGCACGCAGTTTGGCAGGGTCAATTTGTACCTGATATTGCTTCACCATGCCGCCGACAGTGGCCACTTCTGACACACCTTCAACGGTTTGAAGCTCGTACTTCAGGAACCAGTCTTGTAAGCTGCGAAGTTCAGCCAGATCGTGTTGCCCGGTTTTGTCCTGCAACACGTAGCTGTAAATCCAGCCCACACCGGTAGCATCCGGACCCAGGGTGGGTTTGGCATTTGGAGGCAGTTTGGGTGCAACCTGGCTTAGGTATTCCAACACACGGGAGCGTGCCCAATACATGTCGGTATCATCATTGAAAATGATGTAAACGTACGAGTCGCCAAAGAAGGAATACCCGCGCACGGTTTCCGCGCCCGGCACCGCCAACATCGCGGTAGTGAGAGGGTAGGTGACCTGATCTTCCACTACCTGTGGCGCTTGGCCGGGATAGGTGGTTTTGATGATCACCTGAACATCAGACAAATCAGGAATGGCATCAACAGGCGTATTTTTTACGCTGTAGAGACCACCCAATGTCAGGAATAAGGTCGCGACCAACACCAGAAAACGGTTAGCAATCGACCAGCGAATAATCGCACCAATCATTGGCTACCTCCATTCAGCTCCAGCGCTTTCAGTGTGTAGTCAGAACCGTTTTTCTGAACCTGAAAACGTACCGTCTGACCTTCTGCAAAACTGCCAAGGTCAACGTCTCCATCCACCGAGAAATTCATTTCTCCTGCTTGCCAGTTCCACTCATCTACCGGCTGGTGGTTGAGTGTGATCATGCCGAAATCTGCCATTAACATGTAGATATCGCCGACGACCCACACTTCATTTGGTGTTGTGCTTTCACTGACTTTGTAATCAACAATTTCGTATTGACCGGAAGCGCCTTTCTGCATCTCGAAGTCGATTGCCTGACCTGCAGAGAAGTCGCCCATTTCGATGCCTTCTGCAAAGGTGAAATCCATCACCATGCCCGGCCAGTTCCATTCAGGAACGGGTTCATGGTTGATGGTCAGCATGCGGTGGCCTGCCATCACGTTAGTGATTTCGCCTTTTGCCCATTGGGTTTCAGGTGGTGCTTCTACACCATTGATGCGCGCTAAATCTGCAGATTGGCTTGACTCAGAATCCAGCATGAAGTGTGCAGAAGTGACAATGCGATCTTGCTCTGTCAGCCCTTGCAGCACCTCGATCTTATCGCCTGCTTCGCGACCAACCTCAATGCGGGCAGAGCGATATTTGCCTTCACCTTCTGCAAGTACCACACGCGTCATGCCGCCAGAGCGGATCACTGACGACTTAGGGATAGTCAGCACCGCCTCATCGGTCACTGGTTGCAATGCGATATTGGCGAACATGTTGGGCTTGAGATCGCCATCCTGATTCGAGAATTTCAGGCGAACGCGAAGGGTCCGGGTTTTCGGGTCCAGAATCGGATAAACATAGTCAACCTTACCTTGCCATTCCTGACCGGGAATCGCGTCGAGCGTCATGGTGGCTTTGCTGCCTGCTTTCACCCAATGTGCCTGACGTTCGAAGACTTCGGCATCAACCCAGACTTCTTCCAATGGGCCCGCACTGATCACCGCTTGAGCAGGGGAAAGATAACCCCCTTCTCGAATGTTCAGGCTTGCGATGACACCGTCTGCCAGTGCTTTTACTTCAATGGTTTGGGAAGCTTTGCCACGCTTTTTGATTTGCTGGATCTGTTCACGGTCGACGCCAAGTGAAACCAGACGTTCAGTCGCGCCTTTGACCAGCCCATTTCGGCCAGTGCGGTAGGCGTTGAGCAGTTCTTCCTGCGCTTTGACCAGTTCAGGAGAGTAGAGCGTGAAAAGCACATCGCCTTTACTGACTTTCTCTCCGACTGCGTTGATGTAAAGTTTCTCAACCCAGCCCGCGACACGGACGTTGGTTTGCCATAGCAGGCTCTCATCGAAGGCGATGTAACCGACGGTTTCGATGCGTGGTGATAGTTGGGATAACTCAACGGTTGCCGTTTTCACGCCAAGGTTATTTTCAACCGCAGGGTCGATTTTCACTGTCCCGGGTTTGTCGTTACCCCCAGCCAGGTCTTCGGCATAAACCGGGATCAAATCCATCCCCATCGGTGATTTACCCGGCTTATCTCGCTGATAGTTAGGGTCCATTGGCGCGACCCAGTACAGAGGCTCGTCTGAGCCTGCAGATGAAGTGCTTTCCGCCATGGCCGACATATCATGGCCATGCCCTGCCATAAATTGATTCGCGCTAAACCCAATCACGCCACCGACCAGTAACGCCAATGTGGCTATTTGCATTGTTTTCATTGTTCTTTCCCCGTTACTGATGAGCGTTTCTTGTTGTTGGTTGTGCGATATCCGGCGTATCGACGCGATAGTCAAAGCCACCCAGCAAAGCAGCGAGGTTGCTGTTCACTAAGTTCAGGTCAGTGATAATGCGCTGTTTTTCCAGCGCGAGTGTCAGCTCATCGCTGGCAGCGGCAATCACATCGCTGAACTGTGCGGTGTTGTTCTGATATCCACGTTCAACGGCTTGAGTACGTGCCTTCGCTTGTTCAATCAGGGTGTTTCGGTAGCGCTCCAAACGCTGTTCCAGGTTTTCCCTGTCAACGAGCAAGGCATTCACCTTGGCGTTCATCTGTGCGAGGAGAAGATCTTTCTGGGATTTGGCTGCACCTACCTGGTACTGGGCAGCAGCATGGTTTTTATCCTGACGGTTATCCGTAAACAGCGGTAAATCCATGGTCAGGTAAGCACTGACCAAATCGGATGCTGGTTGGCCGTTCATACCGTTTGCCTGTCGGTAGGCGTACATGACTTCTACACCAAATTGCGGCGCATAAGCTTGCTCTGCGATTTCCACCTGCGTTTCGCTGGCTGAAATGGCGGCATCGGTCATTTTGACCATAGGGTGAGTGACCAATAGCGCGTAATGCTCTGTGCCGTCTGAGCGTTCAATGCGTTGGTTCAGGTGTTGCCAGTCGAGTTGGTTTGACGTGAGAAGTTGACCATTTTGTGCCAGCCATTGTGTACCCAGCCACTCGGAAAGCTGCGAGGTAATGCGGCGCTGCATTTGGGCATTGGCCTGAAGCTTTTCATCCAGCTTGCTCACTTGCAGTTGCGCGTTCAGTAAATCCTGTGCTTCATTCTTACCAATCGAATAATTGGTTTGAATGAAGTTGGCCAGTTCACGCATCAGGCGTTGGTTTTCTTTCAGAATATCTTCGGCTTGTTGCTGATACCCCAACTCCAACCAAAGTTGGGTAATACCATTGGCAATATCGCGCTCGCGGGCGTCGACCTGAAGGGACATACCGTCAGCCTGCTGATTGGCTTTTTTCTGCTGTAGCGAGAGGGTTTCACCACGTTCGAATTGTTGCATCAGACCCAAAGAGATATTGGTCATTGGGTCTTGGTCGAACTGAAAACTGTCGACAGGTAACCCGCCGAACCCGACTTTTAGTTTCGGATCCATCAGTGTTGCGCTGGCAATGCCGGTTTCACGCATGGCTTGAGATTGCGCATAAAACTGTTTGCGACTGGCATCATAGCGCAGCGCTTGTTCAATCAACTGTGTCAGAGAGTCTTGCTTGGCCGTTATCTCAGCTGCTGTTGCCATATTGTGGGCAAAAACAGGTGCAGAGACAGAGACCAGAGCACAGACCGACAAAGCCAGTAAGCTTGGTTTGAATTTCATAACTAAATCCATTTCTGGCGTCGAAAAGCGACGCGAAAACACACTCAGCGCCTTATTTCGGGCGCAATAAGGTCAAGATGATGGATTTAGGATATTGGAGGTCTGTAGAGAGACTGTGGTTGATAGACCGTCTGGGCTGACAGGTCGGTATTCATCAGTGCCAGTTTGGCCTGATTGACGGGGGCTGTTTGTTGGTCAGTGAAAAGTGCAAAGGCAGAGAAGCAGGTTGCTGGGCAACAGTTGTGGTCCATGCCTGCTGCTGAGCCGCAGTCAGGGGCAGAGGATTCGGTCATCATGGTGTGACCGGCATGCGGGTTAGCTATTTGCTCTTTCATTTCGCAGGCGACAACAGGCTGATGATGTTGCGTCATCATTTCCATTGCATTCATTGGGGAGCCAGATGCAATAGCCGACACCAGCATGGCAAGCAGGCTGATGATGGATATCCAGTATTTTCTGAGAGAAGAAATACGCATCTGACTTCAATAGCGAAACAACATTCGATTTAGAATAAACCTTCCCCCTACGGTAAGGTCAATGATTTTCCCTATCACTCGCTACTGACTGCTGGTTTTTCCCACCAGTGCGCGGCTTTCCACAGAACAAAACGTTGAATCTTACTTAGTGATTGCGCTAAACACCGAACTTGTTACTATCAGAGAAATAGTCGGGGAGCCATTTGGCTGAGAACGCATCGCGTGACCCGTTGAACCTGAGGCAGTTAGTACTGACGTAGGGAACTATGATTTCGAACGATATGCATTCCTTCAGATTTCTTCTATCGCTCGTCCTCTGTTCCCTGAGTCTTTAAAGGGAACCCATATGAACACATCTTCCAATCCCATATCATCAAAATGCACTCCTATTGTGTTGACCATTGCTGGTTCTGATAGCGGTGGCGGCGCAGGTATTCAAGCGGATATCAAAGCCATGTCAGCGACCGGCAGTTATGCGTGCTCGGTGATCACAGCAATTACCGCACAGAACACCCGTGGCGTGTCTGCCATTTTTCCTATTCCTATCGAGCATGTAGCCCACCAGTTGGATGCGGTGTTTTCCGATCTTAATGTGGTCGCGGTGAAAGTCGGTATGTTGGCAGATGCCAATATCATCAAAGTTGTCGCAGACAAAATCCGCCATTATCGCCCTCAGTATCTGGTGGTTGACCCGGTAATGGTGGCAACCAGTGGCGATTTACTGTTGAAGCAAGAGGCCATCAGCACGCTGAAAAGTGAACTGCTGCCGTTGGCCAATATCATTACGCCCAATTTGCCGGAAGGCTCCGCATTAACAGGCGCGGAGGTGCCCCAAACAGAGCAAGAGATGAGTGAGATGATTGCAGACCTGCGCGCTCTGGGTGCTGGGTCGGTGCTTTTGAAAGGTGGGCATTTGGAGTCCGACGAAAACAGCAATGACCTTTTGATTTTCGAAGACCACGTAGAAACTTTCTCTGCCAAACGCACGCAGACCAAAAATACGCACGGCACTGGTTGCACCCTGTCTTCGGCTATTGCGTCTTATCTGGCGCAAGGCAATGAGTTAAGTCAGGCTGTAGCGCTGGCCAAACGCTATATCTCTGAGGCCATTTCTCACGCAGACGAACTCGATGTAGGGCAGGGCCACGGCCCGGTAAATCACTTTTACCAGGGACACGGCGCGGTGCGCTGAAAAGGAGCAGGCGATGAACACAGAAACGATCGTAGCGGCACTTAAACAGGTTAGAGAGTCCAAACCGCTGGTGGTGAACATTACTAACTATGTGGTGATGAATAACTCTGCCAACGCGTTGCTGGCGCTCGGTGCGTCCCCAATCATGGCGCACTCCCAGCATGAAATGGCAGAGATGATGTCATTTGCCGGTGCCTTGGTGATCAATATCGGTACGTTAGACAGCGCTTGGGCGCCGCGCATGATTCATGCTGTTGAGCAAGCCAACCTGAATAAGAAAACCGTGGTGCTGGATCCTGTCGGTTGTGGAGCCAGCGCGCTTCGCACCGAGACTTCAAGACAAATCGCAGCCTGGGCTGAATCCCTCATCATTCGGGGCAATGCCTCAGAAATCATTGCATTGGCCGGAGAGCGAGCGCAAAGCAAAGGTGTGGATGCGCTGGACAGCAGCGAAGCCGCTCTTGGGGCAGCGCGGTATTTGGTTGAAGCTTACAACTGTAACGTTGTGGTCTCTGGCGCGACAGATTACATCGTGACATCTCAAAGTGAAGTCCAGCTCAACAACGGTCATGAAATGATGCCTTACGTCACGGGTATGGGGTGCTCGCTGTCTGCTCTTACTGGCGCATTTGCAGCTGTCGGGGAGAACACTGGACTTGCAGCCGCAGCCGTCATGGGCGTGGTAGGAGAAATTGCCGCTGAAAGGGCAAAGGGACCGGGCAGTTTGCAAGTTGAGATCCTGGATGCACTTTACCAACTGGATGAAGCGACGCTTCTCAAACGCCTGAAAATCTCATGAACACGGAAAAGACGTTAAACCCATATCGCTTGTACCTGGTGACTGATGACCAACAGGATTTGGATACGTTGAAAAACGTGGTATCCGAAGCCGTGGCAGGTGGTGTCACCATGGTGCAGGTGCGAGAGAAGCACGGTGATGTCAGGGCGTTTATCGAGCGGGCAAAAGCGGTGAAAGCGATTCTGGCAGGAACCGGCGTTCCACTTATCATCAATGACCGCGTTGATGTGGCTTTAGCGGTTGATGCGGATGGCGTGCACCTTGGCCAATCGGACATGCCAGCAGAGATTGCTCGTGATTTGATTGGTCCTGACAAACTGCTGGGGCTATCTATTGAAACCGAAGCCCAGCTTGAAGAAGCCGATAACTTACCTGTCGATTATCTTGGTCTCAGTGCGATATTCGCGACGCCAACAAAAACCAATATCAAGAAAGAGTGGGGTGTTGAAGGGCTACGAAAAGCCGTTGAGCAAAGCGGCTATCCGATTGTTGCGATTGGTGGCATTAACACCTCTAACCTTAATGAGGTGATGGCGACAAGGCTTGCGGGTGTTGCGCTGGTGTCAGCGATTTGCCATGCGGAATCGCCAAAGCGGGCGGCTGAGGAAATCCTTGCCCAAATGAACCGCGCAGATTGAATCAAAGTCAGTCTTGAAAACCCGCCCAGCGCGGGTTTTCTTTTGCATCCCACTGTCTTGGCAACAAAACATAGTGCAAGTGGGCTGAGAACTATACTCCCTTCGGATTAGTCTCTCAGGTGACCAGATTGCACATTCATCTTCTTCAAAAAGCTCTCGATTTCTGGCGTCGTGTTCGTCACTCTCTGGTCGCCGCATTGGTATTTATCAATGGCTTTCTGATATTCCAGTCTGTGTGGGGGCAAAACCTCGATTTGGTGGCGCTGTTCCACATCAAAAGCTTTACCGACATCAACTGGACACATGCGGTCAATGGACCTTGGTTACTACTCGGTATTTTCTTGATGCTAAACGCCTTTGGTCTGTTGTTCAGAGCGCGGATTGCCTGGGCGGTAAGCCTGATTCTGCTGATGATTGTGTTCACCTTTACCTGGCACTTCTTCCCTCATCTTGGCTCGCATTTGTATTGGAGCGCCAGCGCTGTTTTACTGCTGATCTTGCTCAGCAAAGACTTCAACCATTCCAGTGCCACAGCAGGCGGTATTGCAGCCTTTATCAGCTTTGCAGTCTTGTTGTTCTATTCCACTTACGGAGCGCTCTATTTCGGTGAAGGCTTCCATCCCGCTATCCATGATTTGATGACGGCGTTTTACTTTTCCATGGTGACCATGACCACCGTGGGTTATGGCGACATTATCCCTCAAACTGAGGCGGCGAGGCTGTTCACCATTTCCGTCATCATCGCAGGGATCACCGTATTCGCCACCTCTTTGACTACCGTATTTGGCCCGATTATCCGCGGTGGTTTAAACAAGCTTGTGAAAGGAGTACAAAAGCCAATGAACAGGAAAAACCACTTTATTGTGTGTGGCACTTCAGTGCTGGCATCCAGCACCATTTGGCAGCTTCATAAGCGTGAATTGCCCGTCACCATGGTGACGATTGAAGACGAAGATAAGTTTGGCCAGATTGAGCAAAGAGTCGGAACCAAGCTGGATATTATTTCTGGCGACAGCACGGACAGTGATGTACTGCTGGAAGCGGGTGTCGAGCATTGTCGTGCTGTCTTAGCGCTGACGGAAGATGACGCCACCAACGCATTTATCGTGCTTTCGGTAAAGGCGATTTCACCTGATATCAAAGTGGTTACCGCAGTGAATGACGCCAAGAATATGAAGAAAGTAAAGCGGGTGAATGCGGACGTATTGCTTTCGCCTCAGCTGTTTGGCAGTGAGATCCTCGCCAGTGTGTTATCTGGGGAGCCCATCAGCAATGAACAGCTGTTGGGTATGCTGCTGCGCTCCGGTGATGGTTTGGTAAAGGAAGAGCGAGACTAGCCTGTCAGCCCAATCACTTCCTTCAGCGTTTTCAAGTAGCGACGACTGATTGGAATCGTAAACCCGCTGGCAGTAATCACTTCCGCCAGTCCATTTTCCAGCAATTTGATTTCGCTAATGTGATTGACGCTGACCAGATACTGGCGGTGACAGCGCAGCAGTGGCGTCTTTTCTTCCAACGTTTTTAGGGTGAGTTGAGTCGTTGGCGTTTTGTCTGCAGTATGAACATGAACACCACTGATGTCGCTGTAAACACTCTCAACCTGATCAATCGGTATTAGCAGAATGCGGTTATGGCCTGTGCAGGGGATTTGGCACAGCTTTTCCGGTGCCAGTGCGGATAGATTCTGTGGGACAGACTGTTTTTTCACTGTGCGGGTCAGTTTCTGCACGGTTTTGGTCAGACGGCTTGGCTCAACAGGTTTTAGCAGATAGTCAAAGGCATTCTCTTCGAATGCTTCAATGGCGTATTGATCGTACGCAGTGACAAAAACAACAAACGGCATGTTTTCCGGGTCCAGCATGGAAAGCAGTTCCAGCCCGGTGATTTGTGGCATTTGGATATCCAGAAATACCACATCCGGTTTCAATTCATTGATTTTCTTGAGGCCGATGATGGCGTTTGGCGCTTCACCGACGATCTCGATTTCGCCGGTTTCTTCCAATAATGTTGCGAGTTCTTCGCGGGCAAACTGTTCGTCGTCAATGACCAGTGCAGTTAACATCCTACCTTTGCACCTGTGCTTACTTCTGAGGCCGGAATAATAAACGTCATCCGGGTGAATTGATCGGGTTCGCTTTCAATTTTCAGCGATGAGTCACGCCCAAATTGATGTTCAAGCCGTTTCGTAACAATTTCGAGTCCTAGCCCCTGATGATTCTCCGGGGGTGGCACGAAACAACCCGCGTTGTCTTCCACTGAAATCGAAAATCCGTCAGCCGTTGCCTGGCTGAAAATACGCACGGTTCCGCCTTCCAATAAGTTTGAAATACCGTGTTTGATGGCGTTTTCGACCAGCGGCTGAAGGGTGAAACTCGGGATTTGCACATCCAGCAAACAATCGTCGATTTGTATGTCAACATTAAGCCTGTCAGTGAAGCGTGCTTTTTCAATGCTGAGGTAAGCATTCACATGCTCGAGTTCATCGCGTAGCGAGACAGAGCGAACGTTTTGCTTAAGATTGCTGCGAAAGAACTGCGACAAGTTCTGAATCAATTCGCGGGCTTTGTCCGCATCGCGGCGCACCACCGCGCTAATGGTATTGAGTGCGTTGAACAGAAAATGCGGGTTCACCTGTGCATGCAGCAGCTTCACTTCCGCTTGGGTTAGTAAGGACTTCTGTTGTAGGTAGCCACTAAACAGGATTTGGCTGGAAAGCAGCTGGGCAATCCCTTCTGCCATCGACATATTGATGGTCGAAAAGAGCTTATGTTTGCGCTCATAAAGCTTGATGGTGCCGACGACGTCTTCGCCGGAACGAAGCGGAATGATGAGAGCCGAGCCAAGTTTACAATCTGCTGAGAGCGAGCATTGGTAAGGCTTTTCTGCGCCATCTAGATACATGATTTTGTTCATCTCAATGGCATCAAGCGTGTTCTGCGAAGAGATTTTGGTTTCCGGTAAGTGGTGGTCATCGCCGATGCCAACAAAGGCCAGAATCTTTTCCTTGTCGGTAATAGACACCGCACCAACTTGGGTTTCTTCATAAATGATGCGGGCTATTTTCCCAGCGGATTCGCCGTTCAAACCGTTGTGGAGGATACCCACGCAGCGATCAGCAATGGTCAATGCGCGACGGGAAAAAGAGGCAGAGTACTTTTCAAAGATGGTTTTTCTGTCCTGAAGGATGCTCATAAACAGGGCAGCGCCGCAGGAATTGGCAATGATCATTGGAGCGGCGATAGTCGAAACCAGCGCATAGGATTGGTCGAAAGGTTTTGCTACAAGCAAAAGAATCGCCATTTGCACCACTTCCGCCACAAAGGTAATACCGAACACGACCACTGGGCTGAATAGCTGGCTGACGCGGTTTCGCTTCACGAAATACACATGCATCAGACCGCCAATCAAACCTTCTGCGGTAGTGGAAATAGCACAGGCTAAATCGGTAAACCCGCCCAGAGAATAACGGTGAATGCCGCCCGTTAAGCCAACGAAAAAGCCAACAACAGGCCCACCAAAAAGCCCACCCATCACAGCGCCGATTGCACGGGTATTGGCGATCGCGTCATTGATCTGAAGGCCAAAGTAGGTGCCGAGAATACAAAAGCCGGAAAAGAGCACGTAACAAATCAAGCGATGGCTTAAGCGGGATGAGATGTTCAGCAAAGGCAGGACAATGGGCGTTTTACTGAGCATATAAGCCAGCACCAGATACACGCACATTTGCTGCAGCAGCGAAATAACCAGTTCCATGGTGAACCTTTGGTTTAGTTTTCTTCATTGTATCTGTGCAAAATCCAGATACAACAAGAGCCTGCTAGGCAGGCTCTTTCTCTAACATTTTGTTATATCAGGCGGTTTTGGTTTCCACCTTTGGCTGCTCTTCATCAGCCAGGTCAGTTTCACCTTTACCTTTCGAGGTTTTAATTACATAACCTGCAGCAGTCAGGGCAAACAGTACGCCAGCACCGGTCGAGATATTCATTGGCAGACCAAAGCCCAGAGTGCTGTTGTTCAGAATGAAGGTCACACACACAGACGTCATGAACATCGCAGGAATGGTGGTGATCCAGTGCAGCTTGTTGTGACGCAGCAAGTAAGCAGATGCAGTCCACAGCATCATCACTGCTGTCGCTTGGTTCGCAAAGCCGAAGTAGCGCCAGATAATGCCGAAGTCGACCTGAGTCAGGATGCCACCGATAACAAACAGAGGTACAGCCATCATCAGGCGGTTACGCAGTGTTTTCTGTTCCATGTTGAAGTACTCAGCAAGGATAAGGCGGCTAGAGCGGAATGCGGTGTCGCCAGATGTGATAGGCAGGATAACCACACCCAGGAAGGCGATGATGCCACCGAACACACCCAGCAGGCCAAATGATGCGCTGTAGACCACGTTGCCTGGGCCGCCGTTTGCGACTGCTTCATTCAGTCCCTCCAGCGTGCCGAAGAAAGACAGGGCAATCGCACACCAAATCAGCGCGATGATGCCTTCACCAATCATTGCACCGTAGAATACAAAGCGGCCGTTCTTTTCGTTTTCCATACAGCGTGCCATCAGCGGAGACTGGGTCGCGTGGAAGCCAGAGATTGCGCCACAAGCGATGGTGATGAACAGGGCAGGCCACAGTGGCATGTCGTTAGGGTTCAGGTTACTGAACATGTCGCTCACTTCAAAACCGCCCATCACTGTGTGCTCGTCAGAGAAGCCAATCGCGGTCATCAGGCCAACAGACATGAAGATCAGCAGCGCGCCGAAGAACGGGTAGAAGCGACCGATGATTTTATCGACAGGAACAATGGTCGCAATGATGTAGTAAGCGAAGATGACAACGACCATGCTGGTCATGGTGACCGTCAGACTGGTTTGCTCGTTGATCAGGTTAGTGATCATGCCAGCAGGGGCTGAAACGAACACAACACCGACCAGAAGCAGAAGGATAATGGCAAAAATGTTCATGAAATGTTTTGCGCCGTTACCCAGATAGCGACCGGTAATCGTTGGTACTGATGCGCCGCCATTGCGGACAGACAACATGCCAGAGAAGTAGTCGTGTACGGCACCTGCGAAGATACATCCCACCACAATCCAAAGCATCGCCGCTGGGCCGTAAAGGGCGCCCATGATCGGACCGAAGATTGGGCCCACACCAGCAATGTTCAAAAGTTGAACCAGATATACCTTAGGGGTCGACATCGGCACATAGTCAACGCCATCTGTTTTGGTGTGAGCAGGGGTTTTACGGTGTTCGTTAACGCCGAACACTTTTTCGATAAACGCCCCGTAGAGGAAGTAGCCGCCAATCAGCGCAGCGACACAGGTGAGAAACCACATCATAGCCATTGTCCTTATTGAGTTGATTCACGGTGCCAACTCTACGGCTCGCCTGACAATGACGCATTCGCTCAGTGGTTGAGTGGTGGAATAGAAAATTAAGTGGTCGTTTAGAAGGTTAAGCGGCAACTTAAAATTCTTGTTGCCGACTCACCTTACATACTCATTCCCATGCCCGCATTGGCTTTCTTCCCAACCTGATAAAACCAGAAGGATAGAGGAATGAAAATAAGGTTCATCACAGTGGTGAAGTTCATACCGAAGCCATCTTGAATCAAAGGTCGCAGTGTTTCGCTGGAAACAGAAACACCAAACAAGGTGAATAGGGCATCGATACTCAGTCCGGTAAAGACGATGCCAACAAAGAGCAAGCCGACAATCCATTTGGCCGGCTCAGTACCGTAATACTTTTGGTATACCCGCATCATGGGAATAGTCAGCACATCTGCCAGAATAAAGCCAATGACGCCACCAAAGGAAATACCGCCATGCCAGAGTGCCGCGGCCAGCAACAGGTTACCCACCGAGCACACATAGGCAATCATGGCCACGAACACGCCGATAACCACGTCGATAAGAGAATGCAGAAATGCGGGAATATTGGCGTCATTGCTAATAAACAGGGTGCGCCAGCCGTCAATCGGTACCACCGCAATCAGCAGGGAAGAAACGACTACTCCAATTAAGATTTCTTTGCCAATCATGGCGAGATCCATGTGGAAGAAACCAGCGGCTTTTCGGACTTTCGCCATGGACGAACTATCATCTTTCGGTGTCATGTCCATCTGCATATGGTCGTGACTATCACCATGATTCATGGCTGACATGTCCATGCCACAGTCATCGTCTTTGTCTTTTGGCATTTCCATATGATGGTGAGCGTGTTCACTGTGGTGCATGGCTGACATGTCCATGCCACAGTCATCGCCTTTGTCTTTTGCCATCTCCATATGATGGTGTTCATGTTCGCTGTGGCTCATGGTGGGCATGTCTATACCGCAATCATCATCGCCTTTTTGCATGGCTGACATATCCATACCACAGTCACTCATGCCAGATGTTTCTGGCTTTGATTCCGCATCAAGTTTGGCGTGAAGCTGCGCTTCCACTTCTTTTGGATAGAAACGTTCAAACAGGAAAGCCACCGCCATGATCAGGATAAGTCCGCCGATAATCTCTCCCCAGAAGAAGGCCCAACCAAGCAGTGCGACCAACACGATAAACATTTCGACAATCAGGTTCGTGCTCGAAACCAGAAACGCCATGGCATTGGCAAGCGTGGCTTTCTTGGTTAACAGCGTGTGGGAAAGAGAAGCAGCAGCGTAAGAACAAGATGAAGACATTACGCCCAACAAGGTAGTGAACGTCAGGCTTTTCACATTGGTTTGCCCAAGGTGCTTAACCACAGTCTCCACGGGTAATAAGTGGCGGATAAAGGAAGACAGCATTAAGCCAAATGCCAGTGGCCAGTAGATCTGCCAAACCATATTAAAAAACACATCGAACAGATGAAGGATGAAGTCCATACCCGCATTACCCTGACGTTGAGCATCTTTGGGAATAAAGCCTAGATTCGTCAACGCCGTGGCAGTGTATCGAATCTGGGTAAAGCCCGACGGTTATCGGGCTGGATTACCTAAAGTCTATCTACTCTCTGTTATTCGTCGCCCTCGTCCGGCCCCATGACAATTGTCACCGGACCATAGTAATGATGATGGTGGTGCGTCGTCCGGTGATGGTGGTGAGTCCCTTTGTGGGAATTCACTCCGCCATGTAGGTGGTGTCCGTGGCTGGGTTCGTGGGCGCGATAGTCGAGGTGATCTTTGTTGTGCTTATGTTCGACGTCGTCACCATAAGCATTCTCCATGGTCTCGTGGGTAGATACTTTTGTTTTTTGCTGAGCCATCACTGACCTCCGTTTTGATATCGGAATAGTTTGAGCACCGAACAGTCTGGCACGCATCTCAGCGTGGAGTGGGTGAATCCCGTATTATTGCTGAGACTGAATGTGGATTGTTGCATTGCGCATGATTTCACTTATGGGTGACCAATGACGTGAGTTGCTGCACTAAAAAGGGCGGATAACATTTTTCTGCCATGCTTTGGCGTTACACTCAAAGTCAGTCTAAATCAGGCTAATAATCTGAAAGGGAAAGCATTTGAGTAAACCGAGCAAAACCAAAACCAGTTTCTATCGTCGCTTGTTGGTCGCGCATCTTATCGACAACGGCGTGAATACCGTCCCTGCCATTATGAGCGAAACTGGCATGCCGAGACGCACGGCTCAGGACACGATTGAAGCGCTTGGCGAGTTGGACATTGAAACCGAATTTGTCGGTGCTAATAAAAACGGTGGGTATGAGATTAAAGACTGGGGCGCGATAAACCGCACCTGGGTGAAAAAGCATCTTGATGAGATCAAAACTCTTCTGGAATATCCGACGTCTGGCTAAGCGATAAAAAATGGCAGGTTGATCCTGCCATTTTCAGTTTAGTAGATTCTGAGTGCGTTCCATCTAGGGGTGAAGTGCCTTTAAGGCTTCAATGTCGACATCTTGGTTGTAGTCGACAGAAGGGAACGCAAAGCCGTTGAGTTGAAGAAATTCACCCAGCACGCCTTGATAGTCTCCGATGTTATCGAAGTTTTCAGAGGTCATTTCAGCGAGTAGTGCGTTCACTTCAAGCTGAATATCAGCACGTAACTCCCAGTCATCAATTCGGATAAGACCCTCTGCATCTCGGTCTGCTGCATCATGCCATTTACCGTAGAACAAGCGGTTCATCTGTTCGATACAGCCTTCATGCAAACCTTTGTCCTTCATAACGCGATACAGGGCCAGGAGGTAAGGCGTCAGGCCGGGAATAAATACACTGGCTTTGGTGACCAGCGCCTTGCATACCGCGATGTTGGCGTTACCTTTGATGCTTTCAAGCAGCGTATTGATGTCATCGCGAGTGTGGTGAAGGTGGGTTTTCGCCAAGCCCAACGTACCTTTGTGGTAAATAGCGTGGGTGTGCTCGGGGCCAATGTACGAATAGGCCACGGTTTCACAACCTTTTGCCAGCAGGTTTCTCTCAGTCAGAAACTGCATCCAGCTTAGCCAGTCTTCGCCGCCCATCACTTTGATGGTTTCATCGATTTCCTGCTCGGTGGCAGGTGGCAGTGAAACTTTATCCAGGCTGTTTTTCTCGAAGTTGACCGAATATCCCTCTACGCTTTCACCCACAGGGCGAATTGCTGAGCGCCAGAACTCTCCCGTTTCAGGGTTCGGGCGAATGCCTGTTGCCAGTGAATAGACGACCAAATCAACCTGACCACCCAAATCCTGTTCAATGGCTTTGGCCACTTGCTCACGGATTTCAGAAGAAAAGGCATCACCGACGATATTAGTGGAGACCAATTCATCCTGCTCTGCAGCCTGATGGAAGAAGATGTTGTTGTACCAGCCCGCGCTGCCAATGCCTTTGTCTGAAACACCACGTTCAAAAGACACGCCAATGGTGTCCGCTTTTGCAGGACCAAATGCCAGTGCAATGCGGGACGCCAATCCGAAACCGGACGACGCACCGAGGATCAATACCCGTTTAGGTAAGGCGTCGGACGATGACTGTTGGGTTTGTGATTTTGCGATTTGCTCAGAGACGGCGGCCTGGCAACCGAAAGGGTGGCAGCTGCGCGCTACCACACCTTGAATTTGGGGCTGGATAATCATGAGGTCAGGTTTATAGCCTTTCAGAAAGATACTTGTCGTAGTCAGGAACTTCGATATCAATTTCGTGCGTCATCATCGGTGACGTGATGAGGTAATTTGCAGAAGCACGGTTAATCGCGACCGGAATGTTCCAAACCGCTGCAATACGCAGCAGGGCTTTGACATCCGGGTCGTGAGGCACGGCACTGAGTGGATCCCAGAAGAAGACCAGCACATCGATTTTCTTCTCACAGATCATTGCACCAAGCTGTTGGTCACCGCCCATCGGACCACTCATCAAAGCGGTGATGGATAAGCCCGTTTCGCGGCTAAGAATGTTGCCCGTTGTCCCTGTCGCGTAAAGGGTGTGATGTGACAATGCGTCTCTATTTTCCTTCACCCAGCGTAACAGCTCGGATTTGCGGTGGTCGTGAGCAACCAAAGCCACTTGTTTGCATGGAGTGACAGTGCGGGTCGTTGAGTTCATATCTAACTTCTTATGCATTATAGGAAAGACTCATTTTGATGTTTTTAATCGAAACGGGCGACACAAGAATGGGAAAAGCCGGACATAGATCGTCTATTCGCCCACTATGCGTCTCGTTGGCTGCTGTAAAAATATACAGCAAGCGCCAAGAGCACCTACAAAATGATTGTGGCAGCCAAGCTGAGGTTATTCACGCCAATAAACTGATTGAACAGGGTGTTTTTACAGTCCAGGCTCATAGGCGAGATATTTCTCATTATCGGACGCCGTTTTCAGCCAATGTTTGATGAAGTCAGCCACATCTTTAGGCGCGTTAATATCAAGGCGAAGGTGGGGCGAAGCTTCAAAGTCTTTCGGTAACACATCACACGCAACGGCGACAATATTCTGATCATGAAGATATAGCGCGGGCTTGCCATAACTCGGTCTGTGCACTTCTATTTTGGTCAAGATTTCATCACGAAAACCCTCCACTAAAACAATGTCCAGGCGGGAATGATCAAGTTGCGCCAAACACTCTCTTAGATCTGGCTCTCTGTCTTCGCTATCGTGGTATTCGAAAAACAACATGTGGCGTTTAGAGGTGGCCAGCAAAAGTTGGTCGCTACCTGCATAACGCAGACGATAACTGTCTTTGGTTGGCTTATCAGGTTCGATGTCGTGGTGGCTGTGCTTTAACAAGCCTACCCGCAGCCCTGCTGCCTTCAAATGGGGAATAACAGATTCAAGCAGGGTGGTTTTTCCTGAGCCACTGAAGCCAGCAAAACCAAGTACGGGTGTCAGCGTGTTTGATTGGAATGTCATTTATATCGCCAAAGGCTAATTTTCTAAAAAGTGATAAAACGGTAATGAATATGCCATACGGTTAATGTTTTTTCGTGCAGAAAAAATGAAACGCACTACATTTAGTTGCGTATGCAGCTGTTGCATATTCGTGGTAGCACAGTCGCTAATAATTCCCAGTCGAAACCGGTTTGATGACAAAGGGATGGGATAAACCTCTCTACTTTGGTCACAACTTCCGCAGGGTTCCGGCCTAGGGTATACAATCAATTCAGAACACAGTAGGCGCCTAAAAGGGCGAAATTGTTAGGCAAAATGGATGTGCCTTTAGCAAAGACCCGCGTGTAACTTGTGCTCTGTCGACCTTCACGAACACAACATTATCATGGAGCGATAATATGTGGGTTACCCTCGATTTTGAAGCCTCTGGCCTAACAGAAGCTTCATATCCGATAGAAGTTGGTTACAGCTTGCCCGATGGCACCAGTGTCAGCCTGCTTATCAACCCCGATACCTCCCCTGAAAACTGGCAACACTGGGACGAGTTTGCGGAAACAGAGATACATGGTTTGAGCCGCTTTGCATTGAAAAAAGATGGCATGTCAGTCGTCGATGTTTGCTCGCACCTCAACAGCACGCTTTGTTATTACGATGATGTGCTTTGCGATAGCCAGTGGGATCTGTTCTGGCTTGGCCGACTCTATAAAGCTGCGCACATGCGCCCGACTTTCACATTGACGGAAGTGGGTCATTGGTTGCTGAACCATGAGAGTATCAACCGCGATGATTTTCTCGCTGCGCTTGAATCTTTGGGGCCAGCACCGCACCGTGCGGAAGCTGATGCCAAATACATTCGTACTGCCTTGTCGATGATTCTTAGCCAAGAACGTTGTTCGCAGTAGATTCAAAAGGTTACCATGCCCAGTTCGAAACGACTGAGTAGTCATCATGGTGCCTGATAGAAAATCGTTAAGGTTTGCCACCTTCAATGTGGCGATGTCCGCCGATAACCCGGGGGAGATCTTCGCTGAGTTAAAACTCGCGAAGCATCGCCGCTATAACCATATTGCAGCCATCATTCAGCACATCCAGCCAGATGTGTTGTTGCTCTGCGAATTCGACCATCTCGGACATGGCGGTGATGATGGCATGTTGGCGTTCTTCCAAAAGGAATATCTGGAAAAGCCGCAATGTGGGCAGGCTGCCATTCACTTCCCTTATACCTATCTACCTTCCACTAATACCGGTTTACCTGTGATGGAAGGAGAGGATGTGTCAGCGTCGCCAGAAAGAGCGCACGGATTTGGCAGACATCACGGTCAGTATGGGTTTGTTGTACTGAGCAAATATCCGCTTGATACCGAAAACAGCCGCAGTTGGCAGACGTTACTATGGCAAGACTACCCAGGCAGCCGAATGCCTGTGTCCTATTTCGAACATAAGGGGTTGGCACCTATTCGTCTTTCCTCGAAAAATCACATTGCATTGCCCGTGATAGTAAATAACCAGCGTATTCATTTGGTGGCGTGTCACCCGACCCCGCCGGTATTTGATGGGCCGGAAAGACGCAATCTCAGAAGAAACGCGGATGAACTTCAACTGTTGCATGACATCGTCACCAATGCTTCCTTTCTCATCGACGATAACGGCGCTAAGGGTGGCATTGATGAGAGAGAGCCATTTGTCATCATGGGTGATCTCAATGCCGATCCAGCAAATGGTGATGGTGATAAAGTCCAGATTCGGGCATTGCTGTCTGATCCGATTCTTCAAGATGTTCAACCCCAAAGCGAAGGCGCAGCCAAGGCGCTTTTCAATTCACGCTCCAGAGGCAAAAGTCGCGCAACCCACGATCGCGGATTGAGGCTCGACTATGTGTTGCCATCCCACCATCTCAAACCCATTGCTTCTGGCGTTTTCTGGCCGAAAGTGGACGATGCATTAGCTTCATTCATCTATAACGAGAAAGGAAAAGCGGTATCTGGGTGTTCTTCCGACCATCGCCTCGTTTATGTGGATGTGATACTGCAGGAGTCATCACAGAAGCAGCCTTGTGAAAACGAGAGTCAGCGCACGTAAAACCAAGCGGTGTGTGAAAGCGTTCAAGATTTCACCGCAAGCAGAACGATATTTGTCCGTGCTTTGTGGATGAAATGTTAATTTGTCCTATGAATACATATATCCGAATCATATGAAGCTCTGAGTCTTCATATGGCTAGCGTATAAATTTATCAAATAACGGATTTCCTCAATAGATGGAGTATCAAGGATGAAAACGATCACCTCACTGGCTGCAGCAGTTACCCTGGGTCTTATGTCTGCATCGGCGTCAGCAGCTCAGTTCAAGCCTTCTGTCATTTTCGATATGGGTGGTAAGTTCGACAAATCATTCAACCAGGCGGCTTACACTGGCGCAGAAGCGTTTAAGACAGAAACAGGCATCAGCTACGGTGAGTTTGAAATCACCAATGAAGCACAGCGTGAGCAAGCGATGCTGCGTATGGCTCAGCGTGGTTTCAGCCCAATCGTTGCGGTAGGTTTCCAACAAGCACCTATCGTTGAGAAAGTGGCGAAGCAATTCCCTAAAACGGAATTCGTTATCATCGATGCAGTGGTCGATCTGCCAAACGTACGCTCTGTGGTGTTTAAAGAGCACGAAGGTTCGTTCCTGGTAGGTGCACTGGCAGTCATGAAGAGTGAAAGCGACAAAGTCGGTTTCGTTGGCGGTATGGACATTCCTCTGATCCGTAAGTTTGCGTGTGGCTATGAGCAAGGCGCGAAGTTTGAAGCAGAAGGCGCGGATGTTATCCAAAACATGACAGGCTCAACCCCTGCAGCATGGAACAACCCAACCAAAGGTGCTGAGCTGGCAAAATCGCAGTTCGATAAAGGCGTAGACGTGGTTTACGCAGCAGCGGGTGGTACTGGTGTAGGTGTTTACCAGGCAGCCGTTGACGGCCAAAAATACGCAATTGGCGTTGATTCCAACCAAAACTACCTGCACCCAGGCGTGATGCTGACTTCTATGGTTAAGCGGGTAGACGTTGCGGTACAAGACGCATTCAATGATGCGAAAAACGGCGAATTCACCCCAGGTCTGCAAGCCTTGGGTCTGAAAGAAGGCGGCGTTGACTGGGCACTGGACGAGTACAACCGTGACCTCGTGACCCCAGAAATGGAAGCGCGTGTGAAGCAAATCCGTGATGACATCATCGCAGGTAAGATCGTGGTTCACGATTACTTCAGCACCGATTCTTGCGAATACTAATTTCGTTTGTCTCGCCCCCAGTCTGGTTTGCGCCACTGGGGGCGAATTGCATCAAAAGATAGCGATTTGCCTTGTTACTTAACGTATTGCTCTCACAAGAATAATCGCTTACGTCGTTCTTAAATTGATGCCAAGGAGCAGGCATGACACAACCCGCCATTCAACTGCGAGGAATCAACAAACGATTCGGCGCAGTTCATGCAAATAAAGACATCGACCTCACGGTGATGCCGGGGACCATTCACGGTATTGTCGGGGAAAACGGTGCAGGTAAATCGACGCTGATGTCGATTCTCTACGGTTTCTACCAAGCTGATTCAGGTACCATCGAAGTCGATGGGGAAACCGTGAATATCAAAGATTCTCAAGATGCCATTTCCCATGGCATCGGCATGGTTCACCAGCACTTCATGTTGGTGGAAACCTTCTCTGTTCTCGAAAACATCATGCTCGGCGCAGAAGGACATAGCCTGTTGGATGTGGCCTCGAAAAACGTTGGCGGCGCATTGGAAAAAATTGAAGAAGAATACGGTTTGACCGTTGATTCCAATGCGATTGTCGGTGAGCTTCCCGTTGGTATTCAGCAGCGCGTGGAAATCCTCAAAGCCTTATATCGTGGCGCACGCATTCTGATTCTGGATGAACCAACTGGCGTTTTGACGCCGCAGGAAATCGAACAGTTCTTCGAGATCCTCAACACCCTTAAATCACAGGGTGTCACCATCATTCTGATCACTCACAAACTTAAAGAGATCATGGCGATCACCGATTCTGTGTCTGTCATGCGTCAGGGTGCCATGGTCGCACATCGACAAACAGCTGATACCAATGTAGATGAACTGGCAGAGTTGATGGTGGGGCGCAAAGTCTTGCTGCGTGTCGACAAAACCGACGCGACGCCGGGTGAAGAGCGCCTTAGCGTGAATAACGTTTCCTGGTTCGACAGCCGCGGTGTTAAGCGCTTAAAGAATCTGAATTTCAGCCTGAAAGCAGGCGAAATTCTGGGTGTTGCAGGCGTTTCAGGCAATGGTCAGTCCGAACTGCTTTCTGTGCTCTCAGGTGTCACAGTGCCGCAGGAAGGGGATTTTACCTTAACGACCTCCAAAGGCAGCCAGAAGTTCGGTAATAAAGACAGTCGTGATGCAGGCTTAATGCGACGTTTGAGTGTCGGCCATATTCCGGAAGACCGTATCAAACAAGGCTTGGTAAAAGCGATGCCAGCCTCAGAAAGCGCCATTCTAGGCTTCCAGCATGACATTGCTTACGGCAAAGGCCTGCTCGACCCGGTGGCGATTGAAAAAGCAACCAAAGACATGATGGAGCAGTACGATGTACGTCCTGCTGATCCACAACTGAAATCCGCCAACTTCTCCGGTGGTAACCAACAAAAACTCATCATTGCCCGTGAAATGCTGCGTGAGCCAGAAGTGCTTTTGGTGGGTCAGCCAACCCGTGGTGTGGATATCGGTGCGATTGAATTTATTCACCGCAACCTGATTGCCGCCCGAGATGCTGGTGCCGCGATTTTACTGGTTTCGACAGAGCTTGAAGAAATTATGTCGCTGTCCGATCGCATCATCGTATTGGTGGATGGCGAAATCACCGGTGATGTGATTGCTAAAGACATGGACGAGCGTCAACTCGGTATCTTGATGGCGAATGCCGCAGAAGAGGAGGGCGCAGCATGAATGTACCTCAACAAAGCGCCCCAATGTGGGTGAAAACCTTTCTGGTTCCCTTTATTCAGCTTTCCGTCGCGCTGGTGATTTCCAGCTTGGTGGTATTGCTGGTAGGGGAAAGCCCAACTGCAGCATTCAGCGTGATGATTCAGGGGGCGACCAATCTGGAATTTGGTGGTCTGAACAACACCCTGTATTACGCGACAAACTTTGTGTTTACTGGGCTGGCGGTTGCTGTCGCTTTCCACGCAGGTTTGTTCAATATCGGCGGTGAAGGGCAGGCCTACATCGCAGGTTTAGGCATCGGCATTTTGATGCTGCTGCTTGATGGTGTGCTCAACATGTGGCTAATGGCGCCGTTGGCGATTTTGGTTGCGGCGGCTTTCGGTGCGCTTTGGGGCGCAGTGCCGGGCTATCTTCAGGCAAAACGTGGTTCGCACATTGTGGTGACCACCATCATGTTCAACTTTATTGCGTTTTCAGTGATGGGTTACGCGTTGGTTGAGCACATCGCCAAATACGGTGGTAACTCGACCGATTCCCGTTACTTCAACCCTGAAGCAGTGTTCCCGAAACTCTATGAACTCGGCGCAAGTTATGGTCTCGAACTGCCATTCTCTCTGCTGAATCCTTCCATCCTTATCGCATTGCTGGTGGCGTATCTGGTTTGGGTACTGATGTTCAGAACCCGCCTTGGCTACGCGATTCGCGTCGTAGGGCAGAACGCAACAGCGGCAGAGTATGCAGGTATCGACGCCAAGAAAATCATCATTATCGCAATGACCATTTCTGGTGCATTGGCAGGTTTGATGGCGGTGAACGAAGTCTATGGCGCGCAAAACCGCCTGATCCTGAACTTCACGGGTGGCTTTGGTTTCATCGGTATCGCCGTGGCACTGATGGGGCGTAACCACCCGTTCGGGATTGTGGTTGCTGCACTGCTGTTCGGTGCGCTTTACCAAGGTGGTACAGAGTTGCAGTTTGAAATGCCAAGCCTGAACCCAGAACTGATTATGGTGATTCAAGGTCTGGTGATCTTCTTTACGGGAGCGCTCGACAGATTAATCCGCAAGCCGGTAGAAGGGTTCTTTATGCGCCGCAACACGCAAGCAGAGGGGGCTTAACATGGAATGGTTTAACTGGATCCTCTCATCGGCTGATTCCACCATACGTCTCGCCATACCGTTAATTTTCGCTGCCATGGCAGGGATTTTCTCTGAACGTGCTGGCGTGGTCGATATCGGTCTTGAGGGTAAAATGCTCTTCGCCGCGTTTGCTGCGGCTGCGGTTTCCTACGTGACAGGCAATCCTTGGCTTGGGCTGTTGGCAGCCATCATGGGTTCAATGATGTTGGCACTGGTTCATGGCTATGCCTCTATCACCCAAAAGGGTGATCAGATTATCTCTGGCCTTGCGGTGAACTTCTTTGCCTCGGGGATGACGATTACCCTCGGCCACGCTTGGTTTGAGCGTGGTGGTCAAACGCCAACGCTTCACAACGACCAGCGATTCCTTCCGGCTGAACTGCCAGGCGCTGAATGGCTGGGTGACACCATTCCTGTGATTGGTCCGCTTTATCGCGATGTCATTTCCGGCCACAACATTCTGGTGTACCTCGCTTTTATCGCGGTGATCATCACTTGGTGGGTGTTGTTCAGAACCCGCTTCGGTTTACGTCTGCGTGCGGTAGGTGAAGAGCCGAATGCCATTGATACGGCAGGTATCTCGGTGGTTTGGTTACGTTACCGTGCGGTACTGATTGCAGGTTTGCTGTGTGGCTTGGCGGGTGCGTACCTTTCTACTGCGCAGAATGCGGCGTTTGGTAAAGAGATGACAGCAGGTCAGGGCTATATTGCGCTGGCAGCGGTTATCTTTGGTAAATGGCAGCCTCGCAATGCGCTGTTGGCCTGTTTGCTGTTCGGCTTCCTCTCAGCGCTGGAAACGCGCATGCAGGGCGTGTCGATTCCGCTGATTGGCGTGTTGCCAACCCAGCTGTTCTCCGCATTGCCTTACGTGCTGACCGTGGTACTGCTGGCGGGCTTTATTGGCAAAGCTGTGGCGCCGAAAGCGATTGGGCGACCTTACGAAAAAGAACGTTAATGGCTTAAATCAGCACAAAACAAAACGAGGGCAAATGCCCTCGTTTTTTGTTCTCTAGCAATCTGCGGTTAAGCGTTTCGCTTTGCCAAGTAGTCATCCTGAAGAATGTACATGCGCTTAATGTCGCAGTACTCACCGTTCACGAAGATTTCCTTCACCAGATGGCCTTCCTCAACGAAGCCACACTTATTGTACAAGTGAATCGCCTTTTCGTTGTTCACTGCCACATTCAGGTAAACCTTGTGCAGGTTAAGAATCGTAAAGGCGTAGTTCAGCGCTTTATTGATAAGTGTCTTCGCATAGCCGCAACCTTGGAAATCCGGCGCGATAATAATCTGGAACTCAGCATTTCGGTGAATCGAGTTGATCTCGACCAGCTCCACAAGGCCCACCGCCTGCTTCTGTTCGTTTTCTGCGATAAAACGACGCTCAGTGCTGTCGTGAATGTGCTTTCTGAACAGATCTTCCAGCTCATAGTAAGACTCATAAGGTTCTTCGAACCAATATGACATGATAGAGCGGTTGTTGTTTAGCTGGTGGATAAAGCGAAGATCGGTTTGCTCAAGGGCGCGCAATCGAATAGCGTTTTGCATACTATTTCTCGTTCTGAAGTGTCTGTTAGCGCGACTGAATTTTTGTCGGCGACGGAAGATATCACCGGATTTCGAAGTAGGGAAATGAAATATTCTGGCGTTTTGATTGCCCATAGATAAAAGCCGCTGATGCCGGTCAGCGGCTTTTCGTTCTGGCTATTAAGATGGCACTTGAACCAACTCCGGCTCAGTATCGTCCGTTCTTTTCTTCCGAACCAGATACCAAAGTGGCAGTAGGCCAAAGCTGATCACAGCAAGGGCAACAAGGCCGTTTTTCGCCGCGCCATAGTGAAGCACAACCTGACTACCCAGCAGTGCGCCGCCGCCAATCCCCACATTGAAAATGCCGGAGTAGATAGCCATGGTGATATCGGTCGCTTTCGAGCCGTATTCCAGCGCGCGTGTTTGCAGGGCGAGCGCGACTGTCATCATCACCGCGCCCCAAAGTGCCACACCCGGGAAAAGCTGGAATATGCCAATACCGGATCTCGAAAGCATAGAAAGGCAGAGCGCCAGCAAACCAAAGCCCAGAATCAGCAGAGTGTTTGGATGACGAGGCTGAAGGCGGCTGAACAATAAGCTGCCAACAATACCCGCAGCGCCGTAAGTCATCAGCGCCCAGGTGGTGACATCCGCACTCAAACTCCAAACCTGCTGAATCAGCGGTTCAAGATAGGTGTAAGCCGTAAAATGAGCAGTGACGATAATCGCCGTCAACAGATACAGACTCAGCAGCGGCTTATTCCGCGCAATCTCGGGCAGGCTGGATAGGTTACCGGAGTTGGAAACCGGCAGCGTCGGCAGCCAGCGCCAAAGCGCCAACATCAGTACGCCAGAAATCACGCCAATGCCACCGAAAGTCGTGCGCCAACCGAACCATTCGCCAACAACGCGACCCAATGGCACGCCCATCACCATGGCTAACACTGTACCTGTTCCAAGCAGACTGATTGCCACCGCGCCTTTGCCATTTGGTGCCATTCTTACTGCCATCGCGACACTTATCGACCAAAACACCGAGTGCGCAAACGCGATACCAACACGGGAAACCAGCAGCATGTTGTAACTGGTCGCCATGGCAGAAATGACATGGCTGGCAACAAACAATGCAAATACGCCCAGCATAAGGCGACGACGCTCAAAATTGGCAAGCAGCAACATTACTGGCAACGAAGCCAGCGCCACAATCCAGGCGTAAATCGTCAGCATTGGCCCGACTTCAGCAGGGCGCATACCGAAGCTTTCGCCAAGGTTAGCCAACATGCCGACAGGGACAAACTCGGTGGTATTAAAAATAAAGGCGCTTAGGGCGATCAGAAACACTCTGAGCCAAGGCAGCAGGTTTTGGGATTTGGTGTGCATGGTGATGAGAAGCGACAGGCAAAAAATAAACAACAAGCGAAAAAGGAACGCGAGTGTAATGCAGGTTCAAAAAAGAGGCAATGGTCAAAAAAGTTGCAATCAATTCTACGGTGGCCTTAACAGGGAAGGGCGAGCTTGGATGACTTTTAGCCAACTGAGCCAACCAACCGAGCTATTCATCATTTCATACAGTTTTACTCGCTTTCGCGAATCGGGAACTATGCTAATGTGATTCCCAAATTCCGATAAGAAAGACGATCAACAATGAAAATCTTCAGCAACTTTGACAGCGGCAACATTCAGGTAGTTTCCGCTGACTCACCAGCCAATATTCAGCTTTCAATCCCAGCCGATAACAACACAGAAACCGCGCAATGGTTCCACTTCCGTTTGGAAAGTGATTCGCAGGAACTGCACCAGTTCACGCTGCTGAACCTTGCTAAATCCGCTTACCCAGAAGGTTGGCAGGATTATGATGTCGTCGCGTCTTACGACCGTAACGAGTGGTTCCGTATTCCTTCAGAGTTTGATGGCGACAACCTGCGCTTCTCAGTGATACCTGAAGCAAGCTCCATGTATTTTGCCTATTTCGCGCCTTACTCTTACGAGCGTCATCAAGATTTGCTGCACGAAGTACAAACCCACTATGCCTGCAAACTGGAAACGCTGGGTGCAACCATTGATGGCAACGACATCAGCCTGCTGACCATTGGCGAACCAGCCGAAGGTAAAAAGAACATTTGGGTGATTGGCCGCCAACACCCGGGCGAAACCATGGCCGAGTGGTTTATCGAAGGCTTACTGATGCGCCTGTTGGATGAAACCGACACTGTCGGCAAAGCGCTGATTGATAATGCAGTTATCCGCGTTGTGCCAAACATGAACCCAGACGGCAGCATTCGTGGTCATCTTCGTCACAATGCGGTTGGCGCAAACCTTAACCGCGAATGGCAAACGCCGACCGTAGAGCGCAGCCCAGAAGTTTTCTACGTGCGCGAACGCATGTTGGAAACAGGCGTAGATATGTTCCTGGATATCCACGGCGACGAAGCGATCCCATACAACTTTGTGGCAGGCAGTGAAGGCATTCCTTCCTACGATGAAGACTTCGCTGCACTGGAAGCCCACTTCAAACAAGCGCTTCTGACCATCACTCCAGAGTTTCAAGACGAGCACGGCTACCCGAAAAGCGCACCGGGCACGGCTAACCTGACTGTGGGTTCTAACTGGGTGGCAGAGCAATTCAAGTGTCTGTCTTACACCGTAGAGATGCCATTCAAAGACCACAATGATCAGCCAGACGAAATTTACGGCTGGTCACCAGATCGCAGCGCCGCCTTCGGCAGCGATATGCTGGCCGCGATTTGGGCGACATTGCCAAAGCTTTGATGGGTTGATTGAAATATTGAAATCCAGACGCCACCGGAGGGTGGCGTATAACAAGAGGCTATGGCGCCCACGCCATGACAATACCGCCTCAGCCCACAGATCATCAAATAGAGCTTCCAATCAGTATACAACGGTGCCTCTCTAATAAAGCTCTCCCCCGAGTTTTGTCCATGCTCGGTTAAAACCCTTCGCCCAGAACTGAGTCAGCATTGATGAATCCTCAAAGGGCAGTTGAACGTTTAGCCACTCTTTCTCCGACAGTTCGCGGTGTATGTACCGGCGGCCGGCTTCCGTGTTCGCAATAGCAAAGCTGGCATTCGAGAATGCATCATTTTCAATGCAGTAGATATCCATCGAAACGCGAGTACCGTTTATCTTAGAAACGATGGTTTCTGGTGCTTTACCTGCACCACAAAAGTTACTCCAGATAAACGCAACCGTCTGTTGGCCTGCTTTATCCTTGAATATGTGAGCTGCATACAAGCGATGATTTCGGTACAAAATGGTCAGTTCGTAACTTACGGCTTCTTGGAGCTCTGCCACCTCACTTTTCGTTAGCTTCACACCGTTATGGAGCTCTGCGGGCGTAAACTCAAGCCCCATCTCCATAAGTAGTAGAAAGCTTACATCTACAAGGTGTGGTTCAGGCACTTTCAACGTCTTACCGCCCGATACTCCACTCAGATCATTGAACAGCCACTCGAAGGCTCTAATTTCCCGCTTTGCGAACTCAATATCATGACTTCTGTATGTGCTGTACTCGGAAACGGCAGCATAGTCTTCGTTCACCTCAAACGCGTGGCGCTCTGCGCTGATATGCTTTTGTCTTAAGAAGTTAGTAAAAGAAACATTGAATGCATTCTGAGCTTCTTGCTGCTCGACTTCTGCTTTTGCTTCGGAGCAGGTTAACCCTTCCCCTGCATTGGCTGGAAAAGAAGTAAGTAACAAAATAGCGAGTGGGATTGCGTATTTCATATAGCCTCCATTTCATGTTTATCTTAGGTCGTCGAACTGCCTTACCGGAAGCACACCTCTGCGCGAAGCGCCTTAATCGCTTCATGGATCCGCTGCTGCAATACATCGTCTTCTGACAAACCTGCAAAACGCATTTCGGCACTCAAAGTCTGTAACAAATCGATGAGTGCCTGTTGCTGTGCTTGACTCAATCTTTCATTTTCCATGACGCCGGACCTTTAGGTTGTAATTCGCATAGGGGTGAGCCGACACTGCGACTTCCAGCCAGGTGTAGCGTTTATCAACGTAATACTCGTCCAACTCGTGCCTTATCCCTTCACCGTCAACATAAACATCTACCCTACCTTCCCATTCTTCAACTGTGATGGCGAACCGTTCTCCCATCACACCAAAGATGTAATAGTGGTTTATATGTTCTCCACCGACTTGAAACTTATGAGTAAATGTCTGCTCACCTTCATCGATAGCAATATAGAAATGATCACGACTGAGTGACTCGGTGTGTTTAATCACAGCTCCTTGCACACAGGGAGATAAAAGCACCAATAAAAGAGCAACCCATATTCTCAACTTGATCAACTCCCAAAAATGACAAAGGCTGAGTCCGCTTCATAAAAGAAGCTTGGGTTCTGATTTGGATTAGTAATTTTCATTGCCCTATGAATACGTGTGTCTACGGTATTTTCATAGTGAATATTACCCATCTGCTTTTCGCCGTTTTTGTAGATACCGACATACTTCGAGTGGGTGTGTTCCGCCAACGCGATACCTTGTATTGCGACCTCGCAGTGCCAATGAATTTCATCCAGGACATCTTGCCTTGCACAGCCTTGAAGATCATTTGTCGAAAAAAAAGCCGATACTGAAACTTGAGAATCTAAAGCGTGCGGTAGTTCTGTTTGATGCGCGAGTAATTGAGAAAGTAATAACAATAATGCTTCCGTTACACTAGCTACCTTTTCCTTGTCTATCCAGAAAAAGCTGGGCATTCCTGCTTCGGTATATAAGGGGCGATACTCCAATGCGTTCAGCACGAGCGCCTTTTTTGAATAGGAACCGTATTTTTCTATAAACAGATAGCAACTGCAGTATGGGTTTTCCCAAAACTGTTCGCGCTCAAAGGCGCTGAATCCCTCATCTGTCATCTGTGACGGAAAGTGAAACGCAAACTCTCCGCACGGTGAGCCTGTATCGAGCCAACTAAGCATGTCATCGATCATCTTAAGCTTCGAAGTGTGAGGCAATCGAATAAGCAGCTCCCGCCTGATATCGGTCAATAGGTAAACCAACTCTCGGTTCACATTCATCCCCTAAGGACGTTGATATTGCTCTTTCAAGCATGCCGGGGCTTTGGGCACCTTGCGAATGGCGTTAACTCAAAGTGTTTTGTAATCGTCTGTAACGTGTCGGTTTTTGATCTAAAACAAACAATTAAAGGACAAAAAGGACAGACATAACATGAGGAAAATCATGAGGAAAATGGGTAGATAGATCTTCCCGCTTTTAGAGAACCACGTAATTGGTCGCCTATTTGCAGTGATCAGTGTTGGCTTCGAGTCCCAACTAACGTTTTGGCTTGATTTAAGTCGTTTTCAGGAAGCATAAACATCAGGCTGCAGCCTGATTATCAAAATGAAAGAGAAAAGAAAGGTTTAGCTGTCGGGTAACCGTATACCTGACACTCTTTGACGTTGAAGGTGTGGTAATGCCGCTTTGACGGCGTTTTCAGACCCAACAAGATTACCGGTTTCAATATTGGAGGCTGTTCTTAGCCAAAGGGACGATTCGATGCCAAGGCGTTCCAGTAACGGTGGCAATTTATCGTCTATCTGCCCACGTTTACCATCGCGAAGTTGTCTACCTGTCCAATCAACCAACTCCAGATAGTCCAATAACCGAAAAGGAATGCCTGCTGGTTGGTCTTTACGTGGATATCCCGCGAATACATATAAACCGTCAGCATTAACCTGATCATTTTTCAGTGCTTCAATTCTCGTTTTGACTGAGGTGTACTCAGAGGTCTCAGGCGAGTCAGTAATATCTGCACGAATAGGATTGAGGTCAACATAGGCCATTGCTGCCGCCAATGCTTTTTCATCCAACAATGCCTGGCTCTTAAAACGACCTTCCCAAAAATGTCCGGTGCATTGATCTTCACGGTTTGCTTCTGCTGCAATGTATTGATTCAACGTCCGCATAAACCAACTGATGGAGGTTAAGCGTTCTCGCCACGTTTCAATGAGCTCCATACATCGTTCATTTTCAGCCTCAGACATTTCTTCGCCCCGCATAAAGCGTTGTATCAGCACAGGACCTTGATGAAACGCTAACCATCTCTCTGCGACATCTATTGGTGTTAATGTTTTGGCGTTCTCTATGTTGATATGCAATACGACATGGTAATGATTACTCATAATCGCGTAGGCGCACACATCGATACAGAAAGCTTTAGCTAATGCAAGAAGCCGTTTCTCTATCCAACCTCGACGGTGTTCAAAGCACTTTCCCTGTGTGTTGTCGAAGCCGCAGAGAAATGAGCGTCGAACACAACGTGAAACACAATGATAGTAAGGTGTGGCATCGACATTGATGAGTGAGGCACGAGCGGTTGTCATAGCGAATTCGAATATTTCAGATCATTGTTGAATTCACTTACCCTAACTTAACTCGCCATTCCTTTCTGGATGAATGAACAGGTCTGAGGTGGCATGCACGCAGGGATGAAACTGATAGTTTGGACTTTTTCTAAAAGTGTCTGTCCCTCTAAGGTGCATATGCCCTTCTAAGGTTTCAATGCAAGAATTGTCCAGATAAATTGACATAACATCCAGAATTTCCTATACAAAAATGGGCACTGGCCCAATGCGGAGCGCTGGCTTTCTCTCTGCATCACATACAACAACAGTTATGGATAAACATTTAAGGGCTCAAGATGAAAACAATAACCAATGCGCTGGTTGTTTCAGCACTACTTTTTAGTGCGGCAACATTTGCGAATAACGACAAGGCAGATCCCCTCCCTCAACTTGGCGCAGACAGTGAAACCGTGACGGTTTCTGGATTATCCTCTGGCGGTGCAATGGCTGTGCAGTACAGCGTTGCTTACTCTTCTGAAGTGAAAGGTGTTGGCGTGATTGCGGGCATTCCGTATGACTGCGTCAATGTACTGAGCTTTGATCCGAAAGATCCTTTGGCAAACCTGAACAGTATTACCCGCGCATTTCACTGCATGGAAAAAGGTGCAGATGTCGACAGCCTGCTGTCTTTAACCAAGAAGCGCGAAAAAGACGGCAAAATCGACGACATCACTAACATTGCCAGTCAAAAAGTGTGGCTGTTCAGTGGCACTGAAGATCCAACTGTAAAACCCGTCACCATGAAAGCAGTAAACGAATACTACGAGCAGGTGAATACGGGCGATAACATCAACTTCGTTGATACCGTTCCCGCAGGACACGCTTTTGTGACTGACGAATTTGGCAGCGAGTGCAACACCACGCAAAGCCCCTACATCAACAACTGTAACTACGACAGTGCTGGCGAGATGCTTTCTTGGATTGTCGGTCCGTTGAAAGAAAAAGCCCCCAAGAAACCCGGCAAACTCCACGTTTTTGACCAACGTCCTTTCTTTACCAGCAGTTTGACCAGCATGGATGATCAGGGCTTCGTGTTCATCCCAGACAGCTGCACCACAGACAGCGGCTGTAAAGTGCATGTCGCTTTCCACGGATGTCAGCAAAACAAAGACACCATTGGCGATGAATACGCGAAAGAAGTGGGAATTAACGAGTGGGCCGATGCCAACAACATCATTGTGCTGTACCCACAAGCGAAAACTCGTCAACTGATTAACCCGAAAGGCTGCTGGGACTGGTGGGGCTACACCCGGTATGACTACTCCTTTAAATCTGGCCCGCAGATGAATGCGGTCAATAAGATGGTGAAGCACCTGTTGCAAAACCCTAACGCATCTTAAACTCGCGCAGCGCAATTAACGCCACTGTTCCTATGCAGTGGCGTTTTCGTTTCCATGCCTACGATATTGGCTGCCTCTTGAGTCAGTTGAGCATTCGTATTGAAAACCTCTACAGCTCCCATCTGTTCATTCCCAATTTAGTCTGTATAATTCGCCGCCTGTTTGTTCGTGCCACATAAAGCGGCACTAAGAACACTTCTCATCATTCATCTAGGAATACTTCATTGATTTCAACCGCTAACATCACCATGCAATTTGGCGCGGAGCCGTTGTTTGAAAACATCTCAGCAAAGTTCGGTAACGGTAACCGTTATGGCCTGATTGGCGCGAATGGCTGTGGTAAATCGACCTTTATGAAGATCTTAAGCGGCGCACTGGCACCTAGTTCAGGAAATGTGTCGATCGCGCCGGGATTGAAGTTGGGTGTGTTGAGTCAGGATCAGTTTGCGTTTGAAAACTTCAACGTGATTGATGTGGTCATCATGGGTGACAAGAAACTGTGGGAAGTGAAGAAAGAGCGTGACCGCATTTATTCTTTGCCGGAAATGAGCGAAGAAGACGGCATGAAAGTCGCAGAGCTTGAAGTCGAGTTCGCGGAAATGGACGGTTACACAGCAGAAAGCCGCGCGGGTGATATTCTGATTAAAGCGGGTATCGAAGAACACCTGCACTTTGGCCTGATGCGGCAAGTTGCGCCGGGCTGGAAGCTGCGTGTGCTGCTGGCTCAGGCGCTGTTTGCGAACCCTGATATTCTGTTGCTGGACGAACCGACGAACAACCTGGATATCCATACCATCGGTTGGTTGGCGGAAGAGTTAAGCCAGCGCAAGTGCACCATGATTATCATCTCGCACGACCGTCACTTCTTGAACACCGTATGCACCCATATGGCAGACATTGATTACGGTGAGCTGCGCATCTATCCGGGTAACTATGATTACTTCCTGGAAGCGTCTGGTTTGCAACGTGAGCAATTGCTGGCGAGTAATGCCAAGAAAGCGGCCGAGATTAGCGAGCTGCAAGAATTCGTGAACCGCTTTGGTGCCAACGCTTCTAAAGCGAAGTTGGCGAGTTCGCGCGCGAAACGCATGGACAAAATCAAACTGGATGAAGTGAAAACCTCTAGCCGTATCAGTCCGTCGATTGATTTTGGTGAAGGCAAGAAACTGCACCGTCAGGCGCTTGAGCTGCAACACGTGGGGCATGGCTATAACGGCGAGATGCTGTTTGAAAACGGTAATCTGCTGCTGGAAGCAGGCTCGCGCCTTGCGGTTATCGGTGAGAACGGTGTGGGTAAAACCACGTTGCTGCGCTGCTTGGTGAACGAGCTTGAGCAAGCCCAAGGTGTGGTGAAGTGGGCGGAGAATGCGTCTGTCGGTTACTGTCCGCAGGATTGTACTGCTGATTTCGACAACGACATGACCATCTTTGAGTGGATTTCTCAGTGGCGCACCGCAAAGCACAACGACCTGATTGTGCGTGCGATTCTGGGGCGTCTGCTGTTTACCGAAGATGACGTGAACAAGAAAGCCAGAAACTGTTCTGGTGGTGAGAAGAACCGTCTGATTTTCGGCAAGCTGATGATGCAAGACATCAACGTGCTGGTGATGGATGAGCCAACCAACCACATGGACATGGAAGCCATTGAAGCACTGAACAGCGCGCTGAAAGTGTATCCGGGAACGCTGATTTTCGTGAGTCACGACCGTGAATTCGTGTCATCACTGGCAACGGCGGTTATCGAAATCAAAGACAAGAAGCTGGATTACTTCCAAGGTACTTACGAAGAGTATCTTGCTCATCAGCAGAAAGTATTGAGTGCGGCATAAGCTGCCTATCAGATTTCATTCAAACGCTTGTGATTCAAGGTTTGATAAAAACGAAAACGCCACCTGAAAAGGTGGCGTTTTTTGTTGGGACAACAGCGGACGATTAGCTCGGTGCTGATGTTGGCAGCACACGTTTCAGGATATCTGCCAGTGTCACCACACCAATCATCTTGTCACCTTTGCTTACCACGGCAAGCTGCACACTCGCTTCACGCATACGCGCCAACGCTTCGTAAACTGGTGTGTTTGCATCAAGCACATGCGCTTTACGTGCAACTTCACGCGCAGGTCGGTCAGCGGGTTCCAGCAGGGTATCGCGCACATGAACCACTAGCGGTTTAAGGCCACGATTTCCGAACACCAGAATACGCATGTGTCCTGTTTCCATCGACACCTTGCGCACTTCTGCAACGGTTGCGCGTTTGTCGACATGGGCCATCACCTGACCTTCTGTCACCAGTGTTTCAACCGGAATTGAGCTCAGGTCAATTAGGCCAGAAAGCTGCTTCTGAATACTCGGTTGCAGTGTACCCACTTTACCCGAGTGTTCGACGAGTTGACGGATGGTATCAATGTCTTGTCCACCGACAGCGGCGCTTTCTACAGGCTCTACACCTGACGCTTTTACCAGTCGGTTTGCAATGCTGTTAATCCAGTTCAGCAACGGACGCAGTGGCCACACATAAGCGCGCGCGACCAAACCAATTGCCAGCGCTGATTTTTCAGGGTGCGCAATCGACCAGGATTTCGGTGCCATTTCACCGACAACCAAGTGAAGGAAAGTCACCACAAACAGCGCAAAACCGAATGATGCACCATCGACTGCCCATTCCGGCATGCCCATCGAGGCAAACACCGGGCCAATCCAATGATCAACGGCTGGCTTGGTGACTGCACCCAACGCAAAGGTACAGAAGGTAATACCTAACTGAGCACCTGCTAGCATCAGTGTCAGGTCATTCATACCGCGCAGTGCAGCGCGTGCAGACGCACTTTCCACGGCCATTTCTTCTAGGCGGTGGCGGCGTGCACCCATCAACGCAAATTCGATGATAACGAAGAAGCCACTCAATACGATGAGGGCAGTGGTCACCAGAGTGACAATCAACGGATCAGTCATCATTCTTCACCCTCCTCAATAGGATTCTCTACAAGCTTGACGCGCACCTCTGTTGGAACGTGTCGTTCAATACGCAACACTTCAACTTCAAGATGGCGCTTGAACAGCTCGCCGGAAGCAAATTCGGATGGGTCGACAGGCAATTCGATAATCACGGTCTCACCTTCAGCTGGAAGTGCACCACGTTCAGCAATCAACATTCCGGCGATGGTTTCTACATCGTCTTTCGGCAGGTCGTAGCCAATCGCACGCTCCACTTCGTCGATGTGGACGTCACCTTCCATCAGCCATATGTTGTCGCTCTGCGGAACAACGGCATCAGCCGCGTCGGCGTCGTGTTCGTCGGTAATTTCACCTACGATTTCCATCGCCAGATCTTCAATCGTTAGCACGCCAGCAAAGCCGCCGTATTCGTCAATGACACACGCCAGATGGTTGGTAGACTTCTCCAACTGATCCAGTGCGTCTGGCAGACTCATGAGCGTTGGCAGAACAGTAGCAGGACGCATCACTGATTCAACGGTGTCGTCAGCATGGCCAGCATCAATTCGCGCCAATACATCGGGAAGATGAACCACACCCACAGGCGCATCGTCATCGTTCACCACAGGGTAACGGGTATGTGCTTGTGCCATCAGAGACACCAGCTCAGTCAATGTGGTTTCTGGCTCAACCCAATCCACCTGCGAACGTGGCACCATAGCGTGCTCAACGTCGCGCTCTGGGAAGTCCAGAATGCGGTCCATCATCAGTGAAAGCTCGACGGGGATGTCGCCCGTTTCACGCGAGTTAGCGATGATGTGGTGCAAATCTTCTTCTGACGCACTTACATCAAGATCGTGCACAGGTTCAATGCGAACCGCGCGAAGTAGCAGGTTGGCTGACTTGTCGAAGAAGCTGATGAAAAAGCCAAACACAGACATATAAATCAGTGTTGAGCGGGACATCATACGAGCCATTGGTTCTGCGTTCGCAATCGCGAGGTTTTTCGGGTATAGCTCGCCCATGATCATTTGAACGACCATAGCGACACCAAGGGTGATGACGGTACCGAGTGCGATACCCGCTTCTAGCGATAACCCAAAGCCTTGTAGTAATACACCCAGAGACTGGCCGACCAGAGGTTCCGCGACAAAGCCTAGAACCAGACCGGTTACCGTAATACCAAGTTGGGCACCGGACAGCATAAAGCTGGTACGTTTGGTCACTTTGAGCGCGCGTTTCGCGGCGGCATCACCAGTCGCAGCAAGGGTTGCGAGTTTTGCTCTGTCCACAGCCATGTACGCGAACTCTTGGGCAACGAAGTAGCCGTTTGCTGCGATAATAGCCAAGATAAATAGAATACCGAACAGAAGGGTAAGGAGGGTCTCAATCATTGCTGTGTCCTCCCTTGATGACAAGAAGCCAGTAAGGTTTGACACAATCGACTAGAGTTGGGGTCCACAAAGTATTCCTACAGTAATAACAGGAAGCGCAGTATATTTCCGCGATGTGGAAATAGTCTAGTGAATAGTTTGATTATCCCCTGCAAACTTACTGAGACACTCGGCCTGCGGGATTTCCATGTTATCTGCAAATAAGCTGCAATGGCCGAAAATCACGATTAAAAACGGCGAGTTTGGCCACTTTGGGGCTTGCGGGCTGTTTTAAAAATCTTTGGTGAGTCGGGTTGCGTTATCGGCTTTAGCTCTCCAATTTGCCAGAAGCTTTCTTGCCAACAAAATACCCTACGCAGAAAACCGCAATAAAAACGATTGTCGCTAGTATGTAAGCCAGTGCTTCCGGAGCACCTAAACCGAAGGCGAAAGCAAAACTGATTCCTAGAAATGCTCCTTTTAGCCATTCTGTAGGGGGTGAGTTGGTGCTCATGCCGAGCATACCGATAAAAAGAAGAAGGGCGAGTAGGCCGACTTTCAGGCCGATAAGGGTGGAACGTTGCATACATGGCTCCCGTTAAAAAACGGGCGCCAGTATACGACAATTTATTCGGTTATAGGCACTGCGCAAGCTGGCCTTTTTTGGTGGAGGCCATCACGCAGCCGCGTTCGCTGTCCGAAGCAGCTTTACACTGGCTCATCAATTCGCCTGCAGAGGGTGCTAAGGCACCAAGAATTTTCTGAGCGTGGCTGACCACTTTGTTGCAGTCACTTTCTGCGACAGGATCGTAATCGGAACAGGCGGCAAGGCCGAAAACTGCGGTGGCTAGAAGTGTGGTTTTTATGGTGTTTTTTACGCTGAACATAAATCGCATCCCCTTTTTGCTGACAACTAAAAGGGTAGGAGAGCTTTCCTAACTTTGCGATATTGAAAGGTAACTGAGACAAAAAAGGACGCCAACGCGCCCTTTTACTTTTGTTAGTTACCTGTATCGGGTTCAGTCCCCAATAAAGCCACCGGTTTGATGCTGCCAGAGTTGTGCGTAGATGCCACCGCTGGAAATCAGCTCTTGGTGGGTGCCTTGCTCCACGATTTCGCCCTGATCAAGTACAATCAGTCTGTCCATCGCAGCGATGGTGGAAAGTCGGTGAGCAATGGCGATAACAGTTTTACCTTCCATTAATTGATAAAGACTTTCCTGAATTGCTGCTTCCACCTCCGAATCCAGCGCTGAAGTCGCTTCATCAAGAATCAGAATTGGCGCGTCTTTTAACAGAACACGGGAGATTGCCACACGCTGTCGTTGGCCGCCTGAGAGCTTCACACCGCGTTCACCTACCTGCGAATCGTAACCACGATTGCCATGTGGGTCGCTCAGGGTTTCGATGAAGTCGTGAGCTTGTGCTTTCTTCGCAGCGGCGAGCATCGCGTCTTCGCTGGCATTTGGGTCACCGTAAAGAATGTTCTCACGGATAGAACGGTGCAGCAGGGAAGTGTCTTGCGTCACCATGCCGATGTTGGCGCGTAATGAATCCTGTGTGACGGCAGAAATATTCTGTCCATCGATGCGAATTTCACCGCCCTCGACATCGTGAAAACGCATCAGCAGGTTCACTAAGGTTGATTTACCTGCGCCCGAACGACCAACCAGGCCGACTTTCTCACCCGGTTTGATATTGAGGTTTAGCTTTTCAATCACACCTTTGCCTTCGCCATAGTGGAAGCGCACATCGGTGAAGTTAATGGCACCTTGAGGCACTTCCAGTGCAGGTGCGTTTGGCTTGTCCAACACTTCGACAGGTTTAGAAAGCGTTGCCATGCCGTCGACCACGGTACCAATGTTTTCGAACAGCGAGCCGATTTCCCACATGATCCATTTCGACATGCTGTTGATACGCAAAGCTAGGCTGACCGCAATAGCAATCGCACCCACAGTGATTGCCGAGTCCAGCCATAGCCAGATTGACATGGCACTGATAGAGAACAACAGGGCGTAGTTGGCGATTTCTACCGAGATGTTAAAGCCAGTAGCCAGACGCATTTGACGGTAAACCGTATCCATAAACACGCCCATGCCTTCTTCGGCGTATTGGGTTTCACGATCTGTGTGTGAGAACAGTTTGACCGTGGCGATGTTGGTGTAGCTGTCGACGATGCGGCCTGTCATCAAAGAGCGGGCATCTGCCTGTTCGGTAGAAACCGCTTTCAGCTTAGGTACAAAGTAAATCTGTATGCCGATATATGCCATCAGCCAAACCAGCATCGGCAGCATGAGCCGAATGTCTGCTTGTCCGACGATAAATAGCATGGAGATGAAGTAGACAGCGATGTATACCGCGACATCCAGCAGCTTCATCACGGTTTCGCGAATCGATAGGGCAGTCTGCATCACCTTCGTGGCAATGCGACCTGCAAAATCGTTTTGGTAGAAGCCGATGCTTTGTTTCAGCAGGTAACGGTGCGCCATCCAGCGAATGGACATCGGGTAGTTGCCGAGTAGCGACTGGTGCAAAACAAGTGAGTGCACGGCAACGAGCACTGGCATACCGATCAGTATCAGCACCCCGATGGCAATCAGGGTATTACCTTCGTCGGCGAGAAAACTGGCCTTGTCTTGATTGGTCAGCCAGTCAACCAGTTGTCCCATAAAGCCAAACAGAGACACTTCCGCGATAGCAATCATCGCAGTCAGCACCGCCATGGTGATCAGCGGGCGTTCAAAGCCTTTGGTGTAGTGGCGACAAAAGGCGAGCAGGCCATTTGGTGGCTGTTCCGGCTGTTTAGGTGGAAAAGCCATTGTCATGCGTTCGAACAATTTATAAATCATGAATCCTTCCGGAGTAGGACGGTCGCGTTCAAAAACAGAAATGCAGTATGGAAAAAACTGATAATTAAATACTTTCCGGAGCTGGTTAACGCGAACCCAAATGAAAGACGGTGAGATTCTATCAGGTTTATCGCATTGAATAATGCCAATGTTTTCTACGGAACTGTTCAATTATTCTGAACAGACAGGCGTAGGGTCCTTTCGAGTGTGATGGCCAACAAAAAGCCGACTCAATTGAGTCGGCTTTGTCTAGTTTAGCTCGTTAAGTTAGTGGATTAACCACACACTTTGGTCCAGCTACCATCGCTACCTGGAACAGAGGCAGTCCACCAGTTTGCTTGGTAAACAACGCCGTCTTTCACGATTTTGTCACCGGCTGCAGCGTGGCTTGGGTTACCTGCCCAGTCAGTCTGAGGCATATCTGGGTAAACCACGATGCCAGTCGTGTCACAAGTACCCGTGCCACCACCATTGTCACCGCCGCCGTTACCACCGCCTGCAGACAGGTCTGCCAACGGCAGGTCGCTGTACTCAGATGCGAATGCGTAATCAACACCGTTGATGTTTACTGTGTAGTTCGCAGGACCAGAGATTGGCAGGTAGTACACGAAGTCAAGTTCGTACGTTGCACCTGGTGCCAGAGAATCCCACGTTGGTAGTGAGAACGCCAGACGGTGCATAGTACCTTCCAGTCCACCAATGTTGTTCGCTTTGGTGTGGCCAGAAGAAATAACATTCACTTTACCGCCATTCTGACTCTTCGCGTTGTCTGGTGCTGAAGTCGGAATGTCAAACTGGAACTCAGTACCGCCAGGCAGTTCTACGCTAGTGTTGTTAGTGAAAGTGATTTTCGGGTTGATTGGGTAGTTTTGGTCACCCACTTTGAAGCCACCTACGCTAACCGTAATATCAACCGCTTCGGTTGGCATTGCAGTTTCAGACAGTTTCGCACCGTAAGGTGTCGCTGCTGCAAACTTGTCGTAGATTGCTTTCGTCATGGTGTTACCCATGTGGAACTCACCGTTACCCGTTGCACAAGCATTTTCAGTTGGGTCTACAACGTCAGTACGGTTGCCGTTTGCATCCAGTTGGTAACAAGCGTAGTCACCCGCCAGTTCCCAGAACATGATGCCGCCGATACCTTTGTCGATAACGTAATCAGATTTCACTTTGATTGACGCTTCGTCTTCAGTAGACAGGAACACTTGCTTCTCAGCATTCCACAGCCATGGTGCAACAGCGACTGAGTCGTAGTTGCGCTGGTAAGTACCTTTCAACACGTCTTGTGGATCATTTACTGGGTCCAGTTTGTACGCAGATGCGTAGGTACCGAAGATACCATGCTCAAGGTTCTTCGCATGCCACATTGGGTTAGAACCTGCACCCATTTCGTTACCTTTCGGATCCGTATCGTGCCACATGTTGTCGATACCAATCGCGCCGTTACCACAGTTGTTCTTCTCACCTTCACCAGTGCCTGGTTGACATTCAGCTTGGTTAGGAAGTGCAGCTTTACCCCACAGACCGTTTTCACCGCCTGTTACGCCTTGCCAACCACGGGTGTAGTAAGGAACACCAATGTTGATACGGCCCGCTGGCATTGAGCCACGGAAGTAGTGGTATGCCCAGTCAGTGTTCAGGTAACCGATACCGCCGTACTGGCTGGTGCCGTATACGTTCCAAGCTGCCAGCTCAGAGTCTTTACCTGTGTCGAACAGTGCCGCATTATGACCAACGTGGTCATTCCAAGCACCGTGCAGGTCGTAAGTCATGATGTTCACGTAGTCGAGGTACTTAGTGACATCAAACGTTTCCATACCACGTAGCAGGTAACCAGAAGATGGTGCTGCGATGGTCAGCATGTAGTGGTGACCGTCTTGCTCAGAAGCGATATCGACTTTCTCACGAAGGACGCGCATCAGCTCTTGGTAAGAAGCCCACAGGTATGCACGACGTGGTTCCATGAAGTCTTTATCGTACGGGTTACCTGCACCTGCCATTGAGGTTGGGTATTCGTAGTCGATATCCAGACCATCGAACTTGTACTTACGCATCATTTCAACTGCAGAATCCGCAAACTTCTGGATACCAGCATGGTTGATTGAACCGTCAGCGTTGGTGGTCATGGTGTAGAAGCCGCCGTCTGCTACGCGGTTTCCGTCAAGGCCAAAGTGACCGCCGGTTTCCGCCCAACCACCGATAGAGATCAGTGTCTTAACGTCGTGCTTCGCTTTGTAAGTTGCCAGTGCACCGAAGTGGCCTTTAAAGCCCAGTGCAGGATCAACTTCTACGCCTGGCCATTCTTTACCTACCGCGGCGTTGTTTGGATCGTTCACATCACCGATGTTGACTTTGCCGTCAGCACCGATGCTGACGAACGCATAGTTGATGTGGGTAAGTTCTTCCCAAGGGATATCTTTAACAAGGTAAGCGGCTTGCGGGTCATCGCCTGCGCGCCAGCTGGTGAAGTAACCGATGATACGACGTGGGTGGTCGGCACCCATGTCTTCACGACCTTCTGCATCGTAGATCGTACAGTATGGAACGTTAACACCCGGGGTTTGGAACAGACCTTCTGGACGACAGTTAGATACTGTTGGCGTGCCCGCTACGGTAACAGTGACCTGTGCAGAATCGGTTGATGCGCCTTTGTCATCAGTCGCTTTTGCGTAGATAGAAACGTTGCCAGCTTTGCTTGCAGTCCAGTCCAGTGCGAATGGCGCTGCTGTTTTCGAACCAATCAGCTGACCCGCTGCATAGAAATCTACCTTTGTAACTGTGCCATCTGAGTCAGCTGCATCAGCGGTCAGTGTCACTACCGCGCCTTGATCAACTGCAGTTGCAGATGCCGCTACAGCGACGGTTGGTGGCTCATTAACCGGGTCAATAACGCCTGGCTGAACAGTGATGCTAAGAGCGGCTGTTTCAGTTACAGCGCCCTTGTCGTCAGTTGCTTTCACTGTGATCGTGTGAGGGCCTTCAGCAGCAGTCCAGTTCAGAGAATAAGGAGAAGTCGTATCTGAACCGACTGAAGCGCCATCAATGAAGAACTCTACTTTGCTGACAGTGCCATCTGAGTCCGCCGCTGTTGCACTTAGCGTGACAACGTCACCATCTTTAATGGTGTCAGTCGCAAGTGGAGAATCCAGAGAAACGGTTGGCGCTTCGTTTACAGGATCAACAACACCAGTGTCACATTGGTCTACAAATTTCCACTCTTTGTAATCGCCTGATGAGGTAGAAGGGTTGTTGCCTTTCGTCCACCAGTTAGCGGTGTAAACCTTGCTTTCGTGCTGAACAGTTGAACCGCCGCCATATGCTTTGTCTGCTGACCATTTTTCAATGTTGGTACAGTCAACAGCAGCTTGAGCATTGAAAGAAAACATACACGCTACGGCGATTGCCGAGAGCGCGAATCCTTTGCTCTTACCTGTCACATCCATTGGATATCCCTCGAAAATAAAATGTTATCTATTGATTTGTATGTTGTTAGCGCACTTAAATCGCGCAATAAATAAAGTAGAGGAGTTGCAAGAGTGAGACACCCCAGATTTCGTCAGATTTAGATCTCTAGTCAGTTCCTGAATTGAAAAGCTTTGCGCTCTTGGTAACGACTCACAGTTTCAATGGGTAAATTTTCACAGGCTGCATGAAATTTGTGCGGTGAATATGTGCTCAATAGCAAGGGTTGAATAGCCAATGTCAGATGGTAAATGTCGACAATAAATGTTTATATTTAGTTGCTGAATGTGTCTTAAATATTGCCGCTGTAAATATTGTCAACAATATTTATTTTTCTGAGATATGTGACGCGGAAGGAATGTTGATAGCTTTGGGATTGAACAGGGAAAGATGCGACTCAGTTTGAAGAGTGGCTGAGGGATATACAGGCTTAGTAATAAGTGGAAAAAAAGAAGGCCGCTTAATCCACGGCCTCTTTAAATGGTTGAGTGTTTAGCGAGCATTCACGAAGGTTTTGAAGCGTGCTTGTGTTTCTGCGTCCGCTTTATCAAACCAGTAGTGAAGCTGGTACTCCACTTCATTCAAAGCATCTTTCCCACCCACAACCACTCTTGCACGTGGTGTAGTAGTTGGTTGCGCGACAGGCTGAGCGACAACTTCTGATGCGCCTAACTGTAATGATGCAGGGGCGTCTGTTTGGTTGAAGCGCTGCATTTCAGAAAGATAATCACGGCTCAACTGGAAGCCTGATTTCAACAGTTTGTTCTGTTCAAATAGAATGGTGTTCTGGCTTCCATCCAGAATCTTAAATTCAGGGCTATCATTGAATTGACGCACCTGACGTTTGTTTTTGTGCTCTGGGAAATCGAAGAAAATCTCGGTGTCTTGTGCTTCAAATTTAACAACCAACACGTCAGAGCGAACAAAAGTGACGTCTTTTCCTTCTTCGAAGCTTTCAACATAGCGAAAAGCTAATTGCTGGGTACCATCAGCCAAAACAACAGGTTCTTCTTTGCTGAACATCGAAGATTGGTGAGCTTGGCCGTTGTAGGCAAGCAACTCGATATTGTCGTTAAGGTGAAGCGTCACATCAGCGTGCGCGCCAAATGAAAGCAATGCGGTCAACACTGACGCAAAGGCGAATTTTCTTTTCATTGTGTTCCCCAAAAATAGGTATTGTGCAGCCCGTAAATACATTGGCTTCGGGCTGCTGTTATATTATTTAACGTGGCAAGCGAAACCTTTCAGGTAGAAACCTTCTGGGTAGCCGCTATCAATTGGGTGGTCAGCAGCTTGCTCAAAACGCTCGATAAATTGAACGCTGCGGTGGGCATCCAGTGCTGCATCGGCAATGATCTTCTGGAACAGCGCGTTATCCATCAGACCTGAGCAAGAATATGTCAGCAGCGTGCCGCCTGGTTTTAGTATCTGCATAGCCAACATGTTGATGTCTTTGTAGCCACGACATGCACCTGTCAGTTGCGCTTTAGATTCTGCAAACTTAGGTGGGTCCATAATGACCACATCAAATAGTTCGCCGGCATCACGGTATTCGCGCAGTAGCTTAAAGACGTCTGCATTGACGAATTGTGCTTTCGAGAGGTCATAACCGTTCATCTCGGCATTAGACTTTGCGATATCGAGAGCAGGCTGCGAAACATCGACGTTGATGACTTCCGCTGCATTGCCTTTCAGCGAGTACAGGCCAAATCCGCCTGTGTAGCAGAAGCAGTTCAAAACACGCTTGCCGTTAACGTATTTGACGGCCGCTTCACGGCTGTCGCGTTGGTCCAGATAGAATCCAGTTTTGTGGCCGCCAGTGATGTCGACACTGATTTTTACGCCGTTCTCTTCAATGACTACGGATGCTGGTGGCATATCACCATGAAGAACGCCTGTGCGCTCTTTCAAGCCTTCTTTCTTACGCACTGATACATCTGAACGCTCGTAAATGCTGCACTCTGGATATTGTGCAATAAGCGCTTCCACCAGGTTGTCTTTCTGTGCTTCCGCGCCAGCACTTAAAAGCTGACAAACCAAGAAGTTCTCATAGCGATCGATGGTAATACCAGGTAAACCATCAGACTCCGCGGCAATCAGGCGGTAACCAGTCAGGCCATCACGGGCAGCTAGAACATCACGAAGACCTTGCGCTTCCTGAAGGCGTTTTTTAAAGAACTCAACATTGACTTCTTCTTTTTCGAATGTCCAAACACGGACACGAATTTGGGAATTAGGAGAAAACGCACCGCGGGCCAGCCATTGGCCCTGATGATCATATACATCCACTGTCTGACCGAGGGAAGGTTTACCTTCGACGCGTTGAATACCACGGGAGAACACCCATGGGTGGCGACGGCGCAGTGATTTTTCACGGCCTTTAACCAGATAAACAGACGGATTCATTGGTTTTTCCTAACTTCAATGTGGGGATACTGGGAGGGTTGAACCCAGTAACCAGTAAAAGGTGCTGTATTGTCAGAGAAGCTCGCCAATAATGCAAACGGCCGCACAATGGGCGGCCGTTTTTTCATCAAATCGGCGATTATTCTGTACGAAGGCCTTTCACCAGATCTGTAAGACTGGACGATTGTTTTTGCAGATTCGTGACATCTTGAGATGTTTGTTGAATCATTTCGCTCACCTGCCATGCCTGTTGGCGTACGCGCTCAACATCTGATGAAATCGTACCTGCTACGCTGCCTTGTTGGTTCGCAGCCGTGGCGATTTCTGTGCTGCGGTCAGTGATACGCTGACTGCGCTCAGAAATAGAGCTGATTTCCAGATCGATGTTTTGCATCAAGCTTTCACTCGCTGCTGCGTTATCAACGGTGCCTTGCATCACGCCACGCAGATGTGCGGTGTTGTTCTCCAGATCCTGAATCATGCGTTGGATTTCAACCGTCGTCTGCTGTGTGCGTCCAGCCAGAGAGCGCACTTCATCTGCAACAACAGCAAAGCCACGGCCTTGTTCGCCTGCGCGTGCCGCTTCAATCGCTGCGTTCAGTGCCAGCAGGTTGGTCTGCTCTGAAATCGCACTGATGGTTGCAACCATGCTGCCGATTTCATTCGAATTCTGTTCCAATGAAGCCACTGCTTGCGACGCGGCTTCAATTTCAGATGCCAGAGCTTGAATTGCCTGCAGAGTTTGGGTCACCTGAGTACGGCTTTGTTGGGAAGCTACACCTGCCTCAGAAATTTCGTCTGATGTTTGTTCTGCATGAGAGGCAACATCACGGATCGAACCTGCCATTTCTTCGGTCGCACTGGCCAGAGAATCAAGGTAAGTACGTTGCTCTGTTGAGAGGTTCTCACTGTCTGCGCTGCGGCGGCCCAGATCAGCTGACAGCTCCTCCATCAGCTGCGAAGCGCTCTTGATGGCTTTTACCAAACCATGTTCGCGGTCAGCGACATTGTCGACCGTGGTGGCGATGATGCTAAATTCATCGCGAACAGGGAAGAAGTCCATACGACTGGTGAGGTCGCCGTCAAGCATGCGCTGCAGAGCATGGTTCATGGTATACATGGCACCGCCAATAAAGCTCGACACGTAATGCAACGCCATCAAACCCAGAACAAACAACACAACCATCAATACCCAAGACGTTGCGCTGATTTGTGCCCTAAAACTGATGGTATCGGTTGGTGCATAGGATGCAGCAGCACCGTATGCGGAAGTTTGTTTAATACCGTTTTGAGCCAGCACACTTGCGGCTTCGGTGGCACTGATGTCGTAGTGAGACAACACTGCCGTCAGCGCTGCACTATGTTTTTCTTGTACCTGCGCAACTTGGGCTTCAGAAGCAGAGTAGAAAATTGAACCCGTTGCGACAGCAAGAGCAACAATGAAAACATAAAGTGCGTAGAATTTTTCTTTTAGACTGAGTTTGATAAGAAACTGGTCAACCCAGCGGAATGGAGTTTCTTTCATGGTGTGAGCTCCTCCAATAAATGTGAGCACATGCATATATACCGTATGGCATATTACACCGTTACATATGCATAACACTAATATAGGGATAGTGATAGATGTCACATATATGCGTCAAAGCTGTCGTTTCTGGTAAAGTTCAAGGTGTTGGGTTCAGGTTTCACACGGCTCATGAAGGCTTAAAGTTATCGCTGAGTGGTTATGCACGAAATGAGTCTGATGGAACAGTGACCGTTTTAATGTGTGGTGACGAGAAGAATGTTGAGGCACTGCTGGCGTGGTTGGACAAAGGACCACCAACGGCGAATGTTACTGGGCTGATTCACGAACATGTCGATTGGCAGGCAATTGATGGCTTTTCTATTCAGTAGCCATACGAAAAGAGGAGCCATCAGGCTCCGCTTTTAAATGCACTTCACTGGCTTTGGCAAACCTGCGAGTTTGGTCGCTTGCTTTGCCGGGCCTTTAGGAAACAGCTTATACAGGTAGCGGCTGTTGCCTTTATCTGGACCATACTTTTGTTCCATCGACTTGACCAGCAGGCGAATAGCAGGGGAGGTGTTGAACTCTTTGTAAAAGTCCTGCACGAAATAAACCACTTCCCAATGCGCCTCAGTCAATTCGATGTTTTCCTGTTCAGCCAGCATCGGAACTAATTCTTCATGCCAATCGGCAAAATTTTTCAGATAACCCTGTGCATCGGTTTCGATTTGCTTACTGTTTAATTCCAACATGGATAACCTCGTACTTCGAACGCGCAAAGGATAATACCTAAACCGTTACAAAAAAAGGCTGAAACAAAAAAGCTCCCGAAGGAGCTTTTTATCATCAAGCTGTTCGATTAATCATCGCCACCGAAAATGCCAAGCAGTTGCAGCAGGCTCAGGAACAGGTTGTAGATAGACACGTACAGGCTGATGGTCGCTGAGATGTAGTTAGTTTCACCGCCGCGAACAATTGACTGAGTAGTCAGCAGAATAACGCCTGTTGAGAACAGTACGAAGATACCGCTGATTGCTACTGACAGCATTGGCATTTGCAGGAAGATGTTAGCAATCATACCTACTACCAGCACAACAAAACCGGCCAACAGCATGCCGTTCAGGAACGACAGGTCACGTTTAGTGGTCAGTGCGTACGCTGAACACGCCATAAAGGTCAGTGCTGTGCCACCAAGTGCGGGAGCAATCGCCCAGCCCATGCCAGCGCCTACGTACATGTTCAGGATAGGGCCAAGGGTGTAACCAGTAAAACCTGTAAACAGGAAGGTAAACACCAAACCCATCGAGTTGTTCTTGTTCTTTTCAGTCAAGAACAGCAGACCGTAGAAACCAACCAGTGTGATGATGATGCCAGGGTAAGGCAGGTTCGCAGCCATTGATACGCCGGCTACAACAGCCGCCCATACCAGAGTCAGTGACAACAGAAAGTAGGTGTTACGCAGTACTTTGTTTGTCGCCAATACACTCTCTTGTGTTTGACTGGCTGAAACAAAACGTTCGTTCATAGGTTTCTCCCAATGGGGTACATATTTTGTTTATTACGACATTAATGGCGTCTTCGGCTTAATTTTTCAAGTCGCAATTGTCGCACAAGTGATAATAATGCGGCTTAGCCTCTGAAAATACTAATATATCGTGCCACACGGTCGTATTCGAGTTTGTAAATGGATGTTAATAAGCCGCTACACTCAGTAAGTGTAGCGGCTTTTTATTAACAATTAGTGATGCAGGATTTGGCTGAGGAAGAGCTGAGTGCGGTCAGACTGTGGATTGTTGAAGAATTCCTCTGGAACATTTTCTTCAATAATTTCACCGGCATCCATGAAGATAACGCGGTCTGCCACTTCTTTCGCAAAGCCCATTTCGTGCGTCACACACAGCATGGTCATGCCTTCTTCTGCCAGTTCAACCATAACATCGAGTACCTCACGAACCATTTCTGGGTCGAGTGCCGACGTTGGCTCGTCAAACAGCATGACGTTAGGGTTCATGCACAATGAACGGGCAATCGCTACACGCTGCTGCTGACCACCAGACAATTGACCTGGGTACTTGTCAGCCTGCTCCGGGATTTTCACACGCTCGAGATACTTCATGGCGATCGCTTCTGCTTCGTCTTTCGGCATCTTCTTCACCCAAATAGGGGCAAGGGTGCAGTTTTCCAGAACAGTAAGGTGCGGAAAGAGGTTGAAGTGTTGGAAACACATTCCGACTTCTTTACGCACTGCTTCGATGTTTTTTAAATCGTCCGTCAATTCGGTGCCTGCAACAACGATCGAGCCTTGTTGATGCTCTTCAAGACGGTTGATGCAGCGAATCATGGTTGATTTGCCTGAACCTGAAGGGCCACAAATAACTATTTTCTCGCCTTTCGCGACCGACAGGTTGATGTTTTTCAGTACATGAAACTGACCGTACCATTTGTTCATATCGGTCAGTTTGATAACAGGGGCGTCTTGTTGACTCATAAATACAATCCTTGTTCTTTATCGCTTGTGACCGGTATGAAGCTTGTTTTCCAGATAGATACTGTAGCGGGACATGCCGAAACAGAAGATCCAGAAAACGAGAGCAACGAACACGTAGCTTTCTGTTGCGAAACCGAGCCAGTTCGGGTCGGTATTCGCGGCCTGGCCGATACCTAGTACATCAAACATACCGATAATCAGAACCAGACTGGTGTCTTTAAACAGACCGATAAAGGTATTTACGATGGATGGAATCGTGATTTTGAGCGCCTGAGGAAGGATGATGAGATTCATCTTCTTCCAGTATGTGAGTCCCAGGGCGTCAGCAGCTTCATACTGGCCTTTTGGAATTGCCTGAAGGCCACCACGTACCACCTCTGCCATGTATGCCGAAGCAAACATGACCACACCAATCAGTGCGCGCACTAACTTGTTGGTTTCCGATTCACCCGACATGAACAATGGCAGCATCACCGACGCCATAAACAGAACGGTGATCAGTGGAACACCACGCCATACCTCGATGTACACGGTAGAAAGGCTTCGGATGATAGGCATTTCTGAGCGTCGGCCCAGTGCCAGCACAATACCGATAGGTAGTGAAATCACGATACCCACGATGGCGATGATCATAGTGATCAACAAGCCACCCCAAAGGTGCGTTTCCACTTTAGGCAGACCAGCAACATCTCCAAACAGCAGGAAGACTGCCATAATGGGGAATGCCACCAAGAACAAGAGCAGAATCCAACCGCGCTTCGGTGTCTTTTCATAGACTAGCAGTGCTGTGAAAATTGCCAGAATCGCGTAAAAGAGTTTAGGGCGCCAGAGCTCTTCGCTTGGATAGAATCCAAACATGAATTGCTCAAAGCGAACATTGATGAATACCCAACAAGCACCGTCGCTTGTGCAGTCTTCACGTGTTGTTCCCACCCAGTCAGAATTCAAAAACGCCCAATCAAACACAGACCAGAGTGCCATCAGGGCGATATAAGCCAGGATGACAGTCATGACCGAATTAAGTGGTGTTGAGAACAGATTCTTTCTCAGCCAACCCACTGCACCTACCGTGTTTGGTGGTGGTGGCAGATCAGGTTGAAACTCATGTTTTCTTGTCATGGGTTACCTCTCAACCAGTGCCATCTTGGCGTTGTATATGTTCATCAGCAGGGACGTTAATAAGCTGAGAGTCAAGTAAACTCCCATCGTCATTGCGATAATTTCGATAGCCTGACCCGTTTGGTTCAAGGTTGTACCGGCAAAAACTGACACCAGATCCGGATAACCAATGGCCATCGCGAGTGAAGAGTTCTTTGTCAGGTTCAGGTATTGGCTGGTCAGAGGGGGGATGATGATACGCATTGCTTGCGGGATAATAACTAATCGCAGTGTTTTACCGCGCGGTAAGCCCAATGCCATCGCAGCTTCTGTTTGTCCATGGCTCACAGCATTAATGCCGGAGCGCACGATCTCTGCAATAAAAGAGGCCGTGTAAATAGACAATGCGAGTGTTAACGCCGCCAATTCTGGGATGATGGAAATCCCCCCGCGGAAGTTAAACCCTTTCAGCTCTGGGTATTCCAGTGACACTGGCATGCCCGCAACGAAGAACGCTATCAGCGGTAATCCGATGATGGCTGCCAATGAAATGGTAAATACCGGCGTTTGTTCACCTGTTGTTTCCTGTTTGCGTTTCGCCCATTTGGCCAGCACAAAGCTGAAAACCAGCGCAGCAGCTAACGCAACAAAGATGATGGTGGAACCTTCCTCAAAGACGGGACGGGTAAAGAACATACCTCGCACGTTAAGGAAGAAAGATTCACCAATACTGATACTTTCTCTTGGGGAAGGCAGAGCTTGAAGAACCGCGAAATACCAGAAGAAAATTTGCAGAAGTAGCGGGATATTTCGGAAGATTTCAATATATACCGCTGCAAAACGGCTTAGCAGCCAGTTGTTCGATAGTCTCGCAATACCCATCAGAAACCCGATGATAGTTGCGAAGACGATACCGAGTACGGAGACCAACGCGGTATTTAACAGGCCAATAAAAAAGGTTCGGCCGTAAGAGTACGTTTCATCGTACTCAATCAGCGTCAAACCAATCCCAAATCCCGCTTCCTGTGTTAAAAAGCCAAAACCGGTCGCAATACCACGGGACTCAAGGTTAGTCAGGGCATTGTTCACGATGGTGTAGACAAAAAACACCAGCGCAATAATAGCTACGGCTTGGAAAACAACAGAGCGAAACGTTGGATTGTAAATGATGCTTTGCTTCTTCTCTGGACGAGCGACCGATCCAGAGTTCAGCGCATTATCTTTAGATGCCATACATCTGCACCTCTATCCTTATACGTTAATTATGGGGCACAGAAAACTGTGCCCCAGCATACGTTTATAAAACGAACGACTTATTAGCGGATAGGTGGCGCATACAGGATGCCGCCGTCAGTCCATAGCGCATTCACACCACGTGAAATTTGCAGTGGAGAGTCTGAGCCTACAGTGCGCTGGAAGCTCTCGTCGTAGTTACCCACTTGTTTGATAACCTGATAACCCCAGTCATCATTCAAGCCAAGGCCTTTACCTTTAGGACCGTCTTGGCCCAGGATACGGCGGATGTTTGGATCTTTAGAGTTAACCATCTCGTCAACGTTTGCAGAAGTGATGTTGAACTCTTCACCATTGATCATGGTGTTCAGCGTCCACTTAGCAATGTTGAACCAGTTGTCATCGCCTTGACGAACAACAGGACCCAGTGGCTCTTTAGAGATGATTTCAGGCAGTACCACAGCACTGTCTGGATCTGCCAGTTTGATACGTGACGCATACAGGCCAGACTGGTCGGTCGTCAGCGTGTCACAGCGGCCAGATTCGAAGCCTTTAACGGTCGCATCGTACGTATCGTAAACCACTGGCTTGAAGGACATGCCGTTAGAGCGGAAGTAGTCAGACAGGTTCAGCTCTGTCGTTGTACCTGATTGAACACATACCGAAGCACCGTCAAGTTCCAGTGCGCTTTTCACGCCCAGATCTTTTTTCACCATGAAGCCTTGGCCGTCATAGTAGTTAACGCCAACGAAGTTCAGGCCCAGTGTGCCGTCACGTTGCAGTGTCCAAGTGGTGTTACGGGAAAGCACGTCGATTTCACCAGATTGCAGCGCGGTGAAACGCTCTTTCGCTGTCAGAGGAACGAATTTAACTTTGCTCTTATCACCAAGTACTGCGGCAGCCATGGCTTGACAGAACTCTACGTCAATACCTTCCCACTCACCGTTAGCGTTAGGGTTAGAGAAACCTGGAAGACCGGTGCTCACACCACAGCTGATAACACCTGCGTTCTTCACTTTCTCCAGAGTATTTTCACCTTGGGCAGAAGGAGCAGGAGCTTGTGCAGTACTCGCTTTTGCTTCAGACAGTTGCTTTTCTAAGGAAGCCACCTGCTTTTGAAGGTCGTCGATTTGCTTCTGACTTTCAGCGCTGTTACCACCGCTGTCACAGCCTGCAAGTAGTAGAGCTGAGAGCACTGCAAGCCCGAGTGTCGACTTTTTATTAACCATACCTATCAATCCTTTATTGGTTATTACTGGTTGTTACTCATGGACAAGGCTCATAAGAGGCAAGCAGCCTAAAAATGATGTGAACCTCGTAAAACCACTTAGAAGTTTTATTAACACAAAGTTAACAAAATTTAGTATAGGGGGAGAAAACATGGCTGCAAATTGAACAGGTTGGAGGTGTGATCTAGGCATTGATCTTCGAAGAAATGAGACATTTTTCAGGAGAAAATGTGAAGAAGTCTAACTCCTAACATGCTGTTTTTATGTAAATGAGAGGTAAAATTGTTTAACGAACAATCAACACGCAGCAACATCGCCATTACCTGATTGTTTTTTAGCGTTTAGTTTTGACTAGAATCCTGTCTCAAGTCTGATTAGATGTTTATGCATTTCCAAATTCAAGGCGCAGCTTGTTTAGAGATAACTGATTGAATATAGGTCAAGAGCTGGTGGTGATATGCGCATGATGGCGTAAATGTATGCATTCGAACCAAAATGCATAAATAATGGGTTTACACGATGCAATGTGCACATTAGTATACGCAGCACTTACGGAGAGATGGCTGAGTGGTTGAAAGCACCGGTCTTGAAAACCGGCATACGTTAATAGCGTATCTAGGGTTCAAATCCCTATCTCTCCGCCATATTAGAAAAGGCCGCTGAACTATCAGCGGCCTTTTTGCATTTTGAGCCTCGTAAGAGATAGGGTGCAGAACCCTAGACCCTGGGTTCAGCCGAGCGAAGCGAGACAACGTTGCCCGGCGAAGCCGAATAGGCAACGGCCCGCAGGGAAGGGCGCGAAGCGACCGCATAAATCCCTATCTCTCCGCCATATTAGAAAAGGCCGCTGAACTATCAGCGGCCTTTTTGCATTTTGAGCCTCGTAAGATATAGGGTGAAGAACCCTAGACTCTAAGTTCAGCCGAGCGAAGCGAGACAACGTTGCCCGGCGAAGCCGAA
>NZ_ANFM02000022.1 GCF_000333895.2 Grimontia indica | reverse complement strand
CAGCTGAGCTAGTGTCGCATGTTATCCGGCGAAGCCGAATAAACCAAATGTGGTTGCGGAGCCGGATTTTATCCGGGCGGCGCTTCCGTCGACGGCCTGAGGGTTATGTCAAAACAAAACACCCAAACTGTCCGAATAATTGGTTGCGGGAGCCGGATTTGAACCGACGACCTTCGGGTTATGAGCCCGACGAGCTACCAGGCTGCTCCATCCCGCGTCCGTATGTCATTGTTCTCGCACAATGACAGCGATTCCCATTTCTCAATCCCTTAAGAGAAAGTGGAGCGACACACGAGGTTCCCGATCTTCAAGGCTTAGGCGTGACCTCAACCTTGGCAAGGTTCCTTGCGTATCAAACTTCCGATGAATCGAAAGCTTTGAATTTGGAGCGACACACGAGGTTCGAACTCGTGACCTCAACCTTGGCAAGGTTGCGCTCTACCAGCTGAGCTAGTGTCGCATCATGGAGGCGCGTCCCGGAGTCGAACCGAGGTCCACGGATTTGCAATCCGCTGCATAGCCACTCTGCCAACGCGCCTTCGTTTGCCCCGCTTCAGTAAGTTGCCTTCCTCTGCGGTACGGTGCGCATTCTACGGATTCACGTGATCTAGTCAACACTAATTTTGAAAAAAAAGTTCCTTCGCTCAATTTCACGGCAAAGTCGATATAAATCGACCATATCGAGCCTTTTTTGGTCAGGATTTCGCTAAGAAGTTAATATTCCGGAAAGTGAGGTTGATTCTCGGCCCCCTAAGTTTTGCGGTTTTCGGCACTGCATGTTGCCAATAAGTCTGGGTTTTGCCCGCCATAATCAGCAGAGAACCAGAACCTAATTCAAATTCCCGTTTTTCTCCGGTTTGAAGATGACGAAGAACAAAGCGTCGGGTTTCACCAAAACTGAGAGAAGCGATACTTGGCTCAGTACCTAACTCCGTTTCATTGTCCTGATGCCACCCCATGTAATCCTGTCCATCACGATAAAGGTTCGCGAGCACAGAATTGTAAGCCATACCAGACGTTTGCTCACATTGAGACTTCAATGAAAGTAATGATTCAGGCATACGTGCGGCCTTCAGGTGAAGCCCTGAATATGAGTAGGCGTCACCAAACCACGCCTGCATTCGAGGTTGCAGCACTTCACGGCCGAACATTTTGATGGGAAGCTGGTCCCAAGGAAGAGATTGGGAGAGATGGTGAAAAATATCAGAAGCGATGCTGGTAGGAATAAACTCAGGCTCCCAGAACAGTTTCCCGTCGGGAATGTCTATCCATCCTGTTTGCTGAAAAAGATCGCCCTGAAACATCTCACCTCCGCTATTGCTTGTGTGAGATGAAGATACCGTTTTACCTCCCAACAATCGAGCGAGATAAAACGGTACAACGAAATAGTTTCTATCGAGATGGATCGACGCGGTTGCCGCGCATTCCGTTTACACGGAACCAGCCTGCAATGCTGTAACGCTCTCGGTTGGTCGGAAGTACCTCATGGGGAAACTCTTCCGACAGGAACACTAGTAAACGTCCTGCTTTTGGCCAGAGGGTATTGAGATGACTATCGTTGATATCATAAATCACAATCTCGCCACCATCTTCATCCGCCCACTCATCATTGAGGTACATCACCGTGGTTAAACGGCGGTTGGAACGGCCTTCGAAAGTATCGAGGTGTTTTTGATAGAAATCGCCGATGTCGTAACGCGCGAAGTGCGCTTCATACTCGAACAAACCCAAAAAGAAGTGGCGGTTGACGTCGTTCTTTATCGCTTCCATTCGAGAGAGAAAATCGTCCGAGGCAGGATGCTTTCCGCGTTCCAGCCAGGAAATCTTGTCACTACGGATTTGTTTGTTGGTATGGTGCTGCAGGTGTCGTCCGATGCCAGCAGGTTTCATGCTTTCAGGAATAGCATCACGAAGTCGTTCTACTTCTTCTGCATTCAGGAAATCATCCCACACGTACCAACCTTGGGTATGAAGTGCATCTAATAACTTATCTGTGTTCATTGTCAGCACCTCTAAATACAAGGGGTAGCGAATCTACCCCTTGTGCTAGTGCTGCTTCAAATCACAGATTTTATGGAAAGGATTTAAAAATCTAATCGTGAGATGGATGTGCCATTAGTTCGCTAGAGCGTCTTCCATTTTGGCTTTCCAGATCGCCATCGCGAGCGCAGGTTTACGCAACACTTTCGGCGTTGGGATCCAGCCGTGATCGATACGTGAGAACACATCGAAACGTCCTGCCTGCCCTGCCATTGCTTCAGCAACAACGCGGCCTGCGATATTGGTCAAACCAACGCCATGACCAGTGTAGCCATGTGCTGTATAGATATCGTTACCCAAATGCGAGATTTCCGGCATGTAGCTACGGGTCACCGCAAACAGACCACCCCAGTGATATTCCATCTTCACATCACCCAGCTGTGGGAACACTTTCAGCATCCGTTGACGCAGACGCTCCTGACTGTCTGAATACTCGCCATTGAACGGATGGTTCACACCGCCGAACAGAATGCGTCCGTCAGCAGTCGGGCGGAAATAATCCAGACAGTTATTCAGATCAGACATCGCCATCTTGTTAGTGATTGGCTGACGATCGCCAAGCTGCTCAGTCACAGCAATGTAAGAAGCCACAGGCAGCACTTTTGATTGCGCCTTGCGGTGCAGGCCGTCAAGGTAGGCGTTACAAGCCAACAGAACCTGTTTTGCTTTCACGCTGCCTTTTGCGGTTTTTACCGTGTTAAACCCTGCGCCTTTTTCCAGTTTGACCACCGGGCTGTTTTCATAGATTTCCGCGCCAACTGAAATAGCCGCTTGCGCCAAACCCAGCGTGTAGTTCAGAGTGTGAACGTGACCACTGTTTGGGTCGAATAAGCCGCCCAAGTAACGACGGGTGTTCGCTACCTGCTCAATCTTGTCAGTGTCCCACCACTCGGCAACCGGATAGTTGTAACGGCCATGCTTCAGCTCATGCCAGGATTTCAGTTCTTTCTCCTGACCTTTGTTCAACGCCAGTTCGATGTAACCTTCCTGGAAGTCACAATCGATGTTGAACTCGCTGATGCGTTCACGAATGATATCGATAGATTCAACGGACAGATCCCAAAGCTGCTTGCCCCATTCTGGGCCGTACTCTTCGTCAACTTCGCGAAGACCCAGACAGTAACCCACCAGCGCCTGACCACCATTACGACCTGAACCACCAAACGCAATGCGTTGGCCTTCCAACACCACCACACTCATGCCCTTCTTGCGAAGTTCAATCGCTGCGTTCGTGCCCGTTAAACCCGCGCCGATAATACAAACGTCAGCTTGAATATCACTGGTTAACTCTGGCTGTTCAGGCAAAACATTTGCCGTTGCTTGATAGTAGCTATCGATATACCCGTGTTCTTTCGCCATTTCGCGACTAAATCCTGATAAAAGGGTTAATTAAAAAGATGGCGAATATTCGCACTAAGCCACATTCCAAGCAAGGGATTCTTGCCCCTTCACCAAGCTCAAAAATAACCGCGTTCGTTGATGCTGTGCGCGGCGCACAAATTGTTACCTTTTCAAAGGGATTCTCATTGACAGAGGGGACAAATGTTTTGATGATGCGCGTTCATTTTTCAGCTTGGTATTTACCCAAACTACCTCAAGGCGCTTTTTCAGCGAAAAGACAGGTTTTGCGAGGGGCATGGTGGAAGGCGAGTAAATGGTTCTACTCCCCATCACGCTATAAGCAAGACACGTAGGCGAGAGGAAGGAAATCTGCCTGTGCCTTAAGGTAGTTTGGGTATGCCACTTAAGGATAAAACCAAATGAACCAATATCTTAAAGGGGTGAAAGCGGCAAGCATCGCACTTACCGCAACAGTTTCTTTCAACGTTTCTGCAAACAATGAAGTACTGAATATCTACAACTGGGCCGAGTACATGCCAATGGGTGTGATTAAGGCGTTTGAAAAGGAGTACGATGTTTCAGTTAACTATTCAACGTTTGAAAACAATGAATCCATGTATACCAAGCTGAAGTTGCTTGATGGAAAAGGCTATGACCTTGCGTTTGCATCGACATACTTTATCCAGCGCATGAGCGACGAAGGCATGTTGGCGAAAATCGATAAATCGAAAATCCCACATGTTAAGGACATTATTCCTGGTCTGATGGGTCAACCATTCGACAAAAACAATGACTACTCCCTGCCTTACATCTGGGGCGTGACGGCTATCAGTTACAACGGCGACATCGTTGATGGCAGCAATGTCACTAAATGGGCTGATCTGTGGAACGACGAGTTCGCAGGCCAAATCATGCTGCTCGACGACGTGCGAGATGTTTTCGGCATGGCACTGAAAGCCAAAGGCTACAGTATCAACACCACCAACGAAGACGAGATCAAAGAAGCGTATGAAATGCTGAAAGATCTGCGTCCAAATGTCGTGGTTTACAACTCAGATGCGCCGCACGTACCGTTTGTAACTGGCGAAGTCGGTATCGGTCAACAGTGGAACGGTAACGCATACCTGGCACAAGCTGAGATGGAGAACATCGAGTTTGTGTACCCCGACGAAGGTTCAATCCTGTGGATGGATAACTTCATCATTCCAAAGGGCGCTGAGAAGATCGACCTGGCACATAAGTTCATCGACTTCCTGTACCGCCCTGAAAACCAAGCAGCGATGGTCGAAGAGCTGGGTTACCCAGCACCAAGCAAGCGTGCGAAAGAAAAACTGTCTGCGGAATACACCGAGAACAACGTGATTTTCCCATCAGACGAAGATGTTGAAAAAGGCGAATTCACCAACGATGTGGGTGAAGCTGTCAGCATCTACAACCGTTACTGGCAACTGCTAAAAAGCTAATTCGCTTTTCGTGAAATAAGAAAGCCGCGGTCATTGCCGCGGCTTTCTGCTTTGTTACTGTATTCAATTCGATTTGAAAAACAGCATATGTGCAGCACTTAGCGAAATCGCTCCCCGGACAATCATTTTCAGTTGTTCTGGCGAGATACGGGCAAAGAATTTATAGCCAAAGAACATACCAATGAACAGAGCAGGTAAGCCAACTGCGCTCCCCTGTAACGTCTCCGCATTGACTAAGCCCAAGTACACCAAGCCCACCAGCTTCATAATATTTAGTGTCATGAAGGCCCAAACACGGGTTGCCACATAAGCAGACTTCTCCATTTTCTGTTCAAGAAGAAACAATCCCATCAACGGCCCTGCCGCGTTGGCTAACACCCCAACAAAACCACATAGCATCCCAGCTACACTTGCTGCGTAACGGTTGGTAAAAATAGGAAGCGGACGATAGTCCAACCAAATCGAAAGCCCCAGCAACGCGAAAATAAGCAGCCCCAGTACTGTCATAAAGGTTCGCGCGTCAATGTTACCAAGCACAACGGTGCCTAATGCCACACCGACTGCACCAAAAGGGATTAGTCTTGCTAAAACAGACCAATTAATGTTTTTCCGATAAGTCAGGACGGCGATGAAGTCGGTAAGTAGGTATAGCGGGACAATGACACCTAACGCCTCTGGACCCGGGAAAGCGAGCATCATCAACGGGAGAATAACCAGCCCTAATCCACCAACGGAGAATTTGGAAAAACCCGTGACCAGACAAGCTAAAGAGATGAACAGCCAAGACCATTCCATGGGCATAATTTCCTTGTTTTACCGTCGCCCATTCCGTGGCTCAAGATATAGACGAGTGGGATGATTCCAATGTTTTGTAATTACTTTTTCTTCAATCAGGAGTAATCTGCTTACTCGATCATAGTTGTAATCAGGACAGATAAGAATGATTGATTTTCGCTCAGACACAGTGACACAGCCGGATCAAAAAATGCGCGAAGCCATGGCTAATGCGCCCGTGGGTGATGACGTATATGGTGACGACCCAACGGTCAATGAACTGGAGCAGTGGGCTGCTGAGCGCCACGGTTTTGAGGCAGCGGTATTTACCTCATCAGGCACCCAAGCAAACTTGCTGGGTATTCTGGCACATTGTGACCGTGGTGACGAATATTTGTGCGGTCAACAAGCGCACAATTACAAGTATGAGGCAGGCGGCGCAGCGGTTCTTGGCTCTGTTCAACCTCAACCCATCGAAAACAACAAAGACGGAACCCTGTGCTTTGAAAAGCTCGCGGCAGCGGTGAAGCCAGATGACTCTCATTTTGCGCGCACCAAGCTCCTTAGCTTAGAAAATACTATCGGCGGGAAAGTACTGCCTTTGGAATACCTGGTGAAAGCCCGGGATTTCGTAAATCAACATAATCTGAAACTTCATTTGGACGGCGCACGTGTTTACAACGCATCCGTGGCATTGGGCGTAGACATCAAAGAAATCAGCCAGCACTTCGACTCCATGACCATTTGTTTGTCAAAAGGTCTGGGTGCGCCAATTGGCTCGCTGTTATTGGGCGATGCTGACTACATTCAGCGTGCACGTCGACTGCGTAAAATGGTCGGTGGTGGCATGCGTCAGGCTGGTATTTTGGCAGCTGCGGGTAAGATTGCCCTGACTGAAAATGTCGAACGTCTCAAAGATGATCACGACAACGCCCGTTATCTGTCTGAAAATCTCGGTGCGATTCCGGGATTCAATACCTTTATCTACCCGGTTCAAACCAACATTGTTTACGCTGACGTTGCAACGCATATCGACATTCACGCGATTGCTTCGGCGTTGAAAGAACAGGGGATTCTGTTCTCGCCTTCTCACAAGGCGATGCGATTTGTGACTCACAAAGACGTGACAAAATCTGACATAGATACGCTGCTCGCAGCCATAGAAAAACAGCTCTAAGCGTTTTTGAATTAACGAAGAAAGAGGCGGTTTTCCGCCTCTTTTTGTATAGATAAAAGAGGAATGACCATGGCAGGAGCCAGCCTTCTTACACTGCTTGATGACATTGCCACGATTCTGGATGACGTCTCTGTCATGAGTAAAATCGCCGCGAAGAAAACTGCCGGTGTATTGGGAGATGATCTTGCCCTGAATGCCGAACAAGTTTCCGGAGTCAAGGCCGACAGGGAGTTACCCGTCGTCTGGGCCGTTGCCAAAGGGTCTTTCCTCAACAAACTCATACTCGTTCCCGCGGCCCTCGCTATTAGTGCTATTGCACCTTGGCTGATCACCCCCCTTCTTATGCTCGGCGGTCTTTTCCTTTGTTACGAAGGTGCTGAGAAAGTACTGCATACCTTCTTTCACAAAAAAGAAAACCACCCTGCCGGTGAAGCGCAGGACTTCAATACCGCTACGCTGGACGCCGCAGAATACGAAGCGCAAAAGATTAAAGGCGCGATACGGACTGACTTTATCCTCTCTGCTGAAATCATTGTCATCACGCTAGGTGTCGTGTCAGAAGCCACCTTCCTCACCCAAGTTGTCACCCTATTCGGCATCGCGTTTTTGATGACGATAGGCGTTTATGGTTTGGTCGCAGTGATTGTCAAAATCGATGATGCCGGACTTTATCTCAGCCAAAAAGCAGGCAGTATCAAACAAGCCGTAGGCCGCGGTCTGCTCTCTTTTGCGCCCTACCTGATGAAAGGGCTGTCTATTGTCGGCACCATCGCGATGTTCTTGGTGGGCGGTGGCATCCTCACCCACGGCGTTCATGTGCTATCTGAACTCATTACAGACGCCGCACAGGAAACAGCGCTGATACCGACAGTGGGCACGGTGATTTCTGCGCTGGTACCAACTCTACTCAATGGTTTGATTGGATTGGTTGCAGGGCTGATTATCGTTGGACTTTTCAGTGTTGCCAGCAAATTAAAACCATCTAAATCCTGAGATTAAACACCGCAATTGCGTACTACTACGGATTGCCTGAATTTTTAACTACCCTTAACGTTGGATAAACCAGCCAACGTTAGGGAGAACGGAAATGACGGCAAAACATGTATTTATTACCGGTGGTGCAAGTGGAATTGGCTTTGGCATGGCGCAGGGTTTTGCGCAGGCGGGTCACAAGATCACCCTTTCAGATATCAATGCAGAAGCGCTGGATAACGCCGTCAGTAAATTGAAAAGCCAATTCGATGTGGATGTTCGGGGCGTAGAACTGGATGTCACTAACTCCGAACAATTGACCTCTGCGCCTTCTCGTGTTGATGCCCCTGTCGATGTTCTCGTTAACAATGCAGGCATACAATTTGTCTCTGCCCTCGAGCAATTCCCCGAGGACAAATGGCGTCTTATCATCGACATTTTGCTATGCGGCCCAGCCATGCTGACCAAAGCCTTTCTCCCTTCCATGTACGAACGCAACTTTGGGCGAATCATCAATGTTGGCTCCATTCACAGCCTTGTCGCCTCGCCGTATAAGTCCGCCTACGTGTCAGCGAAACATGGCTTGCTGGGCTTTTCCAAGACCATCGCGCTGGAAAGTGCAGAGCATGATGTCACCATCAACACACTTTGCCCTTCCTACGTAAAAACACCGCTGGTGGAAAATCAAATCACGGCACAGGCGCAGAATCACGGCATCACGGAAGAAGAAGTGATCAACACGATTATGCTTAAACCGATGCCCAAAAAAGCTTTCATTGATCTGAGTGAACTGGCCGAAACCGCCCTTTTTCTCTGCTCTCCTGCTGCGAAGAACATCACGGCACAGGCCATTACCATCGACGGCGGTTGGACAGCACACTGATTCCTCGCTCCCAAAAGCTGAACCATATCGACTACTTTTTGCGCACTTGTTCACCATAAACCAGTGAATAAAGTGCGCCAGTCCACATTGCCAACACGTCTGCGATTCTTTAGCTCAAAATCAGTAAGTTAACGGCGCTACACTGAGTTTTATGAGAAACACAGTGAAAGGAGAGCGCTATGCCACATCAGCCATTAACCAGTGACATGCTCTATCGCACTTCACAACTGACCAAACTCGACGTTTCATCTACCAAGCATCTTGAACCACTCGAAGAGATCGTGGGGCAGGATCGCGCTCGTCAGGCCGTTGAGTTTGCGATGTCAATCAAGGAAAAAGGCTACAACATTTACGCAGTCGGCCAGAACGGTCTTGGCAAGCGCACCATGGTGATGCGCTATCTCAGCCGCCATTGGCAATATACCCATCCGGTTTATGACTGGTGTTATGTCGCCAACTTCCAGGACTCCCGCGTACCGAAAGTGCTGCAAATGCCAGCTGGCCGCGGTCTCAAGCTGAAAAAAGATCTTGAGAAAATGATGGGACGTCTGGGGAAGTCCCTGCAGCTCGCCTTTGACAACGAAATGTATTACTCCCGCGCTGATGCACTCAAAAACCGCCTGACAGAGATGCAGGAAGGTGCCTTGGGAGAGCTCAGTCAGGAAGCCAAACTGCAGAGTGTGAGTCTTTCCATCACCACCTCTGGCGACTATCAGTTCATTGCCCTGAATGGCGAAGAGCCGCACACCGAAGAAACCTTCGACGCTCTTTCTCAGAAAGAACAGGAGCATTTCGATCAGGCCATTCGCGATTTGGAAATCCAGCTCCGCGGATTGGTGCGTAAGCTGACCGAATGGGAAGAAACCTACGCTGAGAAACAGCAAAAGCTGGATGAAGAAATTGCTACCGAAGCCATTTCCCATCACATGGTGAAGCTGATCGAGTCCTATTCTGACCTGCCTCAGGTGAAGAAATACCTGAAAGAAATGCAGGGCGATGTGCTGGAAAACCTCGATATCTTCCTGCAGGAAAGCGAAGAGCAAGCCGCCCTCGCCTATGCCGCGCTGGATAAGAAATTGCCGCGTCGCTATCAGGTTAATGTGTTGGTCGCGCAGGAAGAAGAAGTGCCACCGGTGATCGTGGAAGATAGCCCGACGTACCACAATATTTTCGGCTACGTAGAAAACGCCACCTACAAAGGCACGGTGTTCACTGACTTCTCGCTGATCCGCCCGGGCAGCATCCATCGCGCAAACGGTGGTGTGCTGCTGATTGATGCGGTGAAAGTTCTTGAGCGCCCTTACGTTTGGGACGGATTGAAGCGCGCACTGAGCTCGCGTAAAGCTTCGCTGAGTTCACTCGAACGCGAAGTCACTCTCAGCGGCACTATCTCGCTTGAGCCAGAGCCAGTTCCATTGGATGTGAAAATCATCCTGTTTGGTGACTATCACACCTACAAACTGCTGCAACACTATGATGCAGAGTTCAGCGAGCTGTTCAGGGTAACCGCCGATTTCGAAGATGACATGCCGCGCAATGAAGATAGCGAAATGAAGTACGCCATGTTCATTTCCAGCATTTGTCATGACAACAATCTGCTGCATTGCGACCCAGGTGCTATTGGCCGGATCATTGAGCACAGCAGCCGTCAGTCCGGCGATCAGGATAAGCTTTCCCTGCACTCTGCTGACATTGCCAACCTGCTGCGCGAATCCAACTATCAGGCCAAAGTCAGCAATGCCAACATCATCCGTGCATCCCACGTCGAAAAGGCACTGGCGAGCCGCGATATGCGCGTTAGCCGATTGCGTGACCACGTGATGGAAGGCTTCACCACAGGCACCACGTTGATTGACACCAAAGGCAAAGCCGTCGGTCAGGTGAATGCATTGTCTGTGCTGGCAACCAACGACTTCAGCTTTGGAGCACCTAACAGAATCACTGCAACAACTTCGTTTGGTGATGGTGCGGTGCTGGATATCGAGCGCAGCGTTGAGCTGGGTGGCAGTATTCACTCAAAAGGTGTGATGATTCTGACTGCCTACCTGTCATCTTTGCTTGGTAAGCAAGCAAAAATCCCACTGACCACACGCATTACGTTCGAGCAGTCTTACGGTGGAGTAGATGGCGATAGCGCTTCTATGGCGGAGTTCTGTGCCATTGTGTCTGCAATTTCAGGTGTACCGCTGCGTCAGGATTTGTCTATCACGGGTTCGATGAACCAGTTTGGCCAGGCTCAGCCGATTGGTGGTGTTAACGAGAAAATCGAAGGCTTCTTCGATGTTTGTACCATCAAGGGACCGAAATCGACGCAAGGGGTGATTATCCCGCGCTCTAACGTGCATAACCTGATGCTGCGTAAAGACATCATCCATGCTGTAGAAAAAGGGAAATTCCACATCTACGCGATTGATCATGTGAGCGAAGCCATCGAACTGTTCACCGGCATATCCGCAGGTAAGCCAGACAGCAAAGGCAAGTTCAAGCCGGATACTGTAATGCATAAAGCCGCGGAAAAGCTGGATGCACTCAGAAAGAAAAGTTCAAAAGCCTAATCGCATGAGATAATGAGTAAAAAGCCGACTGAAAAGTCGGCTTTTTCTTTGTGGCAAGGATTTGTTGAACTGTGTTGGTTAGCCCAGATTAACCATAAGCAATCGACGGTAGCCAGAGTACCAGGTTCGGCCAAAACACCAGCATCACCAAAGCCAGCAGCTGAAGGATAATGAAAGGAATCACACCCTTATAGATATCCATCAGTTTCACTTCCGGTGGACATACGCCTTTCAGGTAGAACAAAGCAAATCCGACGGGTGGCGTTAAGAAGCTCGTCTGCAACGCCATCGCTACCAGCATTACAAACCAAACCAACTCTGGATTATCCAGCCCCGGATAGTCACCAATGCTCAAATCCAATCCCAACACCACAGGTGCTAACAGCGGTAGCACAATCAGGGTAATTTCAATCCAGTCGAGGAAGAAACCCAGCAGGAAAATCACCAACAGAATGAAAGCCACAATGCCGTAAGGACCAAATGGCAAGGCTTCAAAGGCACTTTCGATAAACTCGTCGCCGCCAAGTTCACGCAACACTAATGCAAAACAGGTCGCACCAATAAATATCGCGAAGATATAAGCGGTGGTTTTGTAGCTGTCGAGCAGCACTTCTTTCAGCACCGCGAACGAGAAACGTTTGTAGTAAACCGCCAGCAAAATCGCACCGAATGCACCCACACCTGAAGCTTCCGTTGGTGTCGCTATCCCCGCAAAGATAGAGCCTAACACCACAATGATCAGCATGAAGGTTGGCACAATCGCTTTGGCTACATCTTTGATGACTGCCCAATCAACGCCTTTGGCATCTTCCGGTAACGGCAAGGAATCTGACTTCGCCACGCCCATGATCAACAGGTACACAATATAAATCGCGCCCAGCATCAAGCCCGGGAACATGGCACCCATAAAGAGATCGCCCACTGAAAGCCCCAGCTGATCCGCCATTATCACCAGCATGATAGAAGGCGGCAGTAAGATCCCGAGTGTGCCTGCAGAGGCGACGGTACCCAGTGCTAATGGAAGGTTATAACCCTGCTTCATCATGGCAGGCAGAGACATGGTCGCCAGCAACACCACCGATGCACCGATAATCCCTGTCGACGCAGCGAGGATGATACCAATTGCCATCACGGTAATTGCCAAACCGCCATGTACGCGGCCAAACAGCGCCTGCATCGCATGCATCAAGCGATCCGCCACACCGGATTTATCCAGCATGTTCCCCATGAAAATGAACATCGGCAAGGCCACCAATATCCAGTTGTCCATGATTTTGTAGAGGCGGTTAACCACAAGCCCAAGGGTGGTGAAATCCAACCCTGTCCAAGTGTCGAGGTAGATATCGCTGTAATAGCCAATGAAGGCAAACGCCACGCCCACACCGCCCAATACCCATGCTACTGGAATACCGATAAACAGCAGCACAATAAAACTGCCGAACATCGCCAGAATAAGAATCTCATTCGCTTCCATGCGAACCTCCTTTTCTCAGGTAAGCCACAGCACGGAGCAATCGGGCAAGGCTGGCAAAAGCCAACAAAGCCGCACTAAATGGAATCGCAGATTTGATCAACCATCGCCAAGGCAAACCGGACGGCGCATTGGAACGCTCATTCACCCGCCAAGCTTCGTACACGAAATCGAGAGAGTGAATGAAGATGACGTACATAAACGGCCAGACGAAGAACAGCACAGTGATAATTTCTATCCAGGATTTTGTCTTCTGCGAAAAGCGGTGATAGAAAATATCGACCCGGACGTGCGTTCCGGTGATCTCGGCATAAGACAAACCAAACAACACGCCGATGGCATAGAGGTGCCACTGCAACTCTTCCAGCGCAATTTGGCCATTGTTGAAAACTTTTCGAAGCACTACCTGCGTGATGATTACCAGAACCAGAACCAAATAGCTCCAAGCCAGTGTGCGTCCGACAACCCGGACGACATGCTCAATGCTGTCTGCAAGTGGTGAAGCAGGGAGTGAGTGAGAAGGCTGGGTCATAACGAACTCCTACACCCATAGAAAAAGGAAAAGTGGGCAGCATCCTGCTGCCCAAAAACCACACAGCCTGTTATTGACCGCGCGGCAGGAACCCTTTCGATTCCCAGATCTGGTAGTTCTTACGGAAGTCAGACATGTCAGCCCATACTTTTGCGAAGTAAGGATCTTTCTTCTGCTCTTCCACCACTTCCAGCCAGGTAGATTCAAACAAGTTCAGCATTTCTTCATTCCAGTAGCGGAGTTCAACACCCTGCTCCTGCGCTTTTTGCATGGCTTCAAACTGCATCGCTTCACCTTCGGCAATCGAGTTCGTCATTGAAGCCAGGCACAGTGTTTCAACAGCAGATTGCTGATCTTCGTCCATCTTGTTCCAGGTGTCTTTGTTGATCAGGAGTTCAAACATGGTGGCCTGCTGGTGCCAGCCTGGGAAGTAGTTGTATTTAACGATCTTGTGGAAGCCCAAACGCTGGTCGATAGCTGGCTGGGAGAACTCACTCGCGTCAATGGCACCTTTTTCCAGCGCACCGAAGATCTCGCCACCAGGAAGTTGAACCGTGCCGACACCAAGTTTCTCCATGACCTGACCACCGAGGCCAAAGAAGCGCATCGTCAGACCTTTCAAGTCTTCAGGCTTCTCGATAGGTTTTTTGAACCAACCTGATGTTTCAGGTGAAATGATCGCACAAGGCAAGACTTTCACGTTGTAGCCCGCCTCGTCATACATGCCTTGATACAGTTTCAGGCCGTTGCCGTAGAACATCCATGCCATGTATTCCGGTGCTTCAGGGCCAAAAGGCACAGCAGAGAACAAGGCCGCTGCCGGCATTTTCCCTTGCCAGTAGCCTGCGGTCGCGTACCCAGAATTTACTTTACCGCTGGATACCGCATCAAGAATTTCCAGTGGCGCCACCAGCTTACCCGGCTCGTAGACTTTCATTTTGATGGTGTTGCCTGACACAGGCTGAATGCGTTCGGAGACCCACTTAATTGGGGTGCCAAGCGCTGGTAAGTGAGTGCCGAAAGCAATAGGCGTTTTTAGCAATACTTTGTCAGCCAGCGCTGAGCCTGAAAAACAAAGTGTTGCTAAAGCGATTGCCTTAATAGGGGTCGAGATTGACGTTTTCATTGTCCACTCCTTGGTGCGCAGCTTCACTATTTAGGATGTATAAAAATGCTGCATGTAGGGTTGAGGTTTAGAGCACATTGACGCTGTTAAAAAGTTGTTACCATCTAGACTATGCCTGCAACAAATAAAAAAATATCAGGTAGAAAACGGACTTAGCGTCCATAGCATTGCGTAATCGCTGTACGTAGTTCTACGTAGCAAAGCGATTTTTTACGAAGCTAACGGAGTGATAGTGACAAAATTATCAGGCATGACGATGCCGATCAGGATGAAATTGCTGGTGCTGGCAATGCTTCCTTTGCTCTTGATGTTTGGTCTGATTATCGGGCTGGTAGTCATTCAGTCAGATAGTCTGTCTAAGAATCAGGCTAATCTCATTCGCTCGGAAACGCTGGCGTCCAAGAAACAAGAATTGCTGAAATACGTAGAACTCGCTCGCGCATCTATTTCTCCGGTTTATGATGCCGCTGGCGAAAATGATGAAGATGCTAAACAGCAAGTCATCGATATTTTGAATAACCTCACATACGGCGAGGATGGCTATTTCTTCGCATACACCTACGATGGCACTAACCTTGTGCTTCCCTATCAACCCGAACTCGTCGGCCAAAACATATGGGAAGTAGAAGACGCTCGAGGCTTTAAACTCCTTCAGGCACTGATCCACACTGCCCAACAAGGTGGTGGCTTTGTGGATTACTACTGGCACAAACCTTCCCGTAAAGAGCAAGTTAAAAAGCTCAGCTACGCCATTGGGCTCGATAAATGGGGCTGGATGGTGGGAACCGGTGTGTATATCGATGACATCGAGATTCAGGTCGAATCTGTTCACAGCAAAATTGACGAAACCATCAGCAAAACCTTTATCGGTCTGGGGATTGCGTTGGTGATCACCATTGGCATCATGGCAAGCCTTGCCACCAGCATTCACATCAATGCCCGAGAACTGGCCGACCAAAAGCTGCAAGCTCTTAACCGTCAGTTGATTGAATCACAGGAAGAAGAACGCACCCGTGTCGCCAGGGAACTGCATGATGGTATTAACCAGATTCTGGTGTCAGTGAAATACCGCCTCGATAACATCAAAGAAGCCAGAACCGACAAAGAACGGGAAGAGAACATCGCATTAGGCCAATCGACTCTCAACGAAGCCGTTCGCGAGCTTCGTCGAATATCCAAAGACCTACGTCCTGCATTGCTTGATGACTTGGGGCTATTGGTAGCATTGGAAGATCTCGCCAAAGAAGTCTCGCAGCGCTCTGGTATGACAGTGTTGTTTGAGCATCATCTGGACATGAGAAACGTGTCGAAATCGGCTGAAATCACCTTGTTCCGTGTTGCTCAGGAAGCGCTTCACAACGCAGAAAAACACGCCAAAGCGAAAGCCGTAGACATGATTTTGCAGGAAGAAGAAGGTGAAATCGTGCTCACCGTCGCTGATGACGGCATCGGATTCGAAGAACATAGAGTGTCGAACACCAGCCAGTCGATGGGCTTAAAGAATATGAGAGAACGCATCGAGAACCTTGATGGCACCTTCTCTATCAGCAGCTTGCAAGACCAAGGAACGGAAGTGCGGGCCATTGTTCCGATTGCAGTCTAAAGCGGAATGTTTCTAGGGGCTGTTGACCTTTGGTGATGATTTTTGCAGCAGTTTGTGGGGGGTTTTGTGCAAGGCAGAGGCTTCGATGTGTAGCTCGCCTACATGAGAAGCCGATAACGCAGCAAAAATTCCCCACAAACGCTGCCCGAAGGGTTCTGCCTTAAGCGTTTTATGCTTTGTTGAGGTGTATTTGCTTAGAATAACTAGGCGGCACACACCTCGCCGCGCCTAAAACGCTTATGGCTAGAACAAAATTTAACCACAAAAGGCCAACAGCCCCTAAGAGTCACAAGGAGAAACTCATGACCACGTTATTACTTGCCGACGATCATGTCCTGCTGCAGGACGGATTGATGGAGCGCTTATCCAAGCAGCCCCAGTTCACCATTATTGGTGCCGCAAGTGATGGTGAATCCGCTATCGAGCAATCTTTGGCATTAAGACCGGACATCCTGCTCACCGATATCTCCATGCCAAAGAAAACAGGTCTTGAAGTCTTAAGTGAATTGCGGGAGAAAGCACCGGAAATCAAGGTTGTGATCCTCAGCATGCACAATAACAAAGAGTACATTGTCTCTGCCATGCGTGGCGGCGCTAAAGGTTATGTCCTGAAAGATGTCTCATCACAAGAGCTGGTACAGGCGCTCGACATCATTGCTGGCGGCGGCTCTTACTTCAGTGCAGGCGTTTCTGAAACGCTCATGGAAAGCATGAGCCAAATGGAAAACAGAGAACACGAAGACAACGTCCCTACCCCACGGGAAAAAGATGTGTTGGTGCTCATCGCCAATGGCGCTTGCAATAAAACCATCGCCCGAGAATTAAACATCAGCGTGCGCACTGTAGAAACCCACCGACTGCGGGTGAAGAAAAAGCTGGGCGTAACCTCAACGGCAGGCCTAGTGAAATACGCTATCGAGCAAGGCTGGGTCAAAGGAGAAACCGAGCATTAATCATTCAGGAAGCCAATCCAAGCAACTCTTGGAATAGGCACTCAAAATATCCGTGCCAGTTGCTAATAACGCGCGGATTCTTTGATGGTTTTTCCTCTCACTTTTTGACTAAAGCTAACGAATTTCCTGCCGAAAAAAGTAATCTATAGAAACTTATTGAACTGAATGATGGAGGGTTGTTAATGGACCAAGAACAATTCCCTATCCCTGAATATCCCAAACTCGGTTTCGAAGGGGTGTCGTTTCAGTCTCTTAATCAACAAGCGCCAAGTTATGTCACCACCGCAAAATGGTACGCGAGACTTATGATCTCTACGGCTTTTATGTTGTTTGCGGTGATCACGACCCTTTCCTGTTACTACTTCGGTCTCACCACCGACGTATTCTTCATCGCAACCCTGATTGGCACCCTGTTTATCTATATGATTTCAATGCCGGTACTGACGAAGGCGTATGTCACGTCGGATCGGGTCATGAAGAAAATGAAGAGGAAGAAACGTCAGTTTTACCTGCGGTCGCTAGCGAATACCCCTATCAATGACCGCCTTGAGGTCGCCAATGGCATTTGGGATGCATTACGCAGTGAAGAGTGGTCATTGTGCGTCAGTTACGCGCACACGGCAGACCGCACAAGAACGGTTTATTGTTGCCAACAGATCGGAAAAATCGCCTCGGATTTGACCCATACAGCGCCAGATATTTTTAGCGATGCTATGCTTAAAACAATGAATAATCAAAGAGGTAGCGTACGGTATTTCTTTGACATTCTCATCATGCTTGGCGAACAGCAGTTCCATGAAGAACATGAAGCGGAAAAACATGTTCGCACCACACAGCGGATAATGGTGGACGATATTTTCACGCACCGCTAGCCAGGCAACACCCACGCAGGAACCGGAGCGCGCATGAAAATAGTCCTCGTCACTGGCGGCAGCAGCGGTATTGGTCTTCAAACAGTTCTTTCCTACCATCAGTCGGGCTACAAGGTTATTACCTGTTCCAGAAACGAAGAAAAATGGAATCAGGCACTGGCAAAGTATCCGGAACTCTCTGCGGTCGATTACCTACCTTTAGATTTAAAAGACGTTCACCAAGTTGACCGGTTTTTCAGCTACATTCGCGAGAACTATGGCCATATTGATATCGCTGTTAACAACGCCTCTCCAGTGATTGAATCGCGTGGAGACTATGCCAGTCTGCCGATTGATTCACTCTACAGCACCATGATCAGCGATTATTGGGTGCCTGCGCTTTGCTTGCGTTACGAACTTCCTCTGATGCGGGAAGGTGCCTGCATCATCAATGTCAGTTCAGTGAACGGCATTCGCCCGACGCCAAATGCCGCCATGTATTCCGGCACCAAGCATGGCCTTGAAGGGATGACACGTTCTGTCGCGGTGGAGGCAATCCGCAAAGGGATTCGCGTCAACAGTGTCGCGCCGGGCGTCACCTGGACGCCTCGCTGGGAGCAAAAGCAGCAAGAAATGGGAACCTCTTTAAAAGAGACAGTCGAGAGTCAGGTGCCATGCCAACGCTTTGCCGAACCTCAAGAAATTGCCGATGCGATCATCTGGCTAAGTTCAGACAAAGCGAAATACATTGTGGGACACACTCTGGTTATCGACGGCGGATTGAGCCTGACTTAAACCTCAAAGAACAAAACAAAGAGGCTGCATCTGCAGCCTCTTTTCGTTTCATTAGTTCCGCTTTTATTGGCTCGTTTTTCTTACCATCACCAAACGGCCGACACCTAACAGAACCATGCTCAACAAGACCAGGATGTTCATACTACCGCCACTGCTGCCACCGCCGGAATGGGTCGGTGCCGGTTGGGTAAACATTGGCTGATTGTTATCAGCTCGGGTTGGTTCGACGGGTTTATTCTTTTTCACCTCACGGGCACTTTGCTCTTTGAGGACCCGCGTCTGATTCTTACGTTCTATGCCCAGTTGTTGGAAGACCTCTTCTTCCACGACCAGCAGCGAGGTGTAATCAGTCAGCAAACCATATTCCAGTGCGATGTCTTCGATAGCCTGCTCTTTGTCGCCGTCTTTTTGCTCCAGATAATCCATTTGCTCCTGCAAGTCGCGAATCGCTGAAAACGCCCACATTCTCTCAAGCTCAGGATGCACAGTTGCAGAATCAGGCAACATCACTTTGGTGCGGTATTCACGGGACTCACCCGCAATATCCATGGTGAGCTTGATATCAGCTTCACCGCCTTTGAAGTAATGTCCGAATACGGTCAGTTGTTCCCCGCGATACAGGCTGCTGATTTGCTCCGGCGTCAGGTCTTTGATTTTCACTCCGTCAATATCGAGTTGGATGTTTCGATACGCCTGATGCGTTAACTTACTAGTGATGTTCATCAAGTGGCCAATAATGTCATCCGCGTTAGATACTGACGTTGCCACGCCGTTCGACAACTTGGTCATCGGCACCAGCAGCGGCGTGTTGGCACTATTGCCCATGATGAAGGTAAACAGTCGCACATCGTGCTTCTCCATCAAATCGAAGAAGCGGCGCTTTTCGGTCACACCTACATTGGCTACCCCGTCGGTGACCAATACGATCCCGGTCGGACGATCGTCGTCCAGTTTACGGATTGCAGCCGACATGCCTTCATAGAGATTGGTGCCATTACTTGGTTCAACCTGCTCAACGGACTGCAGTGCTTTGCTCACATTCGCAGGGTTAGCCGCCACAAAGCCGCCGGTGAGATCATAGGTATTACTGTCAAACATCACGACGCGGAACCTGTCTTCAGACGGCAACTTCCCTAATCCCTGGCGGACACCTTCCACCAGTGTGGAATACTTGCCGGACATGGAACCTGACTTATCCAGAACGAACACCCAATCACGTCCTTGCGTTACGCGGGTCAGGTCGTCACCTGGCGTGAATGTCAGCTTCACAGTACCGCGTTTCGAGTTTTCTGGGTCGCGGTAGGCCACCATATCAACACGGCCGGGTAAACCATCCTGCAAGCGCCAGTAGAAAACCATATCCTGATCCAGTCGCATTGAAGTATTTACCGCTTGCTGTGTCTCCCCTTCTTGCACCGAATTGGCAATATGATTGCTGATATTTGCCTTCCACGTAGTGTGTTCACCATCCGCTTCTTGCATGATCACCGCTGACGGATGCGCTGGCAACCGGACACCATCAACAGGATATGACGAACGCAGTGTCACATTGAACGAAAAGTCCTGCTCCACTTTGTCATTGCGCGTCCAAAAGCTGCTTTTGGCTTCATCCACACCCCCTTCTTCCAACGGATAAACATAGCGCCCGATACCGTGATCCAACAATGCGTCCTGCATATATACCAGCTTCACTTTTACGCTCTGCTGAGGCTGCACCGGGTACACCCTCATATCAAAGGTTCTGTATTCGTCTTTTTCTGTCAGTGCCGTGGCATTGCCCTGCGCTTTTTGGTCATCGTAAATCTTGCGGGCTTTCTCTTTAGAGACCGCTTCTGCAATCACCGGCGAACCGTTAATCCAATAGATAAATTCCCCAACTACCGCCTTTTGCGGCACAGGAAAGGAATACAGGGCTTCCAGCTCAACATTGTTTGGGTTGTAGAACGTCTGTTCTATCGAGGTGGTGGCATAGCCATCCTGAATGGCAACATCAACATGGTGGGATTCAATTTGGAGATCTTGGTATTGGCTGTTGACGGGTTTAAGTAGCCCTGCAGCCAACACCTTTGATGAAAACGCTGCGACGAGCGCGGTGACAACAAACATGCCCCAGACGGCAATGCGTGAAATTAGTTTCGGTCGGTTCAGCATGATAGCCTCCTTTACCTTCTGTCATCGGAGAGTCGTTCTCCCGTTGCTCAGTAGGTTGCATGAAGGCATCGGTGCCACCAAGCATGGCAGGCAAAGTGGCAGATTGTGGTACGTGGGGTATTACCCCGCGCTACTTTTTCCTGAACCGTCTTCGTTTTCATATTCATCGAAAAGCGGAAATGTCCATCGGCGCATCGCAATCACCATGGAAGTACCATGGCGTTCCTGCATAGATAAATCACTGTCGCTGTTGCACGACTCATAGAACTCTTTCACCAAACGCTGAATGCGCTGCTGAAATTTGTAATTGGTCGGCAGAGACATCAACCCGGTCGACATCACCAGCTTTTCATCATCTTTGGAAAAGTGAGTGCGGAAAAAGGTTTTAATCACCTGTTGCTGGAAGAATTGTTGAATTGGACCGCCCGCAATCCAAGAGAAGGAGGGAGATATTTTAAGCTTGATGCGATTTCCCGGCATCAGCTCAATCACCTTGATGCGATCAAGGTGCGCCAGCTTTTGGATCAACTGAGGTTCGTTCAGGTTGTATTGGCTCAAGATCTGCTCGAAACGGTACCCATTGGTAATACAAACAGCCACCAGTAACAGAGCTTTGTCCGCCACTAACTGCTCTTCCTGTTCCCAAGTCAGCGAAGAAAGGTTCTGGCTTTCCTCTTCAGCGAGCTTAAATAGCGCGGTCATTTCTAAATCAATTAAATTACACACCGCAGACAAACGCTCAAGACTCATGCTGCCGCCGTTGGCAAAAAGCCGTTTTACTGACCCTTCACTCAGACCGAGCGCTTTGGCGACATCCTGATAGTTCACACCCCGTGATTTTAATTGTTTTTTAAGCGCTTGAATGACCTGCTCACACTCTGACATTGTTTCCTCCTTGATGACTCAACAACGTTAAGCGCATTCAAGATAAAAGCCAAGCGCATGTCCGCTTGGAGGTGCAAAGAAATTCCCATAAAAGAGAAGATTTTCTGTATATAAGCATATGCAACTTTAAGATTCTCTAATTTTCATACTAATTTCATCCTTACTGTTTTTGCCTGAGCCGCTTCTATTGCCGAACAAAGAAGAAACTGCGTAACCTTGAAAAGCGCCAACCCAGATCCCCTTCTTTCTCTACGGTGAAGAAGGGAATGACCGTTTAGAAGGCAACGAAGGTGATGATGTGCTGTATGGCGGTAACGGGAACGATTTCCTTTATGGTCAGGAAGGCAGCGATATCTTGCACGGTGAAAACGGTGATGACCGCCTGTTCGGTGGTGATAGCAATGATGTGCTTTATGGCGGTGCAGACAACGACATTCTGTTCGGTGACGCGGGTGACGATGAACTCAACGGCGGCACAGGGAACGACGTCCTTTGGGGGGGTGACGGCCACGACCTTCAACGCGGCGGAGAAGGTGATGACCAACTCTGGGGCGACAGCGGCAACGACACCCAATGGGCAGGCGCAGGCAACGACTTACTGGCTGGTGGTGATGGTGACGATGGCATCTGGGGTGGTGACGGCAACGACTACATCCAAGGTGGTTATGGTAACGATTACGGCGACGGTGGTTGGGGTGATGACTACTTCCACGGTGGTGCCGGTGACGATAACTTTGGTGGAGCGCGCGGTAACGACTGGATTATCGGCGGTGAAGGTAACGACACCCTGCGCGGAAGCCTGGGCGATGACCGTATCTTCGGTGGCACTGGCGACGACATCATTGATGGTGGCGCTGATAATGACGAAATTGATGGTGGTGAAGGTGCTGATAACATTAAAGGTGGCACTGGTGACGATATCATTCGCGGTCAGAACGGCAATGACTATTTAGGTGGCAACGACGGTAACGACACCATCTGGGCGGGGGCTGGGCATGACATCCTAATGGGCGGTCTTGGTCACGATAAACTCGCTGGGCAAGATGGTAACGACCGTATCATGGGTCACAATGGTGATGATTACCTGATTGGTGGCTTGGGCAAGGATGTCTTCGTCTTCCGCAATAATGACGGTCACGACACCATTCAGGACTTCAACCGCTTCCAGGACACCATTGAGATCGACAGTTCTCTGGTCACACGCTTCAGTCAAATCAATACGGAACAGGTCGGTGCATCCACAGTGATCACCTTCGATGGCGATAACACCGTCATCACACTGAAGCAGTTTGATGCGAATCATGTCACCGTAGACATGTTCGATTTCACCACCATCTAACTGTGTCAAAAACGCCTAAGAAAGCCGCATCATGCGGCTTTTTTTATCCTCTCGAAAAGGCCAAAAGCCGTTCAACAAACAGGTTAACAGGCGCGCTTCCCTTTCTTCCCGCTAACCGGATCACAGAGATCGGACGCCTTGTGTCTTCCACATTTAACTTGATGCGTTTCAACGAGCCTCTTTCCACTTCCTCACCAACCGTTGCCGATGGCACAATCGCCACGCCAACTTCTGCTTCAACGGCTTTTTTCAGCGTGTAGATATTGTTGTGTGTCATGCGAATATCCACATTGACCTTGTTATTCCCTAACAACGCATCTATCGCCACCCGGGTCGGGATGCCTTCCCCAAAGGCAATAAAAGGCTCTTGCTCAAGTTGGGATAAAGAAATGGACTTTTTATGGGAGAGTCGGTGTTTATTTCCGGTAATTAAAACCAATTGATCTTCAGAAAAAGGAATTGCCTCGATGGTGGGTCTATTTTGCGGATAGGCAACAATGCCGACATCGATTTTTTCTTTTTGAATATCTTCATATATTTCTTCACTGTGTCGATATTCAAGGTGTACCCGAATATTGGGAAACGCCTTCATAAATGAAGCGAGGAAATCCCCCAATTCGTACATACCCACACTGTGTATTGCCGCCACACGAACATGTCCTTCCATCACGCCTTGATGATAATTAGACCGAACCTTGATGTTCTCGCACAGCCGCAGGATCTCTTTCACGTCTTCCAGAATCAGCAAGCCTTCCGGCGTCAACTGCGTGGTTTGCGAGGTACGTGAAAGCAACTGCTGGCCAAGCGCATGCTCCAGTTTCTTGATATGCACACTGACGGCAGGCTGACTGATGTGATTGAGCTTCGCCACTTTCACAAAGCTCAACTCCCGCGCTAATTCATTGAAAAGTTTCAACTGGGTTAAATTCATGGCAATAATTTTTAGTTATTAATGTCATAGATTAATAACATTTAATTTACACCAAGCCGTCATGCATAATTAACCTAACTGACATATTTCTCAATATATAGACAAAAGGAGTTGCTGGTTATTTCAGCGACAAACCCAAGAAGGAGTGGAAAATATGACGCAGCATCAAAACGTGCCTCAAACCCATCATGCCAGCCCCGGTATCGAAGTGAATAACAACCACTCTTTCCAATACGACCTGAATAAGAAAATGAAAAACCTTGCATGGAATGCCGACGGCAAATACCCCTACAGCAAAAAAATGAACGTGGTGGAGTATGAGAAAAACAAGCATGAACTTCAGATAGAGCTGCTGAAAATGCAGGGTTGGGTAAAAGACACCAACCAGCGCATTGTCATTGTGTTTGAAGGCCGTGACGCAGCGGGCAAAGGCGGCACCATCAAACGTTTTATGGAACACCTCAACCCCCGAGGGGCGCATGTAATTGCATTGGAAAAACCCAATGCCCGAGAACGCAACCAATGGTACTTCCAACGCTACATCAAACACCTCCCAACCAAGGGCGAAATCATCTTGTTTGACCGCTCCTGGTACAACCGAGCAGGCGTTGAAAAGGTGATGGGGTTTTGTGACGACAACGAGTACCTCGAATTTCTACGACAGGCTCCGGAGCTAGAGCGCATGCTCACCAACAGTGGTATCAAGCTATTCAAGTATTGGTTCTCCGTGAGTCAGGAAGAACAGTTCCGCCGATTCAAATCACGCAAAAACGATCCACTTAAGCAGTGGAAATTAAGCCCAGTCGATTTGGCCTCACTCTCCAAGTGGGATGACTACAGCAAAGCCAAAGACACCATGATGTTCCATACCCACACCAAAGACGCTCCATGGACAGTGGTTCTTTCCGATGACAAGAAACGCGGACGCCTCAACTGTATGCGTCATTTCCTCAGCCAGCTCGATTACCCCGGCAAAGATATGGATGTCGTGAATCGTTTGGATTCACAAATTGTTAAAGCGCCTTAAGAAAAGGAATAAAGATGAGTAAGAAAGTCAGTGTCGCCAAATTAAAGCTCAAGGTTCAGCAATGCTCAGAAGAAGCCAAACAGGCATCAGAAACGACCTCTGCCGCACAAGCCGCGGTGAAACACGCGGTAGAAAAACTTCACGCAGCGGAAAAAAGTGAAAGCAGAACTGGGAAAAAAACTGAAAGAGGCGAAAAAGGCTTTAAAAGCCGCCCAATCGCTGGAAGTTGCCCAAAAGCAGGCTTCAAAAAAATCCGCGATTAAGAAAGCTAAGAAGATCAGCAAAAAGAAAAAAGGCTAACGCCAACTTCAAAGCAAAACGCCACTTCATCCGAAGTGGCGCTTTTGGTTTTGGACTCTTCGACAAATTTTTGGCTTTGAACTTTCTGGGTTTGCCTTTTAGCTCTGGTGCGTTTTTGGACAGAAGTGAGTTAGGAATCGCCCCAATAACAGCCTGCTTTGGATAAGTTAAGCTAGTGAAAACTCATGTAATTGCAAACTCTATCGCACTTTTACAATGCAAAAGCCCGCAAGGCTACATGTGGTGTTTTCTTGTGAGCATTTGTCTATATATTGTGATTCAGCCATGGAGCCCTAGGCGAAAAAGCAAAACGGACTGCTATTTTGTATCAAGAAGGTTGAAAATGGCCAAGACGCAAAAAGGTAAAAAGAAAGTCCATGTTCCAGCGCACATTCGTTCAGATGGAACAAAAGTTAGGGAGCATTACCGCTCTACTCCAAACTAAATATATTCAGCCCAATTTAGAAATTGGGCTTTTTTATTTATATATTTTAATTTACTGAAGTAAAATCACTCAGAACCTTAACTTATCAGCCCTTACTTTAATATGGTTCATGTAAAAATCAGGTACTACATTCTCTTTTTCACTGAGCCAATTTAACCATTTGTCATTTTCTGGAATTACTATGCCAGATATGTCATTAATGGTTAAATGGTTATAGAACATACACATCAATGAGTTCTTTTCGAGCTCAACAACCCTAATCAAAATGTAGTCAAACGATTCAGTTAAAAGGCGTATGCACCGAAGTGCATCCTCGTAACGCCAGCTTTCTGGGTTGCGTGATAGGCGCAAAATATCATTGGTAGTATCAGAGTTCTCATCAAGACAGAATTCTTGTAACTCGTTAATTTCCTCCCCATCAGGCAAGCTAACTGTTCTACGCCTTATCTTTGGATGTACATATGAGTTCCTAACAGAAATCAGTGCAGAAAGAACTTGAAATGCTTTATCCCCCCTTTCAAATTCTTTTTTGCGAATTTGAAGAGAAAAGAGCTCTAGTTTTGCGATGGGGTCAAGTTTATCGATTGAGTTTGAAAGGTGTTTGGAAAAGTTCAAGAACTGAATTGCATTGTTTGCAAGTGCTTCTACTGCAAATGAACAATGTATTATAGCCGACTTTACTAAAATCCGTCGTATTTCATTATCTTCGGTTTCTGAAGCTGCCTTTAAACTTAAAACCGCATCTATGTATACTGGGAGAAATGGCTTCTCAACTTCAAAATTAGCCATTGAATATTTCCTTAAAATAAAAAACCAACTTGATATTTCTGGCACATGTGGATTTTTAGCTGTCCATCGTATTTAACTATACATATTCGCATGCTCAATTGTAGAACTTACTCAAAGCTCTTGAAGTGAGACTGATGGAGTTTGCTTTCTGAAACGCAAGAAGGGCATCAATGTATCAGAATAGATCGGCCTGACACAAGTCTCGACAGAAATGTGTTAAGGGTGGTGCTCTAAATCGTTTATTTCGGATAACTTCAGATTGGGGAAGGCGAATTAGATGGCTTAGCTCGAGAGCATTGGCTGCTGGCGCAGCCAAAAGAATGATATTGCCTGTTGACCGGAGAAGGGCTCATATGTGTTATAAATATGGCCCCAGCACATCAATCAAATTGGTAAAAGGCGACTTCGTCGGCAAACTCAGATATATGGGTAATGTATGCCTTTTCTAGATCATAACAAACTCGAAAATCAAGATGGAGAACGGGAATAGCCAACAGATCAACGCTAAGTTGAGGTTCTCGTTTTGAATAATTTTTAGTATAGGCTCGGATAGATGTCCATAGGGTAAAAATATCCATCAAACCAGACTTAAGAGCATCAGAATCAGGATGCGCTTTGGGCATTTCAGACAGCACATATAAATTATATCTCAGCTCATCATCTAAACGCTCTTCTACTTTTTGTGCGAATTTTTCAACCATATCAAAAACCAACTTTCGAGAGGTTTCTCTTTGTTCATAGTCACGAGATTGCGCCTGAATTTGTAACTGTTTCACTAAGACGGCCAGAGTCAATAGTGCAAGAATTGGAGTATATAGACCTCCCAATGCGCTCCCCATTGAAGCCCAATCAGAATGTTCACTCCATAATCCAAAACCAAATTGATAAATGTAAAATACGATTGGAGCAACAAGAACCAGAAAACATAATGCTAACAATACTTTAAACTTCAAATTCAATGCCTTAACCGATTAATATTTATAACGCTTGGCTTTGCGGCGAGCCTGAGCGTAGCACAGGCTCGTCCGACAACAGCCACTTGTTAGGCTTACACTAAACACCCGCCTCCATGGCAAGTACTTCCACAAGAATGATGTACATGTAAGCAGCCAGATTTCATCCCATTTCGAGAGAAAAGTAGAGATGAAGGAGTGTTCCACCAATCCTTACCGAAAAACTCATTCGCTTTGTCTTTGTCTAAAAAGCCTTTCGCTAACTTATCTGACCAAATAATAGCGGAAGTGTTTTCTATTTCATTGAAAACACTTCCAGTCCAATAGTTTCCATCAGGATAAATAACATGGGTATGTACATCTACAACGGTAGGCCTAGCTGTTACTTTTGGACATACAAAGTTGTCACCCTCTTCGACTCTGAATGAGACGTCGTACGCAAATCCTCCTCCTCTGCATTCGTCCCCGTTTTTACCTAACTCTATATAAGCGGGTAAAACCCTATCGTCTAGGATACTTTCATCCCCCCAAACTTCAGCCACCTTGGACTGGTTTACATATTCAGTCTGGAATATGGCGTTTATAATAGTGGGGTCGAATATTAACCCTCCAAAGCCACCTTTCTGAGGGAGAGATTTAAATACTTTTATTTCATCATCAAATTTCACATAAATATCAACCTTAATGATGGTACCCCGGTGAGTATTTAATATTGGAGCTTTTGAGAAATTATCCGCCTCTTGATAAAAAAGGTTTTTTCGGCCTAGATCATCAGCTGATATAGCCAATCCACTTAATGGGCTTTGTGGATTTTTTTTGATTCGCATTGAATATATATCAATATTTCTTCTTAGATGATCTGGAGTTCCAACTATCGCCTCAATATCGGAAACCCCTGACTGTTGTGCGATTTTTGCTCGGTTATGCCCTTGGTATATTGCGTACTTATTCGTGTTTGGAATTGGTTTAACTACTATTGGCTCGCTCCATTTGACGCCAATTTTTTTAATCCTTTCTTGGGTCGCTGAAGACTCATGAGGAACTAGGTCCTCAAGCCTAATCATTTCTGTTTTTTTCATTTTTATCTCCCATGATTTTTTTTAGTTTCAAGATTGAATACATAGCTCTATGTTGGTTGTTGTTTTTTAGAAATAGATTGATTTCACCATATTGGTCATTGTCAAAACCCTGCAATAACTTAGAACGTTGTTGTTGCGCTAAAGAGTTATCGTATGGGTCCGGTTTTACAAATAAATACTTATCCCAATAATGATATAGACCAAACCAGACATGAGCTGCGTGAACAAAGCTATTTATATGAATTTCATTTCCTGTCCATGGTGAATTAACTTTATATTCATTACCCAATAGAGCTTCTGATAAAAAATAGCTAACACTATTCTCTATCCTGAAGATTTCTTGGTGGATTGATTCATGAATGATCCCGGCCGATAAAATATGAGGATCTGAAGATAAACTTTCCACATTGTAAAGAAATATGGTTTGAAACTCATCACCTCTAGAAAATCCATGATACTCACCTGACTCTGAGTTCAACAGAACAATATTCTTTACATTTTTTCCTATAAAGCTAGCAATCTCCGGCATATTTTTGGACAAGTAATCTAACGATTCATTAATTGCCTGACGCTGCTGAGAATTGCCAGTATCAATAACAATATTTCCCCAGCAATATTGTTCACCGCACGATTGCGACCATGTTAACTGATTAATTAGGTCATTGAGTTCAGCATATTTATTTTTGTTATCGTACAAGGTTAAATCCTGGAGCCTAACAGTGTATTGGACACCAAAGTGGTGTACTTAAACACCCCATTGTGTCCAACAATAACAAGCCACTGTATTTTTAAAGTAGCTTTCCCTATGTTTTAAAATCCCTTTCTCGCGGTGCTAAAAATGGCCTTGTGAAAACACCCTAAAATGGGGCTACATAGGTATTATACGACACCTTTGCATTTACTGTGTGTATCAACAGTGGAAAAGTATATTTCGGATTACAAAAAGTAGGGTGAATAGGAGGCTTTTAAACAACTCATCAAAAATGATGCTGGCTCACTTTGGGGCAAGAACGAGCTAGAGCAGCTCGGCCTAGCACGAAAAGGAGTCAATCCAAACCAGCATCAACTCCAAAATACAAAAACGCCTCTTTTGGCTTGCCTTTCATTCGAAGGCGCGGCTCAAAAAGAGGCGTTTTCAAATTACGATTGTTTTAGCGGTTTCGCTATGCGAACAACTTACTCTTTACCGAATACGTTGTTTTCTTGTTCCTGCACGCGGATGAAAGTCGTGCGCTTAGTCAGTTCTTTCAGTTGCGCCGCACCTACGTAAGTACAGGTTGAACGCACGCCACCCAGAATATCTGCAATGGTGTTGTGAACTGAACCACGGAAAGGAAGCATAACAGTCTTACCTTCTGCTGCACGGTACTTAGCCACGCCGCCAGAGTGCTTGTCCATCGCTGATTGTGAAGACATGCCGTAGAACTTCATGAACGACTTACCGTCTTGTTCAATCACTTCGCCGCCGCTTTCTTCGTGGCCTGCCAGCATACCGCCCAGCATCACGAAATCTGCACCGCCGCCGAACGCTTTTGCAACGTCACCAGCACAGGCACAACCGCCGTCACCGACGATACGGCCGCCAAGACCGTGCGCTGCATCCGCACACTCAATGATGGCCGACAGTTGTGGGTAACCTACACCGGTTTTCACTCGGGTCGTGCACACAGAACCAGGGCCGATACCTACTTTCACGATATCTGCACCAGCAAGGATAAGCTCTTCAACCATGTCACCGGTCACTACGTTACCTGCGCTGATCACTTTGTCTGGGAACTCAGCACGCACTTTCTCAACGTACTCAACCAGGTGCTCAGAGTATCCGTTAGCGATGTCGATACAGATGAAAATCAGCTCATCTGACAGCGCCATGATTTCCTGGGTTTTTACGAAGTCGGCTTCAGACGTACCGGTAGATACCATCACATTGTTCAGCACTTTCGCATCTGCACCAGCGACAAACGCCGCCCAGTCTTCAACCGTGTAGTGTTTGTGAACCGCTGTCATACAGCCGTGTTCAGCCAGAGCTTTCGCCATATCAAATGAACCTACAGAGTCCATGTTTGCAGCGATAACAGGAACACCAGACCATTGACGGCCACTGTGCTTGAAGGTAAACTCGCGGGTTAATTCAACTTGAGAACGGCTTTTTAGGGTAGAACGTTTCGGGCGAAACAGTACATCTTTGAAACCCAACTTCAAGTCTTGTTCGATACGCATTTGTCTTTCCTTACATCATTTAGACAATGTGCCCTTTCGGACAGATTGCTTTCCCACGTATGAATCAATTGGCAGATTGTTCATTACGTGACCAGAAAGCAGGCACAAAAAAACCGGAGCGTTGGCAGACGCTCCGGTTTTCAGCATTATAGGCACAGAAATTTTTCAGGCAAGTCTGATATTTATAATTTTTTTGTGATACCTTTTGACAGATTACAACCTCAAAAAACCGCTTTTCCCCTCTTTAGCATCAAGCCAGATTCTTAATCTATCTTACTGATATAAAAAGAAAAACCGCGCATTCCCTATCGAAACACGCGGCTGATTTTTAAGACTTATTCGTCCTTACAGTACTTTTTTCCAAGGTCCCCACGCTTCACTCAGCAGTGGATCATCCCCTTGCGTCCAGTAAACTGCTTCATAAGTCACACCACCAACGACCACGCGATCGCCTGTGTTGTAAACCTTACCTGCATCCCATGCATTCGGGTCTACTGGCTCACCGCCGCCACCCGGAGTACCGGTAGAAGGCTTGTCTGCATCAGCGACAACACGTACGGTTGGCCAGTTAGCGTGTGAACCATAGAAGTTAGTTACACACTTCTCGTAGTCACCCGGTACCAACGCAGAGTACGCGGTTTGGAAGCCCACCAGCTCACACTCGAACGAGAAGCCGCCTGGACGATCCGGGTAGTATTTCCAGTTACCATCCCAGTTGGTGTAAAGCACATCGGTAGCGCCTTGCAGGTTCAGGCTGCCGAATGGCGTTTGCTGCCAACAGGTGTTTTTCTCGTCAGCTTCAATAGGGATTTGGTAGTGCGCTGCCAAGCCTTCCCAGTAACGGATACGGTTAACTGGCTGGCCTTTGGTTTTGTTTTGCTCGCCACACTCAATACCACCATTGATGATGTTGATTGTGGTACCAAAGCCGTAACCGATACCTGCATCAATTTCACGTTGCGAAGGTTTCCAGGTACGGTCGATTACGTGCAGCATCGCTGGTTTCGGTGCTTGCGGCGTGAGGAAGAACCAAATTGCTGAAGCCAGGTTCAACCAAGAATCTGCCACCAGTGCTGGGTCATTCAGCAGGCGCGTGGCATCTCCGTCAAACATCACTTCAGAGAACATGCCGTAGTTAAAATGGTAGGAAAGCTGTTTTGCACCACGACCAAAGTATCCCTGACCTGTTGCACAAGGCCAACGACGGTTTTGCCAGTCATCCTGACCACAACCTGTGGTGTAACCTTCCTGCCCTTCTGCCCAGCCCATTTCGCGAACATGCACGAGAGCCTGTTGCCATTCTTCAAGCGCCAGCGGGTTGTCAGACACGTTGTCTTTTGCAATATGGCCGCCAGTTTCCTGCGCGAAGTGCGCAAATGCGGTGATGATAGATTTCTTACAGATAGCATCTGCATCACGACCGTCGGTGTAGTCACCACAGAAAGCCGGGAACTTACCAATCGCTTTTAGGAAGCGGGTGTAAGTGTATTCCGGTGCGGCCATTTGGGTCAGGAAGTTCCAGTCCGTTTCTGGGAAAACGCGCTCTACACGCTTCACGTTTTCTGGGTTGGTTGCTGCTCCAGGTAAAATTGCATCAACCACAGAGTTTGGCTGAGTACGCAGTGCCTGTGACCAGGTGTCGTACATTGGGTCCAACGTTAACGCATCTTCCGCAGCCTTGATTTCAGACTGGGAAACAACAAACCCGTTCACGTTATTTGGGTCTTGTACAGGGTCCATGGTCACTGCGCTGTGAGCGAAGAAGCTCGCGCCGAACATGGCAGTAAATAAAGCCGTTCGTTTCATCTTAAATTCCTTATCAAAACTTTTTCTGCAACCGTCTTTATGACGTGCCTGCTTCGCGCTTTTTTGCTCTTTGCGCGTTACCGTTCAGCGCTGATTTTCTCAGCGATTCGCTGTAACCCGTGGCGATTTAGAGATCTTTTATTGATAGCGCGGACAATACGACTATATGCATGCATGAATACACAAGACGACAACTATTGAGGGCGGAAATGTCAGAATGAATGGTGCGCCGACGAAAAGTGAGACGCGTACATTTGTTGTGCATTGATTTTTTGACCACGAACCTTGTATCAACAAGAAAGCACAACACAATGCACTAAATTTTTGGCAATTAATATTAGGTTTGTTCTGCGAGGCAGGTCATTTAAAACAGGATAGTTTTTATCGACAAGCCGCGTCCTGCTGGACGCGGCTTGGTTACAGAGTACGTTTAAATCTTTTTCCAAGGTCCCCATTGCGCACCGGAAGCTGGGTCATCACCCTGTGTCCAGTAACGCGCTTGGTAGGTGACGCCGTTAACCAGCACCTGATCCCCACCAAAGTAAACTGTGCTCGCACTCCAAGTGGTTTCACCCTGATCTGGCGTGGTGCCCGTATCAGGATTTGAACCGCCGGTATCGCCGCCAGTGCCTGCATCACCACCCGTTCCGGTATCACCACCTGTGTCTGTACCAGAGCCACTCCCTGCATCTGGGTTGGTGCCCGTGTCTGGGTTAGTTGATGTACCACCACCAGTCGTATCACCTGCAACGACTTTCCAAGCGCCCCACTGACCTGCTGTTTCTGGGTTCACACCCTGATTCCAGTATTTGGCTTCGTATGTCACGCCGTTAATCGTTACGCGGTCACCAGTTAGGTAAACGGCTTTTTCATCCCAGGTGTTATCCGACGGAGTACCACCATCACCCGGATTTGAGCCATCCCCTGGGTTTGAGCCATCTCCCGGATTGGTATCAATGGTTTCAACAACACGAACCACAGGCCAACCCGCATGGGATTCATAGAAGTTGCTGACACATTTCTCGTAGTCGCCTTCTACCAACGCTGAGTATGCGGTTTGGTAACCTACCAGTTCACACTCGAACGAATAACCGCCCGGGCGATTAGCATAGTATTTCCAGTTACCATCCCAGTTGGTGTAAAGCACATCAGTTGCGCCTTGCAGGTTCAGGCTTCCGTAAGGTAGTTGTTGCCAACAGGTGTTGGTTTCATCTGCTTCAATCGGAATATTGAAATGTTTCGCTAGCCCTTCCCAGTAACGGATACGGTTAACCGGCTGGCCTTTATCTTTGTTCTGTTCACCACACTCAATACCACCGTTGATGATGTTAATCGTGGTACCAAAGCCATAGCCAATACCGGCATCCAACTCTCGCTGTGAAGGTACCCAGGTTCGGTCAATCACATGCAGCATCGCTGGTTTCGGGGCTTGTGGCGTGAGGAAGAACCAAATTGCCGAAGCCAGGTTCAGCCAGGAATCTGCCACCAGACCGGGCTCGTTAAGCAGCTTGGTTGCGTCGCCACCGTACATGACTTCAGAAAATGCACCGTAGTTAAAATGGTAAGAAAGCTGCTTCGCACCACGGCCGAAATAGCCTTGCCCTGCCGCACATGGCCAACGCTTATTTTGCCAGTCATTCTGTCCGCAGCCCGTTGTGTAGCCTGCCTGCCCTTCTGACCAACCCATTTCACGCACATGCACCAGCGCCTGTTGCCACTCTTCGAGACCAAGTGGATTGTCCCAGTAATTGTCTTTGGCTATGTGGCCGCCAGTTTCCTGAGCAAAGTGCGCAAAGGCGGTCACAATCGATTTTTTACAAATCGCATCAGAATCACGGCCATCTGTGTACTCACCACAGAACGCAGGGAACTTACCAATCGCACGCAGGAATCGGGTATAGGTATATTCAGGTGCTGCCATTTGGGTCAGGAAATCCCAATCAGATTCTGGGAAAACACGCTCGACACGTTTGACGTTTTCAGGGTTACTGGCTGCGCCCGGTAAAATCGCTTCCACCACGTCGTTGGTGCGTGTGCGCAGTGCCTGCGCCCAAATGGTGTACATCGGATCTTGGGTTTGTGTGGCCTCTGCGGCTTGCACCTCTGCCCGGGTGACAACATAACCTTCTGGGTTTTGCGGATCAGGCTGCGGGTTCATTGCCATCGCACTTGGCGCAGCAACGGTAGCAGCGATCATCGCGCTTAGAAAAGCGGTCTGTTTCATCTTCTAAAGTCCTTATCAAAATAATTGGTTGGCAGGTTATTTCGCTTCTACTTCTGAGGGGCTGTTGACCTTTGGTGATGATTTTTGCAGCAGTTTGTGGGGGTTTTATGCAAGGCAGAGGCTTCGATGTGTAGCTCGCCTACATGAGAAGCCGATAACGCAGCAGAAAGTCCCCACAAACGCTGCCCGAAGGGTTCAGCTATAAGCGTTTTATGCTTTGTTGATGTGTATTTACTTAGAATGACTAGGCGGCATACACCTCGCCGCGCCTAAAACGCTTATAGCTAGAACAAAATTTAACCACCAAAGGTCAACAGCCCCTGAGTATTTAGCGATTTCCTCGCTCCGCAACATGTTTGCGGAAAGCGAAATTCTTCTGCCGCATCAACTATATGCATCAAGCATGATAAGACTCGACAAGTATCCAGCAGAGAAATGTCAGACTGGATGCTACATGGCTAAATCTTGATAATTCATGGTGCGTTGTAGGGTTATTTTTTGAAGTAAAGCAAGTTAATCACTGTATGGTGAGGGCAATCATAAACTGAATCCATGTCATCTTTTTCAGACGAAATTTTCCAATTTATCAGTAGGCTAGCGCTTTGGACATTATAATGTCCCTGTTGGAGGGAAGGACATGACTGACGCGCATCAAATCATTGAGGAAGCCAAACAGCTTGGTGACGAAAAGATCGCTGAACACTCAGGTCGATTTTTCAAATCCGGGCCGGGAGAATATGCGGAAGGTGATAAGTTCATCGGGATCCGTGTGCCGGTTGTCAGGGCATTAGCCAAACGCCATATGGCTGCCTCACTCAAAACCATCTCCGTACTGCTTGAAAGTGAATGGCATGAAATCAGACTGTTGGCGCTGGTGATGCTTTCCGAGCAATTCAAAAAAGCGGATCCTGACTTCCAAAAAGTCATTTTTGATTTTTACCTTTCCCGCACTCGCCTAATCAATAACTGGGATTTGGTCGACAGCTCTGCTCACCATATTGTAGGGGGCTATCTGGTCGATAAAAAGCGCGACATTCTCTATTCACTGGCAGAGTCAAACAGCCTTTGGGAAAGGCGCATCGCCATGATGGCGACCTTCCCTTTTATTCGGCTGAATCAGTTTGACGACACCATCAAGCTGGCGGAAACGCTGCTGCAGGATAAAGAGGATTTGATACACAAAATGTGCGGATGGATGTTGCGGGAATTAGGGAAAAGAGATTTGCATTTGCTTCGCACGTTTTTGGATAAGCATGGTTCTGTTATGCCCAGAACCATGCTGCGCTATGCCATTGAAAAAATGACCGCGGAGGAAAGGCAACACTACATGGCAATGAAGTAACTAAAGTGCGCGGATCTTTTTGTCCAGCTCGTACCCTTGATCAGTCACCAGCTTTTCAAGTACTTCAATGCGGTTTTTAAGCGCATCAATTTCAGCGACTAACTCCCCTGACCCCTCTTCGACTTTGTTCGCTTCGAATTCACGCACCTGTGCCCGGTAGGCAAAGTAGCTTTTCAGTGTCCGTGTTCCAACAACCAGCGCAACAATGATGATGACAAATAGCAGTGCGTCCATTTTTGCTCCTCCTGAGCCAACACGCCAATAGCTCAGCGTGTTTCGATAAATCCGCGTGATGGTCGGATCATTAGTCAGTTTCAGTGCAATTTCCAAGCAATAAAAGCTGACACTCTGACACGATTCATAAAATCAGAAGAAACGAGTATTAAAAAAGGGAGCCGAAGCTCCCCGATATGGGTGATTGCAAAATCACTTCACTGACCATTGCGACAGCGTGCGTTTGAAATCCTGATAGTCAAACTCGTTTAAGAGCTGGATGTCGCCATTGCTGCGTTGGCAATAAACCGATGGCATACGAAGGCCGTTAAACCAGTTCAGTTTCACCATGGTGTAGCCTGCGCTGTCTAAGATGTGCAGACGTTGGCCGACTTTCAGTGGTTCGTCAAAACTCGCCACGCAGAACTGATCGCCCGCCAAGCAAGAACAGCTGCCAATCACATATGTGTGCTCGCCATTCTCGCTTGCTTCACCTATGGAAGCAGGCTCGTTGTAGATCAGCGTGTCCAATCTGTGCGCCTCGGTTGCACTGTCTACAATCGCGGTTTTCATCTCGTTTTCGACGATATCCACCACGGTAACAACCAGGTCTGTCGTTTTGGTAATGATGGCTTCGCCCGGTTCCAGGTAAAGCTGCACACCATGGCGTTCACCGAACGCTTTCAGTGCAGCTGCCAGTTTTTCGATATCGTAACCCGGCCAGGTAAAGAAGACACCACCACCTAGGCTTACCCACTCAAGCTTATCGAGGTAGCTGCCGAATTTCTCTGAAATGGCATCAAGCAGGCCGACAAACGCATCCACATCCTTGTTTTCACAATTCATATGGAACATCACGCCATTGAGTGACGCAAAAATCTCAGGATCGATCTGATCGAAGTGGACACCCAGGCGAGAGAACTTACGGGCTGGGTTCGCGAGATCCTGACCTGCGTAGCTGACACCCGGGTTCAAGCGAAGGCCAATCGAGGCTTTGCCTTCCACCAAATGGCGATACGCCGTCAGTTGAGATTGGCTGTTGAAGATCATTTTGTCGCAGATATCCGCGACTTCACGCACGTCATCTTCGCTGTAACCAACGCTGTAGGCATGGGTTTCGCCACCAAAGGTTTCGTAGCCCAATTTCACCTCAAAAGGACCACTGCTGGTGGTGCCATCAAGGTAAGGTTTGATGATGTCGAACACGCCCCAAGTAGAGAAGCATTTCAGTGCCAGTACCAGCTTGACGCCAGAGAGCTCTTTCAGGCGTTTCGCTTTCTCAAGGTTTTCAATCAGCTTATCTTCTTCAATCAGAAAATAAGGGGTTTTCAATTCTGTTGGATTCATGGTCTTTCTCTACAGAAAAGCCTGCACAACAGAAACTGTCATGCAGGCATTCACTTAAGTCGCGCTTATTTCAGGATGTTGATAACTGGCTCGCTCGGCGACAGTTCTTCAACGCCCCAATCCAGACCAATTGACGGCATCAGCTCCAGGAATGGGTCCGGGTTCAATTGTTCCATGTTGAACACGCCCTTACCGTTCCACTCGCCTTTGAAGTAAAGCAGAGCTGCAGTGATAGCAGGAACACCTGTGGTGTAAGCAATCGCTTGGTGTTCAACATCTTTGTAAGCCACTTCATGGTCAGCATTGTTGTAGACGAACACACTGCGTTGCTTACCGTCTTTCTTACCCTGAACCCAAGTACCGATACAGGTTTTACCTGTGTAACCCGGCGCCAGAGATGTTGGATCAGGCAGCAGTGCTTTCAGTACTTTCAATGGCTCAACTACAGTGCCATCACCCAGAGTGACTGGGTCTGGGCTCAGCAGGCCAATGTCGCGCATGCAGTTGAAGTAGTTCAGGTAACGGTCGCCAAAGCCCATCCAGAATTCGATGCGCTTAGCTGGGATGAACTCTTGCAGTGAACGCACTTCATCATGCGCCATAGAGTAAACCTTGTGGCTGCCGACCAGCGGGAAATCAAACTCCATCATACGGGTATGACAACCCACTTGTTTCCACTCGCCGTCTTCCCAGTAGAAAGAGTCACCCTGGATTTCCAGCATGTTGGTTTCTGGGTCGAAGTTGGTCGCGAACTTTTTGCCGTGGTCACCGGCATTCACGTCCATCACGTCGATAGTGTCGATTTCATCGAACAGGTGCTTGTTAGCGTATGCAGCAAAAACACTGACTACGCCCGGATCGAAGCCCGCCCCAAGAATACCTGTGATACCTGCTTGTTCGAATTTCTCGCGGTAACCCCACTGCCAGTCATAAGCTTGCGGCACTTGCTGACCTTCAGAACACAGGTCAACAGCAACAGAGGTGTCGAGATAAGACGTTTTAGTCTGGTAGCACGCTTCCATGATGGTCATATTGACCCATGGAGGACCGGCGTTAATCACCAGATCCGGTTTCACGTCGTTGATTAGCGCAACCAACGCTTCCACATCATCGGCGTCAACCGCACGGGCTTCCAGCTTGTGGCTGGTATCTTTCTGGTTGTTGCGGCCTTTGATTGACTCAATGATCGCTTCACACTTCCCTACTGTGCGGGATGCAATGGTGTAGTCACCGAATACATCGTTGTTTTGCGCGGCTTTATGCGCAACAACCCAACCAACACCACCTGCACCAATTTGTAGAACTGCCATGTTAAATTCCTTTCAAAAAACTGCTGGGCAAATCCCCCAGCAAAAAAATTAGAGAGATTGCTTGGCGATTTCGCCGCCCAGCGTTTCAAGTTCGTTGAGTAGTTGCTCAAAGTCGTTCAAAGTCAGACAAGGGTTGAGCAGCGTGAATTTCAGGGCAACGTTGCCATCCACCACGGTTTCACCCACAACAGCGCGTCCTTGTACCAAGGCATCCAAACGGATTTGCTTGTTGAGCGAGTCCAAATCCATCCCTTTGTTCGATCCGGTGTAGCGGAACAGAACGGTAGACAGACAAGGCACAGCCAAGAGTTCAAAGTCTGGGCGCTGATTCACCAAATCGGCAACCTGTTGCGTCTGGTTGAGCAGGTGATCGACCATGGAACCCAGCGCCTGTGGGCCAACGTTTTGCAGCGTCATCCATACTTTCAGCGCATCAAAACGGCGGGTTGTCGCGATAGACTTGTCCACCAGATTCGGCAGCACGTCTTCTTCGCGGTTCAGGTAATCTGCGTGGTGACGGATATAGCCAAAGTGCGCTTTGTCTTTAAGCAGCACAGCGCCACAGCTGATTGGTTGGAAGAACATTTTGTGGAAGTCGACCGTCACGGAATCAGCACGCTCAATACCTTCGAGGCGTGCGTGGTGGCGACTCAGGATCAACGCACCGCCGTATGCCGCATCTACGTGCATCCACAGACCGTGTTTTTCAGCCAGATCAGCCACATCGTCCAGATCATCAATAGAGCCGTTATCCGTGGTGCCGGCAGTGCCAGTGATCACAAACGGGATCAGGCCTTCAGCTTTCAGTGATTCCACGGCTTCTTCAGCAGATTCGATACTGATGGTACCATCGGTATAGGTGTCGACGCAGACCACAGCATTTTCACCCAGACCCAACAATGACGCTGACTTCTGCATGGTGAAGTGGGAGTTCTTTGAGCAGATCACACGAAGTTTGTCAGCATATTCCGGCAAGCCATCTTTCTGCACATCATGACCGCTGGTTTGCTTGATGATGTGGTCGCGCGCCATCAGCAGACCCATCAGGTTGCTTTGGGTACCACCGCTGGTGAACACACCGTCTGATTGCTCATTAAAGCCAAAACGCTTGCACAGCCAGTCTGTGACTTCTTGCTCTACAAAGGTCGCCGCACTTGCCTGATCCCAGGAATCCATTGACTGATTCAGCGCAGTGATAAAGGCTTCTGCAGCCACAGCAGGCAGCATTGGCGGGGTATGCAGGTGCGCGATGCAATGAGGATGCTGGACGATGATGGAATTCTTACCGATCAAGTCCGTCGTCTCATCAATCACATCCGTCAGCGGCTGAGGGTTTTCGCCCAATTGCGCGCGGCGGATTTGAGATTGCAGCACCATAGGGTCGAGGCCACTGTATGGCGAGTCTGTGGTTTCAAACAGTTTCTTCAGTGCCAAGGTGCTTTGATTCATGGCCGACTCAAAGCCGTCAGCGCCGTTTTTGCCGACATGAATGAAGTGCTCGCGCCAGCTTTGTTGAATGCTGTCCATTGGCTGCGAAACAGGTTTTGGTTCAACCAGTGAGTCAATCGCCTCTTCCAGCGCTTTCAGCGCGAAGTCGATTTGCTCGAAAGTGATGATGATTGGCGGCAGGAAGCGGAGTACTGAACCGTCGCGTCCACCTTTTTCAATGATTAATCCGCGCTCAAGCGCCGCACGCTGAATCGCAACAGTCAGTTCCGGGGCTGATTCAGGTTCACCAAATTTGTTCTTGGTGCCTTCTGGGTCGCAAATCTCAACACCCAGCATCAAGCCTTTGCCACGAACTTCCGCGATGCAAGTCGTTTTCTCAGCAATCTTTTCCAGACCACGGCGCAGATATTCACCCGTCACTGCCGCTTGGTTTGCGAGGTTGTCACGACGGATGATTTCCATCGCTTTCGCACCAGAGACCATGGCCAGCTGGTTGCCGCGGAAAGTACCTGTGTGTTCACCTGGACGCCAGGTGTCGATTTCTTTATCGAACACCAGCAGCGACATAGGCAAACCGCCACCGACAGCTTTTGAAAGACAAAGAATGTCTGGTGTGATGCCTGAATCTTCAAACGCGAAGTGAGAGCCAGTTTTACCGATACCACATTGGATTTCATCGAAAATCAGCAGAATGCCATGCTCTTGGGTAATACGGCGCAGTTCTTTCAACCAGAATGCTGGCGCTGGGATCACCCCGCCCTCACCTTGTACCGGCTCAACGATAATGGCAGCAGGTTTCTGCACACCACTTTCGTCATCAGCCAGCATACGTTCAATGTAACGCAAGCCCTGACGCGCGCCTTGCTCACCATGCAAGCCATAAGGACAGCGCAGGTCGTATGGGAATGGCAGGAAGTGAACATCAGCCATCAAGCCTTGGCGACGCGCTTTGGTGCCGAGGTTGCCCATCAGCGCCATGGTACCGTTAGTCATGCCATGGTAAGCACCATGGAACGCGGCAATCGTGTTACGGCCAGTGGTTTGTTTGGCGAGTTTAATTGCTGCTTCTACGGCATCAGCGCCAGAAGGGCCACAGAACTGAACTTTGGCGTTTTCTGCAAAGTCCTGTGGAAGGAAAGCCATCAGTTCACGAATGAATGCATCTTTCGCTGGTGTTGTAATGTCCAGCGTTTGGTAGGGAATACCCGCGTGAAGCTGTTCAATCAAAGCTTGATTGATTTCAGGATGGTTGTAGCCAAGCACCAAGGTGCCAGCACCCGCCAGACAATCCAGGTAAACCTGACCACGGCTGTCTTCCACCAACACACCATTTGCCTTAGCAATAGCGACCGGTAGACGGCGAGGATAAGAACGAACCTCAGATTCGTAGTGTTCCTGACTCAGTAGCAACTCATCTGGTGTCAGGTCGTGAAGGCCTTGTAAAACAGGAACCGGGCTAACTGCCAATTTGTCCTGAGTTTCAGTAGGAAAGTTAATCATTATTCTTGATCTTCCATGTTCACCACTACGTCACTGCCGAATTTGCGTGTAGCAACCCTTAACACCAAAGCGGGCGTTATCGGGAAATCAGCAGGTAAGTCGTGGAGCACACCCCCGAGTCATCGGGAAATACCCGTCGAATCACTTCGTGTGATATCAGCGGAAACCTAAGTGTGTTTGAGCGCGCTAAAACAAGTACGGCAAAGCATCACGATCAAGTCGTGGGGGAACAGCTTTAAAACGTTTGAAAAGCGTCTCTGATGATCGGATTGATCAAGGCTCAGTAATAATACTGCAGTTTGGTAAAACGAAGCTGAAGTGGAGGTAATACATAATCACTGTTGGGTTCCTCAATATGCCCCGACTTCGTTGAAGCCAGACAGCTCTATTAATGCCCTTCTACTAGAAAACCATTTCCTAGTACCTACGGTGCGACGACAACTTCTTCAACATTGCGCCGCGTATGTCTCGAAAAGCTCTACGTTCGAGATTGTCGCGCAAGGTAACATAGTCGCTTTTTTGAACTCAAGCGTTTTTTTCCATTCAGTTAAATTTCGATTATTTCGGTTACATCTGTTACCAATTGTGGCTATTCAGCCTTACCGAACGAGTCCAGAAATCTATTCAAGTTAGTTGTGCTGGCTACTTGAAAAATAGGGGGAATAGCACTCTCGATAATGATGCTAATTGGCAGCTTTTTAGGGACTCAATTTTTGGGGGAGAGGTAAACCAGATATCGGCTTTTGTGTCATTCTGCCCAACGCCAAGAGTCCTCTTGTGACATATCAGGTGGTTACATCAATCTCAGGTCAAAGTCATCAGACTTACCAATACTTTGCGCCCACTACGCGAATAGCCTAAGCTAGCTGACACGTGTAGGTAAGTGACTGTTATCAAAACATTAGGTATCTAAATGAACAAAGCAAACTCAACAATCTGGCTTGCTATCTTCTTTGCTGTTTTTATTTGGTCGGCAATCAACCCAAAAGATCAGTTCACCTGGTTCCTTGAAGTGGCGCCAGCGCTTATTGCACTTGTCGCTCTAGCGATGACCCGAAAGTCTTTTCCGCTCACCCAAGTCACTTACTTCTTTATTCTGGTTCATTGCGTGATTTTGATGGTTGGTGGGCATTACACATATGCAGAAGTCCCGCTGTTTGATTACATCAAAGAGATAACCAATACCGCACGCAATAACTACGACAAAGTGGGTCACTTTGCGCAGGGCTTCATTCCTGCCTTAGTGGCTCGTGAAATATTGATTCGAAACTCAGTGATACCTTCACCACGCTGGCGCAATTTCTTTATCGTATCGTTCTGTTTGGCTTTCAGTGCGTTCTATGAGCTTATCGAGTGGTGGGTTGCCGTTATGTCTGGAGAGTCTGCTGAAGCTTTCCTTGGCACTCAAGGCTACGTTTGGGACACGCAATCAGATATGTTCCTGGCGATGATTGGTGCGATCACATCGCTGGTTCTATTAGGCAAGATACACGACAAACAACTCGCGAAGCTTAACACGCGTGAGCCCATCAGCGGTCAGTGACCGGGAAGTAGGTGGCAACTGCGACAGAAAATCGGAGCAGCCCCCTTCACTTTACTGCCGAGAAATAACCAAAAGAAAAAGGCCTACAAGCTTGTGCTTGTAGGCCTTAATTTAAATGGTGCCCCGGGCCGGACTTGAACCGGCACAACGCGAACGTCGAGGGATTTTAAATCCCTTGTGTCTACCAATTCCACCACCAGGGCACGCAATTCTGTGATTGCGATGATAGGCACCATCTGCAAATAATTTGTGGCGACATGCAAGGTTCCTTGCATATCACACTTCCGATGAATCGAAAGTAAAAATTTGGAGCGACACACGAGGTTCGAACTCGTGACCTCAACCTTGGCAAGGTTGCGCTCTACCAGCTGAGCTAGTGTCGCAATTGGTTGCGGGAGCCGGATTTGAACCGACGACCTTCGGGTTATGAGCCCGACGAGCTACCAGGCTGCTCCATCCCGCGTCCGTATTTCACCGTTCAAGTACGATGACAGCGATTCCCATTTCTCAATCCCTTAAAAGAGATTGGAGCGACACACGAGGTTCGAACTCGTGACCTCAACCTTGGCAAGGTTGCGCTCTACCAGCTGAGCTAGTGTCGCATCATGGAGGCGCGTCCCGGAGTCGAACCGAGGTCCACGGATTTGCAATCCGCTGCATAGCCACTCTGCCAACGCGCCTTCGTTTCTCCCGCTTCAGTAAGTTGCCTTCCTCTGCGGTACGGGTTGGCATTCTACATAAGTTTTTTGGGCTGTCACGCACTAATTTCGGCGTTTTGGTTTGTTTGCTTCTTTATCGAGCAAATCTGATAAATATCAGCCACATTGATCAAACTTTTAGCAAAAATTTCTGGCATTTTTCATCGCAGCCCTTATGTGCGCGGCTTGCAAACGCTCAAAACAAAAAGCCAGCGAATGATCGCTGGCTTCATTTTGTTCAAATTCAGATGACTGATTAGATAGCCTGAACGTCAAAATCCACTTCTGGGTTAACGTCAGCGTCGTAATCCACACCTTCAACACCGAAGCCGAACAGTTTCAGGAATTCTTCTTTGTATTCCACGTAGTCTGTAAGCTCTTTCAGGTTCTCTGAAGTGATTTGTGGCCACAGGTCACGGCAGTGTTGCTGGATGTCGTCACGCAGCTCCCAGTCATCCAGACGCAGACGGTTTTTATCGTCTACTTCTGCTGCTGAACCATCAGCTTTGTATAGGCGCTGGCTGAACATGCGGTAGATTTGCTCCATACAGCCTTCGTGAACGCCTTCAGCGCGCATTTTCTTGAACACCATAGCAATGTACAAAGGCATCACTGGAATCGCTGAGCTCGCTTGAGTCACAACCGATTTCAGTACCGCTACGTTTGCAGTACCGCCAGTCGCGGAAAGCTTGTCGTTCAGTGCCGCTGCTGCGCGATCCAAGTCCATCTTCGCACGACCCAATGCGCCGTCCCAGTAGATTGGCCAAGTCAGCTCAGTACCGATGTAACTGTAAGCTACGGTCTTACAACCGTCAGCCAGCACGCCTGCGTCAGACAGAGCTTGAATCCACAGTTCCCAGTCTTCGCCACCCATTACGGTAACCGTGTCTTTGATTTCCTGCTCAGTTGCAGGCTCAACACTGGCTTCGATGATTTGGTCTTTGTTGGTGTCTACCGCTGTAGAAGTGTAAACATCACCAATTGGCTTCAGTGATGAACGAACCACTTCACCTGTTTTTGGCAGTTTACGAACTGGAGAAGCCAATGAGTAAACCACCATATCAACCTGACCAAGATCTTCTTTAATCAGCTCGATCGCTTTCTTTTTCGCTTCATCAGAGAATGCATCGCCGTTCAGGCTCTTTGAGTAGAGACCTTCTTCCTTGGCGAATTTGTCGAATGCCGCAGAGTTGTACCAACCCGCTGTGCCCGGCTTTTTCTCCGTGCCTGGCTTTTCGAAGAACACACCGATGGTCGCTGCACCGCCGCCAAACGCAGCAGCAATGCGCGATGACAGGCCATAGCCGCTAGATGAACCTACTACCAGTACACGTTTTGGTGCGTTAGCAATTGGGCCTTGGGCTTTGGTGTATTCGATTTGCTCTTTTACGTTAGCTTCACATCCTTTTGGATGGGTAGTCGTACAGATAAATCCGCGAATTTTCGGTTTGATGATCATATTCAACCTTCCTTTCAAAGTTGGGCTTAGGATAAATACTTCATCTTGTTTTGGCACTTGTTTTTGTCGCAAAACCCCGATTTCGGGTAGTGGTTGGAGGTGTTAGCAAGAAAAAACGCCGCAGTTGCGGCGTTTTTGAGAACAAATCTGCTGTTATGCAGCTTTGCCTTTCTTCGAGCTAGCCGGTACAGACTCAGATTCTGACTTGAACCATGAAGGGTCAAAGTTATCCACCTGGATCGCTTCGTAGCGCAGCCCATCAGCGTGCTTGATTTGGTCGACTTCTTCTTGGGTCAGAACATTCTGCTCAAGGGCAGCATCCAAACGCTCGGACAATAAACCTTTCGCAGGGATTTTCTTCTCTTTTGCCGCAACTGCCATTTTCTTCTCAAGCGGCTTAACCGCCACCATGGCTTCGAAAGCGCGCTCCATGATACCTACCGGGTCAGTTGCTTTGTCGCCGACATAACAAAGGTGCGTCAGGCGCTCGCGGTGTGCACCTGGAGTCATCAGCAAATCAGCAATTTGCGTTGCCAGTTTGTCTGATGGTGCTTTGTAGTGCATTCCCAGTGGGAACAAAATCGCACGCAGTGAGAAGCCAACACCTTTCTGCGGGAAGTTGTTGAACGCGCCGCCAAACGCTTCCGCACACTTGTTCAAGCAGTGTTGCAGTGAGTAGTGAACGAATGGCAGGTCAGCTTGCTGACGACCTTCATCTTCGTAGCGCTTCAATACTGCAGACGCCAAATATAGGTGACTCAGTACATCACCCAAGCGGGCTGACAGCATTTCACGGCGTTTCAGTTCACCACCCAGCGTCAACATGGCAACGTCGGCTGTAACTGCCAACGCACGGCTCATACGGGACAGTTGACGATAGTAAGCCGCCGTTTCGCCCGATACCGGTGATTTGTTAAAGCTTGAGCGAGTAAATGCATTGGTGAAAGACATCAGCACGTTCTTAGTGGCAAAGCCAATGTGTTTGATCAGCAGTGAATCAAACGCTTCTGCACCTTTAGCTTCATCTTTCTCTGCCGCCGCTTCCATTTCTTTCAACACGTATGGGTGACAACGTGTCGCACCCTGTCCGAAGATCATCAGGTTACGGGTCAGAATGTTTGCCCCTTCTACTGTGATTGCCACAGGCATACCAAAGTAGTGGTGACCAACATAATTCAAAGGCCCCAACTGGATTGCACGGCCGGCATGAATATCCATCGAATCATTCAGGATGGTGCGCGCCAGTTCAGTCATGTGGTATTTGGCAATGGCGGTCACAATACCCGGCTTCTCATGCATATCCAGAGAAGTCGTGGTCAGTGTGCGCGCTGCCTCGAGCATATAGGTGTAACCACCAATGCGCCCCATCGCCTCGCCCACACCTTCGAATTTACCGATGTGCATACCAAACTGCTTACGAACATAAGCATAAGCACCTGTCGTGCGTGCCGTCAGGTGACCAACTGCGGTGCCCAGTGCAGGCAGTGAAATACCACGACCTGCTGAGAGACATTCCACCAGCATACGCCAGCCTCGACCCACGTAGTCCTGACCGCCGATGACCCACTCCATTGGAATGAACACATCCTGACCACGCGTTGGGCCATTCATGAACGACAAACCCAGCGGGTTGTGACGCTCACCAATCTCAACACCTTCGTGATCCGCTGGGATCAACGCACAAGTGATACCGAGTTGTTCCTTGTCGCCTAACAGACCTTCTGGGTCATGCAATTTAAAGGCAAGACCAAGCACAGAGGCGACTGGCGCTAGCGTGATGTAGCGTTTGTTCCACGTCAGGCGGATACCCAGCACTTCTTTACCTTCGTGCTCGCCCATACATACGATGCCTTTATCCGGGATAGAGCCCGCGTCTGAGCCCGCTTCAGGGCCAGTCAACGCAAAACATGGGACATCCTGACCGTTTGCCAAACGCGGCAACCAGTAGTTCTTTTGTTCCTCAGTGCCATAGTGAGTCAATAGCTCACCTGGGCCCAGAGAGTTTGGTACCATCACAGTCACCGCTGCACTCAAGCTTCGCGTGGCGATGCGTGAAACAATGGTCGAGTTCGCATAGGCAGAGAATTCGAGACCGCCGTACTCTTTTGGAATGATCAGCGAGAAGAATTTTTCCTTCTTCAGGAACTCCCACACTTCAGGCGGTAAGTCTTTGCGCTCCTGAACGATTTCAAAGTCATCCAGCATCCCCAGCAGTTCTTCTAGCTGGTTTTCCATGAACGCTTTTTCTTCGTCAGTTAAACGTGGTTTTGGATACTGCAGCAACTTACGCCAGTCGGGATTACCGGCGAACAGTTCGCCATCCCACCATACACTGCCAGCTTCCATCGCCTCACGTTCTGTCTCAGACAGCGGCGGAAGAACCTTCTTGAAAAACTTAAATGCAGGGTCGCTTAAATAACGTCTTCTAAGTGATGGTTGAGAGCTCATGATTCAGATCCTTGTATTTGTAACACGTTAATTTTTTATTATTTTTAAGCTTTATCCTGCACTTTGCGGCACGCCGCTTGGCACAAGAGACAATTCCTGACTGGTCGGTGCGTCCACACCTGCTGCCAGATAAGGGATCAATCGGTCGAGAATGTCTTCAGTCGTCACATTGGAACCAAAGTCATTCTCAGCGATTTCACTGAGTGCAACGTTAGACGCCATGGTGAAAATCACCGCGCCCAGCGTAAAGTGAAGTCGCCAAAACACATGTTCAGGTTTCAGTGATGGGTTGGCTTTTATCACCGCTTCTGTAAAAAGCTTCAAAACAGCATCGTAGCGGGTGGTGATAAACCAACGAAGGTGGCCCTGAACATCGGTATAACCGCGGCCGATAAGCTGCATAAACGTGGAAGCACCATGGCGGCGGAAAGTGTCTAACCCTAATAGTGGACGCTTGGTACACGCGAACACTTCTTCCATTGAAATGTCATCTTTCACTAAAAGCAGCCTCAACTCTTGCTCCAGTTGTGGCATAAACTGTTCGAGATAACGGGCGAGGACGGCACGCACAAGCGACTTCTTATCACCAAAGTGATAATTGACCGACGCCAGGTTTACCCCAGCCTTGCTCGTGATGGTGCGAAGAGAGGTCTCTTTGAAACCATGCTCAGCAAATAACTGCTCCGCAGCATCGAGAATTTTTCCTTTGGTTTCGCCTTTCCCAGCCATTTTTATTCACCCGTATTAAACACTTGTTTAACTTTACATCCCGTTAGCATTAATAACAACCCCTAAACAATCATCAAAAAAGTTGTCCTTGCCACGAAAAAAATCTGTTGGATGTAAGCGTCTGTAAATTAATACCATTCGCTGAAACGGCACTCAGTCACACTCAAATGTGAGAAAAAAATCGATTCTTTGGGGAACAATCTGGACTTCATCAGGTCACATATAATGCCACTGCTTTTTCTTAGAAGTTTTTATTCTTCTGGAGCCCGTACACTGATTTTGAGTACGGGCTTTTTTTCGTCTGGCGTCAGAGATTGGGGATTTTGGAGAGAGAAAATTTTTTTCGAATTTTTTGAACTAAATGAAAATGGCCCAGTCTGAATGTATGTAGATAGCGGATAAGTGCCTTTTTAATGTATAGCTGGCCGCCACACATGACTTCCAACTTATCGCTAGATGCTGCTGCTTTTTCTTACTCCTGCTTAAAAAACATTTATGTTGCCCGCTTCAGATGAAGCGGGCTTTTTTTATGCTGCCATTTACCCCAACGTCGGCAATGGCATGTCAAATGGCGACGGATACTTCAGCGTCATACCCAACGTTTGCAGCGTGTGATCAGCAACTATCACCTTCCCTTCACCCCCGTCTTCAATAAATTGCGGTTCCTGCAAACCCAGTCCTGCAGCCGCCCAACGGTAAAATGCTGAACGAGTAGGATGATCGGTGGCGCTGAGATGGAAAGTTTCGCCACCGATTTGCAGAGCAATAATGGCACTGACCGCCTGAATACAATCGTCACGATGAACAAGGTTTACTGGATCCAACCCTCCACTGACATTTTCTCTGCCCGCGAGATGTTTTCCAGGATGACGCTCATCACCAATCAAGCCCGACAGTCTCAGCACAACGCCACGATCACCAAACTCAGCGAATACATAATCTTCAATCTCACGATGGGCTTTCCCAGATTCTGTGTTGGGCTCACAGACTGTTTTTTCTGTGACTAACCCTGTGACACTGCCGTAGACCGAAGAGGTACTGATAAAGATGAATTGTTTCACGCCGCCAGACTTTGCGGCATCCACCATTCTCTTCATGGCATTAACGAACACACTTCCATCGATTGTTCGTCTGCCGGGCGGAATGTTGGCCACAAAAACATCGCTTTCAAAAAGAGGTTGTGATGACGGGTCGTGTTTCTCGCTAAATATATCGAACACCACACCATTGATGTGCTTCAATTCCAATTCGTTGAGAGACGCAACGCTACGTTTGCTACCAGTGACCGAATATCCAACTTGATGCAAATGTTCCGCGAGAGGAAGACCAAGCCAACCACATCCGCTTATTGAAACTGTTTTATATGGTTTCGACATCGAAAGTTCCTTGTAAGCCATTTTCATTTCTACGCTTGATTCATTCGAGACGTGCCACAAGAAACCGAACCCGTTTCGCATTTGGTGAAAAAAAGCTTCGGCATTGTGTAATTAAGCAACTAAAAGCGTGAATGAATACAAATTTTTTGAAGGTATTTTTTGGTTAAAATGTTATTAAACGACTCCAACCGTTAGACTCGACTATAACATCGTTGGACGTCGAAATATTTCACCCAATAGCGTCAGACCTTACCGCCAGTGATTTTAGGCAGGAAAGACTGACAAAACAGACAGCGGAAGCAACGCGGTAATCTGAATGAACACCCTAGAAAAAATACAAAAAAATATTGAAAACTTTAGTAAGTCGGAAAGGAAAGTCGCTGAAGTGATCATCGCTTCTCCTCAGACTGCTATTCATTCCAGCATCGCGACACTCGCCAAAATGGCTGATGTCAGCGAGCCTACAGTAAACCGTTTCTGCCGCAGGCTAGACACGAAAGGCTTCCCTGATTTTAAACTTCATCTGGCGCAAAGCCTGGCAAACGGTACACCTTACGTGAACCGTAATGTTGAAGAACATGACAGCGCAGACGCTTACACCTCGAAGATCTTTGAATCGACGATGGCATGCCTGGATGTAGCGAAAAACAGCATCGACGCCCACCAAATCAATCGGGCAGTAGATTTGCTAACTCAAGCTAAGAAAATTTCTTTCTTCGGCTTGGGCGCTTCAGCATCCGTTGCCCACGATGCGCAGAATAAATTCTTCCGCTTTAACATTCCCATCGTCTGTTTCAACGACATTGTCATGCAACGCATGAGCTGCATTAACTGTACAGACGGTGATGTTGTGGTCGTCATTTCACACACTGGCCGAACCAAATCGCTGGTAGACGTTGCGACTTTAGCCAAAGAAAACGGCGCGACCGTTATCGGTATTACCGAGAAAGGCTCTCCGCTGGACAAAGTCTGTTCGCTGACCATTACGCTGGATGTACCGGAAGACACTGACATCTACATGCCAATGGCAAGCCGTGTGGTTCAGATGACCGTTATTGACGTTCTGGCAACAGGCTTCACACTGCGCCGTGGTCCAGGGTTCCGCGAAAACCTCAAACGTGTGAAAGAGGCCATTAAGGACTCTCGATTCAACAAAGAATCACTGACATAAACTTTAAAGGGCAGACGCAAAGTCTGCCCTTTTTCTTTCTCTTACGCCCACTCATCTACACTCTTTATATAAATACAAATATCAATAATTCCTTATTGCTCTTTCGTATGCATTTTTACTCAGGAGACTTTCATGTCTGAGATATTACGTCGAACAAAGATCGTGACTACATTGGGCCCGGCTACCGATAAGGAAGGTATGCTGGAACAAATCATCGCTGCCGGCGCGAACGTGGTGAGAATGAACTTCTCTCACGGTACCGCTGAAGACCACATCGACCGTGCCAATAAGGTTCGGGCTATCGCTGCGAAGCTCGGGCGTCATGTCGGTATTCTCGGTGATCTACAAGGGCCTAAAATTCGTGTATCCACCTTCGCGGATGGCAAAATTCAGCTGGCGGTCGGTGATCGCTTTGTGTTGGATGCTGCGCTCGAGCCGGGAAAAGGTGACAAAGAAAGCGTCGGTATCGATTACAAGAACCTACCGAATGATGTCGTTCCAGATGACATCTTGCTGCTGGATGACGGACGCGTTCAGCTGAAAGTCATTTCGGTAGACGGTACTTGTATCCACACGGAAGTCACTGTAGGTGGCCCCCTTTCCAACAACAAAGGCATCAACAAGAAAGGTGGCGGTTTATCAGCACCCGCTCTGACCGATAAAGACAAACAGGACATCCTCACTGCTGCAAAAATCAATGTGGACTATCTGGCGATATCTTTCCCGCGTAACGGCGATGACATGCGTCTGGCCCGTTCGTTAGCACGTGATGCAGGCCTTGATACCCGTTTGGTTGCCAAGGTAGAGCGGGCGGAGACCGTCGCTACAGATGAGAACATTGATGACATCATTGAAGCTTCTGATGCTGTGATGGTGGCTCGTGGTGATCTGGGTGTGGAGATCGGTGATCCAGAACTTGTCGGCGTACAGAAGAAACTTATCCGCCGCGCCCGCTCAATGAACCGCTGTGTGATTACCGCAACTCAAATGATGGAATCGATGATCAAAGCCCCGATGCCAACGCGGGCGGAAGTCATGGACGTGGCAAATGCCGTGCTGGACGGGACCGATGCTGTCATGCTTTCTGCTGAAACCGCAGCAGGCGATTACCCACTGGAAACCGTGAAATCCATGGCGGAAGTCTGTATTGGCGCAGAGAAGATGCCATCAATTAACGTCTCCAACCACCGTTTAAACAAAGAGTTCGAACTGATTGAAGAAACGGTTTCTATGGCAACCATGTACGCGGCAAACCACATGCCGAAAGTGAAAGCCATGGTCTCACTGACAGAATCTGGCAAAACAGCTCTCATGATGTCTCGTATCAGTTCGGGTAAACCCATTTTTGCTCTTTCCCAACATGAGTCCACGCTGTCGCGTGCAGCGCTTTATCGTGGCGTGACACCAGTCTATTTCGAAAGTGACACTGGCGCTGGCGCAGAAGTGGCGCATAAAGCCATTGCTTTGCTGAAAGAGAAAGGCTATCTCAAGCCTTGGGACGTCGTGATTTTCACTCAAGGTGATGTGATGGGCTATGTAGGCGCAACCAACACCATGCGAATGATTACGGTGACCTAACGGGCAATTGGTTCATTGCAAACAGAGAAATCCCGGCGATTGCCGGGATTATTTTTTCAACCACCCTTTGTCGACAGCTTCACTCAGCATCATTTGTACTTTTTCCCACAGCAGTGCAGAGCCTTTTTCAATCTTGCTGTTAATGCTTAGTGCCTGATCGTAGCGCACACCATGCTCCTTCCAGCTTTGCCCGTCACTGTGATAGTTGAGCAGCATGGGCAACATGCGGTCCAGCGCCTTACCATACCGCGCTTCGGGCGTTTCACCTGCTTCAAACTCTAACCATAGGGCCATGAGCGCATCTCGCTGATCTTCCGGCAGCATGCCGAAAATACGCTTCGCCGCTTTCAGCTCTTTCTCAGGCTGAAGCTTAGCGGCTTCCAAATCGTAAACGAAGGTATCTCCCGCATCGATTTCCACCACATCGTGGAGCAGCAGCATTTTCACCACTTTCGCGACATCCACCGGCTCATTGGCGTGTTCTTCTAACAAAAGTGCCATCAAAGCCACCTGCCAACTGTGCTCAGCAGAATTCTCCAAACGGTCGTTGTCACTTTTAATTCGAGTTCGTCTTAGTACGGCTTTGAGTTGATCCATCTCGACAATCAATGCCAGTTGCTTTTCCAGCCTTTCAAATGCCGATGTTTCATTCATTGGTGGACGCTACCCAGTTGGTGTTGATGACAGAGGTAAGGATATGATCTTCCCAATTCCCGTTAATCAGGAGGTAGTCTTTGGCTTCACCTTCTTTCTTGAATCCTGCTGCCAGAAGCACGGCTTCACTGCGTTTGTTTCTTGGCATGTAAGAAGCCATCACACGGTGCATGTTGAGGTTGTCAAACAACCATTGGTTGGTTGCTTTAAGCGCCCGACGCATAATACCCCGCCCTTGCGCTGACTCAGCCAGCGAATAGCCAACATTACAGGCGTGAAAAGGGAACTGCATGATGTTGTTGTATGTGATCACCCCGCAAACTTCATCGCTTCCTTCTTCGAAAATCATGAAGTAATACGCCAGCCCATGACGTTGCAATTCGGTTAGTTGAATGATGCGCCGTTCCCAACCTTCATAAGTGAAAAAGCTGTCTGGTCTCAACGGCTCCCAAGGTGTCAAGTATTGGCGATTAACCTGAAAATAATTCACGATAAGTGGGATATCAGGCTTCTGAATCGCACGAATGATAAGATTATCAATACGTAATTGCGGGAATGGGTTTATAATTTCGACTGACAATTCGCCTCCTATCCAACTGTGTCGTTGTTATGTATTACGATAGCTTTGAATCACCGCTGGGGAAAATTCACTTACTGGCTGATGGGTCAGGGTTGAGACAATTGACTTTATGCCTTCATCATCCTGTTGAATCCTGCAAACAGTGGAAGCACTCCCCTAAGCACCTCGCCCCTTTTAAGAAGCAAATTCTCGAATTCCTCAACGGGGAACGGGCTCAATTCGACATCCCTCTCGCCCCCGACGGCACGGAATTCCAGCACAAAGTCTGGCAAATTCTTCGTGGCATTCCTTATGGGGAAACGAGGTCTTACGCTGACATTGCAAGGGAAATTGGCAATCCAAAAGCTTGTCGAGCGGTTGGGATGGCCAACAATGTGAATCCTATTCCCCTTGTTATCCCCTGCCACCGCGTGATCGGCAGCGATGGTGAACTCACTGGATATCGCTATGGTCTGGAGATAAAGCAAAAGCTCCTGACTATGGAAAAAAATGGCGACTGATACAGTCGCCATTTTTTCTATTTCTTGCCAATGCCGTACTCGCGGAGTTTATTCGCTACGGCGGTATGGGAAACGCTGAGACGCTTCGCCAGTTTGCGGGTCGAAGGATAACTGCGATAAAGGTTCGACAGTATCCCCGACTCATAGCGTTTCATGATGTCGTCCAGCGATCCTTCCAGCGTTTCTTCCGTTAGGAACGCGCTTTGTTCTGTCTCTGGCAACTGGATGTCATCTTTGGTCAGGCAACCTTCTTCGATTTGCGTCATCGCACGGAACAACACATTCCGAAGCTGTCTGACGTTACCCGGCCATGAGTATTGGTTCAGCAGTTCCAAAACGCCTTGTTGTAGCATGGGTCTTTCTTGCCCCAACTCAGCAGCAAACTGATTCAGGAACAGCTCTGCCAGCGGTTGAACATCAGAGGGACGCTCACGAAGTGGTGGCACTGTCAGAGAAAGAACATTCAGTCGATAATATAGATCTTCGCGGAATTGCCCTGCGGCGACGCGTTCAGACAGATTCTTCTGCGTCGAACAAATCACACGCACATCAACCTTAATCTCTTTCTCTTCGCCCACCCTGCGGAAGGTGCCATCTTGCATAAATCGAAGCAGTTTAATCTGCAGGTGCTGACTCATTTCACCCACTTCATAGAGGAACACAGTTCCGCCATCAGCCTGCTCGAGCTGGCCTTTCTTGCCTTCTCGTCCTTCCATTGGCGCACAGCCAAAAAGCTCAGTTTCAGCCGCATCGTCCGGCATGGATACACAATTCACCAGCAGGAACGGATGCTCAGCTCGGTGAGAGCGTTGGTGGCAGGCTTTCGCCAGCATTTCTTTGCCTGTCCCGGTTTCCCCTTGAATCAGAAGCGGTGCATCCAACGTCGCGAACTTCTTCGCCTGATTCACCAAAGTGCGGAACTTGCTGGATTGACCGACCAAGTGCTCAAAACCATGCTCACCCGGCGTGCGGTATAAGGTGGTTGGCAGATGGTTCATGGAAACTTGTTTAAGCTGAATTACTGCACTGGCCAGCACATCTTTATCTTCACTGTCAGTGACATAAACCGGCATCACTTCCATCAGGTAATCCATGCCTGAAAGCACAACCTGACGGTGAATTTGACCGGCGTTATCGCGCTCTAGCCAATGGGTGAAGTTGAAATCAGGAAACACGCTGTTGGCCGTTTCGCCAATCAAGTCAGATTCTTCACTGCCCATCAGACGCAATGCGGCCTTGTTCGCCATGTCAACTTTGCCGCTAAGATTGACGGAGAAAACCGGATCGCTCAGTGTTTCGAGCAGTGCTCGCAGCTCGCGATGTTCACGCTCAGCGGGTAGGAACTGAATTTTCCGTACATCAGTCACGCCGCTGATAAGACGGATTTCGGACATCAGTTGCCTGAACTCTTCGAATTCTATTTCGGGGCAGTTGAGATAGATAATGCCAACTTGGTCGATTTCGATACCACGCAAGTCAATGTTGCGACGCGCCAGAATGTCGAGGAGTTCGCGGGTTAATCCAAGTCGATCTTCGCAAAAGACCTGTAATCTCACGGTAGTGTCCTGTATGCAGTGGGGCTGACGGCATCCTATCTTTCGGTGTCAGCCACGTTGATTTGAAAAGTCGCCATAATCCCTGAGAGCGTGACATACTCAATTAACTGTATAAAAAAGTGTCAGGAATTGTTGACAGTGAAAGGAGTGTGCGCCTCTCAAGCGATTGAGTCAAGCGGTGCCCATGAAAACGTGAGAGAGCTAATCCTCTCCCTGCAAAAGGAAAACAGCGCCATTGGCGCTGCAAAAATCATCACCAAAGATCTACAAACCCTAGTTCCCAGGGGTCAGTTTGGTAAGTAACTGCTTACGCATGTCAGACAGCTTCGGTGCTTTGGTGCCAATGTAAGGCAGTGGGCGCATCACAGACATGGCTTTGTAACCGAGTCTTGCCGTCAACAGCCCAACTCCCAGCCCTTGCGCAGCTCTTGCCGAAAGCTTGCCTGCGATATCGACGGACAGCAGATCCGTACCAATATCCGTGATCGCTTCACTGGCTCCGGCGAACGCCATGTTAGCCAGCACTAACTTGAGTAATCGAATGCGCGACCAGTAGCCCAGCTTTACGCCATACACTTTGGAGATTTGCTCCAACAGCCTGAAGTTTCGCCACGCCACCAACAACATGTCAGCCACAGCCAATGGGCTGAGGGCAACCATGACCGCAGCTTCTGAGGCGTACTTGGTCACCATTTTCTTGGCACGGGCATCTTGCTCTGTCACTACCATTTGGTCGTAGAGTTCGAACACTTCCCGGTCATTATGCGTCGCCGCCAGCGACGTCTGCCATTTATCATAACCGGCCGTCAGTTCAACCCCTGACTGTTTGGAAAGCTTCTCGCAAACGCCTTTGGCTTTACCAATGCCTTCAGCCGCCATGATGGCAGTGACTTCCTCGCGTTCATCCTGTCGGCCTTTCAGGCGACGGAGTGCCAGAAATTCCCGCCCCAATGCGCCTATGCCCATCGCCGCGATACCGGCGACAAAACCGCTCCAGCCGACAGTCAGCCAATCTCCGACCTGTACTGCTGTCCATACAGAATCGACAGTTTGCCAGCCAACCAAACCAATGCCTGCAACGGCGAGCGCTCGCAATCCCCAACGCTTTTTTCTCGGAGAGGTTAACGTCGCTTCCAGTGCCTTCTCGGCATCACTTTCTTCTTCTATGCTGGTGACAGCAAACGAAGTGTTGTCCTGTTCAAATTGACGCTGAAACGTCAGCTCAGGCGATTCATCCTGTTGTTTTTCAGGCTCATCAAACACGACAGCTTTTTTATAATCGTTCATCTCGCCTCCTACCTCAGTTTGTCGCCCAGCAAATATTGCAGCGCCTTGTCCACGCGAATGTGTGGTAATGGCTCATCCACATCGGTTTGCTGCGGACGGAACTGACGGAACTCGAATTGGTTATCCTGCCAGAAAGCCTCGCCCGGTAACCTCGACGGCACATCGCCCGGGTACATCAACATCGGCTCGCCATTTTCCAACGTGCCGCGCAGTGCAGACATGGTGTCACCCTGATGGTTTACCATGCCGGGCTCTGTCGCCTGAATCGACGCCAAGCTGACACACTCCATATCAATGCCTTCAAATGCCGCTGTTTGCCAAGCTTCGTGGATCAGCTGCTGGAGCAGAGAAACCAGATTCGGGTGCTGGTCTGGCGTCACATGGTCAGCTTTGGTCGCCGCAAACAGTATCTTGTCGATGCGCGGTGCAAAGAGTCGGCGCAGCAAACCGCTTTTTCCGTAGCGGAAGCTTTGCATTAGCTGCTCCAACGCCATTCGCATATCGTTAAACGACGCTGGGCCTGCATTGAGTGGTTGCAAGGTATCCACCAGCACGATCTGTCGATCGACTTTAGAGAAATGCTCTTGATAGAAGCCTTTCACAATATGCTGGCAGTAGTAATCGTATCTCTGTTTCAGCATGGCGTAGTTGCTGCCTTTAGGCGCATTCGCCAGTTGGTTTTCACCATACTTATTGCCAACCAATGGGAAAAACTGAAGCACGGGCGCGCCTGCATATTCACCCGGTAACACAAATCGGCCCGGTTGCACCCAATGCAGCCCCCCTTCTTCCTTACAGGCATGAAGGTAAGCGGTAAATTTCGCCGCTATCTCGCCGATCAGTTTTTCATCCGCGTCTGCCAATGGGTCGAAGCTGTCGAGCGCTTCCAGCCAAGCCTCTGCCAGCTCTTTGCGCTTGCCAGTCAAGATGCCACTTTGTTTACGCGACCATTCATCAAAACTCATGGAGAGCAGTGGCAAATCAAGCAGCCATTCTCCGGGATAATCAACGATGTCGAGATACAGCGTTGCGGTATCTTGCAATAACTTCATCGCCCCTTTTTCAGGTCGATAACGGATTTCCAGTCTGATCTCGCTGACATCGCGCGTTGGAGAAGGCCATGTTGGCGGATGCGCGCGCAATGATTGAATGCCAAGATCGTAGTCAAAGGCAGGAATATGCAGCTGACTCTGCTGTACACGTCGCGCACCGAGAACACGTCCTTCGCGGACGGGCGCAAACAAAGGCATGCGCGGATTGGTCGCGCTGTGCAGCAGTTGATTGATGAGTGAGGTGATAAACGCGGTTTTACCTGCACGGGAAAGTCCAGTCACGGCAAGACGAACGTGCCTGTCCAGACTACGACTCACCCATTTATTCACCTGACGTTTCACTGAATTCATAAATAGCAGCACCCCTCAAAAGGTAAATCCCCCGCGATAAAAGCGGGGGATGAGGACACAATAACTATTGTTGCTTTGTTTAGAGCTTTTTGAACTGTCGATTTAGTTCATACTCTTTTGATGTCACGTACGCTTCCATTTTGCCAACGTCCCGCTCCATCTCTCCCATTTCATTATCAATATCAGCCAGCAATTGGCTTGCTGATTTACCTTGTTGCCAAGGTTTTTGTTTCACATGATGTTCTTTGTAATGGAAAGTCCGTTTTGCCTCTTCCGGCGGCATTTTTTCAAGGATGAGCATGGCAGCAATGTATGCCACGATAACGAAAAAGCCCAGTCCCATCAGAAATGCCGTCACAGTCAGGATCCTCACTAACCAGATTTCCATCCCGAAGTAATCGGCGACACCTGCACAAACGCCACCGATCTTCCCGTTTACAGGATCACGATACAACGTTTTGCTCATTGTCTATGTCTCCAATTTGGCGCTTCCTCATCAAGAATGCGCTCCAGAGAATGAATGCGGTCCTGTAAAGCTTCCGCGCGGTTTGCCAGGGCTTGCAATTGCTCAAACTCATCACCACTCAAACCCTGACCAACTTGTCGTTTACTTCGGTAGTGGAGCCACAACCACAGTGGTGCAACGAATACAAAAAACACCACCAGTGGAATTGAAAGAAACGCCATTGACATGCCTACTCCTTACCTTTGCGAGGGCTTATTCTTTATCCTTAAGTTCCGCTTTCATGCGCTCAAGTTCTTTTTCGATTTCGTCTTGCGCTTGCAGGTCTGCAAATTCGTCTTCAAGACGTTTGCCTTTGCCGATGCTGTAGCTGTCTGCTTCTGCTTCCAGCTCATCGATGCGGCGCTCATATTGCTCGAACTTTGCCAGCGCTTCATCAGTGCGACCAGTGTCCAGTTGGCGACGAACATCACGGCGTTTGCCTGCCGCTTCACGGCGAATTACCAGTGCTTGCTGACGGGCGCGGGTTTCTGCCAGCTTGGTTTCAAGCTCTGCAATTTCGTTACCCAGTTTACCGATAGTTTCTTCGACCAGATTGTACTCTTCTTTGAGGGTCAGCAGGACATCGTGCACTTTTTGCTTTTCAATCAGTGCCGCGCGAGCCAGGTCTTCACGAGACTTCTGAAGGGCCAGTGTCGCTTTTTCCTGCCAATCTGTCAGTTGACGTTCAATGCCTTCGATTTTACGCGCCAGTTCTTTTTTGTCTGCCAGCGCACGTGCTGAGGAAGTGCGAACTTCAACCAGTGTGTCTTCCATTTCCTGAATGATCAGGCGAACCATTTTTTGTGGATCTTCTGCTTTATCCAGCAGTGAATTGACGTTAGCGTTAACAATATCTGCAAAGCGAGAGAAAATACCCATTGTGATGCTCCTTTTTGCCGAATGCGCTCTGTGCGCTTACAGGTGAGGAAAAACCTCATTTGCCAGATATATATCAATCCCCGTGCCAACTTTTATATCCTATAAATTACAACAAGTTAACACATTGCGTGCATTTTTTATTCATAAGGGTATGATGAAATAAACTAACAGTTGGCAAATTTCACCATGCAAAAACCTGACAACCTGATTGGCGAATCCGATCACTTCCTTTCCGTCCTCGATCATGTCTCCCGTCTTGCTCCGCTCGACCGCCCAGTTCTTATTCTGGGGGAGCGAGGTACGGGTAAAGAACTCATCGCCAAGCGCCTGCATTATTTATCACGCCGTTGGGACGGCCCGCTGGTCAGCCTGAACTGCGCAGCACTGAGTGAAGGCCTGATTGATTCTGAGCTGTTTGGCCATGAAGCCGGCTCTTTCAGTGGCGCGAAAGGAAAACACAAAGGCCGCTTTGAACGGGCTGAAGGTGGGACTTTGTTTCTGGACGAGCTGGCGACATCGCCACTTGGCGTGCAGGAAAAACTGCTTCGCGTCATCGAATACGGTGAATATGAACGCGTGGGTGGCAGCGATGTGCTGAGCGCGGATGTCAGGCTGGTGTGCGCGACTAACGAGAACTTGCCCCAGATGGCCGATGACGGGGAGTTCCGCGCTGATCTCCTCGACAGGCTTGCCTTTGATGTTATCCACCTTCCGCCATTGCGAGAACGTCAGGGAGACATCCTGCTTCTCGCCGAGTATTACGCGCTGAAGATGTGTCGTGAACTCGGTTACAGCTACTTTTCCGGCTTTTCTACGGAAGCCGTGAAACTACTCAACACTTATCGCTGGCCAGGTAACGTACGTGAGCTGAAAAACGTGGTAGAACGGGCCATATACCGTCACGCAGACGAAGGCAGCGAGATTGATTCCGAAGACATTCAACTCGACCCATTCAAAGCGCCCTGGAGAAACGAAAAGCCTGGTGAGAAAGCGGAGTCGAAATCAGAAATCACCTTCCCACTCGATTTACGCCAATGGCAGCAGGATCAGGAGAAGGAAATTGTTGAAAAGGCGATGGAACAGGCACGTTTTAATCAACGACGCGCCGCAGAGCTGCTTGGCTTAAGCTACCATCAAATAAGAGGGTTGCTGCGAAAATACAATCTGGTTGGTGAGGAAAACACCGATTCGGCATAAGTTTTTCGCCAATTGTTCTGAAATTACCCAGATATTTACGCCGCCACTTGGTGACTCCGTTGCTTCAGTGGTAAATTAAAACACTTAACTTTATCACCTAATCATTGGCTTATGAGCGCTCTAGGCCGCTTGCTGCTGGCAAGCGTAACCATCCTCTTTTTAGCAGGATGTGAAGACCCGTTCTCCGATAACGCTGCGCGTAACCGTGGTTTCATCTATTGCGGCCCGGGTCAACCGAACACCTTTAACCCACAGCTGACCGATGGCGGCCTCACTGCTGATGCGCTCTCCAGTCAAATCTACGATCGGCTTCTTCAGCTTGATTCACAAACCTATAAACCTGTGCCCATGCTGGCTCAGAGCTGGGAAGTAAGCCCAGATGGCAAAGAATATATCTTCAATCTTCGCCAGAGCGCCAGCTTTCAGGTTACGGACTGGTTTATTCCACATCGTGGCGTAAATGCAGAGGATGTCGTTTTCAGCTTTAAGCGGTTGATCGACCCTGAGCATCCCTTTCACAATGTCTCAGGTGGCGACTATCCGTGGTTTGAAAGTATGGATTTCGCAGGATTGGTTGACGATGTTATCGCCCTCGATGATTACACGGTGAAATTTGTCCTATCTCGACCCGATGTGTCATTCCTGTCGACACTTTCGACCACCTATGCGGTCATTCACTCAGCAGAATATGCAGAGCACCTTTTAACAAAAGGCACACCGGGGGAAATTGACTCACACCCTGTGGGTTCTGGCGCGTTCTATCTGGATGAGTATGAACCTCATCGCTTCATTCGACTAAAAAGGCACTGGGGTTACTGGAATGGCGCAGCACCTATGGAGCAAATCGCCTACGACATTAGTAACCGCGGTACGGGCTCTCTAAGTAAACTCATCACCCGCGAATGTGATGTGCTTTCATCGCCCATTGCCAGCCAACTTTCCGTTATTGAAAACAATCCCGATTTTGTACTGGCCTCGCAGACAGGCATGAATGTGGCGTTTCTCGCACTCAACACCCGTCACCCCGCTCTCTCTGAGTTGGAAGTTAGGCAAGCCATTAGTCTGGCCATTAACCGCGACACACTGATCCAATCGGTTTACTACGGTACAGGCACACCCGCTAACGGCATGTTGCCACCGATGTCTTGGGCTTATAACGAAAAGTCTAATGCGGTTTACGACCCGCAACTTGCCCTCAGCCTGATGGCGAAAGCCGGCTACCGACATGGCTTTGAAGTCGACCTGATCGTTCCTTTAACACCGAAAGCCTATAACCCAAGTCCACGGAAAACGGCAGAGTTGATTCAAGCGAATCTTTCGCCGATTGGTATCAAAGTGAATATCATTGCGCTGGAAGACATCAACAGGAAATTGCTCAGGGACGATATTAACGAATTGGGCATGGTGTTAACCGGATGGATTGCAGATAACGGCGACCCGGATAACTTCCTGAGGCCATTGCTCTCCTGTAATGCCAAATTTACTGGCTGGAACCTTTCCAACTGGTGTAATCGCTACTTTGACCGCTTTCTCGACACTGCTATAGAGATTGAACAGCGCAATGAACGTCGGGACTTATATATACAGGCGCAACGCATTCTAAATGACCGTATGCCGGTGATTCCATTGGCACACGGTGTTCACTATCAGGCGCGAAATGCGTCACTTCAGGGCATCACGTTAAGCCCGTTTGGAGACAAATCTTTTGCTAACGTATCCAGGAGCCGCTGATCTATGTTGATCTATGCTATTCGCCGGCTCAATCTTTTCATTATTACCCTGCTGATTCTGACAATGATCGGCTACAACATCGTGAAGCTCGACCCGCTTTCGGTGTTTAATCAATACGAATTCTGGTCGGGTTGGGTGCACTACCTACGTGAACTCATGCAAGGCAATCTTGGTATCGCAGCCAATGGTCAACCCGTTACGGAATCTTTATCACGGGTATTTCCTGCCACTTTAGAACTGTGCTTTTTTGCTTTCATCCTCGCGTTGGTTCTCGGTATTCCATTTGGCACCTTGGCTGGGATTCGTCGCGGTTCTTCAGCAGATATGGTGATTTCATCGCTCACGCTGGTGACATTCTCGATGCCAATCTTCTGGATGGCTATCCTAATGATCATGGTGTTTTCTCTGTACCTGGGTTGGTTGCCTGTTTCTGGCCGTTACAACCTGCTGTTTGAGATCCCGACCGTAACAGGTTTTGCCTTCGTTGACGTGCTGTTGTCTAACCACCCTCAACGCAGTCAGGCACTGGAAGATATTATCCGCCACCTGATCATGCCTACACTGGTGCTGGCGGTAGCGCCGACGACTGAAATCATCAAGTTGTTGCGCGATTCGGTCGCAGAAGTCATGAGTCAAAACTACATCAAAGCCGCGGCGACCAAAGGGTTGTCTAAATCAGAAATCGTGATGCGCCATGTACTGAAAAACGCTTTGCCACCCATCATTCCTAAGTTCGGCATCCAGATTTCTACCATGATGACCTTTGCCATCATTACTGAGTCCGTCTTCAACTGGCCGGGCATTGGTACCTGGCTATTGGACGCGCTGAGCTTCCAGGACTATGTCGCGGTGCAGGCCGGAGTACTTGCAGTCGGCAGTGTCGTACTGATTGCGAACATCTTCTCTGATCTGACCGGTGCAGCGATCAGCCCGCTGGCAAGGAAGGAATGGTATGCCCTCAAATAGTGTTTATTTAGAAGAGCGCATCCCAACGCAACTTGAGCGCTCATGGAAAGCATTTAGGGAAAATACACTTGCAGTGTTCGGTTTCTGGTGTCTGTGCATCCTGGTTCTCGTGACCATACTTGCGCCTTGGATCGCCCCTTACAGTGCACAATTTCAAACCGGTGAGCTGCTGATGCCGCCCTCTTGGGATACCAAAGGCACCGTTGACTATTTCCTTGGTACCGACGACCTGACCAGGGACATGCTTTCCCGCCTGATTGAAGGTTCTCGCCTGACCTTTGGCTATGCCATTCTTGTCGCTCTGGCCGCAGGTATCTTAGGCGTGCTTATTGGTATTCTCGCTGGGATGACCTCTGGCCTGAAATCCAGTTTCCTTAATCACCTTCTGGATACCGTGCTCACCATCCCTTCGCTGCTTCTGGCAATTATCGTGGTCGCTTTCCAAGGCCCCGGAGAGATGAGCATTTTACTGGCTGTATGGCTGGCACTGATCCCGCGTTTTATACGTGCTGTGTATACCGCTGTACATGCTGAGATGGAGAAGGAATATATCCTTGCTGCCCGTCTGGATGGTGCGAACAGTTTCTATCTGCTCTACCACTCTGTGTTACCGAATATTCTGGTCACACTCAGTACGGAGTTAACCCGTGCCATATCGGTTGCGATTTTGGATATTGCTGCGCTTGGTTTTCTGGGACTTGGCGCGCAGGCGCCGTCTCCAGAGTGGGGCGCAATGCTGGGTGATTCAATCGAACTGGTGTTCACTGCACCATGGACAGTGACCCTGCCAGGACTGGCTATCATGATAAGTGTACTTGTCGTCAACCTCGTCGGTGATGGCATCACGCAGGCGATTAACGCGGGGACAGAGTAATGCCGTTGTTAGATATTCGACACCTGACGATAGAAATTGAAACGCCTCAAGGCTTGGTGAAAGCAGTAGACCGCATGAGCCTGACCATTAGTGAAGGTGAAATCCGTGGTTTGGTGGGCGAGTCCGGATCAGGTAAGAGTCTGGTGGCCAAAGCCATCTGTGGCGTCACCAAAGATAACTGGCGTGTGACTGCAGACCGTTTGCGTCTTGGTGATATCGATTTGCTTGCTCTGCCCGCCAGAGAACGACGCCACGTGGTCGGCAAAGATATTGCGATGATTTTCCAGGAACCATCAACCTGCCTCGATCCTTCGGAGCAAGTGGGTTACCAGTTAGAAGAAGCGATACCTTCAGGCTCGTTCAGTGGAAGTTGGTGGCAAAGGCTTTCATGGCGTAAACAACAGTCCATCGCGCTGCTGCACAAAGTGGGGATCAAAGACCACAAGCGCATCATGAAAAGTTATCCGTATGAGCTAACCGACGGTGAATGTCAGAAGGTGATGATTGCAATGGCGATTGCCAACCGCCCGCGCCTTCTCATCGCGGACGAGCCAACCAACGATCTGGATCCGATCACGCAGGCGCAAATCTTTCGCCTGCTCAGTCGTACCAACCAGTTAGCGAATACGACGATTTTGCTGATCAGCCATGATCTGACAACGGTTACCCAGTGGGCAGACCGAATTACGGTAATGTACTGCGGACAATCCGTAGAATCAGCAGGGCGAAAACAAATCCTGCAGGCTCCTCATCACCCCTATACCGACGCGCTGCTCCGTGCGATGCCAGACTTCAGTCTGGATATTCCACATAAGAGCAAGCTGGAGGCTTTGCCGGGCTCTATCCCGCCTTTGCAGCATTTGCCAATTGGTTGTCGGCTAGGCCCTCGATGTCCTTACGCCCAACGCAAATGTGTTGAGGTTCCGCGGACACGTAAAGTGAAAAATCACAAATTCGCCTGTCATTTCCCACTCAATATGGAAGTCAAAAAGCATGACCGCACTGCTTGAAGTCGATGGCTTGTGTAAAAACTATCAATACCGCACAGGCCTTTTCACTAAGCGGGTGATTGAGGCGGTAAAGCCGGTGTCATTTTCGCTTGAAGCCGGGGAAACTCTGGCATTTATCGGCGAGAACGGTTCAGGCAAGTCCACACTGGCTAAAATGCTTGCCGGTGTTGTGTCTCCATCAGGTGGCGAAGTTCGCGTGAATGGCGAAGTTCTGGAGGCGAATGATTACAAAACCCGCTGCAAACTTATCAGAATGATCTTCCAGGACCCCAATACTTCATTGAATCCGAGAAACCAGATAGGCCAAATCCTGGAAGCACCGCTTAAACGAAACACCAACATGACGCCGCAAGAGCGTGAACGACGTGTTGTCGATACGCTACGTCAGGTGGGTTTGCTCCCAGAACATGCTTATTTCTATCCCCAAATGCTGGCGACCGGCCAAAAGCAACGTGTATCGCTAGCCAGGGCGCTCATTCTTCAGCCATGTGTGATTGTTGCTGATGAGGCTTTGAACGGATTGGATATGTCTATGCGTTCGCAGATCCTCAACCTCCTTCTAGAGTTGCAGGAGTTGATGGGGCTTTCCTATGTTTACGTGTCTCAGCACATGGGCGTGGTAAAACATATGGCTGATAAAGTGATGGTGATGCAAAACGGTGAGGTGGTAGAAGCGGGGACCACACAACAGGTATTTACAGCACCTGAGCATGCCTTAACGCAAAGGTTGATTGAAAGCCATTTCACTGCGCCCACGCTCGACAGGCGATCCCGCTACAATACCGCCTGAAACAATAAAGCCCTGCATTGCAGGGCTTTTTACTTACTGTTCTAAAACGGCTGGTTTTTACGCCAAAGAGGCATTGATTTCCGTCAGCACAGCCATTGGGTCTGCCGCCTGCGTAATTGGGCGACCAATCACCAGATAATCAGAGCCTGCAGTCACGGCTTCAACGGGTGTCATAATGCGGCGTTGATCGCCAGCATCGCTTCCCGCAGGACGAATGCCTGGCGTGACCAGTTTGAACTCTTGACCAAGGGCATTCTTTAGCATCGCAGACTCATGCGCTGAACAAACCACACCGTCCAGACCACTGTTGCGAGTCAACGTCGCCAGTGACATCACGTGATCCTGAGGTTCACGGCTAATGCCTATACCCGCCAAATCGCTTTGTTCCATGCTGGTTAGTACTGTCACACCAATCAGCATTGGCTTATCTTTACCGTATGGTTCAAGCGCTTCACGCGCCGTCACCATCATTCGCTCACCACCACTGGCGTGAACATTCACCATCCAAACACCGAGCTCTGCTGCTGCGGCAACTGCACGCGCGCAGGTGTTTGGAATATCGTGAAACTTAAGGTCCAGAAAGACAGTATGTCCACGCTCATGAAGCTTACGAACGTAGTCAGGGCCATACAGGGTAAACATTTCCTTACCCACTTTCAGGTGGCAGCTACCTGGCTCAATGCGATCAACAAACGCCAGCGCCTGATCAATGTTTGGGTAATCCAATGCAACAATTACTTTAGGGTCCTGCATTCCTACTTATTCTCCGTCTAGGCCTCGTATCGGTTTTATCGACCCCCACCCTTTACAGGACGGACAATGCCAGTAAAGCGAATGGGTCGAAAAGCCACACTTTCGACAACGATAGTGTGGCTTCACTTTAAGTTGCTCCTCAACCAGATGTTTCAGCGTATTCAGACTGGTTTTTCCACGGCCTTCCTCTGCTTGTTCAACATGCAACTGCATCAGTTTGTGGAAGCCTTTCATCGTGGGGTTTTTCGTCAACTGGCGGGTGAGGAAGCTTTGTGCCATGGCAGCATTTTCATGGTCAGTGATAATGTCTGACATCATCAGTTCTGCCGAAGCACCGGTATTTTTTTCAATGCAGCTTTTCAAGAAGCGAACCAAGGACATTTCTTTGCCCATTTCGCTGTAGCATTTTTCTAGTAGAGGCAACGCTTCACTGACAAAGTCAGGGTCTTGCTCAAGCACTTGCTCGAGCACTTTGGCTGCATCTTTATAATCTTCATTGCCAATATCCAGACGAGCCAGCATCAGCGAAGCGCGTACACAGGCTTTGTCCGTTGCCAGAGCCTTCTTTAGAAGCTGGCGGGCACCTTTCTCGTCATTATCACCCATCGACTGCATTGCCAACTCACAGTAAAAGTGGGAGATATCGCGCTTGAGTTTACTCTTACCGCCTTTAACCAGCTTGCTGGCAATATCGATCGCCTTTTCCCATTCACGGGTTTGCTGGTAAATGGCGAGAAGCTGCTGCAACGCAAACTCTTTGTAGTCTGGTTCATCAACTAACTGATGAAATATTTTTTCTGCGCGGTCGAAAAAGCCAGCGACCATGTAATCTTTGGCAAGCTGTTGAAGGGCAAGATTGCGCTGGTCTAGCGTGAGGTTGGGACGGGCAATCAGATTTTGGTGAATGCGAATAGCGCGGTCTACCTCTCCGCGGGAGCGGAAAAGGTTACCGAGAGCAAGGTGGGTGTCTATCGTCTCGTTATCGACTTGGAGCAGTTCTATAAAAAGGTCCACCGCTTTGTCAGACTGGTCTGACAAAAGCAGGTTAAGACCTGCGACATACTGTCTTGATAGATGATGCGACTGATCCTGTCGACGATGACGAGCATTCCTATTGCCCATATACCAACCGTAACCGGCGGCAATTGGCAGCAACAGAAACAGCAGCTCTAGCATTTACGCTTATTCCTTAACAGGGTCCGTACGCAGTTTGTCCAACTCCTGGCGCTGCTTGTTTACCTGCTTTTTCAGCATGGCTGCAGACATTCGCGCTTTCAGATACAGCATGCCGCAAATCAGCCAGCCAAGCGCAAAACCAGTGCCAAAGACTACGCCCAAAAGTAGAGATAATCGAAACTCTCCCTGTGCCACCAGATAATTGAAGTTCACGACTTCTTGATTCTGTGCACCAAGGGCGAGTGTGATAAGAAAACACAGGACGAGTAATACGATACCAATAATCTTCACAGTCACTCCCTCATTATTATCTCCGGCCTAAGATGCTCAACATGTTGCATCAAACACTTACCGGACTCTTATACCTAAACCCCCTCGGCAACTGCCATGCCTAGAAGAGGAGATTTGGGTATATATGTGATTATGCAGCAATTTGGCTTGTCAGACCATTGCAATAGACATAAAAAAAACGGCATACGAATAGCATGCCGTTTTTTTATTCGGAATCGAATCAGCTAATGTTGACTCGGTCGCGAAGCTCCTTGCCCGGTTTGAAGTGAGGGACGTACTTGCCGTCGAGCTCAACTTTGTCTCCCGTTTTTGGATTGCGTCCAACGCGAGGAGCGCGATAATGCAAAGAGAAACTACCAAAACCACGAATCTCGATTCGGTCACCTTCCTCGAGTGTAGTGGCCATGTGTTCAAGGATTTCCTTGATGGCATCTTCTACCTGTTTGGCAGAAAGATGGGTTTGTTGACTACATAGTCTTTCGATCAACTCAGACTTGGTCATGATCACCCCGCTTTTAGTATGTTTCTCAACAGTATAACTGTAGAGGGGGAATTTTTCCCCCTCACTTCACATTAATTATTCGCTTTTCGCAGCTTTGAACGCGTCAGCCATTGCATTACCGAACGAAGCTTCGTCAGCTTTGTTCAGAGTTGCCATTGCTTCTTGCTCTTCAGCTTCGTCTTTCGCGCGAACAGACAGGTTGATTACGCGGTTCTTACGGTCAACACCGGTGAACTTCGCTTCAACTTCGTCGCCAACAGCCAGAACCAGAGTTGCATCTTCAACGCGGTCACGTGATGCTTCAGAAGCACGCAGGTAACCTTCAACGCCTTCGATCAGCTCAACGGTTGCGCCTTTAGCGTCAACTGCAGTTACTTTACCCTTAACAATCGCACCTTTCTTGTTGTCAGCAAGGTAGTTGTTGAATGGGTCTTCTTCCATCTGCTTGATGCCCAGAGAGATACGCTCACGCTCAGCATCTACTTGCAGAACAACTGCAGAGATTTCGTCGCCTTTCTTGAAGTCGCGAACTGCTTCTTCACCAGCAACATTCCAAGAAATGTCAGACAGGTGAACCAGACCGTCGATGCCGCCGTCCAGACCGATGAAGATACCGAAGTCAGTGATTGACTTGATCTTACCAGTTACGCGATCGCCTTTGTTTTGCATTTCTGCAAACGACTGCCATGGGTTAGCTTTACATTGCTTCAGACCCAGGCTGATGCGACGACGCTCTTCGTCGATGTCCAGAACCATAACTTCAACTTCGTCACCCACGTTAACAACTTTAGATGGGTGAATGTTCTTGTTAGTCCAGTCCATTTCAGAAACGTGTACCAGACCTTCAACGCCTTCTTCGATTTCAACGAAGCAGCCGTAGTCAGTCAGGTTGGTTACGCGACCAGTCAGTTTGTGACCTTCTGGGTAACGGTTAGCGATTGCTACCCATGGATCTTCACCCAGTTGCTTCAGACCCAGTGATACGCGAGTGCGGTCACGGTCGAACTTCAGAACTTTAACCAGAATCTCGTCACCTACGTTAACGATTTCTGATGGGTGCTTAACGCGTTTCCAAGCCATGTCAGTGATGTGCAGCAGGCCGTCAACACCGCCCAGATCTACGAATGCACCGTAGTCGGTCAGGTTCTTAACGATACCTTTAACTTCCATGCCTTCTTGCAGAGAAGCCAGCAGTTCATCACGCTCAACGCTGTTTTCAGATTCGATAACTGCGCGACGAGAAACAACAACGTTGTTGCGCTTCTGGTCCAGCTTGATAACTTTGAACTCCAGCTCTTTGCCTTCAAGGTGAGCAGTGTCACGTACAGGACGTACGTCAACCAGTGAACCTGGCAGGAACGCACGGATGCCGTTCAGCTCAACAGTGAAACCGCCTTTAACTTTACCGTTGATAACACCGATAACAGTTTCAGCTTCTTCGTAAGCTTTCTCCAGTTGGATCCAAGCTTCGTGGCGCTTCGCTTTTTCGCGAGACAGTTGAGTCTCACCGAAACCATCTTCAATCGCGTCCAGTGCTACGTCTACTTCAGCACCAACTTCGATTTCTAGCTCGCCAGCCGCGTTTTTGAATTGCTCAGCTGGGATAGAAGATTCAGATTTCAGGCCTGCGTCAACCAGAACGTAACCGTTCTCGATAGCAACTACAGTACCTTTAACGATCGCACCTGGGCGGGTTTCTAGCTCTTTAAGAGATTCTTCAAAGAGTGAAGCAAAAGATTCAGTCATTAATTTAATCTTCAATATTTAAACTACCACGGGTGTCCTACCACGTGGGGTTGATAGTAATGTCAGTCATCATCCTTGCGACCAACGGTTAAACCCGCTGCTTTTAAGAAGCAACGGTAAGTTTACTTTCAATATAGGACAATGCTTGCTCTAGCACCTGCTCAATGTTGAGAGAGGTGGAATCCAAAACTAAAGCATCGTCTGCGGGACGCAATGGTGCGACTGCTCGGTTGCGGTCACGATCATCACGTTCCTGAATTTCGCTCAAAAGGCGGTCAAAGTTAACATCTAACCCCTTTAGTTGCAACTGATTCATGCGGCGCTGGGCGCGCTCTTCAGCGCTTGCGTCCAGGAAGATTTTCACTTCCGCTTTCGGGAAAACAACCGTGCCCATATCACGACCATCAGCTACCAATCCGGGGGCTTCGGCAAATGCACGTTGACGACGCAGCAAAGCTTCGCGGACGCGCGGTAAAGCCGCCACTTTAGATGCCGCCATACCCGTTTCTTCTTTGCGCAGTTCGCTGGACACATCCTCACCTTCGAGGATCACTTTTACCAACTCACCTTCCGCCTTGAACTGTACATCTAAATGGGCAGCCAAAGGAACCAAAGCATCTTCCGAATCTGGGTTAACACCATGATGAATCGCAGCCAGCGCAAGTACGCGATAAATTGCGCCTGAATCGAGCAAATGCCAGCCCAGCTTCTCCGCTAACAGCATGCAAAGGGTACCTTTTCCGGCACCGCTTGGGCCATCAACAGTAATTACGGGTGCGTGGGTAGACATATAATTCTCCAGATCGTTTTAAAATAGAGCAACTTAGTTGATAAATACTCATCAGCTCACTGCAAGTTACTCCATAGAATCGGTGGCGTATTATAGGGAAGTCTGGGCAAAAAAAACAGGCCAGCGAATCGCTGACCTGTTGTCTGTTCATTCCAACCTGTTTCTTTAACTTTCCGACAATGATGCCAACTTGTCGAAGTAGTCAGGGAAGGTTTTAGAGGTACATTTCGGATCATTAATGGTCACTGGCGTATCACTCAATGCCACCAGCGAGAAACACATCGCCATACGGTGATCGTCGTAGGTATCAATCTCTGCATGCTGCAGATTTGGTGTCGGGGTGATGGTGATATAATCTTCCCCTTCCTCCACTTCTGCACCGACTTTTCGCAGTTCAGTCGCCATCGCTGATAAGCGATCCGTTTCTTTAACGCGCCAGTTATATACGTTGCGGATAGAGGTGGTTCCTTCCGCAAACAGCGCTGCTGTAGCGATGGTCATCGCTGCGTCAGGGATATGATTGAAATCCAGGTCGACGGCTTTCAACTCACCGCGGCGGGCAATCACGTAATCATCGCCCCACTCAATGTCAGCGCCCATGGCAGCTAGCGCATCAGCAAACTTCACATCACCCTGCACGCTCTTTTTACCAATTCCCGTGACTTTGACTTCACCGCCTTTGATTGCCGCAGCAGCCAAGAAGTAAGAAGCAGATGAAGCATCGCCCTCGACCAGGAAATCACCCGGCGCAGTATATGATTGGTTACCCTTCACATGGAAAGTCTGGTAATCGCTATTCGCAACCTCAACACCAAACTGCGCCATGATGTGCAGAGTAATGTCGATGTAAGGCTTGGAAACCAGATCGCCTTTGATACGAATATTGGTATCGCCACTGAAAAGCGGAGCCGTCATCAAAAGCGCGGTAAGGAACTGGCTTGAAATCGTCCCGTCAATTTCTACATCACCACCCTGGATATCCTGACTGATGATTTTCAGAGGTGGATAGTTTTCATTTTCCAGATAGGTCACGTCTGCACCGACAGTACGCATCGCATCAATCAGGTGTCCGATCGGACGTTCCTTCATGCGCGGCTCACCCGTCAAAACGTATTCACCTTCGCCAAGACATAACGCCGCCGCCAGCGGGCGCATCGCAGTACCTGCATTACCTAGAAATAGTTCGAGGGGTTCAGACGTTTTAAATGCACCGCCCAGACCTTCAACTTCACACTCGGTTTTGTCGGCTGAAAGACGATAAGTTACGCCCAACTTGCTCAATGCATTGAGCATATGGCGAATATCATCACTATCCAGCAGGTTGGTCAGGCGGGTCGTGCCCTTAGCCAGCGCAGCAAGTAAAAGCGCGCGGTTAGAGACACTTTTAGAACCGGGAAGATTCACTTCACCGTTAATTTTAGAAATGGGTTGTAACGTCAACTGCTCCATCTGAACAAAATAAATCCTTAATTTTTCGTACCTCGAGAGTAACGAAAAAGCAGCGCCGGGGCTACCCTTTGCTGCTTTTAAAGATCAATTGGTCTTTTGGAATCTAACGGGTCATTTTCTTCACAAAAACCACAACGAACAAGGCTATCGTAAAGCTTCCAGTGAATGCTTCTGATGCAGCGACCAACCGCGACATTCCAATCGGTATAAAGTCACCATAGCCGAGTGTCGTAAAGGTCACCACGCTGTAATAAAGACAGTCAAAAAACGCAATCAGGTTTCCTTCAAATGTTTGAGACTGCTGAAAGCCGACATATTCTCCGGAGAACTGGATTCCCGTAAAGAAGTAAATCATGGCACACAGTAAAATTAGTGCGAGCGAGAAAAACACGACCCGGATAGGGCTTTCCCCATAACCACAAAACAGATCCACAGTTTTCGACATGGCGCGCTGCGTGGAAAAAAGTGGCATTTGATAACGGCGCATCGTCAGCTCTTTCTGCAGAAAATGTCCCGCCATGGTAAAGATCCCCTGAGCTTCTGATGCTTTGCGCAAATCCCGGTAAATTTCTTCAGACTGCTCATAGAGGTCGAGCGCTTTTTCCATATCGCCTTTTTTCTCTGCGACCCGCCCTTCCACTTCTTGCTGTAAAGTGTCACCAATCTTGATGTTATCAATCTTGGTGTCAGTGAGTTTCACACCAAGCAAGTTGCACTTTAGAAAGCTAGCACAGTGAATGTTAGCGTCATGCAAGTCTGCTTTCATCAAGCTGCCGTTATCAAACTTAGCGTTGAACAGGTGGGCGTTAGTCATGTTCGAGCGGTAAAAGTTCGCGTAGCTGAGGTCATAGCCGCCACCCGGGCCATGCTTGACCAAATTCACATCAACGAGGTTGGCACGTTTACACACAATACCTCTAAGCTGACCACCCCGCTTGGCGAACTCTTCCAGCCTCTGTTTCACATCCGGCTGGTCTTTCGACGCATTTTCATCGTGCCAGAAACAAAAACCCGATTCTCCTGCGGGCTCATGACAGCAATGAGCTGCGCCATCAGGATCCTGATATTGGCATGTCATGACTTCTTGCTCGGGGTTGTCGGTAGTATGGCCGGCGTGACTTTCCTTTTCACTTCCCTGCGTACCTTCTATCTGCGACTCCATGTCTGCACCTTTCAGGTCAAGTGATTCAGAACGATTCGACATAACTGTACCTCCACTTTTCTCAGTATAGAGACAAGCCAGAAAAAACAAGAAAACGATCCGAGGTCAAAGATTGGAGGTTGGAGGTTGGAGGTTGGAGGTTGGAGGTTGGAGGTTGGAGAAAAGGATAGCGGCGATATGCATGACCACCACTACCCTTTGGGCAAGATTCGCTTAGCTGTCTTTTGAGGCAGTTTCCGGTGGTAGCACCAGATTCAGGATAATGGCGGTCAAACCGCCCGCTGCCATGCCAGATGACAGGATGTTTTTGATCCACTCAGGCATAAATTGAAGGATTTCTGGCTTCTGAGCGATACCTAAGCCCATTGAGAATGAAAGCGCCATGATGAGAATCGCGCGACGGTTAAGCTCACATCGGGAAATAATACGGATACCCGATGCAGCAATGGTACCGAACATCACGATGGTTGCACCGCCAAGTACGGGTTCTGGAATGAGTTGAACCAGCGTTGCTACCCCGGGCAGCAGGCCCAAAATCACCAGCATACCCGCTACAAAGTAACCGATATAACGGCTTGCAACACCTGTTAACTGGATAATGCCATTGTTCTGACTAAACGTAGAATTAGGAAAGCTGTTCAATACCGCTGCCAATGCCGAGTTCACGCCGTCCGCCAATACACCACCTTTGATTCGTTTCATGTAAATCGGCCCTGACACTGGCTGCTCGGATGTTTCCGAAGTCGCCGTAATGTCACCAATTGCCTCCAACGAGGTCACCAAGAAGACGATGATCAGAGGAATAAGTAGCGCAAAGTCGAATGAGATGCCGTACTGCATCGGCTGTGGGATGGCAAAAAAGGCAACATCTTCTGATGGAGCTGTATTCACCATACCCAGCGCGTAGGCGATCACTGTGCCGACAGTCATCGCGATCACAATCGACGACACACGCAAATAAGGGTTATCGATACGATTCAAAAAGACGATCACAGCCAGTACTGAACCCGCCAACAACAGATTTTTCAGATCACCGAAGGTGCCGTTTTCTATCGCGGCATAACCGCCACCCATCGAGGTTAGACCCACCTGAATCAGCGTCAAGCCAATCAGGGTAACGACGATACCAGATACTAGCGGCGTAATAATACGCTGCGCATGTTCCAGCACACGTGAAAGGAAAACTTCAGTTAGGGAAGCAACCATAATGGTTCCGAAGATCGCCGCCATCATGGTTTCCGTTGGCGTACCGCCTGCCTTCATCGCCAAACCAGCGCCAATAATTGGTCCCAGAAAGTTAAAGCTGGTGCCTTGAATGGAAAGTAGCCCCGATCCCAACGGACCGAACGTACGGATTTGGATAAACGAGGCAATACCCGACGCAAACAGTGACATGCTCACGATGGTGTTGGTGTCACTCGTAGGAAGCCCAAGTGCCTGACAGATAATTAAAGAGGGCGTCACCACTGCGACAAACATAGCTAAAAGGTGTTGGAAAGCAGCGAAAAGTGTTTGTGGTAAGGGTGGTCTGTCATCCAATCGATAGACGAGTTCCGATGGACGAGCGTTTTCTGATGGGCGCTGAGAGCTCATTGTTATACCTATTTAAACTCACTCGCTGCAATACGCTGAATGGGTAGAGCAGTTGATGGAATGCTTCTCTCTGTGATTGCTGTTACTCAGAGCATTCAATCAGTTAAGTGATTGGGCTGAAGGAAATTTCGCGCCATTCTATCCGGGAAAAAACCAAAAGCAATCGGTTGCGGAAACCGTTTGCGTCAAGTGCTTACGCTTTGCTCTGATTTAACACTTCAACTACAAATATGCAGAAAAATTGATACGAATGGGTATACTCTCACTGGTCTGATGAGAGAGGAGTCCCACGTGTCGACACTGATCAAACTGCACCAGTTAGACGGCTACATTCAATCCATTTACCTTGCTGAGCATCATCATGGACTCTTGCTCTTAGATGGGTGCAGCAGGGCTGACGTTGATAAAGTTTGCAAGTTCATCACCGAAGAGCTGAACCGCTCTTTAAATGATCTGAAGTTAGTCGTCGTCACTCACATGCACCCCGACCACGCAGGTGGTGCGGTAAAACTTCGAGAGTTATCGGGCTGTCAGATAGCCATAGCCAACGTCCCAGGCGATTGGTATCAAGGAGTGGATGGTGTGCTGATGCATTGGAGCGACTTACTTTTGGCAAAGTGGGTGGCCAAACGGAAAGGCCAGCCAGCAAAAAACATTTGGTACAACAGAAAGCTGAAAGCAGATGTGATGTTGAATGATGAAGAGCCACTGCCCGGCTTTACTGAATGGAAAGCGCTTTTTACCCAAGGGCATACCGATCGCGATTTGTCTCTATACCATGTACCGACACATCGTGTTTACGTGGCCGACTTAATGGTTACAGTCAAAGGACGTTACATTCCGCCTTTTCCCGTCTTCTACCCTAATCGCTACAAAGCGTCGGTCGATAAAATCGTACAACTAAAGCCTCGAGGCGTCTGGCTTGCCCATGGTGGTGAAATTGAATTGACGGAAGAAATTATCGCTCATTTGAGAGCGCGTTCACCGAACCGCCCAATCACCCATTGGCGCTCGGTGAAAGCGAAAGTCAGGCGTGCAATTTTCAAAAAAGCGGCATAAAAAAACCGCCGATTAACGGCGGCTTTTAGAACGCGGTGGTAAGCGCAAACTTGGCTTATTACGCGTTTTTGGCTTCGAAGTCCTTCATAAAGGCAACCAGTGCCTGAACACCTTCCAAAGACATCGCATTGTAGATAGATGCACGCATACCACCCACATCACGGTGACCTTTCAGCGCCTTCAGACCCAGCGCATCTGATTCAGCCAGGAATTTCGCATCCAGTTCAGGATTCACCAACTGGAAAGGCACGTTCATCAAAGAACGGTTGTCAGCATGGATGTTGTTCACGTAGAAGTCAGAACCATCAATGAAGTCGTAAAGCAACGCAGCTTTCTCTTCATTCTTCTTCTGCATGGCTTCCACACCGCCCTGCTCTTTCAGCCATTTGTATACTTCACCCGCCAAATACCAACCAAATGTCGGTGGCGTATTGAACATAGACTCTTTGTCTACCAACGTGGTGTAGTTCAGTACGTTCGGCAGGAAGTCTTTCGCTTTGCCCAGCAGGTCGTCACGAACAATCACCAGCGTGATGCCAGCAGGACCGATATTTTTCTGCGCACCCGCGTAAATCACCCCGTACTTGGACACATCGATAGGACGAGACAGAATCGTTGAGGACATGTCTGCCACGATTGGCTTGTCTGTTTCTGGCAAATCCCGGATTTCAATCCCATCGATGGTTTCGTTCGGACAGAAGTGAACAAACGCAGCATCGTTACTCAATTTCCAGTCTTTCGCAGGCAAGATCGCGCGTTTGCCATCGATTTCCGTTTTTACTGTTACCACGTTAGGTGTGCAGTATTTTTTAGCTTCTTTTACTGCACTTGCAGCCCAGTAGCCGCCGTCTACATAGTCAGCAATGGTGTTGCTGCCCAAAAGGTTCATTGGCACTGCAGCAAACTGCGCACGGGCACCGCCTTGTGCGTATAGAACATGGTAGTTATCAGGAATAGACAGCAGTTCACGGAGGTTTTTCTCGGCGTCATCAACAACAGCCAGAAATTCCTTACTGCGGTGGGAAATCTCCATGACGGAAGTACCCAAGCCGTTCCAGTTAGTCAGTTCACCCTGTACTTTTTCCAGAACCGCTTCCGGCAACATCGCCGGGCCAGCAGAGAAGTTATATACCTTTTCCATGATTTTTGAATGCTCCTGCATTAAATCGCTTATTTATGGCTTTCTAATTTTGTCACTGAGGAAATCCATTCCCGACAACGCCCGCAAATGGGGGCAGTGAGAAGCCGTGATGAATTGTTGTTCGTTTTGTTTTATCACCTTTCGCAAGCGATTGGAACGGAAAGTGTTGATCTAATGACGACACAATTAAAAAGGGAATAAAAAAAACGCAGCGAATGCTGCGTTTTTTTCAGATTGATGAATGCAGGCCAGGAATTACTCCTCGGTCGCTTCTCCATCTGTTGAGTCTTCTGATGGTGCTTCGGCAGTTGGTTGCGCTTCTGCGTCAACGTCACCGTCTTCATCCAATGGCAGTAACTCTTCATCAGGCTCATCGATGCGCTGAAGGCCAACCACTTTCTCGTCTTCAGAGGTACGGATTAGCGTCACACCCTGGGTGTTACGGCCAACCTGGCTGACTTCTGCCACACGGGTACGCACCAGCGTACCTGCGTTGGTGATCATCATGAACTCATCACCGGTTTCTACCTGAACCGCACCAACTACACAGCCGTTACGCTCAGAAACCTTGATCGAGACTACACCTTGGGTTGCACGGCTCTTCGCTGGGTACTCAACAAGCTCAGTACGCTTACCGTAACCGTTTTCAGTTACCGTGAGAACATCACCGTCATTGTGAGGAACAATCAGAGAAACAACTTTGTCGCCCTCTGCCAGTTTGATACCGCGAACACCAGCCGCAGTACGGCCCATGCCACGAACCTGGCCTTCGTTGAAGCGAACAACTTTACCAGACTTCGAGAACAGCATGATGTCGTTATCACCAGTAGTGATATCAACGCCAATCAGAGAATCGTTTTCACGCAGATTCACTGCGATGATACCTGCGCTTCGAGGACGGCTGAAATCAGTCAGCGGCGTCTTCTTCACAGTACCGTCACCGGTTGCCATGAAGACAAACTTGTCTTCTTCGTACTCTTTAACAGGAAGGATCGCAGTGATGCGCTCATCCTGCTCCAGAGGCAGCAGGTTAACGATCGGCTTACCACGAGCAGTACGTGATGCCAGAGGCAATTGGTAAACCTTCAGCCAGTACATACGGCCGCGGCTTGAGAAACACAGAATAGTATCGTGTGTATTCGCGACCAGAAGACGCTCAATGTAGTCTTCTTCTTTCATGCGAGTCGCTGACTTACCTTTACCGCCACGACGCTGCGCTTCGTAGTCAGTCAGAGGCTGATACTTCACGTAACCTTCGTGCGACAGGGTCACAACAACATCTTCCTGATTGATCAGATCTTCGATGTCGATGTCAGCACTTGCAGCTGTGATTTCAGTGCGGCGCTCATCGCCGAAACCATCACGAACAGCAGTCAGCTCTTCGGTGATCACTTCCATCAGGCGCTCAGGGCTGGACAGAATGAACATCAGCTCGCCGATCAGTGCCAGCAGCTCTTTGTATTCATCCAGGATCTTCTCGTGCTCGAGACCTGTCAATTTGTGCAGGCGCAGATCCAAGATAGCTTGCGCTTGTTGTTCAGTCAGGTAGTACTTACCGTCACGAACACCGAACTCGTCTTCCAGCCACTCAGGACGTGCAGCATCAACACCGGTTGCTTCCAGCATTGCGGCTACAGTGCCCAATTCCCAACCACGGTTTTGCAGCTCTTCACGCGCAATCGCTGGGGTTTGTGCATTGCGGATCATCTCGATGATTTCATCGATATTCGCCAGTGCAATAGCCAAACCTTCAAGGATGTGGGCACGGTCGCGTGCTTTACGCAGTTCGAAAATAGTACGACGTGTCACCACTTCACGACGGTGATTCACGAAGCACTTCAGCATATCTTTCAGGCCAAACAGGCGTGGCTGGTTATTGTCCAGCGCAACCATGTTGATACCGAAAGAGGTTTGAAGCTGAGTTTGTGCGTACAGGTTGTTGAGGATAACTTCACCTACCGCATCACGCTTACATTCGATAACAATGCGCATACCGTCTTTGTCAGACTCATCACGCAGCGCACTAATGCCTTCAATCTTCTTATCTTTAACCAGCTCGGCGATCTTCTCGATCAAACGCGCTTTGTTCACCTGATAAGGGATTTCGGTAACGATGATGGTTTCTTTACCGTTCTTCTCGACTTCGATGTCTGCTTTTGAACGCAGATAAATCTTGCCACGACCAGTGCGGTAAGCATCTTCAATGCCTTTACGGCCATTGATCATTGCAGCAGTTGGGAAGTCTGGGCCTGGAATGTGAGTCATCAACTCTTCAATCGTGATGTCTTCATTCTCAATGTACGCCAAACAACCGTTAATAACTTCTGTCAGGTTATGCGGAGGAATATTGGTCGCCATACCTACGGCGATACCGGACGCACCGTTCACCAGAAGGTTAGGAATACGGGTAGGCATTACCTCTGGGATCTGTTCAGTACCGTCGTAGTTCGGAACGTAATCGACAGTTTCTTTATCCAGATCAGCCAGCAGTTCGTGGGCGATTTTCGCCATGCGAACTTCGGTATAACGCATTGCTGCCGCTGAGTCGCCGTCGATCGAACCGAAGTTACCCTGGCCATCGACCAGCATGTAACGCAGTGAGAACGGCTGAGCCATACGAACAATGGTGTCGTAAACAGCGCTGTCACCGTGTGGGTGGTATTTACCGATCACATCGCCAACAACACGCGCAGATTTTTTGTATGCTTTGTTCCAGTCATTGCCAAGTACATTCATCGCGAAAAGAACGCGGCGGTGTACAGGCTTCAGACCATCACGCACATCTGGAAGAGCACGACCCACGATAACTGACATCGCGTAGTCGAGGTATGAGCTTTTCAGCTCCTCTTCAATGTTGACGGGCGTGATCTCTTTAGCAAGATCGCTCATGGAGCCAATATCCCTCAGGTAAGTATGTCAAAAATGACTACGTGCAAGACGGTGAGAATACCATAAAAGCAGGCAAAGAGTCACAGCCTAAACCCGAGATAAATCACGAATTACTCTTATTTTGGCGCTCTAACGCACGACAGGGCCAAAAAACGCTCAATGGCAGGGTGGAACCAGCAAATTTTGCTAGAAAGCCTGAGAGACGCTCAGGCGTCTTTTTTCATATCAAAAGGTCGTGAAACCGCATATAAGAAGAGAAAACTGCCCACTTCACGGATCCAGATGTAATAAAGGAAGGAAAAGTACAATGGGAACCTGGTCTCAGTATCCCCTATATTTGTAGGGGAAAATACCCATGACACAAAAAAGTGTCGCTAAGAAAAATCAGGGGGCGCTATGTTACATCAAGCTATCAATGCTGTGGGTATGGCCATCATTGTTGGAAAATACACTTTGTTAGGGCTTCTGGCTGCTGTTGCCGTTACCAATGCCGCTTAACTTTTCTCCAACACGATAACCACGACTTTTCCAATCTCGCCGGGGGTCTGCCTCCGGCTCTGTGATCTCCTCGCTCAATCTCTATCTATCGATCAACGGTAGTAACATTCAAAGCATAAAGACTTCAACCTTGCTGTATTTAGCAATGAATCTTCCACCTGCAATGGCAATCAAAACGGGTATAATAGAAAAAAATTTTAGGGATAAGATGTAGATGACAACCCAACTCAACGTCGATCCGGCGGAAATTCAAAAATTCGAAGACATGGCTTCCCGTTGGTGGGATCTGGAAGGTGAGTTCAAGCCTTTACACCGAATCAATCCCCTTCGCCTCAACTATGTGATTGAGAAAAGCGACGGGATTTTTGGTAAGAAAGTACTCGATGTGGGTTGTGGTGGCGGTATCCTGGCAGAAAGCATGGCACGAGAAGGTGCCGATGTAACAGGCCTCGATATGGGCAAAGAGCCGCTAACGGTGGCACGTTTGCACGCGCTGGAAACAGGCACGACAGTCTCTTATGTACAATCTACCGCCGAAGAACATGCTGAAGCACATCAGGGCCATTACGATGTGGTGACCTGCATGGAAATGCTGGAGCATGTACCCGATCCTGCTTCTGTGATTGCTTCCTGCGCGAAGATGGTAAAGCCAGGCGGTCACGTATTCTTCTCTACCCTAAACCGCAATACTAAATCCTGGTTGTTTGCGATTGTCGGTGCCGAGCATGTGATGAAGATTGTGCCTAAAGGCACGCATGACCATAACAAGTTCATCCGCCCTTCTGAATTGCTGAAGATGATCGACTACACCCCGCTTCAGGAACAGCACATGACAGGGTTACATTACAACCCGCTGACGGATCGATACTGGCTGTCACCACGTAATGTGGACGTGAACTACATCGTACATACTCAAAGCCCGGAATAATCCGGGCTTTATTTTGCAGCGCCAAAACCTGAACAAGGAAAATTAATGAAAGGAAGCGTAGAAGCAGTTCTGTTTGATTTGGATGGCACCTTACTGGATACCGCGCCGGATATGGCCAACGCCGCAAACTGTGTTTTGAAAGATCACGGACTCCCTCCTCTTTCTAAAAGCCAGATTCAGGCCAATACCAGTCACGGTGCCAGAGGCCTACTTCGCACGGGCTTTGGCGATGCGCTGCAAGGAAAAGACCTCGACCAACTGCGACTTTCCTTTCTCGAGCACTATGCAGAAAATATTTGTACCACAACCACACTATATAGTGGTGTGGTTGAACTACTGGAACAACTCACCGAGAGACAGATCCCCTGGGGCATTGTGACCAACAAGCCGGGGTTTCTGACTGGAATGCTCCTTCCCTACTTCCCTTTGCTCTTACAGGCCAGAACCATTGTCTGTGCCGACACTACACCACATGCGAAGCCCCACCCCGCGCCGTTACTGCACGGTGCGTCGATTCTGACTATCGAACCAGAAAAATGCCTATATGTTGGGGATATACAGAATGACATTGTGGCTGCCAAAGCGGCCAACATGATGTCTGCTGTCGCCGCTTGGGGATATATCGGCGAGACCGATCAGCCAACCGAATGGGAGGCCGATCAGATTTTTAACACACCTGTAGAAATTCTGTCATTATTCTGATCCCAATCACATAGCGCCAGAACAGAAAATAACCACTTTTCAGCACCTTAAATGGATGCATTGATGGGCGTTCCAATCAAGGATAATATTTTTTTTTATTTCATTTCGTACCGTAAAAATCGTTGATTTTTTCTATACCATTGCCTTACTTGGGATAAAACAGTGAGTAAGCACTAACATAACAATTCCCATCCCCAAGATATCCACAGACACCTGTCTCAGGGGGAACTTGCATTATCTCCGCCTCACCACTATCTTGTTACTCAAGTCGAGCGTAGACCCTATATATAGTGTTTTGATGACTACGCCATAAGTTTAATATTGATCACAAATCATCCTTGCAATTTGTGAAATTTTGCAAAAACAGGTCTTCAGGCAAGGAAATACCGGGAACAAGATAAATGAACCAACAAATTACCGTCCAAAAGCGCAGTGGTGTTAAGGAAAACATAGATCTCGACAAAATCCACCGCGTCATCACCTGGGCCGCTGAAGGCCTCGACAATGTCTCTGTATCACAAGTCGAACTCCGTTCTCACATTCAATTTTACGACGGTATCAAAACTGAAGACATTCATGAAACCATCATCAAAGCGGCTGCCGATCTGATCTCTGAAGAGACCCCAGACTACCAGTATCTGGCTGCCCGCTTAGCGGTTTTCCACTTGCGCAAGAAGGCTTACGGCCAATTCGAGCCACCAACACTTCTTAATCATGTCAGCAAAATGGTTGATATGGGCAAGTATGATAAGCACCTGCTTGAAGACTACACTGCCGAAGAATTGAACATTCTGGATAGCTATATTGATCACTGGCGCGATATGAACTTTTCATATGCTGCGGTGAAACAGCTGGAAGGTAAATACTTGGTACAAAACCGTGTTACTGGTGAAATCTACGAAAGTGCACAGTTTTTGTACATTATGGTTGCAGCATGTCTATTTGCCAACTACCCGAAAGAGACCCGCCTGGACTACATCCGCCGCTTCTATGATGCAGTGTCTCTGTTCAAGATTTCTCTGCCTACACCAATTATGTCTGGTGTGCGTACCCCAACCCGTCAGTTCAGCTCATGTGTACTGATTGAGTGTGATGACAGTCTGGATTCTATCAACGCAACGGCGAGTGCGATTGTTCGCTACGTGAGTCAGCGTGCCGGTATCGGCATCAACGCTGGTCGTATCCGTGCACTGGGTAGCCCAATCCGCGGCGGCGAGGCTTTCCACACTGGTTGTATTCCTTTCTACAAATACTTCCAGACAGCTGTGAAGTGTTGTTCACAAGGTGGTGTGCGTGGTGGTGCAGCGACCCTGTTCTATCCAATGTGGCACCGTGAAGTAGAAAGCCTGCTGGTTCTGAAGAATAACCGTGGTGTTGAAGAGAACCGTGTTCGCCATATGGACTACGGTGTTCAAATCAACAAACTGATGTACACCCGCCTGATCAAGGGCGAGAGCATTTCTCTGTTCTCACCATCAGATGTACCGGGACTTTACGACGCGTTCTTTGCAGACCAAGAAGAATTTGAACGCCTGTACGTTCAGTACGAGAACGACCCATCCATCAAGCGTGAAACCCGTAAAGCGGTAGAGCTGTTCTCGCTGATGATGCAAGAGCGTGCCTCAACAGGTCGTATCTACATTCAGAACGTGGATCACTGTAATACTCACAGCCCGTTTGACCCTCAGGTTGCGCCGATCCGTCAGTCTAACCTGTGTCTGGAAATCGCGCTGCCAACCAAACCACTGACCAACGTTGAAGACGATCAGGGTGAGATTGCACTGTGTACGCTGTCTGCATTCAACCTGGGTGCAATTAAAGAGCTGGACGAGCTGGAAGAACTGGCTGACCTGACTATCCGTGCTCTGGACTCACTGCTGGATTACCAGGATTATCCGCTACCAGCAGCGCGTAAAGCGACCATGAACCGCCGTACACTGGGTGTAGGCGTGATCAACTTTGCTTACTATCTGGCGAAAAATGGCGTGCGTTACTCTGACGGCAGTGCAAACGGCCTGACTCACCGTACGTTCGAAGCGATTCAGTACTACCTGTTGAAAGCGTCTGTTGGTCTGGCGAAAGAGCAAGGCGCATGTCCTTCGTTTAACGAAACCAACTACGCGAAAGGCTTGTTGCCAATCGATACTTACAAGCGTGACCTAGATGCGATCTGCGATGAGCCATTGCACTATGACTGGGATGCGCTTCGCTCAGAGATCATGGAGCACGGTCTGCGTAACTCAACGCTGTCAGCGCTGATGCCTTCAGAGACGTCTTCGCAAATCTCTAACGCAACCAACGGGATCGAACCACCACGCGGTTACGTATCAGTGAAAGCGTCTAAAGATGGCATCCTCAAGCAAGTGGTTCCTGAGTACGACAAGTACAAAGACAACTACGAGCTGCTTTGGAACATTGAATCAAACGACGGTTACCTGCAATTGGTTGGTCTGATGCAGAAGTTCGTAGATCAGGCAATCTCTGCCAACACCAACTACGACCCAAGCAAACAGGCTGGTGGCAAGGTACCAATGAAGCTGCTTCTCAAAGATCTGCTTTCTGCCTATAAGCTCGGTGTGAAAACCCTGTACTATCACAACACCCGTGACGGTGCAGACGATGCGCAGAAAGATCTCGCAGCACAAGATGATGATTGCGCAGGCGGCGCTTGCAAAATCTAAGTAAAGAATTTGGAGGGAGCATTAGCTCCCTCTTTGAAGTTTCAACCTGATTGGTAAATTTACGGCAATGGCTTACAGCACTTTTTCTAAAGAAAACAATAACGCACTCAAAGAACCAATGTTCTTTGGTCAGCCGGTTAACGTTGCTCGCTACGACCAGCAAAAATATGAAATTTTCGAGAAGCTGATTGAGAAGCAGCTTTCCTTCTTCTGGCGCCCCGAAGAAGTCGATGTCTCCAGTGACCGCATCGACTACAACAAGCTGCCGGAGCATGAGAAACACATCTTCATCAGCAACCTGAAATACCAAACGCTGCTGGATTCAATCCAAGGCCGCAGCCCGAATGTGGCACTGTTGCCGCTGGTTTCTATTCCAGAACTGGAGACCTGGATTGAGACCTGGTCTTTCTCAGAGACCATTCACTCGCGTTCTTACACCCACATCATCCGTAACATCGTGACCAACCCGGCACTGGTGTTTGATGACATTGTGGTGAACGAGCACATCATCAAGCGAGCGAATGACATCGCGGGTTACTACGATGACCTGATTAAAGCCACCAGCGATTACCATCGTTTAGGCGAGGGTGAACACACGGTTAACGGCGAAACTGTTGTCGTGTCTCTGCGCGAGTTGAAGAAAAAACTGTATGTCTGCCTGATGTCAGTTAACGCACTGGAAGCCATTCGTTTCTACGTAAGCTTTGCCTGTTCGTTTGCTTTCGCAGAGCGCGAGCTGATGGAAGGTAACGCCAAGATCATCAAACTGATTGCCCGTGATGAAGCACTCCACCTGACCAGCACCCAGCATATGCTGAATATTCTGCGTTCCGGTGACGACGACCCAGAAATGGCGGAGATTGCTAAAGAATGTGAGCAAACTTGTTTTGACCTGTTCAAAGATGCGGCAGAGCAAGAAAAAGAGTGGGCAGAATACCTATTCAAAGACGGCTCAATGATTGGCCTGAACAAAGACATTCTGTGCCAGTACGTGGAATACATTACGAATCTGCGTATGGCAGCTGTTGGCCTTAAACCTGCTTACCAAGGCGCGAGCCAGAACCCTATTCCTTGGATCAATGCTTGGTTGTCTTCTGACAACGTTCAGGTTGCTCCACAGGAAGCAGAAATCAGTTCTTACCTGGTTGGCCAAATCGACAACGACGTTGATATCGACGATCTGGGTGATTTCGAACTATGAGCCGAATCGCTATTACAGTGAACGGACAAACGCTGGTGGGCAACACCCACCAGCCTCTGCTTGAGCAACTCGAGCAAGCAGGTCTGCAGCCCGAATTCCAATGCAGGAATGGTGTTTGTGGAGCCTGTCGCTGCAAGTTAGATAAAGGCAATGTTGCTCAGGAAGACGCGATGGCATACCTCGCCGCCGGTGAGATCCTGACGTGCCGCTCGACCCCCAGTGAAGATGTCTCACTGGAATTCGATTACCAAGTTTCTTTTGTAGCAAAAAAAGCCGCGAACCTCTGACTCGGTCGCGGCCTTCTTTTTCTTCTTACAGTCAAACCACCTGAATATCTGCCTCGCGGAATACTATTTCACATCACACACAGCAATATCTGATGGCAGTGAATCTTGGTTGGTATATACCTTAGTGAAATCAGACAACCTTGCTACCTTAGATGACGCAAACCTGCCCCATTTACTGGCATCTGCCAACAGCCAAGTTTCCCGAGAATTCGCAATAATGGCTTTAGATATTTCCGCCTCGATGGGCTCATGCTCCATAGCAAAATGACTGCCGGTGACCGAGCCGCAACCGACAATGCCGATGTCAGCTTCGAAATCTTCAAAGAACCTCAAAACACTTTGCCCAACCACATCCTGATGCTGGCTTCTCACTAACCCACCTGCTAAGAAAACATCCACATTGGGGTTTCCCTGAAGCACCTTCTCGACCTCAAGGTTGTTTGTCACAATACGCAGTTTCTCGTATTGAGCCAAACATTGCGCAATGTAAGCCATAGACGTGCCTATTCCCAAAAACACAGTAGAGCCTTCAGGAATATGGCTTGCTAGCTTCTTCGCCAGTCTTTGTTTTATCTCAGACTCAAGCTGAAAACGAAACTGGTAGGTCGTGTTCGTCAAAATAGCAGGAAGGCTAACGCCACCATGAACCCGGCGCGCCAATCCCTGCTCAGAAAGGCAGTTCACATCGCGCCGAATAGTTTGGGTGGTGATTGAGAACATCTCTGCCAGTTCTTCAATCTGCACATTCCCATTGGCTTTTAGATAATCGAGGATTTGTCTTTGTCTAGGTGTCATAGAAATCGTCCCCACTATCATCAAAAGTCCATTTATGGCGAAAATATCTCTGGGTCATCCGTAATGATGTGAGTGACCCCTTTATTAAGAAAGTCTTGTACCCTTCCAGCATCATTTAAGGTCCATATATTTAGCTGGTAGCCCTTTTTTGTAATGGCCTCTGCCAATTCGCCCGTCAGAGTACGTTGGTCACAATGAATGCTGAATAGCTCTAAGTCCTCAATGTCACAAAGAAAGTCTGGTGAACTTTGGTCTGTGATAAGTCCCACCCGATAGTCCGGCAGCATCTCGGCACAACACTTTATAGCCGCCAAGGAAAAGCTTGATAATAAAAGCTGATCTACAGGGAACTGGGTTTCCTTCACTACCTCTGCGACCTTTTCAACCAACAAGGCTACATCTGTCTCTTCGTAACACTTTATCTCGAGATTGACGCCCATCCCCCTTTTTCCGCAGAGTGTAAGCGTCTGGTGTAATGTTGGAATGCATTCATCACGGAACTGTTCGTTGAACCATGCGCCCGCATCTAACAACGTCAGTTGCTCAAGCGAAAAGCTATCCAATCGACCTTTTCCGTCTGTACATCTGTCGACTGTTTCATCGTGAAACAATACCGGCACATCGTCAGCGGTAAGCTGGGTGTCCAATTCTACCCAATTCAGGCCACTGTCCGCTGCCGCATTGATCCCAGCTAAGGTATTTTCGGGTGCGATGGCTGCCACACCTCGATGACCAATTATCATTTTCCCTTCCATAAGATGTTCATTTGAAATTACTAGTACTCACACGCCACAAAACCAAGAATGCACAGCGTATACCTGAAGACTCAAGCTAACAAAAAGCGAGCTGTTAACATGATCACAACATTCGAACGAACATAAAGATGTTCATTTGAAACATTCTCGTAATACCGTATCGTTATTCGAGCGACCTCACAATAATTACAGAAACGCTATTACATAAAGCCAAAGTGCACTTGGTAAAAAAATGGACCTCACTAAGAACTAAAGGCAACAGAATGAAAAAATTACTCCTTGGAACTGTACTTTCCCTATCAGCGATCTTCGGCATGGCCTCGAATGCCCTAGCTGCAGATAAAGTGAACATCAACATGAGCCTTGTGTTTCAGCAAAATGAACTGCTGACACAAGAATTGATTAAAGTCGCGGACAAGATTCGTGAACGTACAGACGGCAGCGTCAATATCAAAGTCTTCCCTGGCGGTCAGCTTCCTGTTTACAAAGACAACCTTGAGCAGGTAGTAAACGGCGCGAACTGGATTGCGGTAGAAGATCTGAGCTACCTCGGTGACTATGTGCCAGATTTCGCAGCGCTGGCTGGCCCTATGCTTTACAACAATTACGATGAATATCTCGCGCTGATGAAATCAGATTACGTAGCCGATCTGACTGCACAGGTTGAGAAGAAAGGTATCAAGGTACTGAATGCCGATTACATCTTTGGCTTCCGTCATATGATCACCAATAAAGAGATCAAAACGCCGGAAGACATGAAAGGCATGCGTATCCGTGTTCCTGGTAGCCAGCTGTTTATCAGCACACTGCAATCAATGGGTGCGGCACCTGCAGCTCTCCCATTCCCAGAAACTTATGCCGGTGTTCAGCAGGGTGTTGTAGATGGTTTGGAAGGTTCAATCCTGACCATGTACTCAACAAAAATCTATGAAGTTGCTAAAAACATGTCTAAGACAGGCCACTTCCTAGGCACCGTTGGTCTTTATATCTCGCCAAGCGTTTGGGATAAGCTTTCTGAAGAACAGCAAAACATCGTGATGGAAGAGATCGTTGCCGGTGCGGAATCTAACACTGAGCAACTGATTAAGCTTGACGAAGAGTACACTCAGAAGCTGAAAGAACAAGGCGTGACTTTCAACGATGTTGACACGGCTGCGTTCAACAAGCTGACCGCGGAAGTTTACAACCAGTTCCCTACCTGGAGCGAAGGCGTTCACGCGACCATTAACGCGGAGCTGGAGAAAATCCGCGCATCAAAATAAACACCTTTTAGCGCCCCGCTTTCTCTAGGGGCTGTTGACCTTTGGTGATGATTTTTGCAGCAGTTTGTGGGGATTTTATGCAAGGCGGAGGCTTCGATGTGTAGCTGGCCTACATGAGAAGCTGATAACGCAGCAGAAATTCCCCACAAGCGCTGCCCGAAGGGTTCTGCTCTAAGCGTTTTAAGCTTTGTTGAGGTGTACTTGCTTAGAATGACTAGGCGGCACACACCTCGCCGCGCCTAAAACGCTTATAGCGAGAACAAAACTTAACCACCAAAGGTCAACAGCCCCTAATGGGGAGTTTTTCTATGTGTTGGAGTTGTAATGCGATTTATATACAACTTAGAGGAAATCCTTGCCTCTATAGCGATTTCTATCACTGTTCTGGTAGTCATCATCAACGTTTTCTTGCGCTACGGTCTCGGCTTCGTCGTGCCATGGAGTGAAGAGCTTTCCGTGATTTGCTTTACCTGGGCGGTCTACTTTGGGATCAGCTCTTGCTACAAGCACAAGCTGCACATGGGCGTTGATGTCATTCTGAGTTTTATCCCTGCGTCAGGGCAGCGATATTTTCGCCTGATGATCTCTTTCTTTCTCTTGGCGCTCAACATTCTGATGGCTTACCTGAGCTTCAACTACACCATGCTCTCAACGAAAGTGACCCCCGTCATGGGCATGTCATATTTCACTATCAACGGGGTGTTGGTTGTGTGTTTTTCATTAATGGCGATTCATACGGTTCGGTTCATCCTCGACGACCTCAAGCCATCTGAACCTTCTAACGAAGCGCAGTAGGTGAATGCAGTGGATATCTATATACCTATCATACTTCTTTTTGTTTTATTCCTTTTAAACATCCCCATTGCGTTCTCTTTAATAGCGTCAGCAATGGTGTACTTCCTGTTTATCAATGACTCTTTGCCCGTCAGCCTGGTGATGCAGCGTTTTATTTCCAGCGTGTCGTCATTCCCCCTTTTGGCCATACCCTTTTTCATTATGGTCGGTTCAATCATGAACTATTCGGGAATAAGCCGGAACTTGCTTGCCTTTGCTGACTCTCTGATTGGTCATAAAACCGGTGGTTTAGCGCATGTTAACGTCATGCTGAGTACCCTTATGGGTGGCATTTCAGGCTCTGCAAATGCTGACGCTGCCATGCAGTCAAAGATACTGGCTCCTGAGATGACGAAACGAGGCTACGACGTGGCGTTTACTGCCGCTGTCACTGCTACTTCATCCAGCATCAGTCCAGTGATCCCGCCAGGCATCAACCTCATCATCTTCGCGCTGCTCGCGAACGTATCTGTGCATTCGATGTTTATTGCCGGATATGTGCCCGCATTCTTGATGGCAGCGTCACTGATGATCACCATCGCTTTCATCGCCAAAAAGCGTAACTACAAGCCTTCCCGTGAAAAGCCTGCCTCAGCAAAAGAGCGCTTTCATTATTTCGGGAAAGCCATACCTGCGCTGCTGATCCCATTCGGTATCATTCTGGGTATGCGCTTTGGCCTGTTTACGCCAACAGAAGCCGGGGCGATTGCGGTGTTGTTATGTACCATCATTGGCCTGCTGATCTATCGCGAGCTTAAACCTCAGCACTTTGTGCAGATCTTGCGGGAAACCATTCAAGGCACCAGCAGCGTCATGTTTATCATCGTGGGTGCATTGGTCTTCGGTTACTACATGACTCTGGAACAAATTCCCCAGAACGTTGCATCCATGTTGATTGGTCTTACCGATAACAAGTATGCGCTACTGCTGATCATCAACGTTCTTCTGCTCGTTGTCGGTATGTTCATTGAAGGCGGTGCGGCGATGATCATTCTGACGCCGCTGCTGCTACCAGCTGTGCTGAACCTCGGCATCAACCCTGTACACTTCGGTATCGTGGTTATCGTGAACATTATGATTGGTGGTGTCACGCCGCCGTTTGGTTCCATGATGTTTACCGTTTGCTCGATACTCAGGGTAAGAATGGTCGACTTTGTGCGTGAAGCAGCACCTCTGCTGGGCGCATTGTTCGCTGTGTTGATGTTACTGACTTTCTCCGAAGGGCTAGTCATGTTCTTACCGAACTTGTTTAACTAATTCTCCTCACTTTAAAGTGCGCTTTCTAGTAGGCGCACTTTATTCTCTGCTCACAAATACATCACATTCAGGACTTCTCTCCGGCTTATCTCATATTTCAGTCACTTCATAGAAATATGCAATCTAATACTGAAACAGGTCTCAACGTGTAAGGCGCAACTAGGATTTTCCATACCGTTGAAAACTCAATCAGGACTGCAATAAAAACCCTTATAAGGAGCAGACAATGGGATTGCACTTCACCAACAAACAAGACCCTGAAATAGAAGATATTTACGAAGAGGCCCTCTCTCAAACCCAGCTTCCCAAGTATTCCCTTCCCCAACAAAGCCAATCACCGGAGCTGATTGCCCAACTGTTGAAAGATGAGTTGTTGATGGATGGCAACGCGCGCCAGAATTTGGCGACGTTCTGCTCGACCTGGATGGAGCCCAGTGTTCACGATTTGATGGATGTCTGTATCGACAAAAACATGATCGATAAAGATGAATATCCCCAAACCGCGGAAATCGAGGCCCGCTGTGTTCATATCCTCGCCAAGCTTTGGAATAGCCCGGAGAGTGACACAACGGTAGGCTGTTCAACCACTGGCTCTTCAGAAGCAGCCATGCTGGGCGGCCTAGCCATGAAATGGAACTGGCGAGCGAAACGCGAGGCACAGGGAAAACCCGCCGATAAACCCAATATTGTTTGTGGACCCGTGCAAATTTGTTGGCATAAATTCGCCCGATACTTCGATGTGGAAATGCGAGAAATTCCACTTGATGGCGACGAAGTCTGCATGAACCCAGACAAGCTTTCGGAATACGTCGATGAAAACACCATCGGGGTGGTTCCGACTCTTGGGGTGACCTACACCTGTGTATTCGAGCCGGTAGAAACCATTTCCAAAAAGCTGGATGAGCTCCAAGCGGAAACCGGTCTCGACATTCCTATTCATGTTGACGGCGCTTCAGGTGGATTTATTGCACCTTTTGTTAATCCTGAATTGAAATGGGATTTCAGGTTGCCCCGCGTGGTATCTATCAACAGCTCTGGCCACAAATACGGCCTAGCACCCCTTGGAGTGGGTTGGGTAGTATGGCGTGATAAAGAGCACTTACCGGAAGACTTGGTGTTCAACGTGGATTACCTCGGTGGGAACATGCCGACGTTTGCGCTGAACTTCTCACGGCCAGGAGGGCAAATTGTCGCGCAATACTACAACTTCCTTCGTCTTGGCTTTGATGGCTACAAGGGCATCCAATCCTCGTGCCTACAAACAGCGCAGTGGCTCGCAGATGAAATCGCTAAGATTGGGCCCTTCGATCTTTTCTACGACGGACGGGGAGGTTTGCCAGCCCTAAGCTACAGCCTAAAAGAAGGCGACTGGGGATTTACCCTCTATGACCTCTCTGACCGAATGCGAATGCGAGGCTGGCAAATTGCTTCTTATCCTCTTCCTGGCAATCGTCAGGACACTGTCATTCAACGCATTATGATCCGACATGGCGTCAGCAAAGACATGGTTGCTTTGCTACTGGAAGATCTGAAGCGCTGCGTTGACTACTTCAAGCAATTCCCACAAGTCCACTCTGGTGCGACTTCTACTTTCCACCACGGCTGATCTTTGTCTTACAGCTCTTTACATCATCCACTGTCAGGCCAGAGCGAGCCTGACAGGTAAAGGACTATCCAAATGAATAACAAAAAAGATTCTTCAGTTGGCGCAAAAGAAGTAGGAAAAATCAGCGTCGTTACCTTCGCGATCATGAATATTGTGGCCGTAGTCAGTCTCAGAGGGCTGCCTGCCGAAGCCGAGTATGGATTGAGCTCAGTGTTCTTCTATGTCTTCGCTGCGGCATTCTTTCTGGTGCCTGTCTCGTTGGTCGCGGCTGAACTCGCCACAGGCTGGCCAGAAAAAGGCGGCATATTCCGCTGGGTTGGTGAAGCCTTTGGGCCAAGGCTCGCCTTTATGGCGATGTTCTTGCTTTTCGTTCAGGTATGCGTTTGGTTCCCCACAGCATTGACGTTTGGTGCTGTTTCGCTGGCCTTTATCGGCCCGGACCAAACCTTCGATGCTGCACTTTCAGAAAACAAATTCTTTGTACTGGCTATCGTGCTCGCAATTTACTGGTTCGCAACCTTTGTCGCTTTTCGCGGGGTAGCAGCCTTTACCTTACTGTCTAAGTGGGGCGGTATCATTGGTACCATTATTCCCGCCATTATCCTGATACTGCTTGGCTTTGCCTTTCTGTTCAGCGGAGAAAAAATCCAGATTGAGCTGGCATGGAAAGACTTGGTGCCTGACCTTTCCAACTTCAACAATGTGGTGCTGGCTGCCAGTATTTTCCTTTTTTATGCCGGGATGGAGATGAACGCCATCCACGTTAAAGATCTGGATAACCCTACCCGTTCTTATCCCCTTGCCATTGGTATGGCGGCATTAGGTACTGTGGTGATCTTTGTGCTTGGCACTCTCGCCATCGCCTTTGTGATCCCAAGTGCCGACATCAACCTGACCCAAAGTCTGTTGGTGGCCTATTTCGATATGTTCAAATGGGCGGGACTGGGTTTCCTCGGTCCTATTATGGCGATTTGCCTCGCCATTGGCGTGCTGGCTGGCATTGTCACCTGGGTTGCAGGCCCATCCACTGGTTTGCTTGAAGTCGCCAAAGCGGGCTATATGCCCAGATTCTGGCAACACACCAACAAGAACGGCATGGCAACTCATATTCTCTTGGTGCAAGGCATCATTGTGAGTTTCCTTGCCGTTACCTTCGTGGTTCTGCCGTCGGTAGAAGCCGCTTACCAAATCCTGAGTCAGCTAGCCGCGGTTATCTACCTTACTCTGTATATGCTGATGTTCTCGGCGGCGATTTACCTGCGCTTTAGTCAACCTAATCGCCCACGCCCATATCGTGTGCCGGGAGGAAAGAAAGGCTTGTATGTGTTTGCCGGGGTGGGTTTTACCAGCTCGGCGATTGCCTTTGCTTTTAGCTTTATCCCACCCAGTCAGATTGCCGTAGGCAGCCCAACAACCTTTATTTCTATCCTTGTTGGCCTCAGTCTGGTGTTCGCCATTATTCCTTTTCTGATATATGCCTCGAGGAAGCCGCACTGGCGGAGCGAGAACTCTGACTTTGCGCCATTTACATGGCAGGTAGAAGGTGTGCACCCTGGTGTGGAGAACCACTCTGACCGTCACACGGAATCTGTCACCGAAATGCACCGAGAAGGAAAAGGAGAGGCGCAATGAATCATCTCCCTTCCGCTAGCGAGCTTCAGGCTTTGGTTAACGATACTTACCATCAGTTTCGCGATCTCCCCGGTGGTGAGAATGCCAGTTACATTCCTTATCTCGCTTCAGTTCCTTCAGAATTGGCAGCATTAGTCGTTGTCACGGCTGATGGTGATGTTTATCAAGCTGGCGACAGTGACTTTGGCTTTGCCATTGAGTCCATATCCAAAGTGGTGACACTGGCTTTGCTGATGGAAGATGTCGGGTCCGAAACGGTTCGTGAAAAGATTGGAGCGGAACCTACTGGCCTTCCATTCAATTCGGTATTGGCTTTATGTGAACATCAAGACAAGCCTCTCTCTCCTTTGGTCAATGCGGGCGCAATGGCCAGTGTCAGCCTCCTGAAAGCAGACAATCCAGAACAAAGGTGGCAACGCATTCTGGACATGCAACGTCGAATCACCGCAGGAAACGTGACACTGTCAGAGGAAATCAACCAGTCGGAACAGACAACAAACTTCCACAACCGTGGCATTGCATGGCTGCTATACGCCGCAGGGAACTGTTTCTGTGACCCGATGGAAGCTTGCGAGGTTTACACCAGACAGTGCTCCACACTCGTGACGTGCAGAGATCTGGCTGTGCTGGCCGCCACATTTGCGAACAAAGGCGTCAATCCTTTGTCTGGCGAGCAGGTCATGTCTCGAGACAATGTGGCACCTTTACTCGCAGAGATGACCATGGAAGGTTTGTATGACTACTCCGGTGACTGGGCGTTTGAAGTGGGTCTTCCCGGCAAAAGTGGCGTGGGCGGCGGATTGCTTGCCGTTGCGCCGGGGAAATGTGGCATCGCGGCATTTTCTCCGCCCTTGGATGAATCCGGCAACAGTGTGCGTGGGCAGAGGATGATTGCGGAAGTGGCAAAAGCACTCAATCTAAATATCTACCGATAGCATCGAAAGGTGAGCAGAAAAATGGCCTGATTATCAGGCCATTTTTTCATTACTCAGGGTCTTCTACTTCCTCAACGGGAATATGAAGCGATTCCAACTTCACCAGTGAGGCAATCTCCGGGAACATGTTTTGACCGGTTAGATAACGTCTAAGTAGGTCGAGCAACATGGTGCTGCAGTAAATCCGAAAGTTCTCCGGTGTCTGGTTGCGACGCGGCTTCACGATCACTCCCCAATCACCTTCCTGAGACGACAAACCAAGCGCCACTCTACCCGCTTCGAGATTTCCGCAGGCAAGACCAATATTGGCACCTGCATTTTCGCGGGAAGCTGCTGCCATGGCGAGCACAGCGGCCAGAGGATTGTAATCCCCGTCTGCAGTCAGTGTAGACTCACTCAACACCCAAGACTGGACAAGTGCCTGACGTGTATCGTCATCTTGGTTCAGCCAATTGGTGAGATAACCACCGGAAAACTTCTCGGCAACCGCAAGCTTGAGGCCCGACTCTTCAAGCAATACGCCGACAGATTCCAGCATGGGGAGGTTATCCCCCACCATTAAATCGCCAAGAACGTTCCTTATACCGTCCGCCACCAGCGAGATTTCAGAATGCTGGCGAGGGGAGAACACTTTCACCTCAATAAAAGGCAAGGCGGAGCGGTATCCCAGCTCGAAACCTTCTGGCAACGCTAAAGACTCAAATTTGTCATTCAGAAGAGATTCTGAAAATCCAAACGTGTAGAAACGGTTAATTTCCCTGCGGTAAGTATTTGGAAAGCGTTCTTGGAGCCTAGGCAGGATTTCATTGTCAAACATCTGCTTAAATTCACTTGGCACGCCTGGCGTGAAGAAGAACAAACAGTCATTGAGTTTGGCGGCGAAGCCACAAGCGCTGCCAACCGGGTTGTCCACCAGTTCACTGCCTTCCGGCAGCATCGCCTGTTTGATGTTACTTTTTGGCATCGTCTTACCGTTCTTTTCAAAACGGCTTTTAAGCTCCGACAACCAATGACTGTTAAGTTCCAGATCGACATCCATCGCCATTGCCATGGCTTCTGTGGTCAAATCATCCGTGGTTGGCCCAAGACCACCATTGACGATCACCACATCTGACACCTGACTGCACCTAACGAGTTCGATGGCGATGTCATCCAGAGCATCCCCCACCGTCACACGACGGTGCATGGCGAACCCTTCTTCAAAGCAGCGTCTCGACAGCCAGGCTGCATTGGTATCGGTGATGTCTCCGTGAAGCACTTCCTCACCAGTGCTGAGCATTGCAACTCGAAGTTTGCTGTGTTCCACCGATATCTCCTTGTTCGGACTGTATTAATACTCAAACGTTATCAGGAAGCCCGTTCAAGCACAAAAAATACTCACCTGATGCGACTCAAATTCAACCTACTTTCACAGCAAGAGATACCCCAGCACAATCGTAAATAATAAATTACACCAATCGTACTTAAATAATTACATATAACTTTACAGCAAAGCAGAACTCTATATTCTGGCTGGGTTACAGCAGTATTCACCCTATACAACACTTAAAATGTAAACATATCATTACAAGAAGTCGATTATGCGCAATAAAGTTTTAGGAAGCACTTTGATCATCGCTGGCACCACGATTGGTGCAGGTATGTTAGCCCTTCCCCTTGCATCAGCAGGGTTGGGATTTACTCATTCGCTGATTCTGATGATCGCGATGTGGATGCTCATGAGCTATACCGCTTTACTGATGCTTGAGGTTCATCAACATGCACCTGCTAACGCGACCTTAAACAGTCTCGCCAGACAGTTTCTCGGGAAAAAGGGCCAATGGGTGGCGAGCGCTGCCACTCTGTTTCTGTTGTATGCGCTTTGTGCTGCCTACATTGCAGGTGGCGGAGGCCAGTTCCACCATAAACTGACCGCATTAGCAGCGACGGAATCGATACCACCGAGCGCAGGTATCATTCTGTTTACCGTTCTGGTGGCAACCGTGGTGATGTTGGGCACTCAAAAAGTTGATGTCATTAACCGAGGGTTGTTTCTGCTGAAAGTCGTGCTTCTTGGGCTCTCCCTTGCATTACTGCTTCCCTTGGGAGAAGGGCAAAATCTGGTTTCCTTGCCACTGCAGGAAGGGCTATTGATTGCAGCGATTCCTGTCATGTTCACCTCATTTGGCTTTCACGGCAGTATTCCGTCAGTGGTGGCTTACACCGGGCTCAATATTCACGTATTAAGAAAAGTGATGCTGATTGGCTCCGCCCTGCCACTGGTTATTTACTTGCTCTGGCAAGCTGCGAGTTTTGGCGCTTTGGGCGCGTCTACGCTGGCTGAAAACACAAATTTGGGGATGTTTATTCAATCCATCAGTGTTGCAGTAGATTCAGCTCGCATCGCCAATGCGATCTCACTATTTGCTGATTTGGCACTGGCAACGTCGTTTCTTGGTGTCAGTCTGGGGCTTTTCGACTTCATCGCTGACATGCTAAAGCGCCCAGCTTCGGTAAAAGGCCGTTTTCAGACTGGTTTAGTGACTTTTCTTCCACCCATGCTAGTCGCTTTGTTCTATCCGCAAGGATTCATTACCGCGCTGGGTTTTGCGTCAATAGCTTTGGTGATTCTGGCAGTTGTACTTCCCGTTTTGATGGCTCAGAAAGTACGCCGTTTAGGTTTAAATCGCGACCAATATCAAGTTTTCGGTGGAAAAGTAGCCCTTTCCATTGCTATGATTGGCGGCCTTTCCGTGATTGCCTCACAATTAGCACACGGTATCGGGTAGTAACCAATTGTCTCGGCATTCTTCTTAAAGGACGTACCGAATAGTGCCGAATGACTCAGCGTCATTAAATTCGACTTTTTTTCATGCCAAGCCCCCCACTCTTGACGATGTGATGAGGTTTGGCATTTTGTTTGTGTGGGAGATCCTACGTGCGTTTTCGCTCTACTATCGCCGCGGCCGCTTTATTTGTAACTCATTCTGTTTCCGCTTTCGATGCGTCCACAATCAACTTCGAACAGCAGGCATATCACTACAACACGGCCAGCGCCTATTCGCTGCCGGCGTTAGACAATGCTCAGCCTGTAGACACTGGCTACGCTTTCGATGTCAATGAGTATCGTTCGCAAGGCTTACCTCGATACCTGTCAACCTCTTCAGGTAAAGACTGGGATTATCTGATGGGTCAGACCTACACCATTTTAGGATTGAGTGTGGCTACCGTTGGCCTGATGACTTTCCTGCCGGAGAGCGTGACCAACTGGACACCGGAAGACCGCGACTTTTCCAACCTCGGTAAAAAGTGGTGGGACAACGTCTCTGCTGGCCCAGTTTGGGATAAAGACGACCATTATCTGAACTATGTGATGCACCCGTATTTTGGCGGTGTTTACTACACTGCAGCCCGCCACTCTGGTTTCACAGAGTTTGAGTCTTTCCTCTACTCGTTCACTATGTCGACCTTCTTTTGGGAGTATGGTGTTGAAGCTTTCGCGGAAGTGCCATCGATTCAGGACATCATCGTGACACCGCTGTTTGGTGCCGCAGTGGGTGAATGGATGTACCTGACCGAGCAAAACATCGTCGCAGACGGTGGCGAAGTGCTGGGTTCGGACACCTTGGGTGGCGTCAGCCTGTTCCTGCTAAACCCTGTGGGTCATATCCACGGCTGGGTAACCAATTTGTGGCAGGGCGACACTGAAGTGCGGATGAACTACGACCCTTGGTTTAACAACCAGGATGCAGCGCGATACGCAGCAGATGCCGGTGCGCCATATGACAGCCAGTTTATTGGTATGCAGGTCAGCCTGAAGTTCTAAAAGGCCTTCGAGCAATAAGAAAAGCCAGCGATTATCGCTGGCTTTTTTTGCATCTGTGAAATCGACTAAGCAAGCCCCTTGCTGAGAAGCGCGATACCGGCAAAACCACATAAGATCAGCAGTCCATATCTCACCCACTCGGCCCTGACAAAAGGCGCAAGACGGAGCGCCAGCACCGAAGATAACAAAACGAATGGCAGTGAAATCAGGCTGACTTTCAAATGCCACAAGGTGAAGTACCCCGCTAGCGCTTGTGCACCTAATGAAATCGCACAGCTGAAAATGAAATAACCAGCAAGCGTTGCCCTGAGTTTAACGACATCCAGCTTCTGAAGCACCAAGGCCATGGGTGGCCCGCCAATCCCGGTTGTCGTGCCCATGATGGCTGCAGCAAACCCCGCCCAGAACATATTCCTATTGTTCGGTTCTACCGCAAATTTGAAGATACTGGCGACCACCGCAATGAGAACGGCAACGCCCATCACGAGTTCAAGTGCATTTACGGAGAGATAAAAAAGCAAAGCTGAAGCGACAAAGGTACCGGGGATACGCCCAACGAACGCCCAGCCAATCCCTTTGAGTGATAACTGGCTGCGATATTGCCAAGTATTCACGATGGCGAGTCCAAGCGTCACAAGCGTCACTGCGGCAGGCACCAACGAGGGGTCGATAAACATGAGAATAGGGGCGGAAACAATGGCAAGCCCGAAACCAATCAGGCTCTGAACGAAAGCGCCGGCACTTAATGCCAGCGTAATTAAGACGAGTTCTTCCGTGCTCAGTGCCATTTATTTTTTCCTTATGGCATGAATCAGCAAATTCCTCGGTGTCAGTTCCCGAGAGCAAAATGTCGAGATATCAGTGTGGTACCCGTTTTCCGTCAGATAAAGGGCTCTGTCGAGAACCAACCATATTTCGAGTGGCCGGCGGAACAGTGTCCGAACGGTCTCCATTTTCTCTACGGTGTGGAACCGGCTTTCTCCGATTTTAAGGAAATCATCGAAGTGAACATCTTTTGGCAAAGTGATGCCTTTTTGTTCAGCAGCCCAACAGCAGAATGCCTCAAACCCCTCATTTAACAAAGACTTTTGTACATTAGGAACCGGAAGGTACTTCTCAGTTTCAGATAAGCGTCTCTGCAGGGCATCAAAGCCCAATCGAAAGCTGACTTCGATAAAACGTTTGTTCCTGACGGTTTGCCCAGCCGTCACGGTTTCCTGCAAGGGAAGCTTTAAGTCATGTTTGGTGAGCGACAATTCGGATGCTTTTGCTAACGAAGATAAAGGCTGATACTGCTTGCTCTGGATCAGGTGGTAGCAACATGGCGAAATCGACACCGAAGTCGGTTTGGCTTCCACTGCGTGACGTAACAGTGTCACGTGTAAATCGCCGCAGGCATGTAACGCCACCGCATGATCACAGTTGTCTACCAGCTGTTGGCTTTCTTTTGCAAAGGCGTCGCCCTGAACAAACTGCATCGGCAGCTTATGTTTGTCGGCATATGCCTGCCCATCTTCACAAAGCGCTTGTTGCCATTCCAGGCTGGTAACATTGGCATTTTTCGTCACCGCGAGAATACGCCCGAGATATCCTTTCCCCGCGCACCATTCCAGCCAACGCTCTCCCTCTCCACCATGCACAGCCGAGGTAAACGTGCTGATTTGTGACCATTTACGGCCGGGAACGCCAGTCGACCAATGGGCGTCACAAGGAACACTACTAGAATTTTGAGGCGTTATTGCAGATAAGCCAACCAGCGCTTCTGCATCAGGAAGCCATTTGCTGAGCACCTTGGACAACGCTGCAGGGTCTGCTTTCCAGTTTTCCAGTTCATCGAGAGATTGTGCATCCAACCATTCGCAAAGTTCTGGGTGGCTCTCACGCCACGGTAAGTCGAGACAATCAAAGGGGACGCCCTGCCAAAACGCCTTGTGCGCAGACAGTAAAGTATCTAATTGAGTAAAGCGTTCAGAGAGAACATCGAAGGGCACTGACAAGAAAGTACTCCACCCGCAATGCGGGATCACCGGAAAAACAGGCGAAGTATATACCCAAACAAGCTGAAGATGCAGAGCTGGCTAACGCACAGGGAGGTCAAACTGGTCGAAGAACCGCTCGACCTCGTTGGGGTCTTTCATCTGCATCACTTTTTCAATGGTTTCTCGCGTCAGGTGTGGTGCGAAACTTTCGATAAAGTCATACATATAGCTGCGAAGGACAGTGCCCCTTCTAAACCCAATACGTGTCGTGCTGGCATCAAAAATATGGCTGGCATCTATCGCCACCAAATCCCTATCTAATTCATTGTCATAGGCCATTCGAGCCATCACACCAATACCGACACCCAACCGCACATAGGTTTTAATCACATCCGCATCGGTGGCGGTAAACACAATATTCGGCTTGAGTTTGGCTTTGTTGAACGCTGTATCCAAACTAGAGCGCCCGGTAAAACCGAACACGTAAGTCACCAGCGGGTACTGAGCAATATCGTAAATAGATATAGAAGATCGCTGCGCCAGTGGGTGATCTTTCCGAACGATCAAAGAACGCGTCCAGTGATAACAGGGCAGCATCAATAGATCTTCATAAAGATGTGATGCTTCCGTCGCAATGGCAAAGTCAGACGCACCTTTTAAAACAAAATCCGCAATTTGACTCGGCGCGCCTTGATGCATGTGTAGGGACACTTTCGGATAACGCTTCACGAATCGTGAAATCACGTCGGGCAAGGCATATCTTGCCTGTGTATGGGTTGTTGCAATGTTCAGTTGGCCACGCTCTGGATTGGTGTATTCCTGCGCCACCGATTTAATGCTGTCGACGCGGGAGAGTATATCCCGCGCAATCTCGACAATCTGGCTGCCTGCTGGCGTCAATTTGGTCAGGTGTTTCCCACTGCGACCAAAAATCTGCACACCCAGTTCATCCTCTAGCGAACGAATTTGCTTGCTGATGCCGGGTTGGGAGGTATAGAGGCTTTCTGCGGTAGAAGAAACATTGAGGTCGTGGTTAACCACTTCGACGATATATTTTAGTTGTTGTAATTTCATAATGTTGCAGCAAGCAATAAATGGGACTAATGCTGTTATAGCGCTAAAATTAGCGGAGGCGTAGCCTTATAGCACGTAACCTTTATACAGCGCCCAAAATACCTTGTCCGGTCAGGCTTTATAAACAAGGAATGTGGGAAATAACTTAATGATAGCGCTGTGAATAAACGTGCGTTCAAACGCAGTAAGTTGGAGAAAAGGGTTACGCTACGTCAGAATTTAGCTAAGATCGAAAATAGTACTAACAAACTATGACCCTATCTGCAGATCGTGTATCTTAGGCAGTCATCGTTTTAACTGGGATTATCGACGCTCACTTATGAATATCGCCTTAATTGTTGGCCTCTGCGTCATTTTGCTTGGTCTTATTGTTGGCTACAACATCATGGCCCAACAGCGCCAGCGCGTAGAGTCATCAAAGCGCCAAGAAATGGCTAAATATATTGCAGTTATTGATGCCACTGAAGAGCTGATCGGTAACGCACACAACCTGCCTTATAGCGGAACCCTGCTGGTTTGTCTGAACCAGAAAATTCTCGACGCCCTTAAAACCATGCATGAGATAGACAAGAGCGATCGTTCCCTACCTCAACGCATCGCAGATGTGCAGCAGCAAATTAACCAAATCAAACAGGCTTACCAAAACAAAGAGTCCACCTCTTTCCGCGTACCAGACAGCGATCGCGAAGCGATTTCAATGCTGAAACTGGTCAAACGTCTGCGCGCAGTCATCAAAGCTGAGCACACCAAAGGTCGCATGCAAACACAAGCGTTCGTGGCAGAAAACTCGCGCCTCGAGCAGATGCAAATGAAGATCAACATCGAGAATGTGTTGAAACGCGTAAACGATGCGAAGATCAAAGGCCAGATGGGCACTGCCCAACAATTGCTGAAAAAGGCGTTGGATGTGGTGAGCGCTAAGAATGACCCATACTGTCAATCAGCGAAAGAAAGCCTCTCCGCTATGCTGGAAGATGTCAATTCCGCGCTGAATAAAACCACTGCTGCCCAACAACCAAAAGAAAAAGAAGGCGACGAGTTGGACGAACTGTTTGCGCCTAAGAAAAAGTGGTAACACATTAACCCCCTTTCTTATTAAAAAGCCCCGTACAAGGGGCTTTTTTTGTGCCTGTCACTCGTCACCGCAAACCCATACACCTCCAGACTAAACGGCCAGTAATCCATACACACAAGAATCACTTTCGATACACTTGTTCAGTATTTATTTTAATCCGCGAATTATTTGTGCGTCAGATAGCATTTTTTCATTAAAGAACAACGTACGGTGTGCCGATATGAATGTTTGATGTCACAATCCCCGGCCTTTTTTTTGGTTTCTCCTAAGCCTTTATTTAGAGGCAAAAATTTGGAAGCCGTTGTGACTCAAGGCTGCCGTGCTATGCCGCGCAGTGTTTGAATCCCCATCGCCAGACTGTCGTAGAGTGAGAGAACAATGAAGTTGTCCGTCGTACAGAGAACAGTTGCAGGTTTTGTCTTAATGTTCGTATTAATGGCATTACTTAGCAGCGTTAGCCTGTTCAACGCCAAGACCCTACAGGGCAAAGTTGAACAAATCACCGACCAATCCACTCCAATGGTGGTCGCATCCGGAAACCTGATCACTCAGTTGATGCACACCAATCTGTTGGTCAGAACGTTTCATAACGACCCATCTGAAGCGAGTCAGATTGACCAAACGTTCGAAGAGCAAAAACGCCGCTTCTTCGACACGCTCAATACTGCTCAACAGGGCCGCCCAACTGACGCTGAACGTCAGCAACTAAATGCGATCGCTCAGGCGTCAAATGGCTACTTTGAGCAAGCAAAGGTATTGATTGAACTGCAGAAGCAATCCAACCAGCTGATCGCTGAACGAGAAGCGTTGGATCTTAAATTCCTGCGTTTAGAGGATACCTACCAGTGGGCTGCTAACCTTCTTTTGCAAAAAGCTTCTGTGAAGCGCTCACTGCACAACCGCGCAGAACTCATTACCAGTGGTATTGCCCGTGACCTGAAAATGCTGCGCCGAGCTGATCAAGACACCAACCTTGATAAGCTTCGTGCCACCATGGCAAAGGACATCGAAATCGCGTTCAAACGCCTTGAGCTGATTAACGTAGAAGATGATGTTAAAGCCCGTTACTCACGCAATCTGAAGAAAGTTGAATCCCTAACATTGGGAGACAAGGGCCTGATTGATGTCTTGAGCCAACAACAACAAATCAACGCGCGTCTCCAGCAAGAGAACCAACGCACAAACCGTTTGATGGATGATATTCAAGGCCAGCTTGAAGGTTACGCTCAGTATGCACAACAACTGGCGACCAGCAGCCGTGAAGATGCAGAATCCGCGGTGAGCGAAGCGTTTTTCTATGTATTCCTGATGACCTCCATTGCCGCTGTTGTCAGCCTTTGGGTTGGCGTCAGCACCACGCGTAGTATTCAAAAACCACTGGCACTGATCCGAAACGTGCTGGACAAAATGACCGACGGCGACATGCGCACCCGTGCGAATTACAACGCACAGGATGAGTTCGGTGAGCTGAGCCGCTCAATAGATGAACTGGCGAACACCATGTCACAAACGCTGGCAAAATTCGGCGATGGCGCACAGCACCTACTGGATGAAGCAAGTCGCGCGGCGAACGTTAGCGAAAGTGCCATGTCACGCGTGGAAGACCAGAAATCCCGTACCGACCAAGTCGCTGCGGCGATTTCTGAGATGGAAGTGAGCGCCAAGGAAATCTCCCGCTCTACTGAGCTGACCGTATCAGAAGTAGAAAGCACTAACGATGCGGCGAACAGTGGTCGTTCACAGGTCTCCCGCAGCCGTCAGCTGACTGAACAGCTCTCTGGCAACATTGAAGAAGCCGTGAACAACACCCAACAGCTGAACCAGTACTCCAACAACATCGGCTCAATCCTGCACGTGATTCAAGACATCGCAGAGCAAACCAACCTGCTGGCACTCAACGCAGCGATTGAAGCAGCACGTGCAGGCTCTCATGGCCGTGGTTTTGCGGTGGTTGCAGACGAAGTGCGCGCTCTCGCGACTCGCACCCAGCAGTCGACGGAAGAAATCCAGCTGATGATCAACAACCTGCAAGGTAATGCGTCACGTATGGCGGAAACCATGAGCAGCAGTCAGAAGCAAATGGAAGAGTGTCTGACCCAGACGCGCCTGACGGATGAAACCCTGCAAGACATCGTGTCACGCATGAAGTCTATCCATGAGATGGCAGTGCATGTTGCTCAAGCCACCGAAGAGCAGATCAAGGTGAGCCATGATGTCGCAGAACACATCAACGGTATCGCGCACGTTGCCTACGAAGCAGAGAAAGATGCACGCGCATCAGCTTCGAGCAGTGAAGCGCTGGCAGACCTGGCCCAAGACCAGCAAAACCTGATTGCAAACTTCCGCGTTTAAGGAGCAGAGAATGAAGAAATTAGCCCTGCTGCCTATCGCAGCACTGACCTTTGCCGCTTCAACGCTGGCGAATGCACAAACCACGCTGGTGATTGATTCATGGCGTAGTGATGACGCAGTGTGGAACGAGAAAATCATCCCAGCGTTCAACAAACACTACCCAAACATCAAAGTGGAATACCGCTCACCACCAGACCTGGATGCCTCCAAGTGGAACGGTGACATGGAAGCACGTTTTAAAAGTGAATCCGCGGGTGACTTAATTGCCTGCCGCCCTTTTGATGGCTCGCTGGGTCTTTTCGAGCGCGGTCTTTTGAAAGAAGTGACCGAAATGGAAGGCATGGAGAACTTCCCGAGTTTTGCTCTGGCACCTTGGCAGACGGACTCTGGCGCACAGACGTTCTGTTTGCCAATGGCATCTGTTATTCATGGCTTCTTTTACAACAAAGACATCTTTAAAGAAGTCGGCGTAAATGAGCCAGTGACCAAAGCCGATTTCTACTGGGCGCTGGAAAAAGCCAAGCGCGCAGGTTACCTGCCGCTGGCAATGGGCACCAAGGACAAATGGGAAGCCGCGACTATGGGGTTCCAGAACATTGGTCCAACCTACTGGAAAGGTGAAGATGGCCGTGATGGCCTGCTAACCGGTAAAGAGCGCGTCGACAGTAAACCTTACCGCGATACCTTCCGCGAGCTCGGTAAATGGGCAAGCTACATGGGCGATGACTTTGATAAGCGCGGCTATAACGACGCGATCAAAATGTTTGCTGATGGCAAAGCGGCGGTATACCCAGCAGGTTCTTGGGATATCGGCACTTTCCGTGGAAAAGTCAACATGGGCGTGTTCCCGCCACCAGTTGAGAAACGCGGCGATGCTTGTTATTTCAGCGACCACACTGACCTTGGTATGGGCATCTACTCAAAGTCTAAGAACCCAGAAGCGGCTGAGACCTTCCTGAAATGGATGACCACCGCAGAGTTCGCAGAGCTTCTAACCAACGAAATCTCTGGCTTCTTCTCGCTATCTAACCACTTCTTTGATGTGAAAGACCCGATTGCTCAGGAGATGATCTCCTGGCGCGACCAGTGTGATTCGACCATCCGTAACTCGGCACAGGTTCTGTCCCGTGGAGAGCCAAACTTCGAACTTGAAATTTGGGAAACCAGCGTGGGTGTGATGACAGGCCAAATGAGCGCTGCTCAAGCCGCTAAGCAACTGCAAGATGGCCTTGAGGAATGGTATCAGCCTCAGAAAGAAAGCAAGCAAAGTGCCTCAAACGGCAACGGCAACGGCAACGGCAACTGTAACTGTGCGCCTTTGTTGTAATCAATATTGACGAACTCAAACCCGGCCCTCGCGCCGGGTTTTCTTTTTTCTAGGGCTTGCCACTCTTGTTATCCAAGCTGAGCTGGACGGTTAATCCGGTTACCGAATGACACTGAAAACCAACAGTTACAACACCAAACCTAAGTGCATTTTACCGGCTTATAACCACTAATTCCGTAAGGGAATATCATATTTAGTTTTCATCTAGATCCCGATACCGACCGTTGATCTTGTTCACGTTTCGCTTTTCATCCCTCCCTATAATCAGCGTCGATTTCCACTTTTACTGTTGAATAACTATGAGCACAGAAGAAAACAAAAGCGGTCAGGCACGCGTCATCATGACCAGTGTCATCGCGGTATCCGCACTGATTTTCCTATCCCAGTTTGTTATCGGTACCAAGAAGATTGATCTGGGGTTTGCCACTATTTCTATCCTGCCAATGCTGTTTGCCGTGATGTTCGGTATGGCACTGTCAGTAAACTGGACCAAGTCCAAGATCAAAGCGTGGGGCAAAGTCTTCACTGAGAAAGAAGAAGGTTTCTGCGGCAAGATGGTGGGTTACTGCCTGCTGGTGCTGGGTACCCAATACGCGGGCATGATTATCCCTAACCTGGACATGATCATCGATGCGGGTGTTCCACTGCTGTTCCAAGAGCTGGGTAACCTGCTTCCAATCCTGATTGCCATTCCTTTGGCGGTGAAATTCAAGTTCGACCGCAAAGCAATCGGCGCATGTTCATCGATCAGCCGTGAGCCTTCTATCGCAGTTATACAGGGTAAATTCGGCACAGGCAGCCCAGAGTACGTTGGTGTACTGGCTATCTACCTGTGTGGTTCTGTTATCGGCACCCTGTGGTTCTCTGTACTGGGCAGTATCGCGCCGCTGACGGGTCTTCACCCACTGGCACTGGCTGCAGGTTCAGGCGTAGGTTCTGGCTCAATGCTGAGCGCTGCATCAGGCGCACTGGTATCAGGTCTCGAGCCAGCGCTGGCACAACAAGTGCTGAGTATTGCTGCGGCATCTAACCTGCTGTCATCTGTTCTGGGCGCACTGTCGCTGACTTTCCTTGGTCTGCCATTGGCTGAGCTGATGTACAAAATTTGCAATAAAGGTAAATAAGCCATGAAAGTGATTATGAATGACATGAAGCTGGTCTCGCTTGCGATTGTACTGGCTGGCTTTACCCAATTTCTGACCAACGGCACTGCGCCGACTGAGATGGTACACAGCTTCATTGCTATGTCTGTGATTGTGTTCCTCTCTCTGGTTGCGAAGAAGTTCATTCCTTCTTCACTTCCAACGTTCGCCTACGCGACCATTATCGGTATTCTGATTTGTCTGCCTGAGACGCCGGTTCGCACTTACTTCCTGGAATCAGTGGGTAAGATCCAGTTCCTGTCTGTGTGTGTGCCGCTACTGGCATTTGCAGGTCTGTCTGTTGGCGGACAGATGGAAGAGCTGAAAAAGATGTCTTGGAAAGTTATCGTTATCTTCCTGATTGTAGCGACCAGCTGTTTCTTCGGCGCGTCTTTAATTGCACAAATCGGCTTCCAAATGAAAGGGATTATCTAAATGTCGGCTAAGTACTCAAACTTCAATCTGGACAGCAAGCTGCTTGGCCTGCATGAGTTCAGCATCAACACACGTCGTGACCTGCATCAGATCCCTGAGATCTCCGGTGAAGAATTCAAAACCACGGCTTACTGCCAGGCGCTGATGACTGAGATGGGTTACAGCCTGACCACTTACGAAGGTTTCACTGGCTTCATCGCTGATCTGACCGTAAACCCTGAGTGGAAACGTGTTGGCTTCCGTGCGGACATGGACGCACTGGAAATGGACGACATGACGGACAACGAATACCGTTCGACCCATGAAGGCCGCTCACACAACTGTGGTCACGATACCCATATGGCAATCATCCTAACCACAGCGAAATACCTGGCCGAAAACCAAGCCGAACTGAAACACAACGTGCGCTTCATCTTCCAAATGGCGGAAGAAGACATGCGTGTTCCGGGCGCCAGCAAAATGGTTGAGCTGGGTTGTATGGAAGGCGTCGCGGAAGTGTATGCACTGCACAATGACGCGGCTCTGGAATACGGCTTCGTAAAAATTAACAACGGCATCATGTCATCTTATGGTTCTGCGTGGACTTTGGACGTTCATGGCGTTTCTGCTCACGGTTCAACCCCACAGAAAGGTCTGGATGCGATCCGCGAAGCCAGCCGTATCATCATGGACATGGACTACATCGTCGCCAAGCGCACTAACCCGTTCAGCCCTGCTGTATTCGGTTGTGGTATGTTCAACGGCGGCAGCATTCCTAACGCTGTGCCTGACTACGCGCAGGCTCGCGGCACCATCCGCGCAATGGACGCCGACACTGATCAGATCCTGAAAGACAGCTTTGAAACTTTCGTAAAAGAAAGTGAAATCCGTGGCTTCAAAACCACCATGGTTTGCGAAGGCTACCCAGCAGTCATCAACCACCCAGACGCTTACCAGCGCGTGGTGGATGCAGCGCGCGCTATCGTGCCTGCTGACCGTCTGGATCCTAACGGCAACCCAATGACAGGTTCTGAAGATTTCAGCCTGATGGTGAATGCAGCAGAAGATCGCAAAGGCGCGATGTTCTTCCTCGGTAGTGGTAACAAAGAGGCAGGCATCTGTAATTACCTGCACTCAAATCCTTACTACGTGGATGACGACTTCCTCTTAGTCGGTGCGCAGATTTTTATCCATATCGCCTGCCACTAATCTTCACTTCCCCCATAAAAAAACCAAAGGCCAGATGCTTTTTGCTCTGGCCTTTTTTCTATTATCTACAACTTCTTATACCTAAAGACGTGGAAATCTGGACAACCCGTAGTCTTTTCTTGTTTGTATCACTTTTGAGCTAGGCTCTAAATGGACGAACGCAGTCTGATATTAAATAATCCGCCACCAAAACATATTTCAGTAATTTAGGGAAAAGGATGACCTGCTTCAGACAAAAGAAAGGTGCATATAAGCGCCAGAAAGGTTTTGCCAGCCGACGCGTGGCCTTAGTCATGCTACTGGTCTCCGCACTGATTTTTGCAGCTATTGCTGCCAGCGCTGCTCTGCGCGCTTCTCCACCGACTACGGCAGCAGTAACACCCTTGAGTATTCCAACACTCATTGACAGCCGAACTCAAAATGGCCCGATAGTCATCGATATCAAAGAAGGTGAGCACGAGTTTTATCCCGGGGTTAAGAGTAAGACCAGTGGCTACAATGGTGGCTATCTGGGTCCAACAATAAAAATGTACAAAGGCGAAAGTACAGCCATTGCGTTTACCAACCATCTTGATGAACCAACGAATATTCACGGTCATGGCTTACACGTTGTAGGAAAGATTGATGGTGGACCACAAAACAAAATCCTGCCCGGAGACACATGGAACGTAACCATTCCTGTCGTGCAACAGGCCTCTACTAACTGGTATCACCCACACCTTAAAGGCTCCACTGCCAAACAGGTTCATTCTGGACTGGCGGGTTTTTATCTTATCGAGGATGAGCATTCACTGTCTTTGGGGCTACCAAACACCTACGGCGTTGATGATATTCCTTTGGTCATTCAGGACAGAAACTTTGTTGATGGAAAGATGACGCCATACTCGACTAACGATATGCCTGAGGATCTGAGAGAAGGCACACTTGTGATCAATGGCACCATCAACCCCTACACGCTGGTACCTCAATCTTTTGTCAGATTGCGTTTACTCAACGGCTCCAATGCCCGCTCTTATGAGTTCTATCTGGAAGGCGACCAACCTTTCTATAAAATAGCGACAGAAGGCGGCTTGCTGGCCTCTCCGGTAGAATTAACATCTTTGAAAATGGCACCTGGAGAACGTAATGACATCGTCGTTGATATGTCAGCCGTCGAAAACCAGAGGGTGCTGGCAAAGCTGTTACCCATGAACTACAACGGATTTAACGCTGCCCTCATTCCTTTTTCAGAAAGCCAATCTGTTCTTGAACTCAAGGTTGACAGCTCGCTCGAGGCGCTAGCATCTGCGTTACCCAAACAACTCAATACCATTACCCCTTACCTTGAAAAAGACGTAGAGGTCGAGCGCGTTTTTGAGCTTGATGATATGTCCATCAACGGCCAGCAAATGGACATGAAAGTCATTAACCATGAATCCAAGTTAGGACAGCTGGAAAAGTGGACAATCAATTCAGGTAGGCATCCTTTCCACATGCACGGCACGTCTTTTTTGATTTTGTCGATGAACGGAAACCCGCCAGCGCCAGAAGATCAAGGTTGGAAAGACACCATCTATCCAAATGGTGAGGCCGAAATTCTGCTGAAGTTCGAATATGAGGCTCCCGAGCAATGGCCATATATGTACCACTGCCATATTCTGGAGCACGAGGATATGGGGATGATGGGGCAATTCACCGTCGTTAAGTAAACCTAGTGAAACGAGACAAGTGAGGGGAAGCCAATGGCCTCCCCTTTTCTTTTTCTTTGGCGTTTAAACCGATTTCACGCACATCACATGATAGATACCATCATGCATCTCTGTCCCTTCGGTTTCTTTTTCAAAGCCCGGGAATTCTTCATCCCACACTTCTAGGCTCTTGAGGTACTTGATTTGCGGACTGTTCTCGTCACCGAAGCTCTCTCCGGACATTAACATCGGAATGCCCGGTGGATATGGGATAACCGCATTGGCGGCAACACGCCCAACGAGTTGATGTGAAGGCACCATTTCAACGTTATCAGCGACGATAGCCTGATAGGCGGCACGTGGTGTCATCACGGCTTCTGGCAAGGTTTCATAAGCTGCGTTCAATACTTCACCCGGATTGTGCTGTTTCAGGTAACTGAAAATCTTATCGCCCAAATCCTTAAGCCCCATGTCGCCATAGACATCGGGGAAATCTGATGCCAAGTCAGGCAGTGAATCCACCAGCGGTGTGTTGTTGTCGTAGTGACGCTTGAAGCCCATCAGCGTATTGACCAGTGTCGCCCACTTACCTTTGGTGATACCCATGGAGAAGAGGAACATCACCTGAAAATCCGTAGTACGGGTCGGCACTATCCCGAAGCGTCCGAGGTAGAGTGTGACCAATGCGGCTGGCACACCTTTATCAAGCAGTTTGCCATCATCGCCCATACCCGGCGCGAGAATACTGACCTTGATTGGGTCGAGCATACACCAGTCTGCAGGCATGTCTTTGAAGCCATGCCAGTTATCGCCAGGGTGCATCACCCAGGCATCCTGACTCTCGCATAGCAAGTCTGCAGGCGCATCTTCGAAGGCGTACGTTTCCCCGGTTTGTGGGTCTTTGACGGTGTCCGCATTCCACGGCGTGAAGAACCAATCACCATTTTCTGTGTATTCACGATTCAGCCGCCCCATCGCCTGACGGAAATCCACCGCTTCGCGAATCACTTCCAGCGTCAACGAATGACCTCTGTTACCGGCCATCTGCGATACGGCAATATCATTCGATGCACAAATCGCATACAGCGGAGAAGTAGTCGCATGCATCATGTACGCCTGATTGAAGCGTTCAAAGCTGATAGCGCCTTTACCATTTCTCACATGCAGCCAAGACGCTTGCGACAAGGCATTCAGCAGTTTGTGGGTAGAGTGAGTTGCAAACACGGTTGGCGCATCCGGATCTTCGGTTGGCTCGCCGCGCATCGCATAGTGTTTTTCGTAGATAGGGTTAAAGCGTGCATAACCGTACCAAGCTTCATCGAAGTGAATACGGTCACTGCTCTCAGCCAGAATGTCCTGCGCCCTTTCAGCGTTATAGCAAAGACCGTCATAGGTACAGTTTGTCAGCACAGCATAAACCGCACGTTGGTCGGCGTAATCTTTGGTGAGTGAGTAATCTTTGGCACGCTGATCGAGCACCGGCTTGGAGAGCTGGTCAGGATAGATGGGGCCGATAATGCCGTAGCGGTTGCGTGTTGGCAGCAGGTAAACAGGCCGCGCACCAGAGAGCATCAGTCCCTGCTCTATCGACTTGTGACAGTTGCGGTCGCAAATCACCAGATCATTCTCGTTCATACAGGCGGACATAATAGTGCGGTTGGAGCCTGATGTACCCGTCACCAGCGAGTAAGATTGGTCAGCGCCAAAGACCTTGGCTGCATAGCGCTCACTGTCACCAAAGTAGCCTGTGTGGTCGAGCAATGAACCTAAGCTGCCACGTTCGATCCCCATGTCGGTGCGGAACAGTCCCTCACCGTAGTAGTTGTAAAAGCGCTGCCCGGCTGGGGTCTTAGTAAAGCCTACCCCACCTTGGTGGCCCGGTGCTGCCCACGAATACTCATGAATATCGTCATACCTCATCAATGCGGACATGAGTGGAGGCAGTAGCTGCTTACGGTAGCGGTTCATTGCGGCGACGGCGCGGCCTGCGATGAAATCTGGCGTGTCTTCCAGAATCCAGGCGAACTCATCGACTTTTTCCATCATTTCACGAGTAACGTGAAGGGTGATTTTCTTTCGCTCAGCCAGCAGGAACACAGGGACATTTTGCTGGCGACGGTTGAGCTTTTCTATCAGCACATAAAAGCGCTCATTTTCTTCGCTTTGGGACCCGCTCATGGCTGATGTAAGCATCAGACAATCAAGCGCAGTATTCGAAAAAATCACCGAATAACAATCATCAAAGCTTGTCGCCACCATGACTCTTGCGCCGCTGCTTTCCAGCTCTGCAATCAGCCTTTCAATCGCATTACCCACTACACCTTCTTTATGGGCTTCTTCCAAAATCAGAACATTAAATTTCTTTCCGTAGGTTTTCATAGCCAGCTCCGACACTGAATGAGGAGAAGTGTTTTGTTTGAGTCTCATTCACCATAGAAGAGCCCTCTGGCAGACAAAGTCGCAAAAAAGACAAATTTGAAGAAAAAACCAAAGTGAAAGTTGATGCATTGCCGACAGAGCGCATCATCAATCCCCTATTTTTATTGGCTTACAGAAATGTGTGTAATGAGTTTCATTAGGACGAACTGTGCTTTTGTCTTGTAAAAGAACCAAACACCTCACCTCTCCACTTCTACTTTCAATTCGACAGGCAAAGCCTTTTCACTTGTTTCGATGCAGCGGCGGGAGATCGTCTATCGAACGTGTATGCAGCAAGGCTGAATACCTGCATTTCTTGCCCAAATAATGCAGTGGAGAATCAGTATGGCGTCAGAACAAAATAAAATGGGACTGGTGGGATTAACCACCATAGTGACTGTAAACATGATGGGCTCTGGCATCATCATGCTGCCAGCAAGCTTGGCTCAAACCGGGGCAATTTCGCTGCTTTCATGGGTTGTGACAGCATTAGGCGCAATGTGTATTGCCTATGCCTTCGCCAAGTGCGGTATGTACTGTAACAAAGACGGCGGCATGTCGGCCTATGCCAACGAAGCACACGGGAAATCATCGTTTTTTATTGCTTCGTATACCTATTATGTCTGTCTGGTGATCAGTGCGGTGGCAATTGCCGTGTCTGCGGCTGGTTATTTGGTGCCCTTCTTCCCTTGGATTAAAACCACCCCAATTCACACCTTTATTGCTGTGGTCGCCATTTTGGTTGTCACCATGGTAGCCAACTTCTGGGGGCCAAAAATCACCGGGCAAATCTCAGCCATTACGGTCTGGGGCATCATCATTCCCGTGGTTGGCTTATCCGTTGCCGGTTGGTTCTGGTTCAAGCCTGATGTTTTCGCCGAAGCGTGGAATCCCCATCAGGACACGACCATCACCGCGGTGTCATCAGGCATCGCATTAACCCTCTGGGCTTTTTTGGGGATAGAGTCAGCCGGAGCCAACTCGGGGGCCGTAGAAAACCCCGAAAAGAACGTTCCTTTGGCCTGTATGCTCGCCACCAGCTTCACCGCCATCGTTTACATCACATCGACTTCGGTGATTCAGGGGATTATCCCGAACGCCGAACTGGCTAAATCCGATGCGCCTTTCGGGTTGGTTTATACCTACATGTTTAACGAAACTGTCGGTAGCATCATCACCGCTCTGGCAGTGATAGCCTGTATCGGTTCCTTACTTGGTTGGCAGTTTACCAATGCGCAGGTATCCAAAGCCGCAGCGGACATTCGTCTGTTCCCGAAAGTGTTTGGTGAAGTGAATAAAAACAATGCGCCCATCAAAGGCATGTTGATCATGCTGGGTCTCGAGTTGTTGCTGGCTGTGATGACGATTTCGCCAAACTTGGTCAAACAGTTCAATGTGCTGCTTAACCTCGCGGTATTCATCAATATGGTCCCATACATACTGTCGTTGACCGGTCTCGAAGTCATTCTCCGCAAGCAGAATGTCAGCCCAAAAGAGTATAAAACGGCAGCTACGATCGGGACATTCGCCGTGATTTACAGCATTTACGGCGTGTATGCCTGTGGTCAATCTGCAGTGTTCTGGGGCTCGATCCTCACCATGTTCGGCTACATCTTCTATGGATTCGTCGCAGCCCGCGACAGAAATGACGGCACGCCCGCTTAGGAGGAAATATGTCAGACATTGAAGCCCAAGCAATGAAGAAACTGGCGATTTCCCTGTTGGTAGGCGCGGTTATCGCGATTTCACCACTTGCACTGCACGCTGCCGAGGAAGTGGTGGTTGAAGAATCAGAAACCGTGACGCTCCCTACGGATGATGCCATGACAGCAATAGAAATCATCATTGGCAAACGCATTCCCGACAGTGTGCTGGAAGATGGTAGGCCGCATCATGTCTATCGGCCGAAAACCCCCATCTTCCATCAGAACCATCCGGAAAATGAACCTGAACCTCCCGCGATCCGCAAGCACCTGTTAGTGGATCATCCTGAGCTCAACAACAATCAGGGTAGAGTCATTCGGACACCACCGCCTGAAAGTGGGGAGACCTCCGACAATTGAACGTAAAAACGCCAGCATATTCGCTGGCGTTCTTCACTCTTCTTTCAGGTTAGTACACGGGGAGCTCAAGCCCTTCGAAAAGCTTGTCGACTTTCTCGCTGCTGTTTTGCATCAACACACTTTCCATCAGCGTTTTGGTCAGATGAGGCGAGAACGACATCAGGAAGTCGTACATGTAATTTTGCAGCAGGATATCTTTCGAGAAACATATCCAAGCGTTACACGGCTCAAACAAGTGATCGAGGTTAATGTAAGTCAAACCCGTGTTTTCAATGTCGCGTGCTGCCAAGGTAGAGATAATGCCAATACCGAACCCGAGCTGGACATAACGTTTGATCACGTCAGCATCCATAACAGTCATAAAGTAGTTTGGATTGATACCCGCGCGTCTGAAGGCTTCATCCTGAACCTGACGGCCAGTTGAACCCGGCTCGTAACTCAGAATCGGGTATTCAGACAATTGCTTGAGCGTTGGCTTGCGAACATCTGCCAGCGGGTGGCCTTCCGGCACCACCAATCCCATCGTCCAAAGGTACGCAGGCAGCTGGATTAAATCGTTGTCTGCACCAATATCGTGGGCCACGATAGAAAAGTCAGAATGCCCTTTGCTTATAACGCCCTTGGTTTGCAACGGCAGCGTTGGATGCAGGTGGAAATTGATGTTCGGGTATTTCTTGGTGAAGTAGGACACGCTGTTTGGCAGCAGATAACGGGCAATGGTATGCGTGGTATAGATATTCAACGTACCTACACTCGGATCCAGATGCTCGTTTGCTAACGCTTTGATTTTTTGCTCCAGCGCCAGCATGCGTTCAACCTGCTCAAGGATTCGTTCACCGATCGGGGTAATACCGCTGAGGTTCTTACCACGACGTTCAAAAATCCTCACACCCAGTTCTTTTTCCAGTAATCCAACCTGTTTACTTACACCTGGCTGGGTCGTAAAAAGTGACTGGGAGGCCGCGGACACGTTTAAATTGTTGTCCTTTATCGCTTTTAGATATTTAAGCTGCTGAAGTTTCAATCCCTTACCTCACAAAAAGCTATCAGCTATAGATCTTAAATTTATAAGAGCGATCAAGTTTAAACAAGCACTAAGGTGGGAATTTGCTGGTTGCTGCGAACATTGTTCCGTTAAATACAAAAAAGCCCGCTGTCAGCGGGCTTCAGCAAGACTCAGAGGTTTATTTCGCCATCACTTCATCCAGCACACTGTCGCTGGCTTCTTCGATAAGATCCAACACCAGCTCAAAACCTTTTGAGCCTCCGTAGTATGGGTCTGGAATTTCAGCCAGCGATGAGTTGCCATGGCTCAAAAACAAAGAGACTCTGTCACGAAGATGGTCAGGGCAGCGGTCCAGCAGGTCAGCAAGGTTCGCTTTGTCTGAAGCCAGAATCATGTCGAATTTTTCAAAGTCATCATCTTCAACCTGACGCGAGTAAATGCCCGTGAAATCATAGCCTCTGGCTTCTCCGGCTTTCCTTGCTCTTTCATCAGGCTTAGCGCCTGAGTGATAACCGATGGTGCCTGCCGAATCGATTTCAACATCCAAACCGCGCGCCTTGGCTTTAGCACGGAGTATTGCTTCTCCGGTAGGCGAACGACAAATGTTACCCATACAGACAACGAGAATTTTCGGTTTGTTATTAGACATTGGCACTCCGTTCCCCATTCATTACGAACACTGTATCGAATCAAGGAACGGAGAGCAAAACCACTGAGACCGGTGTTTGAGAGGCCCTACAGATTTTCTTCCAGGAAGCCAGTGAAGGTCGCCCAAGAGCGCTTATCCGCCACTTCACGATAACGAGGAGACTCAAACACTGTGAAAGCATGAGGTGCACCGGAATAGACTTCAATCAGATAGGGTATACTGGCTGCTTCCAGCTCTTCAGAGAGATCCGCCACATCGCTCATTGGAATTGCACTGTCTGCACCGCCATGGGAGATGAAAATCGGTGCCGTGTCTTTGGCATAACTCTGATCGCTTGGTGTCGCCAGTCCACCGTGGAAAGTGGCATAACCATTGATACCACTGCCTTTGCCAGAGCGAGCAAGCTCTAGCGTTGCCGCGCCGCCAAAGCAATAACCTGCAACTACCACATCTTCTACACCCATTTCTCTAGCTTTATCTAAACCCGCCAGAATCAGGGTTCGCATTTTCTCCCGATCTTTATAAAGCTTTCCTGTTTCCGCTTTCTTGGCATTGGTATCAACAGGACGGTTGCCTTTGCCATATAGGTCAACCGCAAAGGCGTTGTAGCCCATCGAAGACAGCATATCGGCGCGCTTTTGCTCATAGCCAGTCAGTCCATCCCAGTCATGGATTAAAATCACTGAGCCTTTAACGTCACCATCAGCAGGCGCGTAATACCCCTCTAAAGCCATACCATTGGCACTGTAATCGACCACTTCCCCTGCCATTCCGCTTAAAGGCAGGGCCATCAACAGCCATCCTAACTTTTTCATCTGTTATCCCTCGTGGTTTCATACCCAAACGACCTGAAGATGCTCGCTGAATCCTGCAACTTAAGATTGTTTGGGTATATTCTGACTGATTGTAGTTGACCAATTTCTGTACGAACGCCAATACCAGAGCGATTTACTCAGATTTACACTCTTCCAATACAAGTGGGTTTTGGTATGTTGTGATCCACGATTGCTGGCCACCCATACTGCTTCAGCCAAATAATTTTGAAAGGAAGAAAATCTAATGAGCGATGAGCGCTACAAAGCCCGACAACAAAAAGTCAAAGAACAGGTCGACGAGCGCGTTGCCGCTGCACAGATTGAAAAGGGTTTGCTGTTGGTGATTACCGGAAACGGCAAAGGGAAATCGACTTCAGGGTTCGGCATGATCACCCGCGCGACCGGTCACGGTCAGAAGTGCGGTGTAGCCCAATTCATCAAGGGCACTTGGGAATGTGGCGAGCGTAATCTGCTGGAAAAATGCGGTGTTGAATTCCACGTTATGGCAACCGGCTTTACCTGGGACACACAAGACAAAGCAGCTGACACCCAAGCCGCACAGGAAGTCTGGCAGGAATGTAAACGCATGCTGGCAGACCCAAGCTACAACGTCGTGCTACTGGACGAAATGACCTACATGGTCACCTACGGCTACATCGAGTTGGACGAAGTGGTAGAAGCGCTGGAAAACCGTCCAAGCGAGCAGTCAGTGATCATCACTGGCCGCGCTGCCCACCGCACACTGACTGAGATGGCAGATACTGTCTCTGAAGTTCGCAATGTGAAGCATGCTTTTGATTCTGGCATCAAGGTACGCAAAGGCATTGATTGGTAATTAGCACTTTCCGTGACACTAGATAGAAGAAAGCCCAGCATTGCTGGGCTTTTTATACCAATCACAGTAGGTAGATGAGTAGATACTTACTACGATTGGTATCACTATCAGTTGGATGACAATTCATCACGGAAGCAATCATGTTCATTGCAAAGCATGGCATCAATACTTTGCCAGCCCAGCAGGCGCATCCACAGTGCAGGGATTTGTCGAGGCAACACTGGGCCTGGATCCAATTGCACTGGCGGCACCAATTGCCAAACCTGATTCTCACCCTGCTCTGCCACCACAAAGCTAAACGGGTGATACATGGCCATACCAAGGCGCAAATCCGTCGCGGTTAACGCATCACCATCTTGCTCGTAACGCACAAAGCCACGGGTGAAGTTTTCAAAGTCTGTGAGTAGTTCCGGCTTGCTCGGGAATGCCCAATCGCCTCGTACCATTGGCATCCAATCGATGGTTGGATCTTCATCCAGCAAAGATGTCAGGCCTTCCCAGTATTTATCGTCATCCAACACCACTACGCGCCAAAGCACGGTGTTGAAAGGTGTCGGTCCAATAAACACGGGCTGTCCTTCAAGGTGCGTTCCTGCCACATTTTCTTCCACCCGGTCTTTAACCACGCCAATCGCTACAAGTGACCAGGCGAGATAAAGCGTAGAAATCGCCAGCCCCACGCCACAGAGTTTGGCAGCACGACTACGCCAGATAAATGCGGCCAACACTGGAATAAGCAGTGGAATGGTGTACAGCGGGTCAATAATAAAGATGCTGGAGATAGCCACAGGTGGCGTATCTAATGGCCAAAACAGTTGGGTGCCATAAGTCGTGAAAGAATCCAGAATCGGATGCGTCACCAACACTGCAGTAAACAGCGCCCAGAGTTGCCATAGCGGCCATTCTTTGGCGAAAAATCGCTGCCAGAAAACCGCCAATACGGCAGCAAACGGGAACAGAACAAACAGGGAATGACTAAACCCACGGTGTTTAATCATATTGGAAATCGGGTCGCCATAATCCAGCACCACGTCCAGATCGGGTAGTGTGCCGAGTGCGGCGCCGGCAAGAAGCACTTTTGGAGAGCAACGCTTACCGGCGACTAAACCGGCGACTGCAGCACCAAGGGCTGCCTGAGAAATAGAGTCCATGAACGTTCGTTTTCCTTTAAAGCTGAAGGCATTTCTTTTTCTTGTTCAGGTGGCTGATTCTAGCGCACATTCTGACTGGGTGAAGCAAATATACCCAAACGACCTGAAGATACTTGAATTCAGAGGTCATCAATGCGTTCAATTCGAGGTAAATTCCGCGAGGAATAGTCACTCTATTTCCGTGGAGTTTAACGAAGAAGTGGGCGCATTGATGGCCTCCCTTTGGGCGAGTTGACTGACGCCGTGCTCTTTGTTGTTCCTTTTTGATGGAGATGACTACACCTGCAAAGGAACGCCGCAATCACAACGCCAGTCAATCTCGCTGAATCCTGTATCTTCAGGTTGTTTGGGTATACACAAATTGAAACGAATAACTGTGTTGGCGCAGATCTGTTCCTACTGGATTTCTGGGCGATGCCTCCCAACATTACGTCCTTACTTTTTGTAGGTTTAAAGGAGTCAATCCAAACAATGAGGAGAGGTCTACACGATGCCAGGAAAAGTTTCCGATTACATGACACGTAAACTGGTGACCATCAGCCCAAACATGGGAGTGCGTGAAGCGTATTTCCTCATGAGGGACAAAGACATTCGCCACCTTCCTGTCGTAGAAAACGACGAATTGGTTGGGATCATCAGTGACCGACAACTGCGTCGTCCCAACTGGGCCGATGAAGCGCCTGACATCGAACACCCTTATCTGCTTTCAGATGACCTCAATGTGGGTGATGTAATGGTGACAGATGTGATTTCCTGTCACACCTACGAAACCCTTTCCAAAGCGAACCAGAAGCTACTCGATCACAATGTCGGTGCCCTGCCAGTTCTGGACAAAACAGAGACACTGGTCGGTATTTTGTCTGCCGTCGACTTGCTCGGCGCATTACAAGATATGCTTCAGCGCGAAAAGAGTCAGAAAAAGCTTCGTGCTTAGGGGCTGTTGATCTTTGGTGGTTAAATTTTGTTCTAGCTATAAGCGTTTTAGGCGCGGCGAGGTGTGTGCCGCCTAGTGGTCTAAGCAAATACACCTCAACAAAGCATAAAACGCTTAGAGCAGAACCCTTTGGGCAGCGTTTGTGGGGAATTTCTGCTGCGTTATCAGCTTCTCATGTAGGCCAGCTACACATCGAAGCCTCTGCCTTGCATAAAATCCCCACAAACTGCTGCAAAAATCATCACCAAAGGTCAACAGCCCCTAGGGCTGTTGACCTTTACAAAAAGAAAGCCGCATTACGCGGCTTTCTGCATTCATGAGCTTTATCAATATAACGTCAGCGTTAGTTGAACAAACCTTGAAGTAGCTTGTTGGCCGCATCCTTCACTTTGTCGTCCTCTGCTTTATCACCCAACAGCTTTTTCAAACCGCGCTCCGCTTCTTTGCGCGCTTTTTCTTCCAGCACTTTGTTAGAGGTCAGCAATGCTTTTACATCGAGGTTATAGCTAGGCGCTGTCCACGTACCGCCAATCTTCACAGGAATCGTGACATCCTTGAGTTCATCGATATCTTTACCACCCTGACCTTTACTGGTGCCTACCACAGAGACAAACACTTCAAAGTCGAGGTCTTCTTTCACCAGATTGGTTTGGCCTTCGCTACGAACGCGCAGCGCTGGCGCTTCCATCTTCATATTACGGGTAGAAGCGATACCTTTGCCGAGGTTGAATGTCGCTGTCAGTGCGCTGAAGTCTGTCTTACGGGTTTCTTCCACATACTCTGCACGCTGGCCTTTCAGCGTTGCTTTCGCTTCACGGATCATTTCAGGAATGTTGATGCCGTTGATGGCACCGTCCGCAAAGTTAATCGCTACCGTGCCGGTAATGCCTGTACGCAAGCGCTTTTCAGACAGGCCAACGCCACTGACGTTTGCGTCAATGCTGCCTTTACCCGCCAACATATCCTGATTTGCTGCCGCCTGCAGAAGTGGGAGAACATTGACATTCTTGATGTCTTTTTTCACCTGATAACGGGCAGGAGAAGTGGTCGCGTCAAGCTTGCCTTCCACTTTGATTGTCCCACCGTATAACTTGGCATCGAACTGTTTGACATCAACCTTGCCACGATTAACGGCAAAGTTGGCAATCACATCAGTCACTTCCACGTTGCTCGCAACGAAGTCATCAATAACGATTTTACCTGCTATATCCAACCCTTTCAGAGCAGAGAGGTCAGGTTCAACATCACTAAGCGGTTTCTTCTCCGCTGGCTTTTCAGCAGACCCGCCTTGCGAGCCACCCGATGTTGCTGGCTTATCTTCTGCTGCGGCCGCGTTACCACCAGGAAAAGTATCCAGGTTGATTTTAGGGCTGTGAACGTCAAATCGAATGGCCGGAATATCTGCCAGTGCAACTGACGCTTTACCATCAAAATTCAGTTCGTCGACTGCCGCTCTCAGATTTTCCAGAGACAGTTTCTGCGCCTTGTTATCGAAGGCCACGTCACCGCCCATACTGATTTTCATTTCAGGACGAGGCAATGACTTGCCTGCGACTGTCGTATTCAGCTCCAGTGCTTTTGCGGTGATCAGAGAAATCGCTTCGTCGACTTGCACCGTGGTTTTACCTTGTGCGTCAAACGACATGTCGCTGGCATTACCCTTGGCCGCAAAATCAAACACCATAGGAATCGCAAGACCGAGGCGATCTGCTTTCAGCGTGAAATTTTCCAGTTTTGTCGCCGCATCATTGGCGCTGGCTTCCAATGTGAGAGTGCGAAGCTGAGATTTCATGATCTCTTTGTCGATCATGGCTTCAGCGTCACCCTTGGCGGAGAAAGCCAAAGCGTTCTGTTTGCCCACCACATCAAATTCGATTGGCACCCAAATACCGGTTTCAAGTTTGCCGATAGTCAGGTTCAGCGAGCTGATTTCACTGCTGGTATGCGTTTTGTCATCCCGCACGGTGGCGCTGGCATCCAGCAACTCCAGACCGCCGATAGAAATCGTCCACGCTTTTGCTGGTTCACCAGCGGATGCAGACTCAGAGTCCGACTGAGTATTGCTCTCTGACGGGGCTGCCTCTGTGCTTTGCTCACCGCTCAGACCATCGAGGTTGCTCACCCCATTTGGCAGGGTCTGAATAAATACGTGAGTACCATGCAAGCTGACAAGACCGATATCCAACGTATCTGACAGTAGCGGCATGACAGCAACTGACATCTCCGCCTTGTTCAGTTTCAACATGTCAGGCTCAGCAAAGCCTTGTGGGTTTTTGAACGCCAGTTGCTCAACAGACAGGCCCAAGCTCGGCCAGAAACGCCAACTGATATCGCCATCGATAACCAGCTCACGTCCCGTCGCTTTTTTCACTTCGTCAGTGATCAGCGGTTTGAAATCATTGGGGTTGATGAATGCAACGATGGCGCCAATGGCCACGACCACCAACAGCACCAGTCCGAGTAGAATGTAGAGAAGCTTTTTCATGATGATGCACATTTCCTTTTGAGATGCGGTTGAGGTTAACCAAAATGGACAAAAATTTCTGCTCTAAGTTCAGCAATTTCAGTCATTTCTGGTCCTCATCAATCCGTGATGCCACCGCACCCTGTTGATTTTTATACTTAGCATTCTGCCGTTTATGATAAGGGCGCTCCGCTGGGCTGGTCATGGTTTCAAAGCTTAGCGCACCAATTGGCATACCAGGTCGAAGTGCCAGAGGCAGCCGTCCGCTGTTGTAGAACTCCAGCACAATCTTGCCTTGCCAACCAGGATCTATGCGATGGGCTGTGACATGCACCATCAACCCAAGCCTCGCAAGGGAAGAGCGTCCGTCCAACCAGCCCACGATATCGTCTGGCAACGTCACGACTTCATGAGTTACCGCCAGTGCTAATTGCCCCGGATGAAGAAAGAATGCCTCGCCTTCCGCGATTTCGATTTCATCGCTCATCACCTTTTCAAGCTGTGCGGAGACTTCTTCCCTTGGACCGGATAAATCAATAAACGGCGCGCCATGCTCACTAAAGACACGAAACTTGTTGTCTAAGGTCACATCTGCTGTGACACCAGAGATAGCATCGTCAGAAGGTCTAGGTTCAATGACGATCTTGCCATCATCGAGATATTCTTTGATGTGTCTGTCACTTAATCTCATCGCACGGTCCTTCGAATAATGGCCTTTGTTTATTTTTAACCAACTTCAGGTATAAAAAAAGCCGGTCTCAACCGGCTTTTCTTTTATGCTTTCAGCAATTTGGCGATGTGTGCTTTGAGTACATCAATCGCTATTCGGTTCTTACCACCGCGCGGAACGATGATGTCCGCATACTGTTTTGATGGCTCGATAAATTGCATGAACATTGGACGAACTGTTTGCTGATACTGCTGAAGTACTGATTCCATGGTGCGGCCACGCTCAGCCACATCACGTTTCACACGGCGAAGCAGACAGATGTCCAGTGGGGTATCCATAAAGATGCTCGCATGCATCAGGTCACGAAGACGTGGGTCAGTCAGTAGAAGAATACCTTCCAGAATGATCACCTTCTTAGGCGTCAATGTGGTGGTCTCTTCCATGCGGGTGTGTTCAGCGTAACTGTATTGAGGGACTTCAACCGCTTTGCCTTCCATCAGGTCTTGAAGGTGCTTGCACAGCAGATCATGGTCCAAGGCTTGAGGATGGTCGTAGTTGGTTTTGACACGCTCTTCCATGCTGAGGTGACCTTGGTCGCGATAATAGCGGTCTTCCGTGATAACACCGATCTGATGATCGCCAACTTTTTCTTTTAGTTCTTGATAAATAGTACTAGCGATCAGACTTTTACCGGATGCAGATGCGCCTGCAATACCGATAATGACACATTGGTTGTTGTCACTCATAAATGAATACCCGGAGAGTTGGCGATAAATAAACCGCCTGATTATAGGGAGTTGAACTCCCTCACGCCATCTAAATGTGTGATTAAGATCTCAAATAAAAGCAAGATGCATATTGTTTCATCACTGTGCACACGAATTGCGCACCAATTCTCGCTCTCAATATGAAACTTGTCAGTAATGTACTTGCTATTCACTCACTGTGGTGATGGATATTTGATCTGCCACACGCTCTCCATGCCAGAACAACTGACTCGCGACTTTCTCTGCCAGTGCGAGATAAACGTCGGCATGTTCACTTTCTGGCTTGCTGGCTACAGTAGGTGCGCCAGCGTCAATATCTTCTCGAATACTGATGTGAAGGGGAACTTGAGCTAACAGCGACAAGCCATAGTCATTGGCCATTTTCACCGCGCCGCCTTGACCAAAGATAGGCTCATGGTGACCACACTGACTGCAGATATGGTAGCTCATGTTCTCTACCACCCCGAGGACCGGAACCGCGACCTTCTCAAACATGGCCACACCTTTGATGGCATCCGCTAAAGCGAGATCCTGAGGCGTGGTGACCACGACAGCGGCCGTGACGGGAAATTGCTGCGCCAGACTCAATTGGATATCACCTGTGCCCGGTGGCATATCCACCACCAGATAATCCACATCCTGCCAATGTGTTTCGTTGACGAGTTGCGCGAAGGCCTTTGATGCCATTGGGCCGCGCCACACCATGGCATTCTCATCCGGTACTAAATAGCCGATGGAATTGCTGAAAAGACCATGCGCTTCAACTGGCTCCATGGTTTTGCCGTCCAATGTCGTCGGCTGTTTGCCTTTGGTACCCAGCATGATTGGCAGTGAGGGGCCATAGATGTCTGCATCAAGGATACCGACTTTGGCCCCTTGAGCGCGGAGGGCTAGCGCAAGGTTCACTGATGTTGTCGATTTACCTACGCCGCCTTTTGCAGAACTCACGACAATGACATTCTTCACCCCTTTGATAAGCGGTTTTTCGCCCGCTTTGAGTGGTGCAACTTTCTGCTCAATGACTAGCGCAGGGACATCCTCACCCGCTGTTTTCTGCGTTTCAATCCAGTCCTTTAACGCTTGGATCAAAGAAGATGCAGCAAAGGGGAACGAGACTTTTAACTCACCGCTTTTTGCTTGAGTCACCATGCCTTGTTTATCTGCCCAACCTTCAACAAGCGAAGCATGGGTAAATTGATTAAGGAACGTTTTCACGGTATCTAAGTCAGGTTGTGAATTCTTATTGCGGCCGAAAAACATAGGACATGCACTCTTCAGTAATGATTCTTCTAGCCTAATGAATTTTTTACGATTTCACACCCTTTAGGCAGAAGGGTTATTCGATACTGTCGCTAATGACCATTTTCTCTGTCTCTCAAGCGCTTCAAACTATGTTTTCTGGGCCTGATCAGGTAAGATTTGCGCCATTCATTCGATTCAATTGTCAAAAGCGAACTATCTAAATTATGGCTGCAAACCAACGTAAAATTCTGGTTACCTGTGCCCTGCCTTACGCGAATGGCTCTATCCATTTGGGTCATATGCTCGAGCATATTCAGGCAGACGTGTGGGTGCGTTATCAGCGCCTGCGTGGCAACACTGTAAACTTTATCTGTGCAGACGACGCACACGGTACGCCAATCATGCTGAAAGCTCAGCAATTGGGTATCGAGCCTGAAGCCATGATCGCTGAAATGCAGAAAGAACACGAAGCAGACTTCGCGGGCTTTGACATCAGCTTTGACAACTACCACAGCACCCACAGTGAAGAAAACCGTGAGCTGGCGTCTTACATCTACACCCAACTGAAGAACAAGGGCTATATCAATAGCCGTACGATTTCTCAGCTGTTTGACCCTGAGAAAGAAATGTTCCTTCCAGACCGTTTCGTTAAAGGCACTTGCCCGAAATGTAAGTCTGAAGATCAGTATGGTGACAACTGCGATAACTGTGGTGAAACCTACAGCCCAACTGAATTGATTAACCCTAAATCAGCAGTGAGTGGCGCAACCCCAGTACTGAAAGATTCTGTTCACTTCTTCTTTGACCTGCCACAGTTCGAAGACATGCTGAAAGCATGGACCAAATCTGGTGCGCTGCAGGAAGAAATGGCGAACAAAATGAACGAGTGGTTCGAGTCTGGCCTGCAGCAGTGGGACATTTCTCGTGACGCGCCTTACTTCGGTTTTGAAATCCCGGGTGAGCCAGGTAAATACTTCTATGTATGGCTGGACGCGCCAATCGGATACATGGGTTCATTCAAGAACTTCTGTAATAAGAATGGCAATGTCGATTTCGACGAATACTGGAACAAAGACAGCGACGCTGAACTTTACCACTTCATTGGCAAAGACATCGTTTACTTCCACAGCCTGTTCTGGCCAGCCATGCTGGAAGGCGCAGGCTTCCGCAAGCCAAACAACGTGTTCGTTCACGGCTATGTGACCGTTAATGGCGCGAAGATGTCGAAGTCGAAAGGCACTTTCATTAAGGCGAGCACTTACCTGAAACACCTGGATCCAGAGTGTCTGCGCTACTACTACGCAGCCAAACTGAACAACCGCATCGACGATCTTGATCTGAATCTGGAAGACTTCGTTCAGCGTGTTAACTCTGACATCGTAAACAAAGTGGTTAACCTTGCATCTCGTAACGCAGGCTTCATCGCGAAACGCTTCGACGGCATGCTGTCTGCTGAATGTGCAGAGCCAGCACTTTATGAAGAGTTCACTTCTGCAGCTAGCCGTATTGGCGAACTGTTTGAAAACCGCGAGTTCAGCCGTGCTATCCGTGAAATCATGGCACTGGCTGACAAAGCAAACCAATACGTTGACGAGAAAGCACCTTGGGTCGTCGCCAAAGAAGAAGGCAAAGATGCTGAGCTTCAAGGAATCTGTACCATGGGTATCAACCTGTTCCGTGTACTGATGACTTACCTGAAGCCAGTGATGCCAGAACTGGCAGAGCGTTCAGAAGCATTCCTGAACGAAACCCTGAGCTGGGATGGTATTGCAACGCCGCTGACTGCTCATAAAGTTGAAGCGTTCAAAGCGCTCTTCAGCCGCATCGATCCGAAGAAAGTTGAAGAGATGGTTGAAGCATCTAAAGAAGATGCAGCAGCAGAGAAAGCGGTGGCTGAAAAAGTCAAAGGTCCTTTGGAAGAAGAGCCTATTGCAGATGAAATCGAGTTCGGTGACTTTGCGAAAGTGGACCTGCGTATCGCAAAGATCATTTCTTGTGAATCAGTGCCAAAAGCTGACAAACTGCTGAAGTTCCAGCTGGATATCGGCGGTGAGACCCGTCAGGTGTTCTCTGGTATCAAGTCTGCGTACAATCCTGAAGATCTGGTTGGCAAATACACAGTAGTGGTCGCTAACCTGAAACCGCGTAAGATGAAGTTCGGTATGTCAGAAGGCATGATTCTGGCCGCTGGCCCAGGTGGCAAAGATCTGTGGCTGCTTGAACCTCACGAAGGGGCACAAGCAGGTATGCGTGTGATGTAATCACGACGCAGAAATCGAAAAGGAGCCTGATGGCTCCTTTTTTGTTTGTGCATCCAGGGGAATATTTTATCGACCCTCATCACACTTTTGCACCAAATTGGTTAGATTCTGCGCCATTGCTGGTCAGAAAATCCGGCATAAAAACAGAACCCATTGTTTTTAAATGCATTATAAATTGGCATACACACTGCACTACTTGTTCAGGCACTCAGGAAAGAGGAACAAGTTATGGCACTGTTATCAATCATCACTCCAAACTGGCTAGTTCGCATGACGAAAGGTCTGTCGAGCTCACAGAAATCCCGACGCGACCACTACCGTTCGCAAATCAGCGATCTTCGTTCATTGCTTTGGATGCTGCATGACCACAACACCCGCTACATCCGCTGCCCACAATCACCTCAGGCCAGCAAAGCTCGCAAAGAGATTGCGGAGTACTGCGATCAATTACTGATCGAGTGTAACAACCCTCAACGCCCTTTGTTCCGTGTATTGAAGTCTCGGATGGAACAGGTGTTGTCGTCACTTCCAAATCAATCTAAAGCAGGCTGGTACGCGATACACCATAGAGCGTCAGATCATCTCATTTACATCATCGATGAAGTGACACGCTCCTATCTGGCAGAAGGAACACTCGATGCGACCTATGAAGAATATCAAGCGTTCTGGCAAACCTGGATTGATACTAAAGAAGCGCAGCTTCGTTACGAACAAGCCGTGATGCGGTTGATGGAAGGTAAAACAGCCGCGTGGCAGTCCGTGAACTTGCAAAGCCGAATCTTACAAAAGCGGATGCATCAACTTTCATTGATGTCGAGCGGAGATGCGACTTTGGCTTTTGATCGCGTAGATAATCGCTTTGATTCCGTTATTCGCTCAACGGAAGAAGAAATTCCAGCATCTTCTCTGATTAAAATCAGTCAGGATTTAAGCGTCATCTTACTGCACCTTTTTGACCGCGAATTGATTGTTCGTACTGCAGAAAACGAGACAGTCACTGCAGCTTCAGAAGACATCAAAGCGCTTCCTTTAAAAACAGGATGAGTGCCCTTCAGAAAATAAACACATAAAAAAGGTCAGCCCAGTGGCTGACCTTTTTTGTATCTGGTTTTGCTAGCCGACTCGTCGGAACTGACCCACAAGTTGTTTCTGGGCAGACAAGGCTTCAACCAATCCTTGAGCTTCCTGAACTGTCTCTTTCGCAATATTCAGAGACTGATGTGAGAGCTCAGAAACAGACTGAATATTACCGTTCATCTCATTAGATACCGCCGCCTGCTCTTCAACCGCAGTCGCCACCTGATGGTTACGATCGTTGATATCAGACACCAACTCCTGCGAACGACGAAGCGCATCACCCGCTTTCTCAGCGCTGGTCACACACTCACCTGATAAGGTGGTACCTCGTTCCATGGCATCAACCGCTTGTTGCGTACCGTTCTGAATCAATGAAATGACGTCTTGGATTTCAGAAGTCGACTCTTGTGTGCGTTGTGCAAGTGCGCGAACTTCGTCTGCAACCACCGCGAAGCCTCGGCCTTGTTCACCGGCTCGTGCTGCCTCAATAGCTGCGTTAAGTGCCAACAAATTGGTTTGCTCTGCGATACCTTGGATGACGTCAGATACGGAGCCAATGCGCTTGCCGTGCTCTTCCAGCTCGGAAATCACGCTTGATGCGTCACTAAGCTGTTTAGCGAGGTTCTGGATAGCATCAACCGTCTGGCCAACTGTTTCCATACCAGTGAGGGTGGCATCCTGAGCTTCAGTAGCAGCATCCGAAGCACTTTGTGTGTTGCCTGACATATCGTTTGCTGTCGCCGACATTTCATTAATTGCCGCAGCAATCTGTTCGGTTTCAGCATTTTGATTTTCAAGATTACTGGCGGTTCTTTCACCATTTGCCTTAGCATTGGCTGCTGCATTCAACACTTGATCGCTACCATCGAGTATTCGACCAACAACCGCGTTTATTTCGGCAGCGCGCATTTTCAGTGCCAACTCAATTTCAGAAACATCATCGATCGCACCATTGTAGAGATATTCCATCAATGGGTTGTCGTAGGCTTCTTTCGCCAGTTTAGTCACGTTTTCTAAGCGGCGAGTCAGCATAAACATTGCCAAGATAGAGAAAACAAACTGCACGGCGATGGCTGCAGCAAACCCGGCAAAGAAGCCAGCAGCACCCGCCAATATTGCGCCTGGTATAAACCACATTGCTGCTCGTTGCCACATACGAGTGCGCGGCATCTTGAGAGCCGATGGTGTTTTACCAGCCAGCAACTGTGGATACAGTTTTTCAGCACGCTCTACCGCTTTGCGGTCAGGCGTGGTTCGAACAGACTGAAATTCAACAATCTGACCGTTTTGTTTGATAGGAGAAGCGAACGCATTCACCCAGTAGTAATCGCCGTCTTTAGTGCGGTTCTTTACCAAGCCCATCCAGTTGTTACCGGCTTTGATAAAGTCCCACATGTTCTGGAATGCTGCAGGCGGCATGCTGGGGTGACGAACAAGGTTGTGTGGTTGACCCACAATTTCGTCTAACGTGTAGCCCGCCACTTCGCAAAAATCCTTACTCGCGTACTTAACGATACCGCGTGGATCGGTTGTTGAGAGCAAATTGTAATCGGTGGGGAACTTTATTTCTTTATCCGTTACAGGATTATTGACTCGCATACGACACTACCCTTTCTTAGTTGCGACGATTTCTAATAAGTAATAGTAGACGAATAAACAGGAAGGAAATGATAAGGTTGCAAACAAATAACCACAAATTGATTAATACTTTATTAACTTTCTGATTTACATGATTGTTTCTCGAAAATATGAAAATAGTTTCATCAACATTAAGGTGTATTAATATGTTGCTCATTAAGTGTACACTTTCAAACTTAATGCATTAAAAACTAGGCAATGAAAAAAGGGTAATTTTCTGTTTTCAATAAAAAACCGGCCGCGGAGGCCGGTTTTTTTTTAAGATTTCGATTGTATTAACCGATGTGAGTCAGGCCACCCATGTAAGGACGAAGTACTTCTGGCACTTCAATGCGACCATCTTCCAACTGGTAGTTTTCAAGGATTGCTACCATGGTGCGACCAACCGCCAGTCCTGAGCCGTTAAGTGTGTGCAGCAATTCCGGTTTCTTCTCAGCCTTACGACGGAAGCGCGCCTGCATACGACGTGCCTGGAAATCACCCATGTTAGAACAAGATGAAATTTCACGGTAAGTACCTTGAGCAGGTACCCACACTTCCAGATCGTAAGTCTTTGTTGAGCCGAAGCCCATGTCACCGGTACACAGAATCACCTTACGGTAAGGCAGATTCAGCAGTTGTAGAACTTTCTCAGCGTGACCAGTCAGTTCTTCCAGGGCCGCCATTGAATCTTCTGGCTTAACGATTTGTACCAACTCGACTTTATCGAACTGGTGCATACGGATAAGGCCACGGGTATCACGACCGTATGAGCCAGCTTCTGAACGGAAACACGGCGTGTGAGCGGTCATTCGGATAGGCAGCTCGGCTTCTTCCACGATGGTGTCACGAACCATGTTGGTCAGCGGCACTTCAGCGGTTGGGATCAGAGACATGCCCACGCCTTCTTCGGTCGCAGGTTGAGTGTGGAACAGGTCTTCACCGAATTTTGGCAGTTGACCAGTACCAAACAGACTGTCTGCATTCACCAAATAAGGCACGTACATTTCGGTGTAACCGTGCTCAGTGGTGTGAAGATCCAGCATGAACTGGGCAATTGCACGGTGCAGGCGCGCCATTTGGCCTTTCATTACGATGAAACGTGAGCCAGACAGTTTCACTGCGCTCGCAAAATCCAGACCGCCAGTCAGCTCGCCCAGATCAACGTGGTCTTTCACTTCAAAATCGTAAGTTTTCGGCTCACCCCAAACAGAGATTTCTACGTTTTCAGATTCATCTTTACCTACTGGCACTGCATCATCAGCGATGTTTGGCACACCCATAGTGATGTCATTCAATTGGTCCTGAAGCTCAGCCAGTTCCGCTTTCGCTTTGTTCAGCTCGTCGCCCAGGTTTTCTACCGCTGCCAGCAGTGGCTGGATATCTTCACCTTTCGCCTTCGCCTGACCGATGGACTTGGATCGTGCATTACGCTCAGCTTGCAGCTCCTCGGTGCGTACTTGCAGCGATTTGCGCTTTTCTTCCAGATTGCGGAGAGTGTCAACGTCAAGCTTGAAGCCACGACGTGCCAGTTTTTCAGCTGTTGCGTCCAGCTCGGTACGAAGTAGTTTTGAATCCAGCATGTTAATCCTGTGAATCGTTAAACAGTGCCTTAAAAGAAGTTGACGCTGCCACGCACTATTATGGCAACGTCAAATTGAAAGGATTTTTCTTCCTGAGATGGGTAACTTTAACCACCACATTTATTGGGTAAAACAATACCCAAATTGACCTTTATTTCCTAGCGTTTTCGAGGGCTATTTGCATTCAACTGCTCAAGAAACGCCAGCTTTTCTGCAATTTTGATTTCCATCCCCCGATTCACTGGCTGGTAGTAACGCGTGCCTTTCATTTCTTCAGGGAAATAGCTCTCTCCTGCGGCATACGCATTTGGCTCATCATGGGCATATCGATACCCATCGCCATACCCCATTTCTTTCATCAGAGTCGTTGGCGCATTGCGAAGGTGGTTTGGCACTTCATAATCAGGGTGCATTTTGGCATCACGCAAAGCCGCTTTCCATGCGACATAAACTGAATTACTTTTTGCTGCACATGCCATGTAAACCGTTGCCTGCGCAATGGCACGCTCGCCTTCTGCCGGTCCGACCCGGGTAAAACAATCCCAGGCGTTAATGGCTATTTCCATTGCACGCGGATCCGCATTGCCAATGTCTTCAGAGGCAATGGCGAGCAGACGACGGGCAACATAGAGCGGGTCACCACCAGCAGTGATGATTCTGGCGTACCAGTACAAGGCAGCATCTGGATCAGAACCACGGACCGACTTGTGAAAGGCGGAAATCAGGTCGTACCAAAGATCACCCTTGTTATCAAAGCGTGCAATCTTCTCTCCGGCTACTTCGGCGAGCAACGGCAAGGTGATTAGCTTCTTACCGCTGGCGTCTGGTTCTACCATGTCAGACAAGAGTTCCAGATAGTTCAGCGTCATTCGCGCATCACCAGAGGTAAAATCAGCCAATTGCGCTTTGACACCCTCAGCGAATTCCAGTTTTTCTGCACCCAGTCCACGCTCGTTGTCAGACAGTGCCTGATCGATCACTTCCAACACATCGTCAGTATCGAGAGATTTGAGCTTGTAAACTCGCGCTCTTGAGAGCAGTGCGTTGTTCAGCTCGAATGACGGGTTTTCCGTCGTTGCACCGATAAAGGTGATGGTGCCATCTTCAATATGCGGCAGAAAGGCATCCTGCTGGCTTTTGTTGAAGCGATGCACCTCGTCAACAAACAGAATCGTCCGTCTGCCGACCAATTGGTTTTCTTTGGCTTTATCAATCGCAAGACGAATATCTTTTACACCGGATGTAACAGCAGATACCCGTTCAATTTCTGCGTTGGCATAACCTGCGGCGACTTCTGCCAGCGTGGTTTTACCTGTTCCAGGCGGCCCCCAAAGGATCATCGAATGCAGCTGCCCGCTTTCGAGAGCCCGGCGCAGAGGTTTTCCTTCATCAAGGAGGTGTTTTTGGCCTATGTATTCGGCGAGGTTAGTTGGCCGCATACGCGCGGCCAAGGGGCGAAAGTCGTCCGCAAAATCCAGACTGAGGTTACTCAAATTAGCTTTCTCTGATTACTGTCGCTGGTCATCCAGCTCAACACCTTCCGGAACAGTAAAGCTGAACAGTGACGCTTTCGGAGTGACATTCTTCACGTCATCCAGTGCAAAGCGACTTTGCTGTCCGTCCTGCTCCACCACGGCAAATTCGGTAATTTTGCCGTCAGGTTTCACACTAACAACAAACTCACCCAAATTTGAGGCTTCTTTTGGAGACAAAGTGAAAGTATCGCCATCCTGCTCCACGTCGTAGTTTGCCCAGTCACTCGGGTTATTGCGGGTCAGCAAAACAAAAGGCGTCTGTGAAGTGGCATCGTCCAACCGCATAGCAGTGACTTGTTCAATGAAAGGGCTGTAGTACCACAGTGTTTCACCATCTGAAATCAGGTAATTTTCATCTGGCGTCACCGTTTCCCAATTGAACAGGTTTGGGCGCTTCATAGCGAGACTGCCTTCGCCTTCGCTGATTACATCCCCTTCTGGGCTGGTTACTGTCTGTTCAAAATTTGCTGTAAAGCTGTTGAGTTTTGACAAGCGAGAATTCAGCTCTTGCTGCGGATTTGCAAACACTGCAGGTGCAACCAGCAGCAAAGAGAACAACATTTTTTTCATTCTTATTCCAATCAATCTCTTGGCGGTGGTGGCGGTGCCAACACCTCACGATTCGAGTTATGGCCTGGCGGGCTGACAATGCCCTGCGCTTCCAACTGTTCAACAATTCGCGCGGCACGGTTATAACCGATTTTAAAGCGGCGCTGTACTCCTGAGACTGACGCGCGACGAGATTCGGTCACAAACTCAACCACTTGGTCAAACAACTGATCCAGCTCTTCGCCGTCCCCGCCCTCTGGAGCTTCACCCGGCAACAAACCATCGCTACCCTGATCACCGCTGGTAATTTCTGAAATGTACTGAGGCTTGCCACGCGCCTTCCAGTTGCTGACCACGCGGTGAACTTCATCATCGTTAACGAAGGCACCATGCACGCGCGCCGGATGGTTTGAACCATTGGGCATAAACAGCATGTCACCCATACCCAGCAGGGATTCTGCCCCACCCTGATCCAGAATGGTTCGCGAGTCTGTTTTGGTTGATACCGTAAACGCCATGCGTGTCGGAATGTTTGCTTTAATCAAACCTGTAATCACGTCCACCGATGGACGCTGCGTAGCCAGCACAAGGTGAATACCTGCAGCACGTGCTTTCTGGGCAAGACGTGCAATCAGCTCTTCTACTTTCTTACCCACTACCATCATCAGGTCTGCAAATTCGTCGACGATCACCACGATGTAAGGTAGTTTCTCCAGCACAGGTGCGGTTTCATCCATACTGTCGCCCGGCTTCCATAGCGGGTCAGGGATCGGGTGGTCGGCTTCTGCCGCTTCGCGGATTTTGTCGTTGTAGCCAGCAATATTTCGAACACCCAATGCAGACATGAGTTTGTAACGACGTTCCATCTCCGCCACGCTCCAGCGAAGCGCATTGGCGGCGTCTTTCATGTCAGTGACCACTTCGGTCAACAAATGTGGGATACCTTCGTAGACGGAAAGTTCCAACATTTTCGGGTCAATCATGATGAAGCGAACATCTTCTGGCCCAGCTTTGTAGAGCATACTGACGATCATCACGTTCACACCAACAGATTTACCGGAGCCTGTTGTACCCGCCACCAGCATGTGCGGTGCTTTGGCAAGGTCCGTCACAATCGCTTCACCAGCGATGTCTTTACCCAAAACCACTGAAAGCGGTGATTTCGAAGACTGGAAGCGTTCACTCGCTACCACTTCAGACATGAACACGGTTTCGCGGCTGGTATTTGGTAATTCGAGGCCGATATAAGGTTTACCCGGAATGACATCAACAACACGAACAGCGCTGGTTGAAAGCGAACGGGCAATGTCTTTTGACAAACTCATGATGCGACTGACTTTCACACCCGGTGCCAGCTCAAGTTCAAAGCGTGTAATAACCGGCCCAGGGAAAATCCCCTTCACAGTGACTTTGATTTTGTATTCTTCAAGGCGCGTTTCAATCAAGCGGGCCTGATACTGCAGCTCTTCATCCGATGCGCGGGTTGCTGTATTGCGCGGAGGGTCAAGAAGATCAATAGTTGGCAGCGGCTCTTTCGGCTTCGGCAGGTTCGGTTCATCTTTGACAAGGAACGGATGCACTGCACCAGCGGCATTTTTCTGTGCTTCACGAATGGTTTCGAGGAAAGGATCCTCTTCTTCGTCTGGAATCACCGATTCTGCCTGTGCGCGGTCAAGTTCTGACAACCCATCAGTGTTACCTATAACGATGTCTTCTCGTGCTTCTTCAATCACGACAGACTCCGTTGAGCCAAAGTTCACATCGTCATCCCAGGGAGCATCATTGATATCTTCTGACGTCTCTTCTGAAACCGTTTCTGAAACAGGCTCCTCAATCGAGACTGAGTCAGTGCGGTCCAATTCTGGCTCATCAAGAGCGTTGATCTCATCATCAAAGTCCGTCTCTTGATTGGCGCTGTTAAAGACGGGTTTTGGCTCCGGCGCGATAACTGGCTCATCCCATTCTGGCTCTAACGTCATCACTGGCTCTTTGCGCTCCGCAGCGGCAGCAATTGCAGCGTGGATCACTGGCGGAACGGAAACTGGCGTATCTTTTTCGTCGTCACCAACGCGCTGTGCTTTGTTGAGCAGCGAGACATCTGCCAACTCACGCGTTTTTGCAACCGGCTTGGCGAACAACGGATCCGATTCATCGATGTCATCGGCCAGCTCAGAGGTATCAACGGTTGAGCCAATCATCTGTGGTTTGTCACCACGGGCACGGTTCACCAACCAAGTGATGGCCGACAGTGTTTTTTCACCTAACGTATCGACAATCGTCAGCCAGGAAATACCCGTAAACAACGTAAAGCCAGCCGCCCAGACGAACATAAAGACCAGTGTGGTACCCAAGAGGTTGAACAAGGGCATTGAAAGCTCTGTCAGTACATCGCCGACGACACCACCGGATGAAAAGAACCAGAAGTCATCAAAGTTCAGGTCAGCCAACCCGCAACTGGTCAATAGCAATAGAACAACACCAAGGATTCGGGTCGCTAGGATAGTGTAATTTAGTGGCTCAGATTCTCCCCGACGGCGGAAGAAAACCCAGCCACCGAGAAGCAAAAGAAAAGGAAGCGGATAAGCTAAGGTACCCAATGTAAAAAACAGGGTATCAGCCACCCAGGCACCTGCGTTGCCAGCAGCATTTTGTACTGGGCCATCCCAAGCAGTTTGGGACCAGGATGGGTCGGATGAATCGTAACTGAGCAGAGATACGAGGATGAAGACAGCAGACAGCAGCGCTATAATCAGTGCGCTCTCTTTCAAACGTTGTTTTCCGTTTAATCGACGTGAGGTGTCTGTCTGTTTCTGCTCCTGACGCAAGAAGAACTCCATTATCACCTATCTTTCTAACTTTAAGCCCTGAAATCGTTTCGTACCCCATCAGCACTAAGGCTGATTAGAGCGGCTTTATTATTCATTATGATTGCCTATGCCCATTTGACGAAAAACGCTTCAATAACGGGCAAATACTGGGTTAATACCCATGCTTTTGCAAAAGTGTACACCAAACAAAAAAACAAACCGAGCAGCAAGCTACTCGGTTTGTAGAATATAACACTAATCTCAGCCCTGTTTGTCCGAGGGCTGTGAGCATGTTAACGCGTTTTGATCACCAGATGATTGGTCTGTTTCACTTCTTCCATTACCACGTAGGTTCGGGTGTCATTAACACCTGGAAGGCGCAGCAGGGTTTCACCCAACAGCTTACGGTATGCAGACATATCCGATACGCGCGTTTTCAACAGATAGTCAAAATCACCGGAAACAAGATGACATTCCTGAATATCTTCGAGTTGTTGAACGGCCTTGTTAAACTGTTCGAACACATCAGGAGCACCACGGTTCAGGGTAATTTCTACAAATACCAGAAGCGACGCATCAAGAAATTGAGGGTTCAATAACGCAGTATACCCAGAGATATACCCTTGTCGTTCAAGACGACGAACACGCTCAAGACATGGGGTTGGCGACAGTCCTACTCGCTTAGAAAGTTCGACGTTAGAAACACGTCCATCCTTCTGAAGTTCATTAAGAATATTTCTGTCAATACGGCCCAATTCCTTGGAGGGTTTCTTTTTGGCTTCAACCATTTTTTATTCCACCTTTTTACTTCCTTGCAATGTTAAATGCCATTTTTTCTAACATATTTTATATATTTAGCATCAAATCCGGCTTTTGGCGAACTATACTAGCTCTAAATACAACAATACTACAAAACAACAGCCAATAACTCTACAAAGAAGCGAGGTTTCAGGATGATCATTGGTGTACCTAAAGAAATCAAAAACCACGAGTACCGTGTCGGTATGGTCCCTGCCAGCGTTCGCGAGCTGATATCCCATGGCCACACTGTTCACGTCCAGTCCCAGGCGGGTGCGGGTATCGGCTTCAGCGATGATGACTACATCAAGGCTGGTGCTTCTATTCTTCCAACTGCAGAAGATGTCTTCGCAGCTGCTGAAATGATTGTCAAAGTTAAAGAGCCACAGGCAGTTGAACGTGCCATGCTTCGCGAAGGGCAAATATTGTTTACCTATTTGCACCTTGCACCAGATTTTCCACAGACACAAGACCTTATCAAGAGCAAAGCTGTCTGTATAGCCTATGAAACCGTAACAGATTCTAAGGGTAGATTGCCACTTTTGGCGCCGATGTCAGAGGTCGCAGGACGAATGTCTATTCAAGCAGGTGCTCAGGCGTTGGAAAAATCGCGCGGCGGCGCAGGTATGCTGCTAGGTGGTGTTCCAGGCGTTGAACCCGCTAAAATAGTGGTGTTAGGCGGCGGCGTGGTCGGCTCAAATGCAGCTCGAATGGCTGTTGGAATGCGGGCAGATGTCACAATTTTAGACCGCAACATCGACACACTTCGTGCTTTGGACGAAGAGTTTCAGGGACGCGCAAAAGTTTTATATTCAACAGAAGAAATTCTTGAAAAACACGTTCTCGCCGCAGATTTGGTCATCGGAGCAGTGCTTATCCCAGGTGCAGCAGCACCAAAATTGGTAAATGCCGACCACATCAAACGCATGAAACCAGGCGCAGCAGTCGTCGATGTTGCTATCGACCAAGGTGGCTGTTTCGAAACCTCGAAAGCAACAACACATGCCGACCCAACGTATATTGTCGACGACGTGGTTCACTACTGTGTGGCAAACATGCCAGGCGCAGTGGCCCGCACTTCTACATTTGCACTGAATAACGCCACTCTCCCTTATATCGTGAAGCTGGCGAATCTCGGTTACCGTGACGCGCTGCTTTCTGATCAGAACCTGCTGAATGGCCTGAATGTCATCGACGGCAAAGTCACCATCCGTGAAGTGGCGGAAGCATTTGATCTGGAATACGTCGACGCAAAGGCGACACTGGCCTAACTCAAGCGTAATAACAGATAACATTTTTCGATAAAGGGCACCGCATGGTGCCCTTTCTTTAGCTCTACAATTTCCCTACAATCGGTTCCATTGCATAACACTAAATCCACCCGGAGAAATAATGAGCAACGTAAAGCATGCAAGCCTTCTTATCTTAGGTTCTGGCCCTGCTGGTTACACCGCTGCAGTTTACGCGGCGCGCGCTAACCTGAACCCAGTGATGGTAACTGGTCTGCAACAGGGCGGTCAGCTAACGACCACGACAGAGGTTGAGAACTGGCCGGGTGACGCTGAAGGTCTAACTGGCCCAGCACTGATGGAGCGCATGAAAGAGCACGCTGAGAAGTTCGATACTGAAATCCTCTTCGATCACATCAACGAAACAGATCTGACCCAGCGTCCTTTCCGCCTGAAAGGCGACAATGGCGAATACACCTGTGATGCACTAATCATTGCAACGGGTGCATCTGCTCAGTACTTGGGCATGGAATCAGAGGAAAACTTTAAAGGCCGCGGCGTATCAGCTTGTGCGACCTGTGACGGTTTCTTCTACCGTAACCAAAAAGTGGCAGTCATTGGCGGTGGTAACACGGCTGTTGAAGAAGCACTTTACCTGTCTAACATCGCTTCAGAAGTTCACCTGATCCACCGTCGTGACAGCTTCCGTGCGGAGAAAATTCTGGTTAACCGCCTGATGGATAAAGTCGAAAACGGTAACATCGTTCTGCACACTGACCGTGTTCTGGATGAAGTACTGGGCGACGACATGGGTGTGACTGGTGTTCGTATTAAAGACACGCAGTCTGACAATACTGAAGAACTGGATGTGATGGGTCTCTTCGTTGCTATCGGCCACAAGCCCAATACAGGTATTTTCGAAGGCCAGCTTGAAATGCACAACGGCTACATCAAAGTGCAATCAGGCCTTGAAGGCAACGCGACACAAACCAGCGTAGAAGGTGTGTTCGCAGCTGGTGACGTCATGGACCACATCTACCGTCAGGCAATCACTTCTGCCGGTACTGGCTGTATGGCTGCACTGGACGCTGAGCGTTTCCTAGACGCACAAGCTAAAACCCAGTAATCCACTTCTGTTAGGCCCGTTTTTATGCGGGCCTATCATTTTGCCATTTCAGCCTTCCAAAGACCGATGTAAACCGCGGAGATCTCTCCTTTAGGTTCAATCGTATCGGTCACATAAAAATACCAACGAAGTACTATGGATAAAAAGAAACAGCGCTCGCTCGCCCAGTGGCTCAAAGGGCAAAGCAAGCTTGGCAAAACCTGGCTGATGGCAGCCATCGGACTCGCTTTCTTGTCCGGTCTTTTCCTTGTTGCCCAAGCAGCTTTGCTCGCCAATATTCTCCACGACTTAATCATTGAGAAAGCCGACAAATCCGAACTTTGGCTCTCTTTTGTCGCACTCGGTATCGTTGTGTGTATTCGTGCCCTCTGCAGTTGGGGTAAAGAGCAAGCCGGCTACCGAGCAGGCGAAGCCGTGCGTCTTCATATCCGCAAACTGATCCTCGATAAGCTCCATGAACTGGGTCCTGCCACGATTCAGGGCAGACCGGCAGGCACATGGGCAAGCTTGATACTCGAACAGGTAGAGGAAATGCAGGACTTTTTTGCCCGCTACCTGCCACAAATGGCCATTGCTGTTCTGATTCCCTTTATCATTCTGATTGCTGTATTCCCCTTGAACTGGGCAGCGGGTCTGATATTTCTGGTGACTGCACCGCTCGTACCATTTTTCATGGCATTGGTGGGAATGGGTGCAGCTGATGCCAACCGACGCAATTTTAAAGCGTTACAGCGACTTTCCGGTCACTTCTACGATCGCCTACGTGGCCTTTCTACCATTCGCCTGTTCGATCAGGCAGAAGCCGAAAGCAATCACCTTCGCGTCGCTTCAGAAGACTTCCGCAAACGCACCATGGAAGTGCTGCGACTGGCATTCCTCTCGTCCGCCGTGCTGGAGTTTTTCACCGCGCTATCTATTGCGGTCACTGCGGTGTATTTCGGTTTCAGTTACATTGGGGAACTAAACTTCGGCCATTACGGTATAGGCATTACCCTTTTCATTGGTATTTTTGTTCTGGTACTGGCACCTGAGTTTTACCAACCACTGCGCGATCTGGGTACTTTCTATCACGCGAAAGCACAAGCGATTGGTGCTGCGGAATCCATCGTTAACTTCCTCGACTCGACGCCAGAACATCAAGCATCAGGCAGTGCAAAAGTGTCTGATGAAGCGGTCAGTATCAAGGCTACCGATCTCGAAGTGCTTAGCCCTGATGGTGCTGTTCTCGCCGGTCCTATCAGCTTTGAAATTCGACAAGGTCAAAAGGTCGCGCTCGTTGGCCAAAGTGGCGCAGGTAAAACCAGTCTGATTAACGCAATCCTTGGATTTTTGCCTTATCGTGGCAGCCTGTCTATCAACGGTCTGGAACTGAAGAACGCCGATTTGGCTTACTGGCGCAAGCAGGTGAGCTGGGTAGGCCAAAATCCGCAGTTGTTCCATGGTTCAGTGAAAGACAATGTTTGCCTCGCCGCTCCTATGGCAACCAATGAGCAAATTCAACGCGTGACCAAAGCAGCTTATGCTGACGAGTTTATCCAGCGACTCGAGAAGGGTCTGGAACACTCAGTCGGTGATCGTGCATCTGGGTTGTCCGTCGGTCAGGCGCAACGTATCGCAGTTGCCAGAGCTTTGCTTCAGGAAGGCCGCTTCTGGGTGCTTGATGAACCCACCGCGAGCCTGGATGCTTCCAGCGAAAGATTGGTAATGGAAAGCCTCGACCATGCCACCAAAGATACCACCACACTGCTGGTGAGCCACCGCATCGACCAATTGGGCGAATGTGACAATATTCTGGTGATGCAACAAGGCAAATTGATACAACAAGGCAATTTCGAACAACTGAAACATGAAGGGGTCTTCGCCGAGATGATCCAGGCTGTCGACAGGAGCGATCTCGATGCGTGATTTGATTCCTTTACTGAAACTTTACAAAAAGCACTGGTTCGGCTTGTCGCTTGGCATGCTGTTGTCTTTCGCGACACTGGCTGCTGCAATTGGTTTGCTTACCCTGTCAGGTTGGTTCATCGCTGCTTCTGCAGTAGCGGGCCTGCTGGCGACAGCAAACTTCAATTACATGCTACCCGCTGCCGGCGTGCGCGGTTTTTCTATCGCAAGAACGGCTAGCCGTTGGGGCGAGCGCGTTGTCAGTCACAACGCCACATTTAAACTGCTGGCAGACCTTCGCATCTTCTTCTTTGAGAAACTGACGCCACTTATCCCAGGTAAAGTCGGAAACCTGCGCGATGCCGATATCCTTAACCGTCTGGTGGCGGATGTGGATGCAATGGATCATGTTTATCTTCGTCTGGTCAGCCCGCTGATTGTCGGAGTGCTGGGCATTTTGAGTATTAGTGGTTTCCTGTATTGGTTTGATCCAGTTATCGGTCTCACGCTTGGTGCCATCTTGCTGTCGCTGATGTTGGTGCTGCCTGTGGTGTTCTACCACCTTGGTAGGTCACATGGCATTGAAATCACTCAATCCAAGTCGCAACTGCGTATTTCGTTGCTCGACTGGCTACAGGGTCATGCCGAACTGCAAATCTTCGGCGCCGCTGATCGTTATCGCGACGCAGCAGTAGAAGCAGAGCAACGTCTTTTGTCATCACAAAGACAAATGGCGCGTATCACAGGCCTGGCAAATGGCGTATTGCTGGCAGCCAATGGCCTGACACTGGTGTTTATGCTTTGGTTGGCCGCTGATGGCATTGGTGGCGAACTGCCTAATCCTTATGTCGCCATGGTTGCATTTGCCACGATGGCAAGCTTCGAATTGATGATGCCTGTAGCCGGAGCATTCCAGTACCTGAGCCAGACAATGACATCAGCGAAGCGCCTTAACGAAATCATTGAGGCAGAGCCGGAAACGCCGTTTAATCCGATGGGCCACAACAACACAGCCAAAGGAGATATCACTTTCAGTGATGTGACCTTCTCATACCACGGAGCCGAACAACCCGCGGTGAATGGTATTTCACTGTCCGTGAAAGCCGGAGAAAAAGTGGCACTATTGGGTCGAACTGGTTGCGGTAAATCTACCCTGCTACAGTTGATCACCCGCGCGTGGGATCCATCATCAGGCAGCATCTTTATTGATGGTGTCGCGTTGGATACTTGGCGTGAGTCTGCTCTGAGAAGCTCAATTGCTGTCGTCAGCCAGCGCGTAGACGTGTTCAATGGCGCAGTGCGTCATAACCTCTCCATGGCAAAGCCCAACGCCTCGGATGAAGAGCTAACATCCGTCATCGAACAAGTGGGTCTATCTGCTTTACTGGAAGGTCCGGGCTTAGACACTTGGCTGGGAGATGGCGGACGCCAGCTATCCGGTGGTGAGAGGCGTCGTCTTGGCATAGCAAGAGCCCTGCTGCGAGACGCGCCTATCCTTCTGCTGGATGAGCCTACGGAAGGTTTGGATGTGAAAACAGAGCGACAAATTCTGTCTTTGCTGCTCGACCATGCCAAAGACAAAACCGTATTGTTTATTACACACCGTCTGGTGGGACTGACCGAAATGGACAAGGTGTGTTTAATGGATGAAGGGCGAATTATCGAACAGGGCTCTCACCAAACCCTGAAAGAAGCAGGCGGTCGATACAGCCAACTGCTTCAACGAATTCAATAATCTCTCAATACCCAAACAAACTGAAGATGCTGGATTCAGCGATTTTGACTGGCGTTTGGGTATAAACTAAAGGGAGCTTAGCTCCCTTTTTTGACCTTAAAGAAGTGATATGACCATCTACCTGCCGCCATTGGATGACAACAACCCCGACTTTTTTCCTCCCGTTTCATCGGCTCTGGAAGAACCCGATGGCTTGTTGGCTATTGGCGGAGATCTATCGCCAGAACGATTGCGTGTAGCGTATTCAAAAGGCATCTTCCCTTGGTTTGGTGAAGATGAACCATTGCTCTGGTGGTCACCAGCGGAACGGGCAGTGATTGACCCCATCGCTTTTGTGCCAAGCCGGAGCCTCAAAAAGTATGTGCGCAAACAAGGCTACCGGGTTTCCATCAACCGGGCGTTTGAACAGGTCATTCAGCATTGCGCGCTAATCCGAGGCGAAAATCAGGTGTGGATTACACCTGAAATGCGCGAAGCTTATATCCGTCTCCACCAACTTGGTTCGGCTCATAGTGTCGAGGTATGGCAGGAAGATGAGTTGATTGGGGGTTTGTACGGCGTCAATGTCGGTTCACTCTTCTGCGGTGAATCCATGTTCTCGTTGAAAACCAACGCATCAAAAACTGCGCTTTGGTATTTCTGTGAACATTTCCGACACCACGGGGGCAAGTTGATTGATTGTCAGATGATGACAGATCACCTCGCTTCGTTAGGCGCTGAACCTGTTCAGAGGCATGATTTTACTCAACTACTCAGTGAACTGAAGCACCAGATCACCGATGCTTCTCTCTTCCGTTCGCAATGGATTCACGTCAATCATGGCTAGCCAATCAATACGTATCGGCGTAATGGCACCGTCTTCCTGCAGCTATCTGGCAGAGCAGGAAGAATCTGTTGCCGTGGTGCTTAATCCAGAGCTTCATACTGACCGTGGCTATGGGTTTCTGGTGCAAAGTGGTTTTCGTCGCAGTGGAAACAATATATACCGCCCCTATTGTCGCGCCTGTACGGCGTGTCACTCCCTTCGCGTTGATACGTTTGGATTCATACCATCCCGCAGCCAAAAACGTCATTTGAGCCAACTGAAGCGCCTTAAAGTTGAGCTTAAGGATAAGATGGACACTGAATGGTTTGATCTCTATGAGCGCTATATCTCTGCCCGGCATAGAAATGGCTCCATGTATCCTGCCAGCAAGCAGGATTTCAGTTCATTTGTGCAAAGCGACTGGCAGACCTCTAAGTATCTGCATCTTTATGAGAATGGGACGCTGATTGCCATTGCGGTCACGGATGTTCTCGAGAATGGTTATAGCGCCATCTACAGCTTTTTTGAACCGGAGCACCCATGGTCTCTGGGTTCACTGTGTGTTCTTGCTCAAATCAAACAGGCACGGACAAACGACATCCCCTGGTTATACTTAGGTTTTCAAATCGATGCCTGCAGTGCCATGAACTACAAACAGAAGTTCAAACCTCACCAGCGTTATGTGGCAGGCAGTTGGAAAGATGGCGACCAGTTTTAGACAACAGTCCCTTGCGTGCTTACCTCTCGGTTTTCTTTAAGCCAACCGGCAGAAAAGAGACCAAACCTTAACCGATAGCTGATTTTTGCTGGTCAGTACGGATGCAAAGGGGTAAAATTCCGCCCCTAAACTTTACAGACTCAATCAATCAAGGCATTATCTGCCGGTCAAAATTTGGCTGATCGGTAGCCCAAGAGGATTAAATGGCAAAAGAAGACGTAATTGAAATGCAAGGTACCGTTCTGGATACCCTGCCAAACACCATGTTTCGCGTAGAACTAGAGAACGGCCACGTAGTCACTGCTCACATCTCTGGTAAGATGCGCAAAAACTACATCCGTATCCTGACCGGTGACAAAGTTACCGTTGAGATGACGCCTTACGACCTGTCTAAAGGTCGCATCATCTTCCGCGCGCGCTAATCCTCACGTCTCGCGAATACAAAAAACCCGGCAATGCCGGGTTTTTGTCGTTTTGAAAAACCGGACGCTTATGCGTCCGGTTTTCTATTTAGGCAGGTTCCATTTCATCGCTGAAGCTGAACGTCAGTTTGTCGTTCTTCACGCCAACCTTAACCGTTCCGCCATTGACCAAACAGCCAAACAGCAGTTCATTGGCCAGATTCTTCTTCACATGATCCTGCATGACTCGCGCCATCGGACGCGCACCCATCGACTTGTCATAGCCTTTCTCTGACAACCAAAGCTTGGCTTTGTCTGTGACTTCTAGTGACACGCCACGGGCATCCAATTGAGCCTGTAGTTCCACGATGAACTTGTCCACCACCTGAAGAATAATGCTCTTATCAAGATGGTTGAACCAAATGATGTTATCGAGGCGGTTACGGAATTCAGGTGAGAATACCTTCTTGATTTCCGACATTGCATCATGGCTGTGGTCTTGTTGGATCAGGCCAATAGACTTGCGCACCGTTTCGGTCACACCAGCATTGGTCGTCATTACCAGAATCACATTACGGAAGTCAGCTTTGCGACCGTTATTGTCAGTCAGTGTGCCGTTATCCATTACCTGCAATAGGAGGTTAAATACATCCGGGTGAGCTTTTTCAATCTCATCCAGCAGCACCACACAATGCGGATGCTTAATCACAGCGTCAGTCAACAAACCGCCCTGATCGTAGCCCACGTAACCTGGAGGCGCACCAATCAGACGACTAACGGTGTGACGCTCCATGTACTCAGACATATCAAAGCGCTGAAGTTCGATACCCATGGCGCGTGCGAGCTGAACCGTCACTTCTGTCTTACCAACACCAGTAGGGCCTGCGAAAAGGAATGAGCCCACTGGCTTGTTCTCTGCGCCTAATCCCGCTCGGCTCAATTTGATCGCTTCACACAGTGCGCTGATTGCATCATCCTGTCCGAAGACCAGCATTTTAAGCTTCTGCTCAAGTGACTGGAGTACGTCGCGGTCAGTAGAAGAAACCGATTTTTCTGGGATACGCGCCATCTTGGCGATCATCGCCTCAATGTCACCCACACCCACGGTCTTCTTACGCTTGCTGGCTGGCGCCAGACGACAACGTGCGCCCGCTTCATCAATCACATCAATGGCTTTATCTGGTAGATGACGCTCATTAATGTATTTCGCAGAAAGCTCAACCGCGGCACGAATCGCTTTGTTGGTGTAACGAACTTCGTGGTGAGCTTCATATTTAGGTTTCAGGCCCATCAGGATCTTAGTCGTGTCATCCAATGATGGTTCAACCACATCGATCTTCTGGAAACGACGCGCCAACGCACGCTCTTTTTCGAAAATGCTGCTGTATTCCTGATAAGTCGTTGAACCGATACAGCGAAGCTTACCGCTGGACAGCAGTGGTTTAATCAGGTTGGCAGCATCGACCTGACCACCGGACGCTGCACCAGCGCCGATGATGGTGTGGATTTCATCAATGAAAAGCACCGCGTGATCTTCTTTCTCTAGCTGTTTCAAAATGCTCTTGAAGCGCTTTTCGAAATCACCGCGGTACTTGGTACCGGCAAGCAATGAGCCAATATCCAGTGAATAGATCACACAGTCCTGAATGATTTCCGGCACCTGACCTTCAACGATACGCCATGCAAGACCTTCGGCAATGGCTGTTTTACCGACACCAGCTTCACCCACTAGCAGTGGATTATTCTTACGGCGACGACATAGCACCTGAATGGTGCGCTCAAGTTCTTTGTCCCGGCCAATCAGTGGGTCGATGCCACCCACACGGGCTAGCTGGTTAAGGTTTGTAGCAAAGTTCTCGAGACGTTCTTCGCCACCACCTTCAACCGCCGCTTCATCCGACGACAAATCCGCACCCGGTAATTCTTCATCGCTGCTGGAAGACTTGGTTGTACCGTGTGAAATGTAATTAACGACATCCAGACGGCTGATGTCATTTTTCTTGAGAAGGTAAGCAGCATGCGATTCCTGTTCGCTGAAAATCGCGACCAGTACATTAGCACCACTAACTTCGCTACGACCTGAAGACTGAACGTGGAAAACGGCACGTTGAAGCACACGCTGGAAACTCAGGGTTGGCTGTGTTTCACGGTTATCATCGTCGACAGGGATAAGTGGAGTGGTTTGTTCAATGAATGCTTCCAGCTCTTTACGCAGAGCATCGAGATCCGCGCGGCAGGCGAGTAAAGCTTCTCGAGCCGCGACGTTTTCCAGAAGCGCCAGTAGCAGATGTTCAACTGTCATGAACTCATGACGTTTTTCACGTGCTCTTGCAAATGCCCCATTAAGGCTTGCTTCGAGTTCTTTGTTTAGCATAAGGCACCTCCCTCAAATACCACATTATGGTGTGCCGGAGAAAAACCGGGTTTGCGACTTAGGCCTTCTCCATTGTGCACAACAGTGGGTGTTGATGTTCTTTCGCATGCATCATTACTTGTGCGACTTTCATCTCGGCAACTTCCGCAGTGAATACGCCACAAACAGCTTTACCTTCGTAATGCACCGTAAGCATCAGCTGTGTTGCTTTCTCTATATCCATAGAAAAGAACCGCTGCAACACCTCCACTACAAACTCCATGGGGGTGTAATCATCATTATTCAATACCACTTTGTATAATGATGGCGGTTTTACCTTGGTTTCTTCCGCTTCCTTTACATCGGAATCCGGAACTATCCATTCGTACTTTTTACTCATAAGGGATTACAATCTTTAAGGTAGCTCAAGTGTTTCTTATAAAACAACTATTTATACGTCAGAATCATAGATTGAGACATTTAACACAAGAATCTCTACCACTATTTAAAACGTAATCCACAGATTGTATTCCAGCAACCGTTTCATTGCTACGGCGCGCTGATTTTCGCCTGCAAATCACCACATAAATCACGCTCACCCCCCTATCTACTATCAGACCGCCATCATAGTCACTCAATTTCACTTCAATATCTGGCATTTAGCAAAATCGCAATGTCAGTTTTTCCATACATAAAAATTCAAAATTATTTGGTCTCATTTTTATCAAGGTGTCTCGAAGTATCAAAACTTAATTTGCTAGATGAATATTTCAGGATTTCATATTGCGTTTGGAAATATCGAATAATAGGTGTATTAACATATTAATTCGCAAGGGGTGATACTACTGGCAACACCCTAGTTTTACTCACAATATTCCTGTTGGTATGACCACCCCGTTGAGCCACAATAAGGGTTCTCGTTGATGGAGTTGTAAATTAAGCCCACCAATCAACCTCTTAATGAATAAACTTTCGTTTCATTAATGCAACTCAGTTTACAAAAATGATACCCCCATCATCCTTCTGTCAGAACAATAGCCATTTTTATTAAAATGTTGTTATATGGGGGCAAGCAGGCTTGACTGTCTAAATCTTTCTACTAGAGTGGGAATTGAAGTAAAAACATACTGCATCAATTACTTCTGAGTAACGTGATTGCACTGGTTGGTTTTACTCATAGTTATGCAATTTGAATGCAAGAGGGATGTTTCGCATGGCAACTGGTACAGTTAAATGGTTTAACAACGCTAAAGGGTTTGGGTTCATTTGCCCTGACGAAGGTGATGGCGATATTTTCGCGCACTACTCCACAATACAAATGGACGGCTACCGCACGCTAAAAGCGGGTCAGACTGTGAACTACGAGGTACAGGAAGGTCCGAAAGGTTACCACGCCAGCCAAATCGTTCCTGTCGAGAACGAAGCTTTAAAATAATAGTGTTGCTATAAACTTTTTCGCTGCCGGAAGGTCGAGAATTGAAAGAGCGAACGTTACGTTCGCTCTTTTTTATTTGCGCTGATCATACCCTTGAAACCCTCACCCACTCCCCTTTATTACAATACTCCAGCTCTTTCGCTACCCGGTTTCATCCGTTCGACTGCCCTCATGCCTCAGAGTCGATAACATGACTGTTAAATCCCTGAAAAATTAAAACTATTCCCAACTGTGGAACTCATTGCTGTGCAGATATACGAGTACATTGAGATAGCGTCATTCTAGTGCCGTAAGAGCACAACATGATGTTTGTTGGAGGACCTATGAAGACAAAAATCTATTCAACTGTACTAACCCTGATCTTACTCTTTTCATCCATCACCCATGCTTCCTTTATCGACTTTCAGAGCGAGCAATGGGTAGACAATGCCCTGACGAATAAGATCGCCCAATACTCACTGACTGGCGATCCTAGTAAGCATCGCACCACCCCTTCAATTAACACACCAAAAGCGCAGCTCGGGAAACTGCTGTTCTTTAGCAAAATCCAAAGCGGCAACTTCGATACAGCTTGTGTCAGCTGTCATCATCCCACGCTCGGGGGTGCAGATGCCTTATCGATAGCTATAGGTGTAGACTCAGTCAACCCAGACTTACTGGGGCCAGGTCGACAGCATCGCTCAACGGCTGTGAACTATGATGGTGGACCTACTATGCCGCGTAATGTGCCCACCTCTTTCAATCTGGGATTCTGGGACCGCCACCTATTTCATGACGGGCGAGTTGAAGCACTTCTCCCTGTGCCGTTTCAGCATGGGGCGATTGGCCCTATCAGCACGCCTGACTCGGGAATAGGTAATCCTGACAGTGATGCAGGTGCCAATCTTTCCCATGCGCAAGCAGGTTTTCCAATCACACCACAAGAAGAAATGAGGGGGTTTTCATTCGCACAGGACAAGAGCAATCAAGAAATCCGCGACTTAATTGCTGCCAGACTACGTGGAGAGCTTGAGCCACTAAGTATCAATCAATGGCCAACCTTATTCCGGCAGACTTTTAACAAACAGGATGCGCCTTTAGAAGAGGTAATAAACAGCGCAATTATTCGCGAAGTTCTGGGCGAATACATGCGCTCCCAGTCTTTTGTCGACAATAGATGGTATCAATATATCAAAGGCGACAAGACCGCCTTATCCCTACAAGAAAAACGAGGGGCATTAAAGTTCTTCGCTGACCGCTTTGAAGGTGGGTTCGATTGCCAGTCATGCCACCAAGGCGATTTAATGACAGACGAAGGATTCCACAATATCGCCATGCCACAAATTGGCCGTGGAAAAGGCGATGGAGAAACGGGTACCCATGATTTTGGCAGATATAGGGAAACTTTACTCTTCCGCGATGCTTATGCCTTCAGGACGCCATCATTACTGAATGTAGAAATGACTTCGCCTTACGGCCACAGCGGCGCTTTCAATACGCTGGAGGGAGTCATCCGGCATCACATGGATCCATTTTATTCTGGCGTACTGTACACCTACGATGGCCCACAGCCCAATATTCAGCAGGCAGATCGTAGAGCAAATACCTATGAAGCACTTTGGACCATGTTCTTCCAACAGGCGATGGGCCTGAGTAAACTCAAATCACCTTATTTCTACGGTTCGACCGACATTAACGACTTAGCATCCTTCCTGCGAGCGCTCACTGACCCCTGCACTCAAAACCGTGAATGCTTAGAGCCCTGGCTGGTTGATGACGACATTGACCCCGATGGCTTGCGTGTCCACGCTGTCGATAGCAATTTAAACCCGCTTTAAAATAAAAAACCCGGCATAAGCCGGGTTTTCAATCAATCGAGAGCCAAATTACATTTGGTCGATCATGTCTTGTGCGAACTCAGAACACTTACGCAGGGTTGCGCCGTCCATCAGACGCTCAAAGTCATAGGTCACAGTCTTGTTGCTGATCGCTTTTTCCATTGAGCTGATGATCAGGTCAGCGGCTTCAGTCCAACCCATGTGACGCAGCATCATTTCTGCAGACAGGATCAGAGAACCTGGGTTCACTTTGTCCTGACCCGCGTACTTAGGTGCTGTACCGTGAGTTGCTTCGAACAGTGCGATGCCGTCGCCGATGTTTGCACCAGGGGCAATACCAATACCACCAACTTGCGCAGCAAGCGCATCTGATACGTAGTCACCGTTCAGGTTCATGGTTGCAATCACATCGTACTCCGCTGGGCGCAGCAGGATTTGCTGCAGGAATGCGTCCGCGATAACGTCTTTGATAATGATCTCTTTGCCCGTGTTAGGGTTTTTCAGAGTCATCCATGGACCACCGTCCAGCAGCTCAGCACCGAATTCTTCTTTCGCTACTTCGTAACCCCAGTCTTTAAACGCACCTTCGGTAAACTTCATGATGTTACCTTTGTGCACCAGAGTCATCGAGTCACGCTCGTTGTCGATAGTGTACTGGATAGCAGCACGAACCAGACGCTTAGTACCTTCTTCAGATACTGGCTTGATACCAATACCACACTCCTCGTCGAAACGGATTTTCGTTGCACCCATTTCTTCTTTAAGGAATTTGATGACTTTGTCTGCTTCTGCAGTGCCAGCTTTAAACTCAACACCCGCATAGATATCTTCCGAGTTTTCGCGGTAAATAACCATGTCAGTCAGTTCTGGTTGTTTCAGAGGGCTTGGCACGCCATCGAAGTAACGTACTGGACGTGCACAGATGTACAGATCCAGTTCCTGACGCAGTGCAACGTTCAAAGAACGGATACCACCGCCAACAGGGGTAGTCAGAGGGCCTTTAATAGCAACTTTGTATTCACGAATAAAATCCAGTGTTTCAGTCGGCAGCCATTGGTCTTCACCGTAGACTTGAGTCGACTTCTCACCAGTGTAGATTTCCATCCAGGAGATCTTACGGTCACCGCCATAAGCTTTTTCTACTGCCGCATCTACAACTTTGAGCATTGCAGGACTAACGTCAACACCAATACCATCACCTTCGATGTAAGGGATAACTGGGTTGTTAGGAACGACCAGCTTGCCGTTTTCTACCGCAATTTTCTCACCAGCTGGCACGACTACTTTACTTTCCATTTAATTCTCCTAGCGTCCATTTGTTATTTTGCGCTCACCAAACAGAACAATTTTCTGTCGCACTTCGACGCACTTTTAAGTCCTTGTAGCACGTCAGTTAATTGTTCTGTCTGGTACATACCCAAGGTCAACGGGCATAACATGCGGGCAAAAGAATACTGTAATTCCCGCAACACGCCAATCACATAATTCCATGTATAATACCAAGGTCTCATTTGTTACCAGACCTGATTGACACGACTTAATGACGTTTAAAACCACACCTAAAAGAGGCACTAAACCGCCGTCTTCAAAGCCGAATTTCCGACGCACTTCACGCCGACGCACTGATAAACCATCGCGTCCGAAAGGGCCGACGAAAGTTATTCTATTCAATAAACCTTTCAACACCCTGACACAGTTCACGGGCGAGCCGGGGGATTCGACCTTGGCCGACTTCATTCCAGTGAAGGACGTTTATCCTGCTGGACGCCTCGATAAAGATAGCGAAGGCTTGTTGGTGTTAACCAACGACGGCATTTTGCAGGCACGCCTGACCCAGCCACAATCCAAGTCCGCCAAAACTTACTGGGTACAGGTAGAAGGTGAGCCTTCCGAAGAATCGCTGAAGACTCTTCGTGATGGTGTGGAGCTTAACGACGGCTGGACACTCCCTGCTGGCGTGGAAGTCATGGCTGAACCCGCTATTTGGGATCGCAATCCACCTATTCGCCATCGTCCTTCCGTGCCGACAACCTGGCTAGCCATCACGCTGACAGAAGGCCGAAACAGACAGGTTCGCCGAATGACCGCTGCAGTGGGTCACCCCACCTTACGTCTGGTGAGATACAAAATGGGCAACTGGACCGTCGATGACTTGCAACCCGGTGAATGGCGTGAAGTGCCACCACCAGCACGCAATTAAATTGTGACTCACATCTCATCTGTAACCGCGTAAAGGTTTCTGTTAAACTCTGCCCCCGATTTTATTGGAGCTAGAAATTTCGTCATGTCAGATAACAGCAGCAAAAAAGTTATTGTCGGTATGTCCGGCGGCGTCGACTCCTCAGTGTCCGCCTACCTACTGAAGCAACAAGGCTATCAGGTAGAAGGCCTTTTCATGAAAAACTGGGAAGAAGATGATAACGACGAGTACTGTTCGGCAGCGGAAGATCTGGCCGATGCACAGGCCGTGTGTGACAAGCTGGGGATTACCCTGCACACCATCAACTTCGCCGCAGAGTACTGGGACAACGTGTTCGAGCACTTCCTGACCGAATACAAAGCAGGTCGCACACCGAACCCGGATATCCTGTGCAACAAAGAAATTAAATTCAAAGCCTTCCTCGAGTTCGCCGATGAAGTGCTGGAAGCCGACTACATTGCGATGGGTCACTACGTGCGCCGCACTTTCCCGACTCAGGAAGGCGAAAAAGCACAAATGCTTCGTGGTCTTGATAGCAACAAAGACCAAAGCTACTTCCTATACACACTGAGCCACGATCAGGTCGCGCGCAGCTTGTTCCCGGTTGGCGATTTGGAAAAGCCTGAAGTTCGCCGCATTGCCGAAGAGCAAGATCTGATCACCGCGAAGAAAAAGGATTCCACTGGCATTTGCTTTATCGGTGAGCGCAAGTTCACAGACTTTCTGTCGAAGTACCTGCCAGCGCAGCCAGGCATCATTGAAACCGTTGATGGCGACGAGATTGGTGAACACCAGGGCCTGATGTACCACACTTTGGGTCAACGCAAAGGTCTTCACATCGGTGGCCAAAAAGGTGGCAACGGCAACGAAGCGCCTTGGTATGTGGTTGATAAAGACGTTGAACGCAACGTACTTATTGTTGCTCAAGGTCACGACCACCCTCGCCTATTCTCAAAAGGCTTGGTGGCAGGCCAACTACACTGGGTAGATCGTGATACGATTACCGAACCATTGAAGTGCACCGTAAAAACGCGATACCGCCAGCAAGACATATCATGTACCATCGAACCCATTGATGGTGACCAGATCAAAGTGATTTTTGATGAACCGCAATCAGCGGTGACTCCTGGTCAATCAGCGGTATTCTATAGCGGTGATGTTTGCCTGGGTGGCGGCATCATCGAACAGCGTATTTAAGGAGCACTCATCTGTGGCTAATACTTTGTTTGATCGTACCATCGCGTTCGCAGGTATCTGTCAATCCGTCAAACTGGTTCAGGAGATAGCACGCAAGGGAAGTTGTGATTACGACGCTCTAAGTGCCAGCTTGAACAGTATTATCCTCACGAATCCGTCTTCAACTTTGGAGGTTTTCGGCAATGAAGAAAACCTCACCATTGGTTTGAACACACTGATTAATGAATTAGATAACAGTCCAGGTGGCAGTGAGCTTACCCGTTATCTGATCAATCTCCTCGCGTTGGAACGCAAGCTGTCCGGTCGCCGTGACAGCCTTGCGCAACTTTCGGATCGCATCGAAACCGTCCAGCGTCAGGTCCAACACTTTGAACTGCTCGATGATCAAATGATCAGCAACCTTGCCAGTATTTACCTCGACACCATCAGCCCGCTGGGCCCACGTATTCAGGTAACCGGTAACCCTGCCCAACTGCAACAAACCGGTGTACAGCACAAAGTACGCGCGCTGTTGCTTGCAGGTATCCGTGGCGCAGTGCTTTGGCGTCAGGTAGGTGGCAAACGTCGCCATCTCATCTTTGGCCGTAAGCAAATGATCGAGCAAGCCAAAATCATCCTAGCCAGAAATTCGTAATATTTAATTCAGGAGAAAGCCCATGGAACTGTCAGCATTGACAGCTGTTTCACCGGTTGATGGCCGCTACGGGACGAAAACGATTGCGTTACGTTCTATCTTCAGTGAGTTTGGTCTGCTGAAGTACCGTACTATCGTAGAAGCCCGTTGGCTCCAGAAGCTGGCTGCAACAGATGCCATCAAGGAAGTACCGGCATTCAGCGCAGACGCAAACGCACTACTCGACAAAATCGCTGCAGAATTCAGTGAAGAAGATGCACAGCGCATCAAAGAGATTGAGCGTACCACCAACCACGACGTAAAAGCGGTTGAGTATTTCCTGAAAGAAAAAGTTGCCGATAATGCAGAATTGAACGCGATTAACGAGTTCATTCACTTTGCATGTACTTCAGAAGACATTAACAACACCTCTCACGCCCTGATGCTGAAAGAAGCACGTGAGCAAGTGATCCTGCCAGAAATCCGCAACGTGATTGACGCGATTAAAGCACTGGCTGTTGAATACCGCGATGTTCCTCTTCTGTCACGTACCCACGGCCAGCCAGCTTCTCCATCAACTATGGGTAAAGAAATGGCAAACGTGGCGTACCGTATGGAACGTCAATACAAGCAAATCGAAAGTGTTGAGATTCTGGGCAAAATCAACGGTGCCGTAGGTAACTACAACGCGCACCTGTCTGCATACCCAGAAGTTGACTGGCACCAGTTTAGCGAAGAGTTCATCACTGAATCTCTGGGCGTCACTTGGAACCCGTACACCACGCAAATCGAACCGCACGATTACATCGCTGAGCTGTTCGATGCGATTGCTCGCTTCAACACCATTCTGATCGACTTCGACCGCGACGTATGGGGCTACATCGCACTGGGTCACTTCAAGCAGAAGACTATTGCAGGTGAAATCGGCTCTTCAACCATGCCGCACAAAGTCAACCCAATCGACTTCGAAAACTCAGAAGGTAACTTGGGCCTGGCGAACGCAGTATTCGGCCACTTGGCACAGAAACTGCCAATCTCTCGCTGGCAGCGTGACCTGACGGATTCAACCGTACTGCGTAACTTGGGCGTGGGCGTAGGCTATGCGATCATCGCTTACACCTCTACCCTGAAAGGTATAAGCAAGCTGGAAGTGAACCGTGAAGCACTTGAAGCTGAGCTGGACAAGAACTGGGAAGTACTGGCAGAGCCTGTACAAACCGTGATGCGTCGCTACGGCATCGAGAAGCCTTACGAGAAGTTGAAAGAACTGACTCGTGGTAAGCGCGTAGACGGTGAAGGTATGCGTGCATTCATCGATGGCCTGGATCTGCCAGAGCATGAAAAAGCGCGTCTGAAAGAGATGACCCCAGCAAACTACATCGGTGATGCAATCAAGCTGACTGACGCGCTGTAATTTAGCGCTTCAGTCTGAAAGCCCGAATACGCCAGTATTCGGGCTTTTTATTTTGTCTGTCTTCCTACACCCAAGGGTATATAATTGCCCCCAATCCCAAGAAACAGCAATCCCACTATGTATCAGTTAAATTTTGATCTGAACGATTTCCTTACCCGCTTCTGGCATAAAGAGCCTGTTGTGATTAAAAACGGTTTCATCGATTTTGAAGATCCTATCAGCCCGGATGAAGTAGCGGGTCTGGCGATGGAAGAAGAAATCGATTCCCGCTTTGTATCCAATCTGGATGGTAACTGGGAAGTTCAACATGGGCCATTTGAGAGCTTTGAAAGCTTCCCAGACACGCATTCCCAGCTGATCGTGCAGGCAGCCAACCATTGGCACCCAGGGCCGCGTGCGTTGTCAGAGCCTTTCCGCGGTCTGCCGAACTGGCTGTTCGATGATGTGATGGTTTGTCTGTCTATGCCGGAAGGCGGCGTGGGTCCGCACATTGACCAATATGACGTGTTTATCTGCCAGGGCATGGGTAAGCGTCGCTGGCGTGTCGGTGATAAAGGCGAATACAAAGATGCCAATCACCATACTGGCCTCCGCCAGATTGAAGGCTTCGACCCGATTATCGACGAGATCCTTGAGCCAGGTGACATCCTGTATATTCCACCGGGCTTCCCGCACGAAGGCAATACTATTGAAGTGTCACTCAGCTATTCAGTTGGTTATCGCTCGCCGAAGAAACAAGAGCTTCTTAACGGCTTTGCAGATTTTGTGCTGACCAATGAATTGGGTGACAAGCACTTCTACGATCCAAATATCCAAACCCGTGATGAGCACGGCATGATCCCAACAGCAGAATACAATGCGCTGAACGACATGCTGATGAAGCTGATCAACGATGAAGACGCTAAAGCGCGATGGATGGGTGAGCAACTCAGCCAGTCTCGCCACGAGCTAGACATCATGCCAGCGGATCCACCATGGCAATCTGATGAGCTTCAGCAGTTTATGGAAGACGGTTTATATCTGGAAAAAGTGTCTGGTCTTAAAGCGCTTTACCACGAAGACAACCCTTCACTGGTTTTCATCAACGGCGAAACCATTGAACTGCCAGAAGGTTGTGAAGCGGCGGCGAAGGTCTTCTGTGATATGGAATACTTCTCGGGCGAAGATTTGGGTGCAATCGCTAACAACCCTGCCCTTTTGGCACTGTTGCTTGATTTCTGCAATCAAGGATTGTGGTACCCGCAAGCCTAATACGCCGAAATATAGAAATAAAAAAGCCTTCCGTTTGGAAGGCTTTTTCATATCAGGTATCTGTTAAAGATGAACCTGCAGACAGGACACGGAATGGTGGTCCGGCCCTGCCAGCCTTGGTTTCGTCTGTGCACACGCGTCTGTCGCTTGGGGGCAACGGGTACGGAATACACAACCCGAAGGCGGGTTCATCGGCGAAGGAAGCTCACCTTCCAACAGTTGAATTTCTTTGTTCCGCTCTTTCACAGGATCCGGTACCGGAACCGCAGACATCAGGGCTTTGGTATACGGGTGTTGCGGGTTGTCGAAAAGCTCTTTGCCTTCCGCGAGTTCCACTGCGTTACCCAGATACATCACCAGAACGCGATCAGAAATGTGCTTCACTACTGAAAGATCGTGCGCGATAAAGATCAGGCTCAGGCCCATTTCTTTTTGCAGCTCTTTCAACAGGTTCACCACCTGCGCCTGAATCGACACGTCCAATGCAGAAACCGGCTCATCACAGATCACCAGCTTAGGTTTCAGGATAAGCGCACGGGCAATACCAATACGCTGACACTGGCCGCCCGAGAACTCGTGCGGGTAACGGTTAATCACGTTCGGCAGCAGACCAACACGGGTCATCATTGCCTGTACCTGCTGTTTCACTTCGTCCTTAGACAGTTCTGGATAGAAGGTTTTCAGCGGCTCAGCGATGATGTCACCCACAGTCATACGTGGGTTCAGAGATGCCAGTGGATCCTGGAAAATCATCTGGATTTCTTTGCGCTTTTCACGCAGATCGTTACCTTCCAGCTTGGTCAGATCCTGACCCAACCAGACAACCTGACCTTCCGTCGCCTGCACCAAGCCAATCACAGCGCGGGCAAAGGTGGATTTACCACAGCCAGACTCGCCCACGACACCTAAGGTTTCACCCTCATATAACTTGATGTCTACGCCATCAACGGCCTTCAATGCCGTTGGCTTTGCCCAAGGCCATACTGACTTGGACGCAATATTGAAGTGCACTTTCAGGTCTTCAATATCCAATAGCAGTTTTTTATCCATTGCACCCATTACCAAGCCTCCTGATCAGAAAAACATGCGCGCAGACGTCCATCAGCAAAAGGCGTCAGGATAGGCGACTCGCTCTTACAACGGTCACCAACGCGATGGCAGCGGTCCTGATATGGACAGCCCGGTGGCAGTTTCAGAAGGTTTGGCGGGTTGCCCGGAATAGTCGGTAGAATTTCACCTTCCGTATCCAACCGTGGAATCGCCTTCAATAGCCCTTCTGTGTATGGGTGGCTTGGCTTGTAGAATATTTCATCGACCTTACCGTATTCCATGGTTCGGCCCGCGTACATGACCAGCACTTTGTCACAAGAGCCGGCGACTACACCCAGATCGTGGGTGATCATGATGATGGCAGTATTGAATTCTGATTTCAGCTCATTCAACAGCTCCATGATCTGCGCCTGTACGGTCACATCAAGGGCAGTGGTTGGTTCATCAGCAATCAGCAGCTTTGGTCGGCACAGTAGCGCCATCGCAATCATCACACGCTGGCGCATACCGCCAGAGAATTCATGCGGGTACATGGTGATACGCTTACGCGCTTCAGGAATTTTTACCGCTTCCAACATACGAACAGACTCTTCGAATGCTTCCGCTTTCCCCATACCTTTATGGAGCATGAGAACTTCCATCAGCTGGTCGCTGACTTTCATAAACGGGTTCAACGAAGTCATTGGATCCTGGAAAATCATCGCGATTTGTTCCGCGCGGATTTTGTTCAGTTCCTTCTCAGGAAGGTTCAGGATCTCGTTGCCTTCAAACTTTGCGCTGCCGGAAACAACGCCGTTTTTCGCCAGCAAACCCATGATAGAGAACACGGTCTGGCTTTTACCTGAACCCGACTCACCTACGATACCCAGCGTTTCGCCACGGTCGAGTGAGAAGTTCAGGTCGTTAACTGCGGTGACAGACCCATCCTGGGTTTTAAACTCTACGCGCAGATCTTTTACATCTAACAGGCTCATACTTCCTCCTTATCGATCCTTCGGATCCAGCGCGTCACGCAAACCATCACCCACATAGTTAAAGCAAAGCAGTGTGGTGACCATAAACAGCGTTGGGAAAGCCAACTGCCAGATTGCCAGTTCCATGGTTTGGGAACCTTCCTGCAGCAGCGCGCCCCAGCTTGTCATTGGCTCTTGAACACCTAGGCCAAGGAAGCTCAGGAATGACTCAATCAGAATCATAGTTGGGATAAGCAGGGTTGAGTAAACCGCTACGATACCCAGCACGTTCGGTACGATATGACGGAGGATAATATTCTTGGTGCTAACACCACATACGTGGGCCGCTTCAATGAATTCCTTGTTACGCAAGCTGAGTGTCTGGCCGCGTACGATACGTGCCATATCCAGCCAGGCAATGGCACCGATAGCCACAAAAATCAGGAAGATGTTACGGCCAAAGAAGGTCACCAATACGATAACCAGGAACATGAACGGAATCGCATTCAGAATTTCCAGAATACGCATCATCACGCGGTCAGTACGACCACCAATGTAGCCTGAAGTAGCACCATAGATAGTACCGATAACAACTGCTACCAAGGCCCCCATCAGGCCAACCATCAATGAGATTTGGCCACCAACCAGCGTACGGACATAGATGTCACGACCCAGCGCATCAGTGCCAAAAACATGGCCTTCTTCGCCGAAAGACGGTGCTGCATGCATCGCATACCAATCGGTATCGTCGAAAGTATATGTCGCAAACATTGGGCCAATCAGGACCCATGCCGTGATACACATAAGGATGAACAGACTGGTCATTGCCGCTTTGTTGCGCATGAATCGGATACGCGCATCTTGCCAAAGGCTTCGACCTTCTACTTCCAGCTTCGCCGAGAAATTTTCGATAGCTTCGTTATTTTCTTCTCTTTTTAAAATCATGATTCAAACCTCAATAACGAATCTTCGGATCCAGCCACGCCAGAAGAATATCGACGATAGCGTTGAAGATAATAAACAGCGCACCAATCAGGATAGTGACACCCAAAACCAGCGAGTAATCACGGTTGAACGCTGCGTTAACGAACAGTTTTCCGATCCCTGGCAAACCAAAGATGGTTTCGATAACCACCGAGCCAGTGATGATGCCCACGAACGCTGGCCCCATGTAAGAGACCACCGGCAGGAGCGCTGGACGCAGAGCGTGCTTGATAACGATGTATCTCATGCTCAGGCCTTTCGCTTTCGCGGTTCGGATGAAGTTGCTGTTCAAGGTTTCAATCATGCTGCCACGTGTAATACGGGCAAACGTTGCGATATACAGGAACGACATGGCAACAATCGGCAGAATCATGTACTGGATGGCACCGCCATTCCAACCACCAGCAGGGAGCCAACCCAGGCCGATGGAAAAGATATAGATCAATACTGGGGCAAGAACGAAAGACGGCAACACAACCCCAAACATCGACGTGGACATGATGAGGTAGTCCACCCAACTGTTTTGCCGCAAGGCGGCGATGGTACCGACAGTGACCCCGATGATGACGGTCACGATAAATGCATAAAAACCTACTTTTGCAGAAACAGGCAGAGCAGAGGCGATCAGTTCGTTGACGGTATAGTCTTTGTATTTAAAAGAAGGACCAAAGTCACCACGCAGTACCACGTTGCCAAGATAGGTGGTGTATTGCTCAAACAACGGCTTATCCAGTCCGTATTTGGCATTAATGTTTTGCATTACCTCTTGCGGCAATGTTTTTTCCGAAGAAAAGGGATTTCCGGGCGCGAAACGCATTAAAAAGAAGGAAATCGTAATCAATACCAAGAGAGTTGGTATCGCTTCCAGTGTACGAGTCAAAATCAATCTAAACATAAAGCATCCTACTTATGTTCGAAAAAACATGCGTCTGTAGCTTGGCCACAGACGCATGGAGTGGCGCTATTATTATTCTGCGATGATGAACATATCTTTCGAGTAGATATTGTCTTGCGGGTTCTGGTCTGGGTAGCCACCTACGTGCGTTCCAACCAAGCGAGGTTGTACGTATTGGTAGATAGGTGCGATAGGCATATCTTGAGCCAGCTGCGCTTCAGCAATCGCGTAGTATCCATTACGCTCAGCTTCATCTTTCGCTACGCGGATAGCATCGCTCATCGCTTTATCAAACACTTCACTTGAATATTTCTGGTCATTTGAACCGTTCTCGGTCATCGCGATAACCAAGAAAGTAGACGCTTCGTTGTAATCCGCACACCAGCCTGCACGACGAACATCAAAGTTGCCTTGCTTGCTGCTATCCAGGTACGTTTTCCACTCTTGGTTTTCAAGCGTTACGTTAACGAAATTACCCAGAGATTTTTTCCACATAGACTGAATCGCTACTGCAATCTTCTTGTGGTTTTCACTGGTGTTATAAAGCAGTGTGAAATCCAGCGGGTTACCAGAACCGAAGCCTGCATCTGCCAGCAGCTTCTGAGCCTCAGCGATGCGCTCTTTCTGCGTCATCTTCGCGTACTCAGGTGCTTCTGGAGCAAAACCAGTGATACCGCTGTGAGTCAAAGCGTAAGCAGGTTTCTGGCCTTGGCCAAGAATCGCTTTAGTGATGATGTCACGGTCGATAGTGTAAGACAGTGCCTTACGAACACGTACATCATCAAAAGGTGGTTTCTGGGTATTGAAGCCGTAGTAGTAAGTACACAGGCTTGGAGAAACGACGACATTGTCTGGGTATTGCTTAGCCAGGCGGCGGAACTGCTCGTTAGGCACTTCATATGTGATATCGATTTCGCCAGACAGGAAGCGGTTCATTTCCGCATTCTGGTTTTCGATTGGCAGGAAAGTTACCTGATCAAGAACAGTGTCTTTGTTGTCCCAGTAGTTTTCGTTGCGCTCAAGAACGATCTTCTCGTTCACCACCCAATCAGACAGAACAAATGCACCGTTACCCACGAAGTTACCAGGCTTAGTCCAAGAATCACCGTGTTTCTCAACCGTGCCCTTGTGAACTGGGTACATGGTGGTGTGAGCCATCATCTTAACGAAGTAAGGCAAAGGAACGTCAGTTTCGACAACCAGGGTTTGATCATCAATCGCTTTAACACCCAGCTCTTCAATCGATTTTTTCCCGGCGATAATGTCTTTCGCGCCTTTCATCTGGGTTTTTTCGATGTACCAAGCGTAAGGAGACGCGGTGTTTGGATCAACGACACGCTTAAAGCTGTATTCGAAATCATGCGCTGTAATTGGGTCACCGTTAGACCACTTCGCATCTTTACGGATTTTGAAAGTGAACGTCTTGTTATCTTCAGTGCTCCATGACTCAGCAACACCTGGAATTGTGTTACCAACGGCATCCTGAATGACCAGACCTTCCATCAGGTCACGCAATACATGAGACTCAGGCACACCTTCTACTTTATGTGGGTCAAGAGACGCCACTTCGGTACCGTTACCACGAACGAGCTCTTGCTTAGGTGACAGTTTCACACCGGCAGGTACGTCAGCTGCAGTCGCAGTGAAAGAGGTGGCGGCTACTGCCATACCAGCGCTAAGCAACAGCGCCTGAGTGATTTTGTTCTTATACATGCAGATACTCCAATTTATCCTTCAGTTGCATCCATGACACTCTCCGCGACCATAAAACGGGAAGCGAATTAAGCTGCTTACCGCCACAAAATATAGGTTCTTTACGGAGAATTGTTTGGAACATTACCAAGCATCAAAGCAATTTGCCACAAAAACGACAAAAAAAGTCACATATATCTAACATAACGAGCATTATCAGCATCTATCACTATTTCATTGCACTACATTGAACATATGCTTCACCTTCAGATGCAATCAAAGTGAAATATTGTAGATATCGCCTAAAAAGCATATTTTTTAAGCATTAAAGTCTGGTTTTATCGGTATCCTTTACAACAAAAATCGTTAATAAGGCTTGTTTAAAAAACAATCAAGCGCTTAAACATTCACTCATCTTGAATAAAATTAAATAAAAACACCCTCTCAGCGACGAAATCTTCAGCAAAAAAGATCAACAACTTACAGAACCACAATTTCAACTCGTTGATTTAAAAAGTTATTGAACTATTTTCGCCGCATAACATAAGTTGTTATTGGGTAAATATTGGACAAAGTTGCCAAGGAATGTGTCGCACATTCGCGAAGGGAATAAATAAGCCAGCTGGAATCAACTGGCTTATTGAGGTCTGTTGACCTTGTGAGTTGGGAAATTGGCTATTTTTGCTGATCTTGTGTTTGAAGAGGATCCTGATTAGCACTTTTCTGTTCTTTGCCTTCAACGAGAGTTCCAGTTTTTCCCTGATCAACATCATCCGGTAGAACTTCCTGCAGCATCTGCTTCATCTTTTTGTTGCTGATACGTCTATGTCCCATTGTGATCCTCCTGATTGATTCCACTATGACACACTTACTGCGGTGCATATTTGTGAGTCCAGAAACACGACATGTGCTCTGGTCTAGCCATAAAAGTGTAGCAAAACCTACTCACTCGCCCGCTCCACATTTGAAACAATGAGAATGCGAGCACGTAGGTACTGAAAAACACTACAAATTATGATGCTTTAATAACGTACGGTAATAAAAAAAATGCTGGTTAGAATTTATTCGTTCTAATTTGAGATGTGACACAGATTGAATTGTGAAAGTCTTAAATATTGCGCACTATGTCTCTGTACCGATGTAATGAAAGTTTGTTTTATCGGCACTGAGGTGCAACAACCAGAATTAATCAACAATTAAACAAAGAGACGATCACGAAAATGAGACCTGCCGGTTCCCAATCTAGACCTCTGTGCTCTCGCGTCCGACATGGCTTTATTCCTTCTGCCAAAAAGCAGGCAAACGAAGAAAAAGCAAAAGGCACCCGTTGATACACAGTTCATTATGTAAATGAATAACCTCTCTACTGAGAGGTTATTTTTTTCCTGCAAACTTAATTCGCCAAGACGATAAAGTGAGCGATTTTTGTGATGACCTGTTCAAAAACAATCCGCAATGTAACGAGCTCATTACTTTTTTATCTTCCACACCTCTAATTCCTTACCCTCTGATTTTGCTTTAAATCCGTTTCTTACCAAGTATCAGGACAGAGTCAGCGCAGATTGGCTCATATTGATGCGATGAATAGATAATTCTCGCAATAAATTTTCGAGGGATATTAAGATGAACAAACGGGCTTTTCTAAAGGGGCTACTTGCAGCCTCTATCGCCAGTGCTACCGCCGCGCCAGTCATGGCGGCACCTGGCGCACCCATTATTGCTTGGGGTGAAACAAACTTTGCGATTATCGAAGTCAGTGATGCGGCGACGGCTTATAAAGACTTGGTAACTGTAAAACCTTACGCAGAAGTACCGGTTTCATGGGATCGCTGGTCCGGTGAACCAGGTGATACTTGGCGAGTACTCCTTAACGGCCAAGTTGCTCATGAAGCGTCAGTCACTCCATCTGCCAGCCAGAAAGAATCTGCCATTGTACAGGTCGCTAAAGGCGGCAAATATGACATGGTAGTAGAGCTGTGTAGCGGTACTGGTGCTGCGCAAGCTTGTACCCAAAGTGCACCAAAACAGATTGTTGTTGCAGACACAGATGGCAGCCACCTTGATCCACTGCCAATGAACGTTGACCCTAACAATGGTAACTACACCACGCCAGTAAACACTGTTGTTGGTGCATACTTTGTTGAGTGGGGCGTTTACGGTCGCAAATTCCCAGTAGACAAAATTCCAGCGCAAAATCTGACTCACATCATTTATGGCTTCGTGCCAATTTGTGGTAACAACCCTTCTCTTGATGATGGCCCGCTGGCTGCATTGAACCGAGCATGTGCTGGCTTACCAGATTACGAAGTCGTTATTCACGACCCTTGGGCGGCAGTTCAAATGCCTCACCCGCAATCAGGCCAGAGCTACTCTTCTTCTTACAAAGGCACCTATGGCCAGATCATGGCGCTGAAACAGCGTTACCCTGATCTGAAAATCCTGCCTTCTATCGGCGGCTGGACACTGTCTGACCCATTCTACGAGTTTGGCGATAAAGCTAAGCGTGACAAGTTTGTGGCTTCGGTGAAGAAATTCCTGCAAACTTGGAAATTCTATGACGGCGTAGACATCGACTGGGAATACCCAGGCGGTCTGGGTGCTAACCCGAACCTAGGCGACCCGGCGAAAGATGGCGACACTTACGCGGTACTGATGCAAGAACTACGTGCAATGCTGGACGAGCTTTCTGCTGAAACTGGCCGCACGTACGAACTGACCTCAGCGGTTGGTGTTGGCTACGACAAGATTGCCAATGTTAACTATGTAGATGCTGTTCCTTATATGGATTACATCTTCGCCATGACTTATGACTACTACGGTGGTTGGAACAATGTTGTAGGTCACCAGGCAGCACTGGATTGTGGCAGCCATATGTCTGCTGACGAGTGTGCAGGTAAAGGTGTCGATGCAGAAGGTAAACCACGTAAAGGCCCTGCATACACTACGAAAAACGGCGTAAATCTGCTGCTTGAAAAAGGCGTTCCACCTGAAAAATTGGTTATTGGTGCAGCGATGTACGGCCGTGGCTGGACAGGTGTAACTGAAGCAAGCATGTCAGATCCAACTAACCCAATGACGGGTGTAGGTAACGGCAAAATTGCGGGTTCTTGGGAAGCGGGTGTTATCGATTACAAAGATATCGTGACTGACTACGAGAACAAAGCTGGTGTTGTTCTTGGTTATGATGAACAAGCTGAAGCACCTTGGGCCTGGGATCCATCAAACGGTGATCTTGTCACTTACGACAACAAGCGCTCTGTGATGGCTAAAGGTGCCTACGTCCGCCAAAACAACTTCGCGGGTCTGTTTGCTTGGGAAATCGATGCAGACAACGGTGATATCCTGAACGCAATGCAAGAGTCACTTAAAGGTGGCCCTGTTGACCCTGTTAACAAAGCACCTGTCGCCAATGCTGGCGCCGATGTTACCGTTAACGCAGCGGGTACTGTAGCGCTTGATGGCTCAGCGTCGAAAGATACTGACGGACAAGTTGTTTCGTACAGCTGGAAACAAACTTCAGGCCCTTCAGTTACACTGACTGGCGCAAGCACTGCAACCGCATCTGCGGATATCCCAGCCGTGACTACTGATACCCAGTTCGTGTTCTCACTGACTGTAACAGACAATGAAGGCGCAACCGCAACCGATACCGTTGTGGTGACTGCTAAAGCAAAAGTTGTTGATCCAGTCAACGAAGCACCAGTAGCAGTGCTGACAGCACCAGCTACAGCGAATGCAGGTGATGTGGTTCTGGTGGATGCTAGCGGTTCGAGCGATGCAAACAATGATGCACTGACTTATACCTGGGATGTTCCAGCGGGTGTGACTGCAACACAAAACGGCGCTTCACTGACTTTCACTGCGGGTAGCTACTCAGTAGATACAACTCTGACATTCTCAGTGACCGTATCAGATGGCAAACTGACCGACTCTGCAACCGTATCGGTTGTCGTCGCGAAAGATGAGCCTGTAGTGACTTGTCCTAACGCTTGGGCGGAAGGTACTGTTTACAACTCAGGTGACGTTGTGACTCATAAAGGTGTTGAGTACTCTGCCAAGTGGTGGACCACCAACGAAGAACCTGGCACAACTGGCCAATGGGGTGTTTGGAAAGAACTGGGCGCGGCAAGCTGCCAGTAATCTGAACCTATAACCACTAGAACGAAAAAGGGATGCATTTGCATCCCTTTCTTTATTTCGGTGAAACCTGAAAGTAATACCAATCACAGATCAGAAATAGCGCAGGGAAAATGCTCGAGAGCAAGGCGGAAAATTTCGATAAGTAGTTATTCTACAATCAAATTT
>NZ_ANFM02000023.1 GCF_000333895.2 Grimontia indica | reverse complement strand
CTGAAGATGCTTGAGTTCAGAGGTCATCAATGCGTTCAATTCGAGGCAAATTTCGCGAGGAATAGTCGTTCTATTTCCGTGGAATTTAATGATGAAGTGGGCGCATTGAGGGCCTCCCTTCGGGGGAGTTGACTGACGCCGTGCCCTTTGTTGTTCCTTTTTGATGGAGATGACTACACCTGCAAAGGAACGCCGCGAGCACAACGTCAGTCAATCTCGCTGAATCCTGCATCTTCAGGTTGTTTGGGTATTATGTAATCAGTGATTCTTACTTTTCAGCGTTCGCTTTACAGAGCGCGATAGCCTCTTCCAGCAATCCCAGTGCGTTGGTTTCGGGTTCTGGAAGCGCAGCATCCGATTGGCTGATAGGCGTCACACGGTCACCCCAGCGAAGCACACCAGCACCCCAAGTCAGGCCAGCACCGAAAGCGGCCATCAGCAGGGTATTGTTTGGCTGAACTCGGCCTTCTTCCACCGCTTCACAAAGCGCGATTGGAATGGTTGCCGCAGAAGTGTTACCGTACTTGTGGATGTTGATAAATGCTTTCTCTAGCGGGATCTTTGCATGATCGCAAAGCGCTTCGATAATGCGTTTGTTAGCTTGGTGCGGAATAACAACATTGATATCTTCCGGCGTCATGCTCGAACGTGAAAGCACTGTACCAGCAGCCGACCCCATACCTTTTACCGCGCGCTTAAAAATTTCACGCCCAACAAAGTTGAAATCAAAATAACCATTGTCTTGTTCGAAGCGCGGCATCGCAGTACCAAACTCTGGAATGGCTAACACATCACGACCTTCTGAATCACAGCCGAGTTGCGCGTCGAGTAAGCCGACTTCTTTATCCGTTTTGCTGAGGATGACAGCACCGGCACCATCACCAAACAGTACGGCCGTATCTCGTTTGCTCCAATCGAGATACCAAGTTAGGCGTTCGGCACCAATCACTAGTGCATGCTGATAGTTGCCTGATTGAATCATGCGGGTAGCGGTTTCAAGTGAATACAAGAAGCCGGTACACGCTGCGTTTAGGTCAAAAGCTGCGGCTTTTTTGGCACCTAGTTCAAGCTGTACTTTAGAAGCAATGTTTGGGATCAGGGTGTCAGGAGAGCAAGTGGCGACGATAATCAGGTCGAGGTCTTTGCCTTCAATGCCTGCCGCTGCCAGCGCATGTTTGCCAGCGACGGCGGCCATATCAGATGTATTTACGTGGCTAATGCGGCGGCTACTGATGCCGGTTCTGCTTGAAATCCATTCGTCGGAAGTTTCGATGAAGGTGCTGAGGTCGTTGTTAGTAAGTTCTGCCTGAGGTAAACACTTTCCCCAGCCAGTAATTTCTGCAAATGGCATGAGTTTCTCTTTTTCTCGTAATAATAAAAGCAGTTTACTCCCGTTACAGGGTTGAAACAAACGAGTGTTAGCAGGAAGTGATTTAAAACAAAAAAGTGGCCCGAAGGCCACTTAGGGGGATGGTTTACGGTGGCTTGTTCTAATTACCAGAACATCCAGGCAAACATAGCCAGAACAATGATGGCGACAACGTTCAGGTAGCTACCGGCACGCATCATTTCTGATTGTTTGATATGACCAGAACCGAACACAATTGCGTTAGGTGGTGTGGCAACAGGCAGCATGAATGCACACGAAGCAGCGACAGCAATCAAGGCTGACAGCACGACCGGAGACACACCCAGTGCTTCAGCGACTGTGGCGAAGACTGGCACCAGAAGCGCCGCACTTGCCGTGTTACTTGCAAATTCAGTCAGAAACACCACGAAAGCAACAACGGTCAGTAGAGTGAAGAAGATGCCTGCGCTTGATAAGAAACCACTCAGAGATTCCGCAAGGAATACGCTGGTTCCAGTCGCTTTCAGTACGTTACTCAGTGTTAAGCCACCACCGAACAGCAGCAAGATGCCCCAATCAGTCGTTTTCTCAATGTCTTTCCATTTCACCACACGGGTTGCACCCAACAGGATGATAGCAGTCAGCGCAACCAGCGAGTCAAACTTGCTTAGGCCGCCTAGCATTTGGTTGATTGGCTTGCTGAAAATCCAGCAGAAAGCAGTGAAAGCGAAGATGGCCAGTGTCAGACGACGACCGTTCGTCCATTCGATAGGTTTGTGGTTGAGTTCAAACGTGTGGTTTAGGTTTGGTTTCGTCAGGAAGTAAAGCACTGCGATAGTGAGAGGAAGCAGCGTCAGCGTGATCGGAAGGCCAAGCTTCATCCATTGTGCAAAGTTCAGGTTAACTTCTGCCGCAGCGATCGCGTTTGGCGGGCTACCCACGATAGTCGCGATACCGCCGATACTTGCACAGTAAGCAATACCCAGTAGAACAAAAACATAAGTGCCACGCTCAGATTTAGCGTTAACCTTGCTCAGTACACCCAGTACCAGAGGAAGCATCATGGCTGTCGTTGCAGTGTTTGAGATCCACATGGAAAGGCCCGCAGTTACACCAAACAGCATCAGCACGGCTACGCTCATACGGCCTTTTGCCAATACCAACACTTTATCGGCAATCGCTTGGTCAAGCTTTTGTACATGAAGCGCCGCAGCCAGAGCAAAACCGCCGAGGAAAAGGAAAATAATTGGGTTGGCAAAGTTTGCCAGTGCGGCGGGGGTTTTGAATACACCCAGTACGACTGCCATCAAGGGAACGAGCAGGGCAGTGATGCTGACATGCAGGGCTTCGGTTAGCCAAAGTACAGCGATAAAGACCATCATGGACAGGCCGATAACGACGTTTTCTTCAAACGGTAAGACATTCATCAGGATGAAAAAGAGTGCAATGTCTGCAAGGAGGATCAAACTGTTTCTGTTAAACAGCCAATCTTTGAAAGCAAGGGTTAATGCTGTCATATGGGCTTCCTTCATATATAAGTAGGGCAACTTTCTTGTTTTGGTGGAAACGATGAATCAAGGTTTCCGCTATCGAGCATATCGCTCTTTGTGGGTGCATTATTGCTGAAAGAACCAAAGGGTGAGAGAGGCGGAAGCCTCAGGATTAACAAGATGTTGCGCGGATGTTTAAAACTGGGAGCTGATGTTTTTGGAATGGGTGGAAACCTACCCATCACTTTACTGGCGGAGTAACAGTGGTTATCTAATTGTCAGAAAGTGTTTCGGTGGGAATGCTTTCTTTTGGTCCAAGGAACTTGGGTTGTTCGTTTAATACATAAATGTCTAACACAGCCTTAACACGCGCCAAGGTTTCGCGGGCGCGGATTTTCATGCCTGCTGTGCCGCCGGGGCTTGGAACGGCCAGACAGATAGCATCAATATCGTAATAGTCAGCGATGAAAAGGGCTCGCTCGCAGTGGAATGCTTGGGTAACGAGGGTGAATTCGTCTGCATCAAACACCTTCTTAGCGCGAATAATGGAGTCCAGCGTGCGGAAGCCTGCATAGTCGAGGAAGATGCGATCATCCGGGATCCCAGCTTTCAGCATGTCCCGTTTCATCGTCCAAGGTTCGTTATAAGAGCGGTGAGCGTTGTCGCCACTGAGCAGCATCACCTCAACTTTTTTACTGAGATAGAGCTCCTGTGCGGCTTCAATGCGATAGGTGTAATAAGGGTTCAGTGTTCTGCCGATGTACTTGCTGGTACCGAGCACCAAACCGATATGGCGATTTGGTGTGTTATCGACGGAATTGTAGATGCGGTCTTTTGCCTGAAATGTCACCCAGAAATCCATTGCTGCGATAGCAACAAGTGAGGCGACAACAAGAGTCATGATTACAAAAGACGCTTTACGCAATGACATCACAGTAAGGGGAATTAAATATCAGCGGAAGAAACAGCAGGTTAAACCAAATTGAGAGAAATAACAAAAACAACCTCCGCAAAAGCAGAGGTTGTTTCAAATGGCGCAGATAGAGAGATTAGAACGACGTGCGTTTGTACTGACGGTACTTAGGCTGCCAGAAAATAGCATCGATACGTTCTTGCAATGCATCTTCCGTCAGTTCCAAGGCGACACCCTGCTCAATGGCTTTCTTCGCCACTGCCAATGCAATTTGGCGGGATACAGAGTGAATCTCTTCCAGCGCAGGCAACAGTGGGCCGCGACCAAACTTGGCCAGTGGAGAACACTCTGCCAACGCGCGGCTGGATTCCATCAGCATTTCGTCAGTGACACGCTTCGCTTCAGCCGCCAACACACCCAGACCGATGCCTGGGAAAATGTAGCTGTTGTTGCACTGTGCAATGGTGAAGGTTTTACCGCCATCCAGAACAACAGGCTCAAATGGACTACCGGTTGCTACCAGAGCTTCACCGTTTGTCCAGCGAAGGATATCAAACGGCGTCGCTTCGACACGGCTGGTTGGGTTAGACAGTGGGAACACAATAGGGCGTTCGCAGTTGGCGTGCATCGCTTTAATGACTTCTTCGCTGAACAGACCTGGTGCACCAGAAACACCGATAAGAACGGTAGGTTTCGCATTCTGAACCACATCGAGTAGCGAAACATTTTGGTCTTGCAGTTCCCAGTCTTTGATCGCAGATGACTTCTGAACCAGCTTCTGCTGGAAATCGAGCAGGTTTGGCATGGAATCCAACAGCAGACCCCAACGGTCAACCATGAACACACGCTCACGCGCTTCACCATCAGTGATGCCTTCAGACACCATCTGCGCAATGATCGCTTCTGCGATACCGCAACCCGCTGAACCTGCACCCAGGAAGGTAATGCGCTGCTCGGAAAGCTTGGTGCCCGCAGCTTTACAAGCCGCAATCAGCGAACCAACGGTTACGGCTGCAGTACCTTGAATGTCATCGTTAAAACAACATACGCGGTCTTTGTATCGCTCAAGGATTGGCATCGCATTCTTCTGCGCGAAATCCTCAAATTGAATCAATGCATCAGGCCAACGACGTTGTACTGCCTGGATAAACTCTTCGATGAAATCATCGTAATCTTGACCCGTCACGCGGGTATGACGCCAACCCATATACATAGGGTCAGAAAGGCGCTGAGGGTTATTGGTGCCAACATCCAGAACAATTGGAAGCGTATAGGCTGGACTGATACCTCCACATGCGGTGTAAAGTGCAAGCTTACCGATTGGAATACCCATGCCGCCGATACCCTGATCACCAAGACCCAGAATGCGTTCGCCATCCGTTACAACGATGACTTTCACGTTGTGGCGCGAAGCGTTGTTGAGCATTTCATCGATGCGGTAACGGTTCGGGTAAGAGATAAACAAACCACGGCCACGACGGTAGATTTCAGAGAAGTTTTCGCATGCTGCGCCAACTGTCGGGGTGTAGATGATTGGCATCATCTCAGAAATGTGGCTGTTAACCAGTCGATAGAACAGGGTTTCGTTGGTGTCCTGAATATTTCGAAGATAGATATGTTTATCCATATCGTTTTCGAAACGGAGGTACTGCTTGTAGGCACGCTCGGCTTGTTCTTCGATAGACTCAATCGCTTCCGGCAAAAGGCCTTCAAGGTTAAAGAACATGCGTTCTTCGACAGAAAATGCACTGCCTTTATTCAGGAGAGGCGTTTCCAGTAGTGCTGGGCCCGCGTAAGGGATATAGAGAGGACGTTTTTGATTATGCATTGAGAAGACAACTCTGTTCTTTCAGAAGGTGATTAATACTAAAGTATAAGGCGTGAAAGTGTAGTGTTGTTAACCTTTGGTATTCAAGCGCATTTTGTTTTAAACGAGCAACTGAGCAGGAAAAGGTGAGCTGATGCAAACGCAAGGGGTGGAAAACGACACATACACACAGAGTTCAGGGGAATTGGGGTATACCCAAACGACCTGAAGATGCTCGCATTCAGAGGCCACCAATGCGTTCAATTCGAGGCAAATACCACGAGGAATAGTCGTTCTATTTCCGTGGTATTTAACAAAGAAGTGGGCGCATTGATGGACTCCCTCCGGGCGAGTTGACTGACGCCGTGCTCTTTGTTGTTCCTTTTTGATGGAGATGGCTACACCTGCAAAGGAACGCCGCGATCACAACGCCAGTCAATCTCGCTGAATCCTGCATCTTCAGGTTGTTTGGGTATACACTCTCAACAAACCAGAAACGCATAGAAAAAGTCATGACTGACGGAAAAAACCTCACACTTCCTATCGATAGCATTCAACAAGACGTTGAACACATTCTCTGCGACTCCAACCTAATCGTTCAGGCGGATACTGGAACAGGTAAATCGACCCGCCTGCCAGTGTGGGCCACAAAATTCGGTCGGGTATTGGTGATTGAACCTCGTCGGGTCGCCTGCACCAGTTTGGCTGGATTCGTCGCTGATACATTGAACAGCCAAGTGGGAGAACGGGTTGGCTATGCCATCAAATTTGATTACCGCTTTCAGGAAAACTCTGAGGTGGTATTTGCCACACCTGGCGTGGTGCTGCGCTGGTTTAGCGAAGATAAGCTGAAAGATTTCGATGTGGTGATGATTGATGAGTTTCACGAACGTCGCTCGGAGACTGATTTACTTGCTGCGTTGTTGGTAAAGCATAATCAGCACCGTTTGATCATTACGTCTGCGACCCTTGATAACCAGCGTCTTGAAGCCTATTTCAACGCCAAAGTGCTTATCGCAAGCGCAAGGAGTTACGGTGTCACTACATATCACCATGCACTCGACTCCCAGCATATGCCGTCGGGAAAATCGATTGAGAATCGTATTAAGCCGATTGTTGAAAGGGCGCTGGAGAGGGGTGGAGATGTGTTGGTTTTTCTGCCTGGTAAAAAGGAAATCAGCCAGTGCCAATCAATGTTGAAAACACTGGATGCAGACGTCATCCCTTTGCATGCATCTGTGTCTGACTCTGACCGGTTTCGTGCTTTGCACCAGTCGGAAAATCAACGAGTGGTGTTGGCAACGAATGTGGCTGAAACATCACTGACGATTCCAGGAATCGTGACTGTGATTGACTCCGGCATGGAGCGCCGCACGCATCAGAGAAATGGGCGTACAGCTTTGGCTCTGCACGCGATATCAAGAGCAAGCGCCAAACAGCGTGCCGGACGGGCAGGCCGAGTTGCTGCTGGATATTGTGAACGGTTATTCGGGGAACATGCACCTCTGGAGGCCTTTACGCCACCAGAATTGGAAAGGGAAGACCTTACTGAGACCATGCTTGCGGCAGCGTGTTGTGGCTATATGCTGGAAGATCTGAACTTTCTCTCCAAACTCCCAGATAAGTCGATGCACATTGCAAAAACAAGGTTGACTCAAATGGGTGCCATTGATGAATCTGGCAAGATCACCATGCATGGTCAGCGCCTTTATCCCTTGCCGATTGATAGCCTTTTCGCCCATCTCATTTCAGGCATGGACAGCAAATCCAACACCGAAGCCATGATTGATCTCGCTGCAATACTGCAAACACCGATGACAGTCTGGAGGCGCAAAGCTGGTGAGCTAGTACTGGACGATTATCGCCGTTGGAATACCCATTCATGTGACGTTGTCACATCTATTGCAGTGCTTCGTGGCGAGCAACCCGCTGAAATTATTGATGTTGATGAGGTTGCGCTGGATGAGGCAAGGCGGCTCTCTGCCTCGATACGTGAAGCATTAGAGTTGCCTCAATGGGAAGTCGCGAGTCGGTTTCATCGGGAAGCATTTCTAAAAAATGTGTTGTCGGTGTCTTCAGAATTAGCTTATGTCCGGCGCGAAAAACGTCAGCAAGCCTTTGGTAATGGCTTTAATGAAGTCACTTTAAGTCGAGATAGTGATTTCCTTGCGGAGCCCCAGGCAGCCATAGTGTTTGATCAGTTTCACTTGGCGGGACGCGGTGTGAAACAGACAACCTCTTACGCAACCTGCATGGCATCGGTTCCGTTCGGTTGGCTTGTTGATGCTGGGTTAGGTGAAGAATCCGTGTCTGAGTTTGATGACAGCGAAGGTGTGGTGGTTGATGTTATCGAGCGCATTTATGCAGGAAGGGTCATTGGCGAATACAGAAAAGCCGCTCAGGGGGAAACCCTCATCCGTGCGCTGGCGACACAAATCCTTCATGGTGAACTTCTCGAGGGGACGGGCGAGCGTTTAACGAAAGAGGTGAAATACTGGAACCTCTATCAATCATTGGAAGATACCGCCAATCGCCCGCAGGTAGATGTATTGTCATGGCTTGAGAAAGCTCTGAAGGATTTGGGCGTTGAATCAGTCGATGATCTTGAGCTTATTGATGGTGATGATTTTGTCTTTGAGGGCATTCCATCGTGGGAGTTTGATGATTTTGCCGAAAAATACCCGCTGGAACTGACGCTTGCTGAATTGAAGCTTGATGTTGAGTATCAAAAAGGAAAACGGACTGTGGTGGTGCATCATGTCGGCGGCACCAGAAAAGACGGGCCTAAACGATGGGAATTGCCGTCTTGGAACGGGTGGAAGGTGCAATACAAAAAAGCCAGCCGCGTGATTGATGTTAGGTAAGGACATGATCCCATAAGAGGCCTGCAATGGGCTCAGGCCTCTTTCTGGATGGCTTATCTCACGCGTTTAAAGTGAGACTTCACCATCGCGTCAATCAGCACTTCACTTTTGACCAACTCAAACTGTTGCCTGTGCTCCAGATCGCCAAACAGTCTTGAGCCGCCGCCCAGCAATACAGGAATTTGGGTGATGACGAGTTCATCAATCAGGTCTTCCGACAGAAAGCTTTGAATCGTCTTTCCGCCATCGATGTAAAGATTCTTGAAACCTTGCTCATTGAGGCTTTTAAGGATCTCCGACAGTGATCCTGAAACCAAAAAAGCTTTATCTTTATGGGAGTCAGGGATTTCATTCATAGTATTGCTGAGCACAAACACGGGTTTGGTATATGGCCAATCACAGTCAAATCCCAATACTGTTTCAAAAGTGGTTCTGCCCATTACCAACCCATCAATACCAGCCATAAATTCTGCCCAGCCAAAATCTGATTGTTCAGGGTTCGGAATGCTGTGTAACCAATCTAAGCCGCCGTCTTTGTCTGCGATGTAACCGTCAAGGCTGGTCGCGATATAAACAATGTTTGTCATGTTAAGCGTCCTCGTTATCAACAAAAAAAGCCATTCACCGAAAGGCAAATGGCTTTTTACTCGTTAGGCTGGGTTAGTCTCTGAAGTTATCGAACTGGAATGGCTGACCCAAATCAGCTTCACGGACAACCTGCATTGCTGCTTGAAGGTCGTCACGCTTTTTACCGGTTACGCGAAGCTTCTCACCCTGAATCTGAGCTTGAACCTTAATCTTGGCCTCTTTAATCAGCTTGACGATTTTCTTCGCGACGTCGGCTTCGATGCCGTTCTTGAAATGCACATCGCTGAAGAAAGTCTTACCTGAGTGAACCATGTCTTTTGGTTCCATCGCGCGGGCATCAACACCGCGTTTGGCTAGGTTACCGCGAAGGATATCCATCATTTGGTTAACCTGAAAGTCAGATTCAGCAGAGACTTTCACGACTTCTTTGTTGAGTTCAAAGCTTGCGTCTACGTTACGAAAGTCAAAACGGGTAGCCAGTTCGCGTTTCGCGTTGTCTACGGCGTTTTTCAACTCAACGGTATCGATCTCTGAAACGATATCAAAAGAAGGCATAGTAATTTCCTGATATTTAACTGAAGGTTGAGCTTATCACACACACTTGTTTAGCGTGAATTACGTTTCGCAATAGCGTCAGAAAGCATCTGCAGCATTTTTTCAGTGTCGTTCCAGCCAAGACATGGGTCTGTGATGGACTTGCCATACGTAAGGTCGCACAAGTTGTCTTTATCAGCGGCTTGGTTACCTTCTTCGATGAAACTCTCCGCCATGATACCAGCGATGAAAGTGTCGCCTTCGACCAGTTGGTTGCAAATGTCTGCAGCAACATCTAATTGACGACGGTGCTGTTTCTCACAGTTTGCGTGACTGAAGTCCACCACAAGGCGGGGTGTCAGACCAATTTCAGACAAGTTCGCTGCAGCACTCTCAACATCAGCTTTGTGGTAGTTCGGCTGATGTCCACCGCGGAGGATAACGTGACCATAAGGGTTGCCGCTGGTGCGGTAGATGGTCATGACGCCATTTTTGTCCGGTGAGCAGAATAGATGAGACGTTTGGCTTGAACGAATCGCATCAATGGCAATTTTAATGTTCCCATCGGTGCCGTTTTTAAAGCCAACCGGGCATGACAACGCAGATGCCATTTCACGGTGGATTTGTGATTCCGTCGTACGTGCGCCAATGGCTCCCCAGGTCACCAAGTCTGCAATGTATTGTCCGGTAATCATGTCCAGGAACTCGGTTGCAGTAGGCAGGCCCAGCTTGTTCACATCCAGCAGAAATTTACGGGCTTTGAACAGGCCTTTGCGAAGGTTACAGCTGCCATCGAGATCTGGGTCATTGATCATGCCTTTCCAGCCCACAACAGTGCGTGGTTTTTCGAAATAGGTACGCATGACAATGTGAAGTGTTTCTTTGTGTTGGTCTGCCAGCACTTTAAGGCGTTTTGCGTAGTCCAGACCCGCATCTGGATCATGGATAGAACATGGACCAACAACGACAAGGAGTCGGTTGTCGCGGCCAGTAAGAATATCTTCAGCTTGTTTACGGGCTTCGGCGATGTCTTGAGCAACACTGTCTGTAAGTGGGGATTCTGCTTCCACTTCTGCTGGGGTTGGCAGAGTGTCAACAGGTTGCGTTCTTAGTTCGTCAGTTTTAATCGGCATGGGCTCTGCCTTCCTTACGTCGGTGTTCTTGCGAAGGCAGTAAGATAGCAAAAAATCGGTGTCAGAAAAGCCATGATGTGGTCTTTCAGCGATTTATTCTTTCTATTGCATTTGTTTTGACCGGAAAGATTCGTAAACAACCGAGCTTTGTGCGGTCATCCGGAATCGAAAATTCATCTCGGATTTCTCTTGTAACAAAAGGGCTCTGTGGTATGTTTTCCTCTGGATGGACGAAAATCAGTCGCTTGCGAAGAATCGGCGTCGATAAACCATCATTTTCTTGCCACAACAGGCACTTAAGTTTCTACAAGGCAGTATTGGTGCGCTATGTCTCAAATGGATTTAACCTATTCCCACGTTTTTAAGAACTCCTCTCAACTGGAAGGTCACGACACGTCGTTTGGACTGGTCTCTCTCGGTGAATTGTATATCAATGCCATCGGAACTCATCCGTCAGCATTAGATGACAGTAATGCGACGAAGGACAAATTAGTGTCCTTGCTCGAAAGTGCTTATAAAGCGAACACAGACCGACCATTTCGTGTCATGCTGAACGACCAAAGCGCGCTGGCGTTAAAACAAATGCAAGGCGCAGATTCCGAGCCTGAGGAAGCAAACCCCGCGATGGGACTGCGTGGTGTTTCGCGCTATGCGAGCAAAGCAGGTAAACCCGGATTTATTTTTGAGTGCGAGGTGCTTAAAAAGGCGATTCAGGACAAGAAGCTTCCTGTGGAAGTCGTTGTTCCTTTTGTTCGTACATCCAGTGAAGCTGCTACCATGATTGATTTGCTGGCAGAGCAGGGTCTTTGTCGGGGCGCAAACGGTCTGAAAGTGCTTCTGGCATGCCAGTTACCTGCTAATGCCGTGCTGGCTGAGGCTTTGCTTGCGTATTTCGACGGCATCATCATTGATGTCGATAATCTAGCAGCATTTACGCTGGCGGTGGACTTTGGTGACGAAGCGCTACCGTATACATTCAGCAAACACAATGAAGCAGTAAAGAGCCTGATCCGCGACACGGTTCGTAAGACGCAATTAGCTGATAAGCCGGTTCAGATCCTTGCTCAAGAGTCTGACAAAGCGATTATCGAATTGGCGGAAGGGGCCAATGTAGAACTGATTTATCAGTAGATTGTCTTTCTGAATATCAACTGTTTTGAGCGCCACGCATTGTCGTGGCGTTTTTTCGTTGCAAGCTTGGCAATCATTCCCGCCCAATAAAGAACCAATCAAGCTTTTGTCATCAAATTACTGCAACTATCAGCCAGTAAATCTCGTATACTGCGGCCAACAGACCCTAAAAAACCAACGAGCAATACATCCATGATTAAAATCGGTCAGATGAATCACCTTACCGTGGTGAAAGAAGTCGAGTTCGGCGTATTCGTAGACGGCGGACAGGAATACGGCAATATTCTGCTGCCAAAACGCTATGTGCCAAAAGGCACGCAAATTGGCGATGAGATTGAAGTGTTCATCTACTTTGACTCTGAAGACGATGTGATTGCAACCACCGAAAAGCCATTGGCGCAGGTCGGACAATTCGCGAAGCTGAAATGTGTCAACACGACGAGTGTTGGGGCGTTTTTGAATTGGGGTTTGCCAAAAGACCTGTTGGTTCCGTTCAGCGAACAGCGCATTAAAATGCAGGAAGGAAGAGACTATCTGGTTTTCCTTTACGTTGATAATGCGTCAGGGCGTATCGTTGGCTCCACCAAGTTTAATAAGTTTCTCGACAAAACCCCTGCGCGCTATAAGAAAGGCGATCAGGTTCATGTGACCGTGGCGGAAGAAACCGAGCTTGGCTACAAGTGTGCTGTGAATGACGCCCATTGGGGCCTGCTGTTCAAGTCAGAAGTCTTTGGAAAGCTGTTTATTGGTAAGAGCCTGAAGGCCTACATCAAGCAGATTCGTGAAGACGGCAAAATTGACCTGTCATTGCAGAAACTGGGTAAAGGTAAAGTCGACGACCTTTCTGACAAAATTGTTCGCACTCTAGAGCGTAAAGGTGGCTTCCTGCCGGTGACTGACAAGAGCAGCCCAGACCAGATTTTTGAATTGTTCCGCACCAGTAAGGCGACGTTCAAGAAAACCATCGGTGGATTGTACAAAGAGCGCAGAATCCGCATCGAGAAAGATGGCATCTACCTGATTAAGTAATGCAGGTAGAAAGGGAGTAAAGAAAGGTCGCGAAAGCGGCCTTTTTTGTGACTGATTTCCGTTGAAGAACGTCAGATAAAAAGAGCCCGGAACGATTCCTGTTCCGGGCTTAGGGGAATGGCTCGTAAGAGCCTTGCGCTAACTGGTTTAAATGGAGATTTGTAACACTTCAAAATTTAGCTGGCGCAAGGCTCTCGCGGCGTGTCATGAATGAGAATTTAGGGATCGTCTATTCAATAAATAAATTGACGTCTCTAACTAACTCTCTTGGAAGGCCATTTTTGATTCGGTTGCCTACCCATTTACCGATACCAATCGGTTGACGACGGTAACAAACGATGACTTCACCAGAATCTGTCAGGCCTTCTGGTCTAATATCCCTGCCCATATACCATTCTTTAGCGTCAGCCACAGACAGCTCAACACACTTTGGCTCGTTTCCTTTCGCTAAAGCCATGATGGTCTCATGCTGCCAGCGGTATCCTTTCTTATGGGCTTCTGCGAGCTTTAAACCAATGCGATCAAATTTGATTTCAGGAAGAATATCTTCGACCTGTTCCGGGAAAATCCACACTTCTTTATCACGCAGCCACACGTTCGATGATTGAGGAACGGAAAGTCCCAGAGTGTCATCCAATGCTTTCACTACCGCATCAGCCTCTTTTGTTTTGGCCTTTTGGAATGGAAATTTACGTGGACGCTTTTTCACCATTTCAGAGCCGACGCTGTCCGTTTTCTTCAGGCGAGCAACGAAAAATCCCTCGCTGTCGAAAATCTGCGGAAACACATGCAGGAAGCCTTCTTCTGTGCAGGCAGCAGCAGCACCTTCAAAAAGGTCATCCAGGGAAACAAATTCGACAGCATCACCAAAAGTGTCTTTGATGAAATGGCAGATATGTTGGTTTTCATCGTGATTAAGCGTACATGTCGAGTACACCATGGTGCCGCCCGGTTTCAGAGCGTGGAAGGCACTCACAATCAGATCACGCTGGGTATTCGCGATGTCTTGCACGGATTCCAGACTCCAGTTGCTGAATGCGTCAGCATCTTTCCTGATCGTCCCTTCACCGGAACATGGTGCATCGAGCAAGATCGCGTCAAAAGTTTCTGGTAACCAGTCACCAAACACACGGCCATCGTAGTTAGTCAGCGCTGAATTCACCACACCACAGCGAAGTAAGTTGGCATGAAGTACTTTGACTCGGCTCGCCGAGTATTCATTGGCAACCAGAAGACCTTCATTGTTCAAAGCTGCTGCGATTTGCGTGGTCTTGGAGCCTGGTGCGGCTGCCATATCCAGAACACGGTTCAATGTGATGTCATTTTCCAGCAATGCGGTGACAGGCAGCATTGAACTGGCTTCCTGAATGTAGAACAGGCCGGCCATGTGCTCTGCGGTGTTTCCCAGAGGTACATTGTCTTCGTCGTAGTCATCCAGCCAAAACCCTGTGTCACACCACGGCACAGGCGAAAGATTCCAGCCTTTCTCATTGGCACGTTCAAGAAAATCTTCCACCGAGATTTTCAGCGTATTCACGCGAAGGCTTCTTCGAAGAGGGCGTTTACACGACTCGATGAAATCAGTCATAGAAAGGTGAGAAGGCAGAATCTGTTCAATTTGATTTAGGAACGACTCTGGGATCTTGATATTTGGATGCACCTGAAAGGTCTCTTGCTGGCATTTACTGAACTGCGAAGTGTAAAAGGATTAGCGTTGAGAAACCAGTAAGAACCTCGGCTTACTGCATAAAAAAGCGCGGGACAAAGCCCGCGCTGTATCAGGATAACTGACTTAGAAATAGGGAATGGCTGTTCGCCAGGAAGTCCAATCTTCCTCTGGTGCTTTATGAAGAAGGAAGTGTTGGTCAGAACGGGCAGGCTTCGCCAGTTTATCTCCCGGCGGTGTAGCGAACGCGATGCCACCTTTGAGGATGCTTTCCAACGTTCCGCTTCGAATATTTGCGCCTGTGATACCGATAGAAACATCGACACCGGACTGATTCCAGAACACGGTGTTGTTGCGTATCAGGTGTTTGTAATCATCACTGATTTTTACTTCCATTAAGACGCGGTCAGCAAAGCGGCCCAATCGGACTGCCGTAACCGCGCCAACTTCAAAGTCTCGGAAGAGAATAGGGGTGCCGACACTCACTGAGCCGCGGTTTTCGCTTTCTAACACCAGCGACAAGCCACCAGAATATTCCGCTGATTTATGAAGCTGGAAGTTGTCGCGTTTGTCGCCTTTGCCCGGTACCACAGAGATGTATGAGCCGAACAAAGAGTCCAGATTTTCTGTTTTGGTCAAACTCAGTGAAGGCTGTGCCACCCAGAAATAGCTGGTGGCTCGCGCCAGTTTTCCGGAAAACTCAGGATAAATCATCGCTTTGATGGTGACACCTTCCGTTTGGAATGCCGGCGCTAAAGAGGTGACTTCACCCACGTCAACGCCCTGGAACTTGATTTTGCTGCCTTTCGCAAGACCACTTGCATCATCGGCAGAGAAGGTCAATTTGAGGCCGTGGTTTTGTGCATCCGTCAGGCTGTCATAGAGCTTCCAGTCTTTCCCGTTACGGTTTTCGATGCCATTGATATCTCCAAAAGAAATACCGCCGGAGACAATAGACTTCAATGAACCAGTGTCGATCTTCACGCCACTTAAACCCGCTTCGATGTCGACGCCGGAATGATTCCAGAAAACGGTATTGCTGGTGACCAAATGGCGATAACGGTTTTCAATCTGAATCGTCACTTCCACTCGAGATTGAGTCAGCTCAAAACGTTCAATTTTACCGACAGTGAAGTTCTTATACATGACAGGACTGCCTTCAGACACTGAAGGGAGTTTGTCTGCAATCAGGGTGAAGCGTTGAAAGCCTTTGGTGGCTTTTTGAGCGTTACGAGCCTGAATGTCAGATTTAAACAATGGATACTCGGCAAGAGGCGTGTTTTCGCCAGCGCTGGTAAAGCTGATCGCCGGTTCCACCATTTGAGCGACGGTCGGAATGCTAAACTCAATGCCTTCAGCGTTAATTTGCCCAGTGGCACCGCCAAGAATAAAGAACTTGGAGCCGCTTTTTACCAGATGCTTGTAGTCGGGATACACGACCAGTTCCAGTTTAACTTCTTGATCACTTAGTTTTGTACCTTTTACAAAACCCACCTGAACACCACGATATAGCACCTTAGTACCCGCTTTTAACCCCCAACTGGTCTCCGCTGTGACAGTGACGAGTAGAGAGCGGGGATCTTCTTCGATTAAATCGGATTGTGTTTTGGCAGCGAACACTTTGGCATCATCACCTTGTCCGGGCTTGATCGACAGTGTGTTGCCAGTGATGAGATTCGATAGACGCTTAACGCCTGCGAGACTGATTTCTGGCTTCTCAATGAGAAATTCGCTTCCTGTTTTCAGCAGCCAAGCCATGGATGGGTTGATGTTGGCAGTGGCCTCTGTGCCACTAAAATCTTCATTGAAGTGAATGCCGCTTAATCGACCAACTTCCAGCCCTTGGAAAAGAATAGGGGCTTCTGGATTTGTAATACCGTGGTTATCAGGCAGATTAATCGTAACCATAATACCGCGGTCCGTGTCGTTGATAGAGCGATACAACGAATACATGGCCAAAGGTTCAGCTGGTTTGCTTTCTGGCGGAGAATCGAAAGCAATGCCTCCGGCGATCACCGAAGCGAGGTTTTCAATGCTGACTTCAACACCGCCAATACCAATATCGGCTTCAACACCGCTGACATTCCAGAATTTCGATGCCTTTGTCACCAATTTGGCATATTCATTCTTGATGTTGAGTGACAGTGTCACACCTTGTTTGTCCGAAGTTAGACGGTAATCAATGACTTCGCCCACACGGATTTTTTTGTAGTAAACGCCAGAGCCTACGCTGATAGAGCCAAGATCTGGTGCTTGTAGCTGAATCAGCAGTCCATCATCGCCGAATGCATTGACCGGTGGCTCATCGGCGGCAACGAAGGTATTTCGTTCGTCACCTGTGCCAGGCTGCACCGCGATGTAGTTACCCGTAACCAGAGCATCTAAACCGCTGATGCCAGTGATTGATGCACGAGGGCGTACCACCCAGAATACGGTATTCTGGCGAAGGATCTTTTTGGCTTCTGGGTAAATTTCAGCCTGCGCGGAGATGCTTTTAAGATCATCAGAAAGGGTGACTTTCCGGATAATGCCAACCTCAAGCCCCTGATAGCGAATGGTGGTTCTTCCTGCCTCGATACCTTGTGCATCGGTAAAGAAGATTTCAATGCGTTCACCGGCTTCATTGACTGATTTAAAAAGCAGCCACCCAGCGAGAACAAAAGCTAAGAGGGTGAAAATCCACAGTGGAGAGATACTTTTGTCTTTCTTAATCACAGGGTCTTTGACTTGTGAGTCTTCAACGTTGCTCATACTTGTCCCAAATAAGTCGAGAATCCAGACTTTCTGCGGCAATCATAGTGAGTACCACAACGAGCCCAAAGGCTATAGCACCAGGTCCTGGTGTGAAATCGAGAAGGTTTCCGCGGTCAATCAGGGAAACCATGATGGCAATGACACAAAGATCCATCATTGACCATTTACCTATCCATTTAACAAACCGATACAGCTTCATTCGAAGCTTCCTGCCTGATTCCACTTTGAAGTGAATACAAAGCAGGATGTACGCCAGACAAATAATTTTTGCCACGGGGACAATAATACTGGCAGTGAAGATGATGATGGCAATGCCATACATCCCTTGTTTAATGAGGGAGGCAACACCCGAGAATATTGTGTCTTCCAGCCTTTTTCCGTTAGTCAGCAAAATGGAAATGGGGTAGAAGTTGGCTGGGAAGATAAAGACAACAGCAGCAAGTAGAGAAGCCCAGGTTTTCTGTATGCTTTGGAATACCCGATGTTCGGTTTTGGTGCCACAACGGATGCAGTGCTCATGATCGGAATGTTGTGTCAATCCACAGAGTTTGCAAGCGGTCAGCGTCTCTTCTTCACCTTTAACCTCATTAGATTCTTCGCGCGCTTCATTTGATTGAACAAAAGCATCCCAATAGCGTTTTGGAGATACCCGAGAGAGAAGAACGGCAGTGAGGATTTGGAGCAGGACGAAACTTAATAACCCAGCATCCGGGCTCACTTCTGCAAAATCCCGCACTTTAAAGCAACCCACCGCCAAGCTAACCAGGAACACATCAACCATTACCCAGTGGCGGATGTATTTCAGTATTTTTGTGCTGTATCTCAGCGCAGTGGCATTTCGAATGAAGAGAGAAAAGTGCGATGCCAATATGGTCAACAAATATAAAAGCGGGGCAATCGCTACGCAGAAGATGACCAAAGTGCCAACAAAAGGAAATGTATCCAGAAGAACGACACTGCCGCTGGTTACTGTGGTTGAGAATGGCACACCGAAGAGGTTAATGGTGACCAAAGGATAGAGCTGGGCAGGGATGAACAACACCAGCGCTGCGATGGCAATTGCCAGCTCACCGGATAAACTGATGGACGAGTTTTTAATCACCCGGCTATCGCAGTGCGGACAGCGAGCGCTAAAGCCTCTTGTCACAGGCACTTCATGTAGTAGCAGATCGCATGACGCACATCTCAGCACATGCATAGCGTATCTTCCCCTTAAATAGAGTCACTGGTGTAAATATACCCAATCCTTGGGAGCTACCTGTATTACCACTCGTGCAGAGATGACCATTCCTGGCAGGCAAGCGTCACTATTGGTACCAAAACAACACATTTTTACGCGTGCCTGATACTCAATACAATGTGCATCTTAATCAAACTGTTATGCCCAAACAACCTGAAATAATCGGGCGTCAAAGCTTCAAAGTGGTTTCTAAGCTGGATTATTAGTGACAGTAATAGATGATAAAACTGTCATACGTTAATGCGACGATTGAATCCCCAGCAGATTCAACATATCGTAGGCCATCGCACGTTAAGGAAGTAGTCTACATATGGAAAACAAAGCGGATTTTTACTCGCTTCTCACTCGCCAGGCTGTCGCTCTAATAGAAGACGAGCCGAATCTGATCGCTAATTTGTCAAACATCAGCGCGCTCTTGTTTCAGGAATTAGACGACATTAATTGGGCGGGCTTCTATCTTGATGATGGTAAAGAGCTGGTGCTAGGACCGTTTCAGGGCAAACCTGCTTGTGTGAGAATTCCCTACGGTCGTGGTGTTTGTGGGACAGCTTATGCAAACGGTGGAGTTGAACGGGTAGAGGATGTCCACCAATTCGAAGGTCACATAGCTTGTGATGCAGCCAGCAATTCTGAGATCGTATTGCCTCTGTATCAAGGCAACAAATTGATTGGCGTGTTGGACATAGATTCGCCAAAAAAAGCAAGATTTGATCAAGAGGATGAAACCGGACTCACTTTATTGGTCAATGAATTGCAAAAACACCTCTAAATTTAAGCTTCTCTGTGGTTTTTCAATCACAGGTCTCTATAATACGCAGCACTTAATTTGTTAACTCGTACACACTCTCTATTGCCCTTACTAGAGCAAAGAGACAGGAAGAAAAATGGAAAACACTGAAAAACTGGCCAACAGCAAACAAGTCATTGCCTATATCGCTGAACGTTTCCCGCAATGCTTTACTCTTGAAGGTGAAGCTCGTCCTCTGAAAATCGGCATTTTCCAAGACTTGGCAGAGCGTCTTGCTGATGACCCGAAAGTAAGTAAAACTCAGCTCCGCGCTGCACTGCGCCAATATACCTCTTCCTGGCGTTACCTATACGGCGTGAAGGCTGGTGCGATTCGCGTTGATTTGGACGGTAACGACTGTGGCGAGCTTGAGCAAGAGCATATCGACCACGCACAGACCGCACTGGCAGAAAGCAAAGCGCGTGCGGCTGAGCGTCGTAAAGAGCAAGCTGCGAAAAACGGCGACAAAAAATCTGACGCTAAAGCGAAAAGAGCGCCAAAATCAAATAAATCAACAGCTAACCCATCAAAACCTCGACCAGCTAAGTCAAAAAATACTAAGCTAGATAAGAAGCCTGTAGAACCGCGTCGCGAACTCAAGGCTGAAGACATTGTCGTAGGTAAAGACGTCAACGTTAATATGGGCAACGGCAACATGCCTGCCACCATCGTAGAACTCAACAAGGACGAGGTTCGCGTTCGTTTAAGTAATGGCCTGACCATGCTAGTAAAAGCGGAGCACCTCAGTTCGTAAAGGAGATCCCTCGACGCATGATCTGTCGAATCCGCTTTTCCGCGATTGCTGCCAGTGTACTGCTGGCGGCATCCGCCCAAGCCCTAGAGGCTAATTACGATGCTGCTGACCTTCCTACTTTGGTATCTGAGCCTCAGCATGAAACTGCAAGCAAACGTATCACTCGCCGCTTTGAAAAGTCGCACTACAAGCAATTCCAGCTTGATGACGAATTCTCTGCCAACGTCTTTGACCGCTACCTTGAAACCCTTGATTTCAATCGCTTATTCCTAACTCAGGAAGAAGTCGATGCGCTGTCAAAATGGCGACTGACTCTGGACGAACAACTCCGTTCAGGCGACACATCAGCAGCCTACGATATTTTTAATGCTTCTCTACGCAGCCGCTTCCAACGCTATCAATACGCACTTGCTCTGCTTGATGAGGAAATTACCTTTGATGCAGATGAAGAGATGGTCATTGATCGCAGCGAAGAGCCTTGGGCAAAGAACGACGCTGAGCTTAACGAGCTTTGGCGTCAGCGCGTAAAGAATGATGCGCTTAACTTGAAACTGGCGGGTAAAACTTGGCCAGAGATTCAGGAAACGTTATCAAAACGCTACAACAATGCACTTAAGCGATTGACGCAAACCAAAAGTGAAGATGTATTCCAGATTTATCTGAATGCCTTTGCCCGCGAAGTTGATCCTCATACCAGCTATCTTTCTCCTCGTAACGCAGAGCAATTCCAGTCAGAGATGAACCTGTCTCTTGAAGGTATTGGCGCAGTGCTGCAGGTAGAAGATGATTTCACGGTGATTCGTTCCTTAGTGGCAGGTGGCCCTGCATCTAAATCGAAAAAACTGTCTCCAGGCGATCGCATCATCGGTGTTGGTCAGGATAAAGAGAAAGTTATCGACGTGATTGGCTGGCGATTGGATGATGTTGTTCAGCTCATCAAAGGGCCAAAGGGAAGTAAAGTCTTACTACAAATCCTGCCTGATGGTGCGAATGCGAAGAGTTACACTGTCACTTTGGTGCGTGATAAAATCCGTCTTGAAGACCGAGCGGTGAAATCTGAAGTGATCGAACAGGACAACAAGAAAGTGGGTGTGATTTCTGTACCTAGCTTCTACGTTGGTCTGGCGGAAGACACCAAGAAAGAAATCGCCAAACTGAAAGCAGACAAAGTCACCGGTCTTGTTATCGACCTTCGAAACAACGGTGGTGGTGCGTTAAGCGAAGCTTCTGCTTTAACGGGGCTGTTCATTGAAAACGGTCCGGTTGTGCAGGTGCGTGATAGCTACGGCCGAGTGAAAGTGAACAGCGACAGTGATAACACCATTTATTACGATGGTCCGCTCACTGTGCTTATCAACCGTTACTCAGCATCAGCGTCAGAAATTTTCGCCGCTGCGCTTCAGGACTACGGACGTGCGGTGATCCTCGGCGAGCAATCTTTTGGTAAGGGAACAGTTCAACAACACCGTTCGCTGAACCACATCTACGATTTGTTCGATAAGCCGCTAGGTCATGTTCAATACACGATCCAAAAATTCTACCGAATTGATGGTGGAAGCACTCAACACTTAGGCGTAGTACCTGACATTCCATTCCCAACAGCCATTGATCCGTCAGAGACTGGTGAGAGTGTGGAAGATAATGCTCTGCCTTGGGACAGCATCAATCCAGCGGCATACCAATCTACTGACACCATCAGTCGAATGGTGGGTGCTTTGGACAACGCGCATCAACAGCGTATTAAGCAAGATGCTGAGTTTGGTTTTATCATGAGTGATATTGCTGAGTACAAAGCGGACAAAGACAATAACGTTATCTCTCTGAATGAAAAGGCGCGTATTGCAGAGCAGGAAGAAGCCGATAAAAAACGTCTTGTTCGATTGAACGATCGCCAAAAGATGCTTGGTGAGAAACCGTTCAAGACACTGGATGATGTGCCAAACGATTATGAAGAACCTGATGCCTACCTCGACGAGGCAGCAGCTATCACAGTCGATCTCGCGAAGAAGCTGAATAGCTAACCGAGAAAAATCAAAACACAAAAACGAAAGCGGGCATTTTATGCCCGCTTTTTTTGCCTCTGGTTTCATTTCATATGAATGCGTTACAGGCAGAGGAAAGGGCTATAGCGATGACTATGTAGACCAACAGGTCTCGGTATATATAGAAAATATCAATAAGTTATCTTCTGTATTACGTTAATTTTCCCCACTCAAAAAGTGATATGCGTCTAAAGTTATAAAGACAGCCATCCTGACAAGGGGAATCTTATGAAGAAGTGGTTATGCCTGTTTAGCGTGCTCTTCTGCTTGTCTATGCCTGCAAAGGCATCAGATTTGACCCAATTCGATTTCCCATTGCTCCTCGGCGATTGGTATTGGTTTAGCCCTGATCAGCAAGAAGCTGAAGGCGAAGACAATCAATACAAAGCCATTAACATCTCCTTTAACTCTGACTATCGGTTCAACGTAAAACTATTAAAACGTGATGGCACAGTCGAAGAAGCCAACGGCTACTACGATTTGGATGAATCCATACTGGTTTTAAATGACGATCAGGGCGAATCCCAACATCATGAATACAAACTTAACCATAATCAGTTGATGCTGCGCGGCGCGAAATTCACCAAAATTTTGCCAAACAATCTTTCTGGCGCTTGGTATAGCGATGTCATTCAAGGGCATGATGTTGATGATGGAGTGGCTGAACTGGCACTGATGCTTCGTCCTGATTTTCTATTCTCAGTCAGAGTATCCGGTACCGAAGGGCAGTCTATTACGCACCGAGGTGTTTATATTTTGGAAGATGATCATTTGGTACTGATTTACCGCGGTGGTCAACAAGACTCGCAGTTTGAACTGGATGCAGACACGCTCACGCTAACCAATAATCAATTTGGTATGGAAGCAGTGTTGAAACGGCAACAAACACCTTAATTGAACAATGCTTACAAAAATATCAAAGGGCGCTGATGCGCCCTTTGTTATTTGCTCTGTTCAGATATTGAACGCTTTTCTTAGTGCATCCAAATATGAGTCGTCCCGGCAGATAGATTTTCCGGGTTCATCAGAAATCTTCGCCACTGGCTTTCCATTACAAGTCACGAGTTTTATCACGATGTTGAGCGTTTCAACATTCGGTAAATGGCAGGTTAGTTGAGTGCCAATACCGAAAGAGGTGTTGATGCGTCCAGTAAAGTGAGCGTGAATAGCCAAGGCTTTTTCCAGTGTCAGTCCATCTGAGAAAATCAGTGTTTTATCTAAAGGATTGATACCAAGACTTTCATAGTGACGAATGGCTTTTTCGCCCCACTCAATAGGATCGCCGCTATCATGGCGCAAACCCGCAAACTTCTGGCTTAGGTGCAGGTTAAAGTCATTCAAAAAAGCATCCATGTTAATGCAATCGGTGAGGGCAATGCCTAAACGATCGGGATATTCCTGCAACCAGCGGTGCAACGCTAGTTGTTGTGAATCAGCTAAATCACCGGTCAACTGCTGATGTGCCTGGAACCACTCATGTGCCTGAGTACCAACTGCTGGGATGTCATGCTTTTTCGCAAGAAACAGGTTTGACGTTCCTGAAAAATGAGAACAATTCAGAGATAGATGCTCAACGATGGCATGATGGACGGCTTTAGAAAAGCGGCGACGGGTACCGAAATCGACAAAGTGAAAATCTTCGCTCACATTCTCAAGCGCGCCCAATTTGGTTTTTAGTAATTCGACGGCTTGTTCTGAGGTTGAATGAGGATAGTTTGCGTGACAGCGTAACTCGCAAATAACAGCAAGTAAAGGCACTTCCCATAGGATGACATCGAGCCAGGAACCATCAATACGAATGGCCAGTTGGTCGTCTAAAATAGTAACGGTAACCTGGTCTGCTTTTAAAGAGAATGTGCCGAGAAAATCGAGGTAGTCACCTTGATAATGCCCAAGACTAGAGAGGTAGGCGATTTCTTCTGCGGTAAATTTCAATTCAGCAAGAGCGTGAATTTCAAACTCTAAACGTTCTTTAAGCGCAGCAAGGCTTTCATTGCTTCGGCAATGGAATTCAGCAGATACCGCCACATTTGGATAGTGGTGGAAAATCGCTTGCTGCATATTCAGTTTGTAGGCATCCGTGTCTAGTAATGACGAAATGATTGGCGTAAGCATGCCTGATAAATAACCTCAAGGGTCTGTTGCCCTTTGGTGATGATTTTTGCAGCAGTTTGTGGGAGCTTTCTGCAAGGCAGAGGCTTCGATGTGTAGCTAGCCTACATGAGAAGCCGATAACGCAGGAGAAAGTTTTCACAAACGCTGCCCGAAGGGTTCTGCCCTAAGCGTTTTATGCTT
>NZ_ANFM02000024.1 GCF_000333895.2 Grimontia indica | reverse complement strand
GGGCGAGTTGACTGACGCCGTGCTCTTTGTTGTTCCTTTTTGATGGAGGTGACTACACCTACAAAGGAACGCCGCGATCACAACGCCAGTCAAGCTCGCTGAATCCTGCATCTTCAGGTCGTTTGGGTATACTAGATCTGCAATATCAGCAAAATGTCAGCCAGTCGGCTTAACCTGAACAATTGTCTGACATTTGTACTTTCAAAGAATTCCGTCTGAATTACAACCTTGCGACTGTAAACCGATTTGTCCCGGATAGCTTGAAACTGTTATCCTTGCCCACTTTAAACCCGCAAATAAAGAGAGACGACATGTCTGATGTAAAACTGGAAACCGTAGAGCAGAAAGCTAGCTACGGCATCGGTCTGCAAATGGGTCAGCAACTGGCAGGTTCTGGTCTGGAAGGTCTGAACGTAGATGCAATCGCGAAAGGTATCGCAACCGCTCTGGCGGGTAACATGCCTGAGATTGAGATCGACGAGATCAACAACGCACTGCGTGAACTACACACCCAAGCAGAAGAAGTTCGCCAAGCAGCAGCAAAAGAAGCAGCAGCGGAAGGCGAAGCTTTCCTGGCTGAGAACGCAAAGCGTGACGAAGTGACCGTGACCGAGTCTGGCCTGCAGTACGAAGTACTGGTTGAAGGTAACGGCGAAATCCCGACTTCTGACAAGCAAGTACGTGTTCACTACCACGGTACCCTGACTGACGGCACCAAGTTCGACAGCTCTGTAGAGCGCGGCCAGCCAGCAGAATTCCCAGTGACCGGCGTGATCAAAGGTTGGGTTGAAGCTCTGCAAATGATGCCTGTTGGTTCTAAGTGGAAACTGTACATTCCACAAGATCTGGCATACGGCGAGCGCGGTGCGGGTGCAGCAATCCCTCCTTTCGCAGCACTGGTATTCGAAGTAGAACTGCTGGATATCCTGTAAGTTTTGCGAAAAAGAAAGCCAGCATTCCTGCTGGCTTTTTTTGTGCCTGTTATGCAGCATTATACCAATCGTAGTCAATATCTGCTCATCCTAGCTTGTTAAAAAGCTCGATAACTGCGTTGAAAAATTTGATTGTAGAATAACTACTTATCGAAATTTTCCGCCTTGTTCTCGAGCATTTTTCCTGCGCTATTTCTGATCAGCTACCTACTGTGATTGGTATTATCCCGCGGCTTCACGATGCTCATCGTCATTGTCTGGATGCTCTTCTGCCATCCAGGGCAAGTGGTGCTGGAAGTGATCGGAAAGGAAGTCCACAAACAGCCTAACTTTGGCTGACAGGTTGCGGTTAAACGGATACACAGCCCAGACTGCAGAATCCGGCGCTTGGTAGTCCGACAACACTTCCACCAGCTCACCACTCAGAATTTTCTGGTTCACGTAGTAATCCGGCAACTGGGCCAACCCCAACCCACGAAGTGTCGCGTCCAACACAGCACTGCCACTGTTTCCATGCCAGCGTCCATGCGGCTTGATGTTGACCGCATTGCCACCATCCTGAAACGTCCAGATATCTACCAGCCCGACCAGGCAATTGTGATTCTGCAGATCTTCTAAATTGGCAGGTGCACCGAACTCCTTGAGGTAGGCAGGCGAAGCGCAAACGAAAAGTTTTCGCGGCGCGAGCTTTTTCGCCATCAGGGTACTGTCTTTCAGATCCCCGGTGCGAATCGCCAGATCATAGCCGTCATGCACCAAATCCACCACGTCATTGGTGAAATGGAACTCCACACTGAGCTTAGGGTGCACCTCAATGAAATCGTTCGCGAGCGGCGCAATGAACTTCTCACCAAACACCGACGGTGCCGTGATCTTCAATGTGCCGACCGGTTCGGTCTGCATTTGGGTGACCAATGCTTCCACCTCAGCGAATTTCTCAATGAGATCGTTACATTGCTCAAAGTACATTTTGCCGACTTCAGTCAGCGTGATTTGTCGTGTTGTACGGTAAAGCAAACGGGTGCTCAGGCGACATTCCAGTGCATCGATACGACGACTGACATGGGAAGTCGACACGCCCAGCTTGCGTGCGGCGGCGGTAAAACTGCCACTGTTGACAACTTCAACAAATTCTTCAACACCACTCCAACGGTTCATCTTTGCCCCACTGAAAAGAAGTTTATTGATGGCTGCAACAATAAAACCCGCCCCTTGACGGTCTGATTGTTATCCTAATGTTAACCCATAATGTGTAGTGCTCTGCCCGCCTCCTACTAAGGTATGAGTATTATCAGAATAAAGTAGTATGAGTATCCTTAAAAAAACCAAGGGAATCAGTTTCATATGCGCGATATTGTATATATTGCAAGCCACTAGCGTCAGTGCTGAAACAGTTCCGGAACCCAGTGATTACCGTAAAGAGAATTATCGGTCGGCTGTTCCTGCAGCATTAACCGGCGGTCAGGTTATCGAGTCTGCCGAACAGCTGGTTGCCTTTATCAAAACGCGACATCCTGTACTGATTGATGTCTACCCTGCGCCGAACAAACCCGACAACCTTTCGCCCGATACGCTTTGGATAGAGCCTTCGCGCGAGACCTTGCCGAATGCCCTGTGGCTTGCCAACGTCGGTCACGGCATTGCACCGGACTCCCTTATCCAACTGCTGAAAAGCCAACTGCCTAATGACGCCCCCGTAGTGGTGTTTTGCGAGCCCAATTGCTGGCATTCGTGGAATGCCGGAAAACGGGCGATTGAGCTGGGAGCTAAAGAAGTCTATTGGTACCGAGCGGGTGTGAAAGGCTGGAAAGAGGCGGGTTATGCGCTCGAAACGCAGTATCCGGTAAGACCATGAATCGTCTGCTGGTCATTCTTTTTATGATGCTTCCATTCTCCGTGCAAGCATCGCTGGAACTTGCGTTTAGTGAAGTCGCACCGGGTGTTTTCATGCATCAGGGCAAACTTGCCGATCTATTTACTGTCGATAGCGATCCGGTCGCCAACATCACCTTTATTGTCGGAGAAGAAGCCGTTGCAGTGATTGATACCGGCGGCAGCAAGCGGGCGGGCAGTGCGGTGCTTCGCGCCATTAGACAGCAAACCGATTTGCCTGTCGGCTTTGTGATCAATACGCATGTCCATCCCGATCATCACTTCGGCAACATTGCCTTTGTCGATGAAAAGCCCGAGTTTGTCGCCCATGCCCGTTATCCCGGCGACTTTGACGCCAAATCCGGTTATTACCTGCAACGGCTGACCAATCCATGGTTTACCGGCACCACACCGATTGGGGCAACGCGGGTGATCAATGAAACCACAGAGCTTGATCTCGGCAACCGCACATTAATGCTCACGCCCCATGAGCGGGCCCACACCCGTCACGATCTCTCAGTATTCGATCATTCATCCGGCACTTTGATCACTGGCGATCTGCTGTTTATCGATCACCTGCCAACCCTGGATGGCAACCTGATTGGGTGGTTGGCTGAAACGGAAAAACTGGAGGCCATGCCTTATAACCAAGTGATCCCAGGGCATGGCCCACTACAAAAATCAAAACAGGCTTTTGAAAAGCAAACGCGCTATCTCTCTTCTCTGGCACAAGCTGTTCGTGCCGCTATCAACGACAACATCGATATCAACACTGCCAGCACCACCGTCATGCCGTCTCCGGGGGACTGGAAGCTTTACGAAGCCTTTCATCCTCGCAATGTGATTCAGGCTTACAAGGAGTTGGAATGGGAATGATGAGAGGACTCTCCGATGAAAATCACCACCCTGCTGCTATCGGCATTGCTCACTGCGCTGCCACTGCAAGGCTTTGCTGAAGCTGAAACCGACAGCGCCACCTGGCCACTGATCCGTGACAGCCTGTTTCCTGGCTCACCCGACATTGTGGAAAGTGAAGACATCGTTTCGCTAACCGCACCGAAACGTGCGATTGACGCTGCGCTGGTGCCACTTGAAGTAAAGGTCAATGTCCGTCAGGACGATACAAATCCTATTGAGCGCATACACCTTATCGTCGACAACAATCCTTCACCGATTGTCGGCAGCTTCGATATGAGCCCGAACAATGGTGTCGCTAACATCGCTACCCGCGTCAGGATCAATGCCTATAGCCCGGTTCGGGTGATCGCCCAAACCGCCGATGGCAAACTGCATATGCACAGCAAGTTCGTGAAAGCCTCGGGCGGTTGCTCAGCCCCCGCGGGCGCTGATGACATGCTGGCACGCCAGCGAATGGGCAGGATGAAACTGAAAGATCTCGCGGGAGATGATTCGCGCATGATGCAACTGTTGATCAGCCACCCCAACTACAGCGGACTGCAAATCGACCAGCTCACACGCCACTGGATCCCATCTGATTATGTGAGTGATGTGAATATTACGCTCGAAGGTGAACCTGTCATGCGCTTTAACGGAGGTATCTCCATCAGTGAGAATCCCACCTTTACCTTTCATCTGGATAAAGGCAAAAGCGGCAAGCTGAAAGCTGATGTGAAAGACTCCACGGGTCGTGAATTTTCCAGTGAGTGGGACATTTGATATCAGCCTTGCGAAGTCTCAGACAAAAGGCAGTGCCGTATCCTAATGACTTTTAAGGATATGGCACCTGGCGCTTATGCCATCCATTGATATCATTCCCCAAAATAAGACATATAAAGTGTCAGGTTTTTCTGGGACTTAGCCACACAATCCCACTCCTTAAACATTGTTGCCCGCGGACAAAAGTGTTGTGTCCTTTTCCTCCTCACACAACCCCTAAAGCTGCCATACACTCAATTCACGACGTTTTCACCTCGCGATGCGGCACGGCTGCCCGCACCATTTCGTTGAAGTGAAATCATCTTTGGATTCATTCAATAAGCGCGAAACCGCCTAAGTTGTAGATCGTGAATGTCGCCAAACACGCCACGAAGGGTTGAGAGACAGAGCGAGCATTGGCCAGCACAGCGTCCCCACAACTCCGCGGAACACGCAGACAAATTGAGTCAATAAAGCCGAAGTCAGGATGCCCTTGGTGTCCGGCTTAACGTGCTGTCACGGAGGAAGTAAATATGATAGGTGCTGTAAGGTTACGCCGCTGCTTAGCAGCAGTCGCCACACTCTCCCTTACGCTGCTGTTTCCCGCAGCGTCGCAAGCGAATGACGAGCTCATCAAGCTGCAGGAAGACCCGAATCAATGGGTCATGTGGGGCGGTGATTACTCGGGTACACGCTATAGCCCACTCAATCAGATCAACGCAGAGAATGCCAAAAACCTTCAGGTTGCCTGGACGTTTTCAACCGGTGTGCTGCGGGGTCATGAAGGCGGGCCACTTGTGTTGGGTGACACCATGTATATCCACACCCCTTTCCCCAACAAAGTGTTCGCCATTGACCTGAAAACCAAAGCCCTCAAATGGGAGTATGAACCGAAACAGGATGCGTCGGTTATCGCTGTGATGTGTTGTGACACAGTCAACCGTGGTCTTGCCTACGCTGACGGCAAGATCTTCCTGCAACAAGCGGATACCACCCTCGTCGCGCTGGATCAGAACACCGGTAAAGTGGTTTGGAAAGTGGTGAATGGCGATCCGAAAGTCGGTGCGACCAACACCAACGCCCCACTGGTGGTAAAAGACAAAATCATTACGGGTATCAGTGGTGGTGAATTCGGTGTCCGTGGTTATCTCACCGCCTACAACATCAAAGATGGCAGCGTCGCCTGGCGTGCATACAGCACGGGCCCAGACGAAGAAATGCTGGTCGACCCTGAAAAAACCACCGAAATGCTCAAACCTATTGGCAAGGATTCAAGTCTTGAGTCATGGGAAGGCGATCAGTGGAAAATCGGTGGCGGTACCACCTGGGGTTGGTTTAGCTATGATCCTGAGCTGAATCTTATCTACTACGGTACGGGTAACCCTAGTACCTGGAACCCATCACAACGTCCCGGTGACAACAAGTACTCCATGACCATCATGGCGCGCGATGCAGACACAGGTATGGCGAAATGGCTCTACCAAATGACACCGCACGATGAGTGGGATTACGACGGCGTCAACGAGATGATTCTGGTTGATAAGAAGTTCAAAGGTAAAGACCGCAAACTGCTGGTGCACTTTGACCGTAACGGCTTCGGTTACACCCTCGACCGTGAAACTGGTGAGCTGCTGGTCGCAGAAAAATTTGACCCTGCAGTGAACTGGGCAACCCACGTGGATATGGAAACCGGTCGCCCTCAAGTTGTCGCTAAATACTCGACCGCGCAAAACGGTGAGGATGTCGACACCAAAGGCATTTGTCCTGCTGCACTTGGTTCAAAAGACCAACAACCAGCAACCTATAGCCCACGCACCGGTCTTTTCTATGTGCCGACCAACCATGTGTGCATGAACTACGAACCATTCGAAGTCTCCTACACCGCTGGCCAGCCTTATGTGGGTGCAACCCTTTCTATGTTCCCTGCACCAGACAGCCATGGCGGTCTGGGTAACTTTATTGCGTGGGATGCAGAAAAAGGCGAGATCGTCTGGTCACTGCCAGAGCCATTCTCCGTATGGAGTGGCGCGCTGGCGACAGGTGGTGGCGTGGTGTTCTATGGCACGCTGGAAGGCTACCTGAAAGCCGTGGATGAGAAGACAGGTAAAGAGCTTTACCGCTTCAAAACCCCATCCGGCATTATCGGCAACGTGAATACCTACATGCATGATGGCAAGCAATATGTCGCTGTGCTCTCCGGTATCGGTGGCTGGGCAGGTATTGGTATGGCCGCAGGACTGGAAGGTGATACCGATGGTCTGGGTGCGGTGGGTGCCTACCGCAAACTGTCTGACTACACCCAGTTGGGTGGTGTACTGACTGTCTTCGCCCTGCCTAACTAAATCAAAAATAACAACCAAGGGGAGTATCTGCTCCCCTTTCTCAGCTCTGATGCACTGCATCAGATTGAGTTGCCTTTTTGGCATCTACACTCAACAAGCAGCAAAAGGATAATGCGTATGGCTAAGAAGTTAATAGGGTCACTCTTATTGTTTTTGGGGCTGGTAAGTAATGCTTTTGCAGAAGAATACGAAGTGCGCGCCGTCGGCGTGAAATTCGACCCCATGTTCGTCATTCTCCAACCGGGAGACAGGGTGAGCTGGACGAATATGCCCGCCCATCTCATTGAAACTATTGACGCCATGGTGCCGGAAGGCACAGAGAAAATTCAGACTGAACTCGGCGTAGACGTGAGTTTTGTCTTCGATAATGAAGGCGTCTACGTCTACAAGTGTACCCCTCACTGGGGCGCCCGCATGGGTGGCATTTTACTGGTCGGTAACCCTTCCGACATCGAAGGCACCATCGAGGCCTACTTCGCCGAAATTGAAAAAGACAAATCCCTGCTCCCTGCCAAAGGGCTGCTGAAGAAATTCAAAAAACATCTTCAGGCTGAAGGTGTTTTGTAGAGGAGTCAGCTTATGCAAGCAGTTAAAAGAATAAGCGCACTTATCGTCCCCGCCCTGTTATTACTGGCAACACCAGCCAGTGCCAATGACTTTCCCACCCTTGAACGTGTGAAATACGTGCAGGAATGCATGGCATTAAAAGGCGGGCCAACCTATGTGAACATGTATGGTTGCAGCTGCGTGATCGACAAGATTGCCAGTGAGATGTCCTTCGAGGACTACGTCCATGCCGATGCATTCGTGCGCCTTCGCAACATGCGGGGAGAGCGGGGAGGTTACTTCCGCTCATCCAAAGATAGTCGCAGTGCGCGTAAAGGGCTTCTCACCATTCGTGAGGAAGCAGAGCAAGCGTGCTTTGTGTCCCAACAAGTCACCGCTGCGGCTAATTAGGAGGTACGTATGAAATCTTTTTATCACCTCCTTATCCTTGGTTTTTCCTTGGTTTTCGGCAGTCATGCATTGGCTGCTGACACCACTTTCCCTTCACCACTGCCGGATAAACTCCGTGTGTGTGCAGACCCCAACAACCTGCCCTATTCCAACCGCGAACAACAGGGATTCGAGAATAAAATCGCTGAACAACTCGGTGATTATTTCGGGCTCGATGTGGAATACGCCTGGTTTCCCCAGCGCATGGGCTTTATCCGCAATACCCTAAAAAATTGGTCTGACGATAACGGACGTTTCGCCTGTGATTTAGTCATCGGTGTACCGGTGCAGTTCGACATTGCAGCGACCACCAAGCCCTATTACCGCTCCGCCTATTCCCTCTTGTTCAAAAAAGAAGGGGCATTGGCAGCGGTGGATAACCAGCAGGCTCTCGCCGCCTTGCCAGAAGCGGTGAAACAGTCACTGAAAATTGCTGCGTTTGCCCCTTCCCCCGCGGTGTCATGGCTGCGTGAAAATGGGTTTAAAGACAACACATCGTTTTACCGCATCATGAACGGCGATCCGGAAGATTACCCGGGCAAGATGGTCAACCGCGTCGCAGAGGGTGAATTCGACGTTTTGGTGATCTGGGGGCCGATTGCGGGGTACTTTGCCAAAGCTCAGCCCGATCTCGCCGTTATCCCCATGACATCCGAAGGCAGTAAGGTCTTTGATTTCGCCATCTCCATGGGCGTGCGATATGGCGAGCGACCATGGAAAGAAACCGTCGAAATGGCGATGGATGCCAACGCGCCGCAAATCGCGATGATACTTCAGGATTATGGTGTCCCTATTGTTGAAGCCTCCTCCAAACCAAGACCTGATGATGACGATGATTAACCCCTATACGGGCAGCCTGGCTGCCCGTTTTTTCAGGATTCTTTCTGTCACGGCTTTGCTTTTCAGCGCATCGTTGTGTGCTTCAGACCGTCTTGCGGTGCTCGATTTTGAGCTCAGCGACTTAACCCAGGTTGACGATAACAGCAAAGAGGTCGAACGCACGGCCAGTCTCGCTCCCATGCTACGTGACGCTCTCGCCAATACCCACGGATACACGTCAGTGGCTATCCCTTCGGAAACCTATAAGAAGACCAACCAAGGCTTCGGCTATTTGTTCGACCATGCCGATGCAACAGCGCAATTAGGACAGGCGATAGAGGCTGACTGGGTGGTGATAAGCCGCCTTCACAAGCCAAGCTTTCTGTTTTCATACCTGATAAGCCAGATAGTCAATGTGAAAACAGGGCTGGCTTATCCCGAGTTGATTGTTGAAATCAAAGGCCAACAAGAAGAGATGAACCGACGGGGCATAGATAAAATGGCAGGAAAAATAGCGCGCCAAATTGGTGCTATGTCAAAATCTACAGCCGACAAAGATTGAGTGGAGCACAGTCATTTCGCTACACTGACCCAAACCCAGACTCACAAATGGCAACCATCAATGCGAACTTTTCTCTGCGCCACCTTAATGGTATTTACCCTTGCCGCCTGCTCTGCCGATGTTGGCCGCGAAATGGCCGAAGACGATTGCTACCAAATTCGTAATAACGCTGATAGAGAGCAGTGTTTTAAAGACGTTGAGCGGACTTTTAAAAACTACTGAGTTGGCCTCTTTATTTACTCAAAAAGCGATACCTAAGCATCGCTTTTGTGTTTTTAATCAGCTACTAAAACTGTTGGTTAAACTCCATCCGCCAATCCCGTGTAGAGCCTGCAATATCTGAATCAGAGAAGTTGCCAAACAATCGAACATTCTGACGCGGGTTGATTTGATAACTGGCAGCCACTTCATGATGCCAACCATCCATCACCCCTTTCATATAACTATTGTCGTTCAGGGTGTTCACGTACATCGGGTTGTAATTCAACCAAATATCATCGGTGATAGTTAGCTTAGAGTAAGACCCGACAACAAGGTAAGAAGAGGGAATGGCATAACCCATACTGCCAATCGGTACCTCATTTCCTCTGATTTCAGCCGTGTCAGAAACTGTTAAGCCAACACCCGCCAGAGGATATAGCTGCAGTGCACCCATTGCTGGCAAAGCACGGATTTTACTGTAAGACGCGCTACCTAAGTCTTGGTCAAAGTCCCAGGAAACATCAATCTGGGAGCCCCAGCCTGTCTTGGTATCCAACCCAAAGTTGCGATACCTGACAGAATCGAAGCTGTCATTCCCACCAAGATGCAGAAAGTCCCCCGCCAGCCCTTTCAACTCAATAATGTTCATCCCTAATGTGGTTGGGTCACCCGTGTCGTATGTCATACCCAATTTGAAGTTCAGGCCATTGTTTGTCACTCCCACCCCGGCTTGCGTGTAAACCGCCAGAGGGTCCGACATGTCCTGTACATCCGTCAGGCTCTCATCTGCCACAACAGAAAGGGGCAATGCCGCCGTGCAAAACAAAATGGGGAAGGAAACTTTATCGCGTTGAAAAGTCATAGTGTGGCCTCAAGTAAACACGGGCACAGCCCGCCAAAATCAAACAGAAAGCGAATTGGTCACACTGGTAGGGTTTATAAACCCCGATGCCACCAAACAATCATTCGAAAGCGCCTCGCATTCGGACAAAAAACATCACGGCTAAGCGCGTTAAATCATTGCGGTGAAAAGGTTATCTTGGTATCACATAACAAAACATAAAGCAGACTTTAATCAAATCATTCCAAAAGGTGATGGGAAATGGATAAACCAGCGGTCAACTTACTCAGCGTGTTTATTGCCGTCTATGAGCACCGCTCGATCACTCTGGCCGCTGAGGCACTGGAAATGACACAACCGGGTGTGAGTAACGCATTAAAGCGGCTGAAAGAACAGTTGGGTGGGATTGAGCTGTTTGTTCGTGACGGGCGGGGCATTACGCCAACGCACTCAGCGATCCAGTTGGCAAACGATATTTCGCCGGCCCTGATCCAGATAAACAATGCGTTGAGTAATCTGAATCAGTTTTCTCCGGACACATCGCGCCAATTCAAAGTGCTGACCACGGAAACCACGCTGCAGTTGTTGCAACCTTTGGTTGAAGCATCAAATTCCATGGGAAGGTGCAGCATCCAGTTTGTGCTTTCCCCCAACACAGAAACAGAAGTTCTGGATCAGCTGCGTTTGCAGCAAGCTGACTTGGCAATCGACGTGGCCATGTTTGGCAACCCATCTTATTCTGCTGAGCTGCTTTTAGAGGAAGATGCAGTTCTGATCTGTTCGAAAAACCACCCAAGAATCAAAGACGCCGTGACACAGGCTCAGTTTTATCAGGAAAAACATATCACTATTCGCGCCAGGCGCTCTGACATCACGCTCGCTGACTTTCTGACCCATGATTTGCTGGGCCCCAGAAAAGTCAGTGCAGAATGTGATTCCTTGCTCTCCATGATGGCACTGATCAGCAGAAGTGACTGTATCGGCTTTACCAGCTCCATCATTGCCAAACAGTACGCTGAGATGTTTAACCTGCGTACGCTGACACCGCCGTTTTCCGTGAGGAAGATTCAGCACAAAATGATTTGGCATAACCGAAACCAAAACAGCCCGGCCAACCAGTGGTTGAGGAATAAATTGTCTCAGCTGGTCAATGAAGCGTGAGCATGAAGAAAGGTGCAGAACGGTGATAAAAAAGCGACGCAGATGCGTCGCTTTTTATTTTTTTATTAGGGCCTGCTGACCTTTGAGCATTAGATGCCCGCGCCATCGCTTACATCATCTTCATGTAAGCCACATTCGCGTTTCAGGCCAAAGAAGCGGGTTTCTTCTTCTGACATGCCATCTTCCAGCTTGCGGGTAGTGTGCACATCACCGACCGACACGTAGCCTTGGTCCCAGAGTGGGTGGTACGGCAGATCGTTATCTTTCAGATAGTAATGCACGTCTTTGTTCGTCCAGTCGATGACTGGCAGGAACTTAAACACACCGTTCTGGATACCCAGAATAGGCAGTGTTTTACGCGAGCCAGATTGATCGCGGCGAAGACCTGAGAACCAGGTGCCAACGTTCAGCTCATCCAGCGCGCGGCGCATTGGCTCCACCTTGTTGAGGCGGTTGTAGCGCTCAATGCCCTCGACACCTTGCTCCCAAAGCTTACCGTACTGCGCTTCCTGCCATGCTGAGCTCTGCTCTGCGCGGTAGACGCGAAGGTCGAGTTTCAGGCGCTCTGTCAGTTCATCAATAAACTGATAGGTTTCCGGAAACAGGTAGCCTGTGTCTGTCAGAATCACCGGGGTATCCGGCTTTTCCTTCGTCACCAGGTGCAACATCACTGCCGCCTGAATACCAAAGCTTGATGACAGGGCGAACTCGCCCTGCAGGTTTTCCAACGCCCAGCGAACCCGCTCCTGCGCTGACATGCTTTCAAGCTCAGCATTGATTGGCGCCAGTTCTAAGATTTGCTCAGCCTTGGTACGGCCAAGCAGATCGGACAGTTGAAATTTAGGCATAGAAATCCCTCTTAGAGACTTTCACTTCCGCAATAATGCCAGCGCGGATAACAAAATCACCGAAGCCTTCGCCGTCGTTGCGCTCGGTTGCCCAGCGGCCAACCAGTACATCGATCTCTTCAAGGATCTGTGCGTCGGTAATGTTCTCTTTATACATTTTAGGCACGCGGGTGCCTTCACGGTTACCACCCAGATGCAGGTTGTATCGACCCGGCGCTTTACCCACCAGACCAATCTCCGCCAGCATGGCGCGGCCACAACCGTTTGGACAGCCCGTGACACGGAAGATGATGTGCTCATCACCTACGCCGTGCTTCTCCAGCACGCCTTCAATCTCGGTCACAAAGCCCGGCAGAAAGCGCTCAGCTTCAGCCATCGCCAACGGACAGGTTGGGAAAGCCACACACGCCATAGAGTTCTTACGCTGCTCGCTGACGCCGTCATCCATCAGGCCATGCTCACGCGCAATCTTCTCGATTTTCGCTTTGTTAGACTTCGATACCCCCGCAATGATCAGGTTCTGGTTCGCAGTCATGCGGAAATCGCCTTTGTGGATTTTCGCAATCTCAGCCACACCGGTTTTCAGCGGCTTGCCCGGGTAGTCCAGTAAGCGGCCGTTTTCGATAAACAGCGCCAAGTGGTGCTTACCGTCGATGCCTTCAACCCAACCCAGACGGTCACCACGGTCAGTGAACTCGTACGGTCGGCTTGCTTCGAACTTCACGTCTGCGCGCTTTTCCACTTCCGCTTTGAACACGTCAGTGCCAACGCGATCCAATGTGTACTTAGTCTTCGCGTTCTTACGGTTAGAACGGTTACCCCAGTCGCGCTGTGTGGTCACAACCGCTGCTGCGACATCCAGTGTTTTATCCAGAGGGATAAAGCCCAGATCGTCGGCTTTACGTGGGTAAGTGCTCGTGTCACCGTGGGTCATCGCAAGGCCACCACCGACCAATACGTTAAAACCAATCAGCTTGCCATTATCTGCAATCGCCACAAAGTTCAGGTCGTTTGCATGCACATCCACATCATTTTGCGGTGGGATCACGACAGTGGTTTTAAATTTACGTGGCAGATAGTTGGAACCCAGGATCGGCTCTTCGTCCTGATGCCCTTCTACCTTCTCACCGTCCAGCCAGATTTCCGCGTAAGCGCGGGTTTTTGGCAGCAGGTGTTCACTGATCTTGGTTGCCCACTCGTAGGCTTCCTGATGCAGCTCAGATTCCACAGGGTTCGTGGTACACAGTACGTTACGGTTCACGTCACCCGCTGTTGCTATGGAATCGATACCGATTTTGTTCAGCGTCTGATGCATCAGCTTGATGTTTGGCTTCAATACACCGTGGAACTGGAACGTCTGGCGCGTAGTCAGACGGATACTGCCGTACATGGTGTGCTCGGTCGCGAACTCATCAATCGCCAGCCACTGTTTAGGTGTGATAATACCGCCCGGCATACGTGCACGCAGCATCACATTGTGCAGTGGCTCCAGCTTCTGCTTTTGACGCTCTGCGCGAATATCGCGGTCGTCCTGCTGATACATGCCGTGGAATCGAATCAGCTGGAAGTTGTCTGCGGTAAAACCACCTGTCACGGGATCAGACAGATCCTGTTCGATGGTGCCGCGAAGAAAATCACTTTCGCGCTTCAGACGTTCGTTATCTGACAATGGGCCTAGCTCTTGGCCCAACACGACTTGCTTGTCACTCATTAATACACATCCTTTTGATAGCGCTTCGCCTTACGCAGTTCGTTCAAATAGTTTTCTGCGTCTTCTCGGCTCTTACCGCCCTGCTCCTGGGCAACCGTAATCAATGCTTCATGAACGTCTTTGGCCATGTAGGTCGCGTCACCACAGATGTAGAGGTAAGCGCCGTTTTGCAGCCATTGCCATACTTCTTTGCCTTGCTCGACAATCTTATGCTGAACATACACTTTCTCAGCTTGATCGCGGCTAAAGGCGAGGTCGATTTTGCTCAGCAGACCGTCTTTGAGGAATTTCTGCCACTCGACTTGATACAGGAAGTCTTGGGTGAAGGTACGGTCGCCAAAGAACAGCCAGTTCTTACCTTCTGCACCACGGGCATCACGCTCTTGCATGAAGGCACGGAATGGCGCAATACCCGTACCTGGGCCGACCATGATGACAGGTGCATTGTCGTCTGCTGGCAGTTTGAAGTTGTTGTTGTGTTCGATGAACACTTTCACAGACTCTGCGTCTTCAGCACGCTGCGACAGGAAGCCTGACGCACCACCAAAGCGGGTGTTGTCACCGTTTTGGAACTCCACCAGACCCACAGTCAGGTGCACTTCTTCGCCTACTTCTTCCTGGCTTGAAGCAATCGAGTACAAACGAGGCGTCAGTTTACGAAGCAGGCCAGCCAGTTGCTCGGCGGTCAGCTTGGTTTTCTTCTCGCCCAGCACGTCAACCACTTGGGTGCTGTTGGCGTATTGGCGCAGTTTGTCTTTGTCTTCTGCGAGCTTTTGCAGTTTCTTGCTGCCAGAAAGCTCAGCAATCGCAGCCACTTGCTGCGGGTTCGCTGCGGTGATCTCGAACTTCTCGATCAGCGCTTGGCGCAGTGAAAGGGATTCACCCGCCACTTCAACCGTTTCATCACCTGTCAGACCCACTTTCGCGAGGATTTCATCAGCAAGTTCAGGACTGTTGGTGTAGTAAACACCTAGGGCATCGCCCGGTTGGTAAGTCAGACCTGACTCACCCAGATCGATTTCGATATGGCGAACGTCTTTGCCTGAATCACGGCCAGTGATCTTCTGGTTTGCTACCAGCTCTGCCGCATAAGGGTTTTGCTTGTTATAGGCAGAAGCCGCACCTGCGGTGGTGGCTGCGTGCAGTGGCACAACCACTTCATCTTCACCACCGCCAATGGTTTCTTTCACTTTCGCCAGAACGTCGCTGCTCCAGCTTTCTGCTTCTGCTTCGTAATCCACGTCGCAGTCAACACGCGGTGCGATAGCTTTCGCGCCCAGCTTAGACAGGTAAGTGTCGAAGTCTTTACCGGTCTGGCAGAAGAATTCGTAGCTTGAATCACCCAAGCCCAACACCGCGTATTGCAGTTTGTCGAGTTTCGGCGCTTTCTTTGATTGCAGGAATTCGTGCAGAGAAATCGCATTATCTGGCGGCTCGCCTTCACCGTTGGTCGATGCCACCATGATAAGGTGCGTTTCTTTTGCCAGATCACGCGGTTTGTAATCATCTGCTGAATACAGAGAAACCTCTACGCCATCCGCCTTGGCTTTTGCTTCCAAAGCTTCCGCCACGCCTTTTGCGTTGCCGGTTTGAGAGGCATAAATGATAGTCAGCTTACCCGCAGGTTTCGCCGCAGTGGCAACCGCTTGGGCAAGAGGTTGAGGGTTAGCACCCGCTGCCGCCGGAGTTTGGCTCAAACCCCAGAAATAACCGCTGATCCAAGCCAGCTGTTGTGGCGACAACTCTGCCACGGCCTGCTGCAGTTGGCCGATCTGCTGGTCATTAAGCGGACTCGCCAGCGCAGAAAGTTCCTTGAGTAACATGTCACGACATTCCTTTATTATTGCGTGAGCATAGATTAGCTATTCGCCGTAATAACTAGAAAGAATAGAAATGCATGTTTTATAACCTTGCGTTAGATCACACAGGTATAAGGAATGATGCCTGAAAGCTGAATAACTGAGATCATTACAGAATCTCAGCAAGCTACACACCCAACGCACAGCCGGGTGATTCCGGAAAGAATTTAAGCAAAAGATTTTTGCAGGAAGGGAAGGCCTTGCGCTTAGGCGTCAACGATTCTCACTTGGTGAAAGCCAATGTCCAGCGCGTTTTCTGTGGCCATGTCCACATCGCCGAAACACTGCTCAATGCCGTTACCATCCGTAAGGGGAACCAGTCCGCCTCGGGCATGACGGAATTCGACAATCCAACCGTCACTGGACAGAGATGGCTCTACCACGGCTTCGACTAACATTTGCTGGGAATAGAGATTACGAAGTTCTGATTTTGTCATCGCACTTTCCTGCTGCTTTGCCAAATCAATGCGTTACGTCGAAACAAACGTAACAATAACCACACGTTTCGTTAGGAAAAGCATAGACCCGCGCCGTACGATGTGCCACAGCGGGATCTATCGATTGTGAGACGCTCCCACTCTCGCAGGAATGGGATCTGCCTGATCGCCTGTGAGGAGGTGCACCATGGTCATTTTCAGACGCATTGGCGAAACAGGTTTGTGCATCACCAAATAACCGCAATCTCGCGCCTGATGTTGAAGCTCTTCGCTGCGGTTCGCAGTCACAATCACCGTCGGTACTTTCTGCATACGTTGCTGGTTGATGGATTTCGCCAGCGCTAATCCAGTCATGTCATTATCGAGGTGGTAATCAGCAATCAACAGCTCCACAGGGCTCTGCACTGTGTCGCAGCTGATTTGCAGCTCTTCAAGGGAACCCGCGCAGGTCACTTCACAACCCCAACGTTGCAGTAATTCTTCCATCGCACGGCAGATATTCGGGTCGTTATCAATCACCCAAACCCTTGCGCCCTGCAGTACCACACTGTTATCTGAAACCAAGGATTCGACGTTACGGATACTTTGTGTCTCCGGTCTGCCATAAGGCACCAGCACAGAAAAACGAGAGCCTTCACCCGGTACAGAATCGACCGTTACCGTATGCCCAAGCACGCTGGCAATCTTGTCGACAATCGCCAGCCCCAGACCAAGCTGGGTATGGCTTTCATCCTGCTTAGCGGTTAAGCGTTTGAATTCCTGAAAAATCTCATTCTTCTTGTCTTCTGGAATACCAACACCAGTGTCCAGCACTTCGATGCGAAGCCCCTCTTTGCACCGGCGACTGCCAAGGAGAATCTTCCCTCTCGGTGTATAACGAATGGCATTGGTCATCAGGTTACGGATAATCCGCGCCAGTAATTGAGAGTCGGTGTAGACATAGGCTGAACTATGCACATAGCGCACTTCCACACGGGTACCTTCCGCCGCATGGCTGAAATCATCTGCGATGTTATCGAGCAGATCGCTCACAGGGAAAGATTGCTTGTCAGCTCGAACCACCCCGGCATCCAGCTTGGAGATATCCACCAGCGTGGTGATGAGGGATTCCACATCTTCCAGCGAGTGCGCCAGTGAACTCACCAGTTTTCTCGCGGATGGCGACATACGGTGACTGAGTAGAGAACCCAGATAGAGTTGCGCCGCATTTAAGGGTTGCAGCAAATCATGGCTGATGGCAGCAAGGAATTTTGTTTTGGAGAGGTTCGCCCGCTCTGCTTCTTTCTTGGTTTCCAGCAAGCGTTCCTGAATCACCCGGCGCTCTTCCACTTCATCCTGAAGCTGGTCGTTCAAGGTTTGCAGCTGCGCCGTCCGCTCCTGAACTCGGTGTTCCATGGTCTGGTAAGCTTGCTCAAGCTCTTCGGCATTTTGCTTGCGTTCAGTAATGTCCCAATTGAGCACAAACAGTCCGGTGATTTTGCCGTTGGATGCCTGATTCGGCACATAGCTTTTTACCACGTAACGCGCTTCACCGGAGGCGTTATACTCCTCAATTTCAAACACCACAGATTCCCCATCCAGCGCACGCTCGACATAAGGGCGCAACGCCTCAAAGGTCGAAGAGCGGCGTGAGACGGATATGTGCTTGCCAATGAGCTGCCCCCGCGGAAAGCCATACCATTCGTCGTAAGCGCGGTTGGTGAACTGGTAGTGAAGATCATCGCCCACATAGGCAATCAGTGCGGGCACGTTATCGGTGATCAAGCGCAGCCATTGCTCGGTTTCACGCAGCTCTTTGGCATCCAAATAGCGTTGGGTGATGTCAGTGTAGGTGTTGACGTAGCCCTGATCGTCCATCGCATGACTGCGCACTTCTATGACGCGGCCATCATTCAGGGTCTGGACACGAATACCTTCAGGTGGACGAATTCCCCCGCGGCCAATCCGCCACAGGGTCAGCGGCGATTCTTCTGCCAGCGGTTCAATTAACGCGCCAATCAAGCGGGACTGTTCAAAGCCACTCATGTCGAGAAAACGCTGGTTAAACACCTGCACTTCGCCGGACTTGCTGACCATCAAGACACCTTGAGAAAGGTTATCCACCATGTTCTGCAGAATACGGCTTTTCTCTGCCATGGCCGCTTCAAAACGGGCAGTTTCTGCCAGTTTTAGCTGGGTAATGTCCGAATAGAGCATCACCACGCCGCCATCACTGGTTTCCCGTTCTTTGATTTGCAGCCAGCGGCCGTTTTGCAGTTTCAGGGTATGACCATTTCGGTTGCCCGCGACCTCACGCACAATCAAACCGCGGTCTTTAGCCAGTTGCTGGATTTTCTCTGGCGTTAAAGACGGTGTATTGAGCGAAATAGCATTATCCTGCCAATAACGTTGGAAGCGGCTGTTTGAATACACCAACTCGCGGTTGGGATCATAAAGGGCAAAGCCATCTGAGATAGATTCAATGGCATCGATGAAACGCTGATGCGCTTGCTCAGCATGTTGGTTCGCCTGCGTCAGCTGGCGGTTGGTGGATTCAATCGAGTGAAGTGCATGATTGAGCTCTTCGGTTTTCTCGCGCACCTGATCGGCGAGCACCACAGAATGCTGAAATGCGCCCCAGGCATCGACCTGGCCGCTACCACCTTGCTCAACCCTTTTAACCAGCGCATCAATCATTTTCTTCTGGCGCGCGTTTTCTTCCTTTAGCGCGGCGAGTTGCTGTTCGAGCGACAAATCCTTTTCAGCCACTGACTACCCCGCCTTAAGGTCGACCGTCACCGGCATTTCCGGCGGATGAGCAGGCGGTTTGCCAATCATCACCCCTGTCAGTGTCTGGTTCATGTGAATACCATTGAGCTGCTCACCATAGGTGTTAAAGCCAACGAAACTGAATCGGCGGAACATCATCTTGGCTTTGTCGCGCATCATCTTCTGTTCAATCTCCAGACGGCGCAGGAAGCAGTCACAGGCCAGTGTAAGTTCCGGCTCGCCAATACGGGACTGAATCGCGGAGAGTTTGGCCTCCATATCGGCAAACAAATCGCCGGGACGCATGGCTGTCACCACAATCCCATCGTCGACTGCACAGTAGAAATCGAGACTCAAATCCTCGTTCACTTTCTGGATAGAGCGGACGTAATACTGGTCGCCGATCAGTACAGCTAGCGGATGAAGGGCATAGATTTCAGGACGCAAATCTTCCAGCGAGATTCCCGCTTCACGGGCATAGACTTCGGCAGCAGGCTCAGCATTGAATTCATGCACCCGGCGGGCAGTACAGTCAGCGTCGGTCACGACCAGTTTGCTATCCAGACTTTCAATATGGTGGGTGGTAAAGACTTCAAACGGACAGTGGGTGTTGAACATCACCACTATCGCAGATTCGCTGTGAAACGCCCCGTCGCTGTAGACATGGGTATTGGCGAGATTGATGTCATCCCCAGCTGAACCGCCGAAATGCGGCAACCGGCCAAGGGCGGTATCCAAGGTCACCAGAAAACGCTCTTCGTTCGGTGAGAGACCATCAATCAGGGTTAAGACGAAAGTATTGGTATTGATCGGCGCTTTGAGATCTTGCTGGCAGGCATCCATCAAATCACTAACGCAAAGCTGCGCAGATTGCAGGTCAAACCCGTCGAGTGAAACCCGCTGCCCACTGACCTTGAAGTCACGCTGCGAAAAGCCCAGCGCACTGATGCTGCTCTTGGCATAGCCGGACGGCATCAATTCGCCCGCCGTGGTACAGCCCATCACTTCGCAATTTGAGAAGGCTTGATTCATCTCGCGACCAAGTGCCTCCAAATCATACGCGGCGGAGCAGAAGAAAAGCACAAAGCCGATATCTTCATCATCAAGCTGCATCGCCAGCTCACGCGCCGCTTTGGTGGCGTCAAGCTGATATGTCGCCGCGCTGAATATCGCACGGTGTTGTGCGGAAGGTTGAAGTGCTGCCATGGGCTCTCCTGCTCACTTTTAAGACAACTTAGCATGCCTATTGATCGCTGGGCATATGACTTAAGTTTAATCGCTCGCAGGTCGGAGTAACGTCATACTTAGGAAGGATATTTACAAAATTGCAAACTTTGCATGTCAAAAGTTTCAAGATTGTGACACCTCGACCAACACAAATGGAATCAGGGTCACTACACTGAATAGCACGCAATACCTTAGGGACAAAGTGGCTATTTTAGTGACGCCTTAAAGGGTCATTTTTGATGTGACACCCGTTGGGATGACGGTGTTTGCAGTATTAAAAAGGATTGAATCATGTACAAATTTCTCGTTGCAGACGACCACCCGCTGTTTCGCGATGCCTTAATTGCGGTGATACGCGGACGTTTCGAAGAGTGTGAAATCCTGCAGTCTGAAGACATTGAACGTACACTGGATGTGGCTGAAGAAAACCCGGATCTTGACCTTATCCTCCTAGATCTGAACATGCCCGGCATGGCAGGGCTAAAAGGGTTGCTTGAGCTTCGAAACCAACACCCCACCATCCCCGTTGCCATTATTTCCGCCGAAACCAACAAACAAATTATTCTGCAAACCATCGCCTATGGCGCAGTCGGGTTTATCGCTAAAAGCGCCCCCCGCGAAAAAATGCGGGAAGCGTTCGAGCAGATCCTGGATGGGCATGTGTATTTGCCTGCCGATATCATCCGTGCTGAAGGAGAGAGTGAAGGCTCGCATCGACGTAAAGAAGAGCCGCAATTCTCGCCAGAAATGCTCCATACCCTCACACGTCGCCAATTACTGGTGTTGAAGTCCATGGCACAGGGCGCAGCGAATAAGCAGATTGCCTACGATCTGAATATCTCCGAAACCACGGTGAAGTCGCACGTCTCGGCGATTTTGAAAAAGCTTGGTGTACACAACCGAATCCAGGCCGTTGTCGGAGTCACCAATATCGACTTTGACCGATATCTGAAGCGCTGACACTCAAGGCATCAGTGCACGGTGGGATGTTTAAGCGCGGTTAGTACATTAGTGGCAATGTCGGCCAGACTGGTGGGTGTGACGACAGTGAAATCCACAGCGCTTGGCTGTCCAACCGTGCCCAGTAGCGCGGTGTGGAAGCGGGCATGGGATTTCCGGTAACGGGCTGACACCAGCCCTAATCCACCCTGACAGCGCTTTTCCAACTCACTATTTTCCATAGGCTTTGTCAGCCCTTCCATCGCATTGAGCAAAGCGACAAAACTGACACTGGGATCGCTGTCTGCCACCGTATCGAAAGCAAGCTCGTAAGTCATCAAATCAATCGACACCCCAAAGCTGTAGCAACGCCCGCCGAGACGGCGCTTTTTCACCATCTCACTTGCCATCACTGCCTGACCAAAGGTCGCAATGTCTCCCGCTTCCACGGTGTGAGGAAACGAAAGCGTCACGTGCATGGCGCCCTCTTCGTCTTTATGACTCGCCATGATGCTACCAGCACGAAAGACCGGTGTGCTTTGCGTGACGTAAAACTCAATGCCATTTTGGGTGTGCTGCCATTCGCCGTCCAGCACATTGATTTCATCCGCGCTTAAGTGGTTATGCCAGAAATGACGAAGCGTATTAACCTGCTCAAGGGGCAGGTCCACTGTATATCCGAGCACCAGTGCATTGGCACAATGCCATTCCCCCATACTGCCCAATACAGGCTGGCCCTGCATCCAGGCCCAGCGCAAAGTGCGCTGTTGGCAAAGGATAAGCCAGCGTTCCAGCGATGCTTTGGTGTCCTCATCACGCGCGTTACAGCGACAGAGGATCGCCATCCGCGTTAATGGTTTGCAAGGCGAAAGCCATTCGGCATTGGCTATAGAAAGCTGCGTATCTTCGAGCAGCGGTTCACTGACATCGCCTTTGAGGAAAGGCGGAGCAAATGGCGTCACCGAAAAATCATGGTAGAGACGCTGCAGTCCATCTCCCCAGCGACGCACCATGTCCCGTCCCTGTTGCAGGGAGAAATAGCCGGATTGCCAGTTAACACGCCGTGAAGGCATGCGCTTTGCCACCTCTTCAACATGGCGATGTAGCGCTTCGAGATCGGCATTGTCATCCAACCTAAAACGTAATGCTGGCACCGGCTGAAAATCGGTGATCAGCGGCAAAAGCGCTGCACCGTGCGCTTTCATTATTTGCTGGTTTCTCAGCGAGCAAAGCGTTGGGTAAAGCGCCGCCGCCCAATGGGGCGAATAGGAAAGTGTTTCAACGAAAGCATGATTTTCTGAAGCCACATTAGCCTGAAGCGATAACTCAGGTACATCCGTCGGCAGTGGCTTTCCAACGTTGCTGAGGGATTTAGAGATTTGCCGCCAAAGCGCCACCATGGGCCAGTTGCCAGAGGTGAGGATCACCATAGATTCCGGCCGATAGTAATGGTTGTGATAGCGGCGAAGATCATTGATGCCCAACAGCGGCACGGTTTCTGGCATGCCGCCATAAAGCGGCGCTCGGGGCTCACTCATTGCCGCCTGTTCTGTAGATTGTTGGAAACGCTCATGGCGCATGTACTCGCCAAGCTCCCGATACAGTGCTCCTTCAAAGTTATCGCCACTCTCCCGCACGATTTCATCGTCAAAATCATCATCCGCTAACTGCGGTGCCAACACAGAGTCCGCCATGAACCCGATGCCCCGCAGCACTGAGTGTGGGTCATATCCGGTCAGGTGAAATCGGGTGCTTTCTTTCTGGGTGGTGGCGTTAAATTCGAGCAAGGCCAGTTCTGCACGAAGGGTCAGGAAAGTATCCGGCTCGGGATAGCGGGCGGAACCGCGAAGCACCATGTGTTCGAGTGCATGAGTTATCCCGCTGTCATCATCCACGGGGGTTGGAAACACAATCGCGGCGCTTAATCTGTCTTCTTCTGAGGCAGCATGATGCCAATGCAAGGCGCCGCTGACATGACGATACCCGACCCAGCCTGTTTCCAGTTGCTGTTCATCTGGCGGCAACAGCAGCCAGTCCGGCGCAGCAGGATGCGGTTTCGCCATTGCGGCTCCTTACTCACTTTATTCATCAAACATCAAGGTTTGACGGACAGAATCATCTGGCTGTTCTTCACGGTTCTCGCCAAGGCGGCGCTGTGACAACCCTGATTGGCTTTCGCCACAGCTTCCTCAATCACATGATGATGCGGAGATTTACTGCAAACAGGATCGGCATTGGTCGGGTCTCCGGTCAGCAACATGGCCTGACAACGACAACCACCAAAGTCTTTTTCCTTCTCATTACAGCTTCGGCAAGGTTCCCGCATCCAGTCAAATCCGCGGAAGTGATTAAAGCTCTCTGATTCATTCCAAATGTAGGAAAGTGAGTGTTCCTTCACGTTTGGATGAGGCAAATCCAACATCGCCGCACTGTGGCAAGGCAGTGCTTTCCCATCCGGCGCAATGTTGAGGAAAATGTTCCCCCAACCGCTCATGCAAGGCTTGGGACGGGATTCATGGTAATCCGGCGTGACGAAGATGAATTTGGGTCCCACGCCGTTTTGACTGTCGCGAAGCGCGTTCACCTTAGCTTCGGCTTCTTCAATCTGGGATTGGGATGGCAGCAGCGCATCGCGGTTATGCAGCGCCCAGCCATAATATTGCGAGGTGGCCAGCTCAACGAAGTCCGCTTCCAGCTCAATCGCAAGCGCCATAATCGCTTCAATTGAGTCAATGTTCTGGCGGGTGATCACCACGTTCATTACCATGGGAAAACCGTTGTCTTTGACGGCTTTGAACATGTTTTTTTTGTGCTCGAAAGCGTGACGCTTCCCGGCTATCGCATCGCTTAAATCCGGGTCGGCCGACTGAAAACTGATTTGGATATGATCAAGCCCTGCTTCTTTCAGTGCGAGAATCCGCTTCTCATTGAGTCCGACCGCAGAGGTGATCAGGTTGGTGTAGTAGCCCAGCCCTTTGGCGTGGGCGACCAATTGTTCCAAATCTTTGCGCATCAAAGGTTCGCCACCGGAAAAGCCAAGCTGAACCGCACCCAGCTCCCGACCTTCTTCCAGCACGCGGAACCAGTCATCGGTAGACAACTCGTCGTCCGGATCGCCGAGATTCAGCGGGTTGGCACAATAGGCGCAATGCAGCGGGCAGCGATAGGTCAGCTCCGCCAACAGCCAGAGCGGCGGATTAACAGGCTTCGAGCCATTTTTTGTCACGGGCGACCTCCACGAACTCGTTCACATCATCAGCCAAATCCACTCCAGGAAACTTTTCTTCCAGACGTGAGATCACTGCCTCAATTGAGCTTGGTGCGTCAAACTGCATCAGAATCTCAGCGGCGCTTTCGCTCAATTTCACCATTCCTTCTGGGTAGAGCAGTACGTGGCAGTCCTGCGCTTTTTCAAACTGCATACGGAACATGCTGTTACGCTGATAGACGGTATCGCTGTTCATGTCGCCTCCCTTCTTTGTTTTAATTGTTATCTGTCGAGCGCGTGGTGCCAGACAGGTTTGTCGGTAATGCCAACATAAGGTGGACGCTCAAATTCGTATGCCATGCTGATGGCATCGAGCAGCGACCAAAGGATATCGAGTTTAAATTGCAGAATATTCAGCGCCTGAGCCTGTTGCTCAGCCGTCTGGAAATGATCGAGTGTAATGGACAAGCCGTGCTCCACATCACGGCGGGCCTGACTGAGACGCTGGCGGAAATAGGTCAGCCCCTCCGGGTCAATCCAGGCATAGTGATTTGGCCAAGAATCGAGGCGCGACTGGTGAATTTCCGGTGCGAACAGCTCGGTCAGTGATGAGCAGGCTGCCTCCTGCCAGGTGGCCCGGCGGGCAAAATTCACATACGCATCCACCGCAAAGCGTACGCCCGGCAGCACCCATTTTTCATCGAGTACTTCTTGTCTATCCAGACCAACGGATTCGGCCAAACGCAACCAGGCTTCGATTCCACCCCATTTGCAATCCAGACTCTTATGACCGTCGTGATCGAGGATGCGCTGCACCCATTCACGACGAATTTCTGGGTCACGGCAGTTCGCCATAATGGCGGCGTCCTTCACCGGAATAGAGGTCTGGTAATAAAAGCGGTTTGCTACCCAGGCGCGGATTTGCGCTTTGGTGCACTTGCCCGCATACATGGCTTGATGGAAGGGATGGTGAATGTGGTAGTACTGCCCTTTGGCGAGCAGTGCCTGTTGGAATTCATCACGTGTCATTGGCTGTGCCATGGCGCCTCCCTGAATCAAATCTCAATCGTCATGCCGTCGAAGGCAATTTCCACTCCGGCGTCCAGCACCGCCTGATGCTGCGGCGAATCAGGATCCAGAATGGGGTTGGTATTATTGATATGGATAAGCACCTTGCGCGGCTTAGTAAAGTCTTCCATCAGCGCCAACATGCCGTCGTCGCCAGAGACTGAAAGATGGCCCATTTCCGAACCCAGAGAGGTGCCAAGCCCTTCGCGGATCATTTCATCGTCCGTCCAGAGCGTGCCGTCCATCATCACGCAATCGGCATCGCGCATGGCTGCCAGCACAGCATCTTCCGGCGCGCCCAGACCGGGTGCGTAAAAGAGAGTGGCACCAGTGCGGGTATCGACAATCTTGAGGCCAATGTTGTCTCCGGGGCGCGGGCGGTTGCGGTAAGGCGAAAAAGGCGGCGCATTGGATGACAGGGAAATCGGATGGAATTCGAGATTCGGCACAGAAGGAATTCGCCAGCCTTCCTGCGAATGGATATCGACGGTACAGGTTTGGTAACCCCCTTCCCAATGCTTCATCATCGACAAAATCGGATAGCTGGTACTGAGCTCTTCTGCGACTTCAGGGGTGCAGTAAAGCTCGAGTGGTAATCCTTCGCGAAGAATGAGCAATCCGGTCGTGTGGTCAATCTGTGCATCTGTGACCACCACAGCGCTAATGGCAGAGCCTCTAGCTCCATCTGCTTTCGCGAGTTGCGGCGATGCATTGATTTGTTGACGGATATCGGGGGAAGCATTAATCACCACCCAATGTTCACCATCATCGCTCACAGCAATAGAAGATTGGGTGCGTGGCTCAGCACGACTGGTACCGTTTCGCACCGACTGGCACATACGACAATGACAATTCCACTGGGGAAATCCGCCTCCGGCGGCTGAACCTAATACAACAATTTGCATCCATTCACCTCGTCGATTGCTATCCTGTCGACAAACAGCAGGGAATTAAAAACGGGATGCACCTCTGTGAATCAGCGAAGGTGCATCCCGTTTGTCAGCTACTTAACGGTTACTGATGTAAAGGGTTACTTCAAAACCGAGTCTGAGTTCTGTGTAGCTTGGTTTCTTCCACATACTGTCGCTCCTTGTACCGATACTTCGAGGCACAACTTGCCTCCTGATTTAGCCTAAGCATAAGCGCCGGATCTACCAATCCTACTTTGTGATGATTTCTCTCATCTAAGACACTGATTTCATATCTCTGATGGGCCTTGTTGAGTGCCCACCAAAGGGTCACAGATGGCAACTGGAATCGCCTCGCCCGAGGTCCTCGTTTTACGTCTGCGTTTGCCGTATTTATCCGCCACGCAACGGGTGTTGTCATTGATGATTGCCAGGCAGGCAAAACACTGTACACACTCGTTATAATCTATCGCGCCATCTTTATGGATAGCGTTGATCCCACAGTGTTTTTCACAAAGCCGACAGGGGCTTCCACACTCTTTTCTTCGGGTCAGCCAGCTGAAGACCCTGAGCCTTCCAAGCACTGCTAAACCCGCTCCAAGAGGACACAAATACCGACAGTAAGCCTTGTGGATTTTGGCGCTGATCAGCAGCAGTAAAACCGCATAAATGACAAAGGGGGCGCTGCGCTCAAACATCAGGGTGACAGCCGTTTTAAAGGGCTCAATTTCGGCCATGGTTTCAGCTAAAGAGAGGCTGTAAAAGGACGTTCCCACCAGCACCAAAAGCACGCCATATTTCAGGTAAATCAATCGGCTATGAAGCACGTCATCGACCTTCCATTGCCGGATACGAAGCTTCTCAGCCACCGCTGCCACCAGCTCCTGCATGGCGCCAAACGGGCATAGCCAGCCACAGAAAAGTCCCCTTCCCCATAAAAAAAGGCTGATAAACACGTAACTCCAGAGAATAAACAGCATGGGATCAAGTAAAAAGACTTGGATATCAAACCCTTGCCAGAGCGATAACAGCAAAGTGTAGATGTTCACCACCGACAATTGCCCCTGGGTATAAAAGCCAATAAAAAGAACGATAAAACAGAGAGATACCAATCTTATTGGCGTCAAGTATTGGCCAAATTTGGCCAGCCTGTGCTGGAATACAAATGCCCCCGTCAGCAACACCAGATATACCGCTAACACGCTGATTTCTATCGTTCTATCCAGCCAGATACGTTGCCACAGCGGCAAAGGTTTCTCCGGAGGCTCAACCGGGGTTTGCACCGATTTGGGGAGTAAATAATCGGTGGAAACGGCGATTGTTTCCGATTCCAGAAAATTCTTTTTCACCTGAACATTGATTCCAACAGTGATCGGAAGCGAAGGATCGAAGCCACTTTGGTCTGAAAAGGTAAAAATATGGATGCGTTCGAATGGTGTCAGCGCAACGGAAAACTCAGGAGGTTGTGCATGGTACAAATCCGCATCCCGAAGGGCGAGCGGGCTGGCTTCCTGCTTCAAAGTCAGGCGCTGGGGAATGGTGCCCGCCACGAAGTCTTCCGCCACATGATGATAGCCACCGCGAGAGCCCACCAGCACTGCCACTTCACCCGGCTCCAGTGTTGCCATAACGCGGGCGTATTCCTCCTCCCCCAGCAGATTTTTTCCTATCAGCGGGGGGTTCAGAACTGCAAAGGTAAAATCCAAAAATGGCGCATCTTCGTCTGCGTTATCTTCTCTCGCCTCGGCAATTCTGCCCGGTGAGGAGTTAAGGGCAACCTCAGCTTCTTCACTCCTCATTTGCCATTGGAACAGCAGGCCTTCGCTTCGCAGTTCTTCTAGGGTTTTCGGGCGATAGCTTTCCGTATTCAAGATCGCCTGAGTCGCTGAGCCGAACCCGGAAAGCCGCGACTGCGCCACTTTCCTTGCCGCTGCGATGATGGTGTCATGCACTACCATCACTGACACGGTCGCCTTGGTAACACCATCAAAGTAGGCGATATCATCACTCGCGATACGTTGTTGGTCGCTGCCCACCAGCACCTGTTGTTTCAACGACAACCCCTGATATTGGCTGATGAAGTCAATCAGCGGCTTTTCGCCAAGGCCGTGCAGGAAAATCGGTTCGTGGTGACCGAGCAATAGCAGCCCCACAATGCGCCCTTCGGTATCAAGCCCTACACGCAGGTTAATCGTATCGCCAGAGAAACCGGGAAAGTTGGTGAGGTTATCGGTTTCAAACACATAGCCGATGGGTTGGTCGAGTTGGTAGATCTCAGTAACAGGCAGCGCGTCTTCCGAAGCTTTCATCCGGGTTGCGCTGGGAAACAATGACGCTGCTTCCTCGCTCACTTCCAGCCAAGGGGAAGCCATCGAGAGGAAGGGCAATAACATGAGAAGCAGCCACAGTATAAGGGCACTACGCCAACGCATGATACACCTTCATTCTTCGTGTGCTTGGAGAGAAAAAAACGGGGCATATGCCCCGCAAAAAGCTCTCGCCTCAGGCAGTACCGGGAGGATTGACTGCCTTCGGACAAGCGGATATCGAACAAACGGACTTAGAACAAAGAACTAGGTTCTCGACTTAGAAGAAACCCAATGGATTGATGTCGTAGCTCACCAGCAGGTTCTTGGTTTGCTGGTAATGGTCGAGCATCATCTTATGGGTTTCACGGCCGATACCGGATTTCTTGTAGCCACCGAATGCAGCATGCGCTGGGTAAAGGTGGTAACAGTTAGTCCAGACACGACCTGCTTCAATCGCGCGACCAACGCGATAAGCACGGTTGATGTCGCGGGTCCACAGACCGGCACCTAAGCCGTATTCTGTGTCGTTGGCAATGGCCAGCGCTTCCGCTTCATCTTTGAAGGTCACCACGCTCACAACCGGACCGAAGATCTCTTCCTGGAACACACGCATGTGGTTTTCGCCTTTCAGGATGGTTGGTTGGATGTAGTAACCACCACCGAAGTCAGCCGCGTCACCACCAATCAACACTTCAGCACCTTCCGCACGGCCAATGTCGAAGTAACCTTTGATTTTCTCGAACTGCTCATTAGAAGCCTGCGCACCCACCTGAGTTTCAGTATCCAGCGGGTTACCGTGTTTGATGGCTTTCGCTCGCTCAATCACTTTGGCAATAAACTCTTCGTAGATGCTTTCCTGAACCAGAAGGCGTGAAGGACAAGTACACACTTCGCCTTGGTTGAAGAACGCCAGCACACAACCTTCTACGGCTTTGCTGATGAACTCGTCTTCCTGCTGCATCACGTCTTCGAAGTAGATGTTTGGCGACTTACCGCCCAGCTCAACCGTGGATGGGATCAGGTTGTCAGCGGCGCAGCGAAGTACATGGTTACCAATCGCGGTTGAACCGGTGAAGGCAATTTTCGCAATGCGGTCTGAGGTAGCTAGTGCCTGACCGGCTTCTGGACCCATACCGTTGACGACATTCAGTACGCCCGGTGGCAGCAGATCGCCGATGATTTCCATCAATAGAAGAATGGTGGTTGGAGTTTGCTCAGCAGGTTTCAGAACAATACAGTTACCTGCAGCCAGTGCCGGCGCCAGTTTCCATGCCGCCATCAGCAGTGGGAAGTTCCATGGAATGATTTGACCGACTACACCAAGTGGCTCATGGATATGGTAGGCCACGGTATTGGAGTCAATTTCAGCCGCAGAGCCCTCTTGCGCCCTAATCGCGCCGGCGAAGTAGCGGAAATGGTCGACACAAAGCGGAATGTCAGCGGCAAGGGTTTCGCGCACTGCTTTGCCGTTTTCCCAAGTCTCTGCCACGGCCAGATATTCGAGGTTGGCTTCGATGCGGTCGGCGATTTTAAGCAGGATGTTGGCACGCTCAGTGACCGAGGTAGCACCCCAAGAGGCTTTTGCCGAGTGGGCGGCGTCCAGCGCGAGCTCGATGTCTTCTGACGTTGAGCGCGGGATTTCAGCGATGGGATCACCTGTACAAGGCGAGGTGTCCGTGAAGTACTGTCCCTTGACTGGCGGAATCCAATCACCACCGATGTAGTTTGCATAACGCGCCTTAAAGTTTACGACGGCTCCGTCGGTATTTGGTTTTGCGTAAATCATTATCCACCCCTGTTTTGGCGAAATTCCCTGTGTCTTCCCTGACGAACCGAAGATACGGAGTCAGGCGTTGTTGTAGTAACAGTATGGAATGACCACCAAATCTCTCCATCGCCCCTTGGTTGGCAAAATCTCATACTTTGGAGGGAGACAGAGAGGAGGATAATGTTGCTTTCACTTCAGTATCTGAGGATTTCCGGAAAGGAGGCCGTCACAAATTCAATACCCCGCCGGATTGTTATGCACCAAAACGCAGCAAGGCCGGAAATCATCCGGCCTTGTTGATTTTTACTTTAGTTTGAAAGCATCAGCTTTTCGGCAGCTTAAAGGTCCAGACCATGCCACCTTGGTTGAAGTCTTTGACACGTTTGGCCACATCACCGCCCCACAGCGGTACCGCACCACCCCAACCGGAAAGTACGGACACATACTGCTCACCGTCCATTTCCCAGGTCACAGGGCTACCTACGATGCCAGAGCCAGTGTTGAACTTGTAAAGCAGCTCGCCAGTCTTGTCATCGAATGCCATCAGATAACCTTCCGGGTTACCCGTGAACACCAGACCGCCTGCCGTGGTCATGACACCGCCCCACAGTGGCGCGTAGTTTTTGTATTCCCAAACGCGCTCACCGGTTTTTGGATCGTAGGCGCGCAGTGCGCCAATATACTCATCATTGAGTGTTCTGATGGTAAAGCCCGCACCTAAGTAAGCCGCACCTTTTTTGTAAGCGACAGGCTCATTCCAGATGTCCATTTTCCATTCATTAGCAGGCACATAGAACAGGCCGGTATCCGGGCTGTATGCCATTGGCATCCAGTTTTTACCGCCGAGGAAGGAAGGCACAGCTTCCACTGTTTTACCCTGCTTCTCGCCAGATGGGTTGCCCGGACGGTTGTCTTTGACATAAAGCGGACGGCCTTTGTCATCGAGCCCCGTCGCCCAGCTGATTTCATTCACAAACGGGAAGCCACGGATGAAATCACCGTTGGTGCGGTTCAGAACATAGAAGAATCCGTTACGGTCGGCCGTCGCCGCTGCTTTCACTTTCTTACCGTTTTCGGTGTAGTCGAACGCAATCAGTTCATTAACACCATCGAAGTCCCAGCCATCATGCGGCGTGGTCTGGAAGTGCCAGACAATTTTGCCGTCATCCGGGTCGATCGCGAGACGTGAAGAAGAGAATAGGTTGTCGCCCGGACGCATGTGTGAGTTCCAAGGCGCTGGGTTACCGGTGCCGAAGAATAAAAGGTCAGTGTCGGCATCATAAGTACCGCCTAGCCAAGGTGCTGCGCCGCCGCTTTTCCAGAGGTCTGCTGGCCAGGTTTTCCCCGGCGCACCGCCTGAGATCCCGTTTTCAGTTTTCTTACCGTCTTTCCAGACGTAGCCCATGTGGCCCTCGACCGTTGGACGTTCCCAGACCAACTTACCGGTTTTTGCGTCATAAGCTCTAACCTTACCAACGATACCAAACTCACCGCCTGATACACCGGTGATCACTTTGCCTTTCACCACAATGGGTGCCGCAGTAATGGAGTAGCCATCCTGATAATTATCAACGGTTTTTTTCCAGCGGGTTTTACCGGTTTTCGCATCCAGCGCCACAAGCTTGGCGTCCAAGGTACCGAAGATAACCAAATCATCGTAAAGCGCGACACCACGGTTAATCACGTCACAACAGGGCATGATGCCATCCGGCAGGCGCGCGTCGTATTGCCACAGCTCTTCGCCGGTTTTCGCATCAATCGCGAACACACGGGAATAGGAACCTGTGATGTACATAACGCCATCTTTCACCATGGGCTGGCTTTCCTGACCACGCTGTTTTTCCCCACCGAGAGAGAAGGCCCACACAGGACGGATTTCTTTGACGGTCTCACGGTTGATGGTGTCTATCGGGCTGTAGCGCTGACCACGAAGCCCAAGACCATAAGTCACCACGTCCTCTATGGTCTCCTGATCGGCGAGGATGTCTTTGTCCGTGACACCCGCGTAAACGGGCGAAGCCGTCATCGCGAGCGAGAGTGCGGCATAGAGTCCGCAACGTTTAAATGACTTCATTGTCATAGGGATACCTCATTGTTGGCTGAATGCTTGTTTCGTTTTAGTCGTGCCTGCCCTGCCCCCGCATCGCCATGAGGGAGAGTTCGGTTCGCGAGAGATAACAGGCTGTTTGGAATTACGGTGTCTGTGCGATAGCCCCTTCATCGGCGACATCGGGCTTAGGACGGAAACGTTCAGGGAGTTGGTAATCCACCCCGAATCGTTCACCCCAGCGGACAAAGTCGCCGTTGTTGATATGAACCATCACAATATCTTCCAGTGCGTAGGCCAATTGACGGTAGTTCGAATGCACAGCAATGCCGAGTTCCCATTCGCTGCGCCCCAGAAGTGGGAACGCAAGTTCGGTGAGTTGCTCGTTGGCTTGCGGCTTTTTGTTGTTGTGATGCAGCCATTCCAGCTGCGAAGCAGTGCCCATCACGATAGAGACTTCACCATCGTTGAGCGCCTGAAATGCTTCCGGTGTAGAGGGGTAAGTGCGGCTTTTTTCGCGGAAACGCCCCCCATAGGCAGTGGTAACGAAGAACTGAGGCACCGTATCCACTTCAACGCCCACCGGGTGATACATAAAACGGGCGGCAGTTTGTGGTCTGTCGAGCTTGGCCGCATCGTAAGCCATCAACCAACGCTCTTGCTGATATGGCGCGAACATATGTACCAGTTCATGCGCGGGATGACCGATATCGTCACGCTTCATAGCGAATTCGCGGTCATACGGCACCCGTAACATGACGTCGGCTTTCACCCGCTGGCCGTCTTCGCTGGTCAGATTCATCCCTTTCCAAAGGTAATTGCGCATGTCATCTTCGACCGTTTCGTCTGGCGTCATCCAGCGAAGGTCGAGTTCGACATCCAGCCCCTTAGCGAGTGCTTTAGCAAGCTCCACATCAATGCCCGCCGGATTTCCATTCTCATCCTTGAACGAGTACGGCGGGAAATCGTTGTAGACCGCAATGGCAATCACGCCACGGGCTTGAATATCGTCATAGGAAAGCGCGTGGGATGGCGCAGTCAGCGCCATGCACAGCAGCAAGCAAAGTGTCCGAATGACAGTGACCAACTTCATCCCGTCGCCCTCCTGTTAACCGTTATCCGGCGCCACAGATTCCAGCCAGGTGCGGATCGCCCACAGTGCTTCCTGGTTGAGGTGTTCGGTCATTTTCGGCATGTAAACCGCGCCGTTACGAACCGCACCATTTTGCACCCGGTAGACATACCACTCGTCACCGTCATAGTCCGGTGCAAGCATGCGTAAATCCGGCGCGATACCACCTGAAATACCTTCAAGACCATGGCATCGTGCGCAGTTCTGGTTATAGGCCGACGCGCCAAGACGCTCGATTTCCACCCTCACATCACCATCGAGTTCACGGTAAGGGTTGGTCTCAGACCACTCTTGTCCAAGCGTGGGAATGGTGGAGGTATCAATGGATTGTGGGGTGACATCGCCATGGGCAAATGCCAGTTGGGTACTCAGCACAGAAACCAGTGCCACCGCCGTGAAAATACAAATGTTGCGTTCAACCTTTTCCATGTCTCTCGACTCCTTAATTGGTCAGCGTTGGAAAAAGTGTAGGAGCGGCGAGAGTTTGGGGACATGGTACAAAAGCGGGGATATTCCTCATTCTTTGGGATGAATTTTCAGAAAATCTCGTCCTTGCTTTTGGCAAATATGCCACCGCTGCATACAGTAAAACCGTAGGCACTTACGGAGCAGCATTCGCTATGGAAAAAGCGTCAAACCACAAAGAAACAATCAATTACGCCGCCTTGTTGTGGGCAGCGCTGATGTTTTATTCCGTCTCGTCGCACGCCGCCGTGAATGTAGAAATCGGCATGTTAAGGCAGCCGATAGAAACCACGACCGCTGTTCCTGCGTACCTTGCAGAACCGGAAAATAACGGGGAAGCAGGGGCAGAGCTCTCTGTGGGCGATGCCAATGGCACCGGGAAATTTCTGGGGCAAAAGTACGTATTTCGCGCGGAAACCAATGACGATACCACTGCGCTCAATACCACCGCGAAGACTTGGTATGACGAAGGGGTGCGATACTTCCTTGCTGATCTCGACACACCTTCTCTGCAAGCGCTCCGTAAAACACTGCCAGAAGATGCGCTGCTGTTTAATATCGGTAATCAGGACGATGCATTGAGACGCGATGTTTGCCTGCCTAACACCCTGCATACCGCGCTCAGTTACACCATGCGTGCTGATGCACTGGGACAGTGGATGCGTGTACGACGCCTGAATGATGTCTTTTTGGTGTCAGGCACCACTGCCGAAGACAACGCCTTCCTGACGGCGACCAAACAAACCCTGAAGAAATTCAACCAAAAGGTCATTGAAGAAAAGGTCTGGAATTTTGATACCGACCTTCGCCGCACTGCATCGGCAGAACTTCCCCTCTTTACGCAAGCCCGTGATTACGACTTGGTCTGGGTGATTGATGAAAGCAATCTGTTCGGTCAGCACCTGCCTTACAACACCTGGTTGCCTCGCCCGGTTGTCGGCACCCACGGTTTACGTGCAGATGGCTGGCATTACGTCATCGAACAATGGGGTGCCATTCAGCTTCAGAACCGCTTTACCAAGCAATTCGACCGCCCCATGACCGCCAAAGACTACGCCGCTTGGGTGGCAGTTCGTTCCATCAATGAAGCGGTGACCGTACTCAACAAAGGCGACGTGGAAACCGTTTTGCCTTTCATCATGAGCGACAAATTCCAGCTTGCGGCCTACAAAGGCCGCAAGCTGACCTACCGGCCATGGAATGGTCAACTCCGTCAAACCGTGCCTTTGTTTGACTCGCAAGCGCTGGTGGCCAGCGCCCCATTCGAGGGTTTCCTTCATCCCAGAAATGAGCTTGATTCGCTCGGTATCGATGAAGCGCAAAGCCAGTGCCGCCAGTTTTAACTCTGTTTCATCGAACGACAGCTAACAATAAGGACATCACAATGAATTATTCGAAATCGATTCTCGCCGTGGTCTTCTCGGTGCTGTTAGCCACTCCCGCTTTGGCAAAGGAGGTGGCTTATGTGGCAAACGAAAAGGATGACACCGTCAGTGTGATAGACATGAACACAATGGAAGTGATTGACACCATTGAGGTGGGAGATCGTCCCCGCGGCGTGGAACTCAGTAAAGACGGCACCAAACTGTTTATCTGTGCCAGCGAGTCCGACACCGTACAAATTCTCGATCTTGCCACCAACACTATTGTTGGCGATCTCCCTTCTGGCGACGATCCTGAGCTCTTTGCCCTGCACCCGGATGGCAAACGCCTATACATTGCCAACGAAGACGATGCATTGATGACCGTGGTCGACATTCCAACCAGCAGCGTGGTTGCGCAAGTGGAAGTGGGTGTTGAGCCAGAAGGTGTGGCGGTGAGCCCGGATGGAAAAATCGCCATCATCACCTCTGAAACCTCCAACATGGCGCACTGGATTGATACCGAATCTAACCAGATGGTGCATAACACTTTGGTTGATGCCCGCCCGCGTTACGCCGAATTTACCCCAGACGGTGAGCAACTTTGGGTAAGCGCTGAAATTGGTGGCACGGTAGCGGTGATCGACACCGACACCAAAGAAATCATCAAGAAAATCGGCTTTGCGCCCAAAGGCGTCCACAAAGACAAAGTGCAGCCGGTCGGTGTGAAAATCACAGCAGATGGCAAAACCGCATTTGTCGCATTGGGACCAGCAAACCATGTTGCCGTGGTTAATACTGATACCTTGGAAGTGGAAGATTATCTTTTGGTGGGTCGCCGTGTATGGCAAATGGCCTTCAATGGCGAACAGGATAAATTGCTGGCGACCAATGGCGTGAGCGGCGATGTGTCGATCATTGACGTTCCGAACCGCAAAGTGGTGAAAACCGTAAAAGTCGGTCGCTATCCTTGGGGAGTGGCTGTTGGTCAAGCGGAATAAGGAGAGGTGAGACACCTGACATGATTGAAGTTTCCGGTTTGTCTCACCACTATGGTTCGCGCTGCGCCCTGAGCGATCTCTCCCTTGCGCTGGGGCGCGGCCTCCACATGCTTCTTGGCCCGAATGGTGCAGGGAAAAGCACCCTGTTTTCCTTGCTCACCCGTTTAACGCCTATCCAACAGGGCGAAATCGCTTTACTGGGAGAAACGCCATCCCGCCAGACCATGGCGAAGCTCGGCATGGTGTTCCAGCAAAGCACTCTGGACCTTGATTTGACCGTAGGGCAAAACCTCAGTTATTACGGCGCCCTGCATGGCTACAGCAAAAAACAGAGCCTCGAAAAAGCAGCGCCTCTGTTGGCGCATTTTTCCCTTACCGATCGTCTGAACGATAAAGTCCGCACCTTAAATGGCGGGCATCGGCGTCGCACAGAACTTGTCCGTTCATTAATGCATTCACCCTCTATTCTGTTGTTGGATGAGCCCACCAGCGGGCTTGATCCGAAAGCGCGGGCATCCCTTTCTGACGCAGTAAGAAGCCTTTGCGAGCAGCAGCCATTATGTGTTCTTTGGGCGACCCATTTGATTGAAGAAGTCGACGACCATGATGATGTGTTGATCCTGCATCGCGGCACCTTACGAGCACACAACAAGGCCAGTGAACTTAGAGCCTTGCACAAGCATCCGACACTTGCGAAAGTCTTCGCCACCCTGACCGCAGATAACGAGGGGGACGGCCGATGAGCTATTGGTATGCGTTTGTCGGGATTTGCTATCGCGAATGGCTGCGTTTTTTCTCCCAACGGGCAAGGTTTGCAGCCAGCCTCGTCAGGCCACTTCTGTGGCTCGTGGTGTTTGCAGCAGGTTTCAGGGCAGCGCTTGGCATTGCCATCATGGAACCCTACGCCACCTACATCAATTACGAGGAATATATCCTGCCCGGTCTTTGCGCCATGATTTTGCTGTTCAATGGCATGCAAAGCTCACTCTCGATTGTCTATGACCGGGAAATGGGAAGCATCAAGGTGCTATTGACCAGCCCACTGCCGCGCCCTTTTTTGCTGCTTTCCAAACAAATAGCCAGTGCTTTGGTGAGTGTGCTTCAGGTCGGTGCCTTTCTTGTGATCGCTGCGTTGTACGATAGACCGCTGGAGCCCATGGGTTATGTGCTGGTGATCCCCGCCCTTTTCCTTGTCGCGTTGATGCTCAGTGCACTGGGCATTGTTATCGCTTCGCGCATCAAACAACTGGAGAATTTTGCCGGGGTGATGAACTTTGTCATCTTCCCGATGTTTTTCCTTTCTTCGGCGCTGTATCCGCTTTGGAAAATGCAGGAAGCAAGTCTCTGGCTGTATGAAATCTGTCGCTTTAATCCGTTCACTTTTGGCGTGGAGCTCATCCGGTTTGCGCTGTATCAGCAATTGAATGTCACCGCCCTGCTTGTGGTCTCCGGCTGTACACTGGCGTTTGTGATTCTCGCCGTCGTGGGTTTCCAACCCGTGAAAGAACAGGACAAACCTGGCGGAAAACCGTAAGCGAACCAGCAACTTTCACGAGACTACAGACACAAAAAAACCGCGCCTTTGCGCGGTTTTTTCAACGTTTCCAGGGTTTAGAAGTTGAACTCTACGCCACCGAAGAAACCGTCGTTGTAGAACTTACCGTCGTTCGCACCGAAGTAGTTGAAGTCGTAGTCCTGAACACGGTAACCCGCTTTGAAGTTCAGGTCAGCGGCAACCAGACCCAGAGTGAACAACACACCCGCTTCTGCATCAACAGTGCTGGTGTCGTCGTAGCTACCAAAGCTGAAGGTACCAAACAGAGAAACTGGGGTTGCTGGAATGCCCAGACGCACATCAGAGTAAACCGCTGGCTGCCACTCATCGAAGCTACGACCAGTGAAGCGACCGTCGAATTTCTGCAGGTTCAGACCAATATCGAAAGAGATCAGGTCGTTATCCAGAATTTCGTAGTACGCAATCAGATCGTACTGGGTGAAGTCCACGTCAAACTTTGCAGACTCCACGCCGGTGTAACGGATTTTCGCGTTTGGCACCAGAGGAATGAAGTGTTCGAAAGCGGCGTAGTAAGAAGGCTGAACGCTTGCATCGTCGGCACGAACGTCGTTGACTTTCGCATCTGCATACCATGCATCTGCGCCAACTTTAGCCCCTAAAAGCACTGCTGCCTGTGCAGGCATTGCGAATGCACCAGCCACTGCCAGTGCAGCCAGAGAAAGGTTTAGTTTTTTCATTGAAAGGGCTCCGCCTTACATTTTTTGAGTTTATGGTTTGCGAGCACTATAGCAAAACCAAGACAAAGATTCCGCATAATCTGCCGGATTTTTATGCGAAACCTTTTGCCTTAATCATAGCCCGATTCAATGGTAGCGCCGCTTAATAACGGCGCGCTCGGTGGTAGCGACGTGAGCGTTTATAGCAGTAATCACGCGCTTGGGTGGCTGTTTTATCGCGGCCTTTGAGCAACCAGACAATCACCGCAGCCAGCAAAATCCATGGCAGCATTTTGAATACCAAGCCAATCATGCCTGCCAGTGCCATCACGATAAATCCCACCGCCATGGCAGCGACAATGCCCAGAAAGCTGATACCCGTTGCTAACAGTGCAATCGTAAAACCAACAATAAACAGAAACTCGATCATCATACCCTCCTAAGGTCAGTGACTCTTTCTTGTTTGTATTAGGTATTGCACGAAGCAGGCCAACTTTATCAATTCCTTTTAAAACAAACAGATAAAGAAAAAGCGCCGCAGTTTGACTGCGGCGCTTCGTTTATTCTTGGCAAATTTTACCGACTATTGCGTTAAATTTAACCAGACTAATTTACACATCCAGATGCGCAGGGATTTTCGCCAGTGCGGCTTCCAGCACTTCAACGCCTGAACCCGGTTTGTGCGCGTTTTCACTAATGTATCGACGCCATTGACGCGCACCCGGCATGTTTTGGAACAAGCCCAGCATGTGACGGCTGATATGATTCAGGTAAGTGCCCTTACTCAGTTCCGCTTCAATATAAGGGAACATGGCTTTCACAGCGTCACTTCGCTTGATGATTGGTGCATCGCCACCAAAAAGGCGGTTATCCACTTCTGCCAGCATGTAAGGGCTTTGGTAAGCCTCACGGCCAATCATGACGCCATCCAGATGCTTCAGATGCTCTTCCGCTTCTTCCAGTGATTTAATACCACCATTGATTGCCATGGTCAGGTGCGGGAAGTCTTTCTTAAGTTGGTAAACGCGCGGATAATCCAGCGGCGGAATTTCACGGTTCTCTTTCGGGCTCAGGCCAGAAAGCCACGCTTTACGGGCGTGAATGGTGAAGTTATCGCAGCTGCCTTTCTCGCTCACGGTGCGCACGAAATCGACCAGAAACTCATAGCTGTCCTGATCGTCGATACCGATACGGGTTTTTACGGTCACCGGAATATCGACCACTTCTTTCATTGCCGATACACACTGCGCGACCAGTTCCGCTTCGCCCATCAGACAAGCACCGAAACGACCATTTTGAACGCGATCAGACGGGCAACCCACGTTAAGGTTAATTTCATCGTAGCCGCGTTCAACCGCCAGTTTGGCACAAGTCGCCAGATCAGCAGGGTTTGAACCACCCAATTGCAGCGCGACAGGATGCTCTTCTTCGTTAAACGCCAGAAAGTCACCTTTACCGTGAATGATCGCACCCGTGGTGACCATCTCGGTGTAAAGCAAAGCGTTCTTAGACAGAATACGGTGGAAGTAGCGGCAATGACGGTCAGTCCAATCAAGCATCGGAGCCACACTGAAGCGCGCTGACGGGTAGGACACACCCTCAGACACAACGCCTGATGATGAGTTTTGGATGTCAGTTGTTTCGTTCAGCATGGATAAACCTCATTGCACTTGGTCACGCAAAGGCACTGTCTCATACAGTACCTGATAAAAAAGTGTGCGGATTCTACCCTAACTCGGGCGTTTGCCCAAGTCGTGAAGGTGCAGTGCTTTCACATACATTCTGACACCGGAAACACAAAGGGCATAGCCCGCGGCTATGCCCTTCATTTTCTGAAGATTTACCCATCGTCACACAGGGCATCCTTCCAATTTGTATATCGCATATCCTTTTTCGTTTATCTCACTATCAAACTCAGGCAAGTCAGCGGCGGTGTGGCAAAACGCACAGTTGCCAGATTTTACAGTGGCATCCGCTTCGCCAATCTCAGCCAGCCAAGCTTTGGCATATTTCACCGCTAACTCGTCGCTTTTCTCCCGAAGCAACACATCAAAATGCAGGATTTTCCCGGAAGATGAGGTCGCGTAGGTGTCATAAACATGAATCGCCATTCGCACTCTCCTTCTTATTTGGTGAAACCGGGCAGCGACAGATCGCCAGAGGCAATATCATCAACGGCGGTCACGCAAAGCAGCGGGTTGTGCACACTCGCATTCACTTTAAGCACTGACGTCACGGCATCGAAGTTGAAGTCGTCTTTAAAACCAATGTCTTTAACTGGCACTTCCACCGTTAATTCTGTGCTGGTAAAGCGTGGTTCATAGCCCGGACTGTCGATATAGATTGGAAGCTCCGGCCAGGTCACAGGCACTTTGGGTGTGGCTCCTTCTGGAATGTCGCGGACTTTTAGACCAGCTGGACAGGCTTTGTCTTCGGTCAATACCACCCAGTGCGAGTGCCATTCATTACCATCGTTGGCTTTGTTGCCATCTTTGTTTTCGTCGTAACGCGGGGTATCGTCAAAATCTGGGTGCGCAGTAACCGCGAGCGCCACAATGCCTTTGCCCTCATCAAAGCCAATGTCTGCCGAGTTGAGCGAGGTTGGCCAAACGTAGCTATAAACCGATGAACCCGCGAGCTTGCCAACTGCTGTCGGCTTTTCCTCACCTATGTCAGCGGCTACTTCTGTTTGGAACGTCAGTGAGCCGCCATTTTTCACGACTTTGGCGTGAACAATATCGAATGTCGGGGAAATCGCACCGTTCTTAGCGCTGACGATATGCCCTTCATGGGCGCTGGTATGTGCTTGTACCGAGCTGATAGCCCCGAAAAGGGCTAAAGCAAGAGATGTCTTTCTCATCATGAACTCCTTGTATTCTGAATTTTGGTTTCGTATCGAAACTTTATTCAGAATAAGGATCCTGCTAAACTTGTCAACATAGTTTCGACAAAAAACCTTTTTGCAGGGAAAACGAATGAGCCACATTGACCCTTTGAGTGACATTCTCGAACGCATCACGACCCTCTACCGCAACGAAGTGCGCTTGGTTGGCGTGGAGCATGGCCTGCACCCTGTGCATCTGGAAGTGCTGTATTACCTCTCCCGCTGCAACAAATTCAGCGACACACCAGCTGCTGTCACTGAGTTTTTGGGGATCACCAAAGGCACAACCTCTCAGTCCATCACCCTTCTGGCTTCAAAAGGTTTCCTAACCAAAGAGAAAGATCCGGTTGATCGCCGTGTCACCCATCTGGTGTTAACGGAAAAAGGCGAAGAGGTCGCGAAAAGCGCGATTCCTCCCACCGTGCTGCAAAATGGATTGGAGCAGTTGGGCGAAGGTCAACACGCACTGAGGGAGCAACTCGAGACCCTGCTACGTAGCATGCAAAAAGCTACCAATAGTGCCAGCTTTGGGCTTTGTAAAACCTGCAAATTCCATCAACCCATTGCCGATGGTAAGTTCTTCTGCGAGTTGACCAAGGAAACGCTGGATGCCGCAGGAGGGGAGCTGATTTGCCGGGAACATACTCTCGATTAAAACAAAACAGTGAAAAGCACGCTCAAACCCTGGGCGTTGTACCCTTTCCGCGCTGAAGTATCATCTACAATTATCTAAAGGCGAACGCCGGTCACGGCTTGGCGGGTGCGTGATTTGTTGGCTGTGATAGAATGTTTTCCTCAGCCTGATTTTTGAGGTCTTATGGCCAATCTTTCACAATTAATTGCCCGAGCTCAATCGCTTTGTGAGCAGCGCGGTGTCCGTCTGACAGCACAGCGCGAGCGGGTATATGAGATTATCGTCCAGAGCAAAAGGGCGATTAGCGCCTATGATTTGCTGGACGTATTGCGCGAAACAGAGCCGCAAGCCAAACCACCGACGGTTTACCGCGCGCTCGATTTTTTGCTTTCTCAGGGCTTTGTGCACAAAGTGGAGTCAACAAATAGCTTTATTGCTTGCTGCTTGCCCGGACATGAGCAACATTGTTCACAGCTATTGATTTGTAACTCTTGTGGCACAGTCGAAGAGTGTCACACTGACACACTGTCGACAGCTCTTCAGCAAAAAGCCAATCAGGTTAACTTTGCAGTGAGTCATCACGTAGTTGAAACACATGGAACCTGTCACGCCTGCCAGGTGGCGACACAGAAAATGCAGTAGGACGGTAAAGAACTATTATGCGCGCTGAATTTGTAAACCCTTTTTTGTCTTCGTTGGTAAACGTGCTGACCACCATGGCGCAGCTGGAAATTACGCCTAAAAAGCCTCAGCTAAAGAAATCTGAAGTCGCCAAGGGCGATGTATCCGGTCTTATTGGCATGGTCGGTCCAAAGACCAAAGGCTCTTTCTCTGTGACCTTTGAAGAAGAACTGGCGCTGGAAATCATGAGCCGCATGCTGGGCGAAAGACCCACTTCTATTGATGCGGATGTCACCGACATGGTGGGCGAAATCACCAATATGGTGACCGGTGGAGCCAAACGTCTGCTGGCGGAAAAAGGCTTCGATTTTGATATGGCGACCCCGATTGTGGTATCTGGCCGTGAACATACCATCACCCATAAGAGTGAAGGTCAGATCATCATCATGCCGTTCGATTCCGAATTTGGCCGTGCCTATATCGAAATTTGCTTCGACTGAGCAGAAAATACCCTCATAAAAAACGCCGCATCATTGATGCGGCGTTTTTGTTTCTAACATTCAAACTTCAGCGATTATACCAATCACAGTGGGTAGCTGTTCAGAAATAGCGCAGGGAAAATGCTCGAGAACAAGGCGGAAAATTTCGATAAGTAGTTATTCTACAATTAAATTTTTCAACGCAGTTATCGAGCATTTTAACAAGCTAGGATGAGCAGATATTTACTACGATTGGTATTATGCGCGCCACTGTTTGAACGCGTTGATCAGACCATTGGTTGAGCTGTCATGGCTGGTCACTTCATCCTGATCCGCCAGTTCTGGCAGGATTTGGTTCGCCAGCTGTTTACCCAGCTCTACGCCCCACTGGTCGAAGCTGTAGATGTTCCAAATCACGCCCTGTACGAAGATTTTGTGCTCGTACATTGCGATGAGCGCACCCAAGCTGCGAGGGGTGATTTGCTTCACCAGAATTGAGTTGGTTGGGCGGTTGCCTTCAAAGACTTTGAACGGTACCAGATCCGCCACTTCCTCAGCCGATTTACCCGCTGCTGCGAATTCTGCTTCTACCTGCTCGCGGGTTTTACCGAATGCCAGTGCTTCCGTTTGCGCGAAGAAGTTCGCCATCAATTTAGGATGGTGATCGCTCAGCGGGTTGTGGCTGATTGCAGGTGCAATGAAATCACATGGGATCAGCTTGGTGCCTTGGTGGATAAGCTGGTAGAACGCGTGCTGACCATTGGTACCTGGCTCGCCCCAAATGATTGGGCCGGTCTGGTAGTCAACAGGCTTGCCGTCACGGTCCACATACTTACCGTTTGATTCCATGTTGCCTTGCTGGAAGTACGCCGCAAAGCGGTGCAGGTACTGGTCATAAGGCAGAATCGCTTCTGATTCCGCGCCGTGGAAGTTGTTGTACCACAGACCAATCAGTGCCAGCAGCACAGGCAGGTTTTCAGTGAACGGCGAGCTTTGGAAGTGTTTATCCATGTCATGCGCGCCAGCCAGCAACTCAATAAAGTTGTCGTAGCCAATGGCCAGACAGATTGACAGACCAATCGCAGACCAGAGTGAGTAACGGCCACCCACCCAGTCCCAGAACTCGAACATGTTGTCGGTATCGATGCCAAACTCAGCAACGGCTTGTGCGTTGGTAGACAACGCAGCGAAGTGTTTCGCTACGTGCGCCTGATCTTCTGCTGATGCCAGGAACCAATCACGCGCAGACAGAGCATTGGTCATGGTTTCTTGCGTCGTGAAAGTTTTTGATGCAATCAGGAACAGGGTTGTTTCTGGATTCAGATCTTTCAAGGTCTCCGCAACGTGTGTACCGTCAACGTTAGAAACGAAGTGCAGGTTCAAACGTGTTTTGTAAGCAGCCAGCGCTTCGCTCACCATGTAAGGACCCAGATCAGAGCCGCCGATACCGATGTTCACGATGTCAGTGATTTCTTTGCCGGTGTAACCTTTCCACTCGCCACTGATAAGACGCTCGGAAAAACCTTTCATTTTCTCCAGCACAGCGTTAACTGCAGGCATCACGTCTTCGCCATCGACCATCACTGGCGTGTTGCTGCGGTTACGCAGGGCAACGTGCAGCACTGAGCGGCCTTCAGTGTGGTTGATCTTGTCACCACGGAACATCGCTTCGATAGCGCCTTTTACTTCCGTTTCATCAGCCAATGCGAACAGTTTGTCCAGCGTTTGCTCGCTGATCAGGTTCTTTGAATAGTCCAGTAGGATGTCATTGCCGAATTGCACAGAGAACTTATCGAAACGGTTCGGATCGTTGGCGAAAAGCGAGGTGAGGGTCAAATCCTGCGCATCTTCAAAGTGAGCCGTCAGCGCTTTCCACGCTGCGGTTTGCGTCGGATTGATGGACTTCAACATAATCATTGTTCCTTTGTAGACAGAGTCTGTTATCGCGGGCACTGCCTTCCCACGTTACAGAGGTAGGCCGCCTTGTTTCGGGGCAGCCTCCAGAATCGCATAATGGTATACCCAAATACTGCTCAGTTGTAGATTTCAGGACATCTAGGTATAAAATCCAATGCCTGTTCAAAACAGGCACCAAGGGCGTGACAGTTTGCCACGAAAAAATTGCTGCAATGTTGCGCTAGGTCAGTGACGACCGATTAACCAACTTGAACTCGCAGCGTCACGCACTCTACCCAAAATTTTTAAAGCAGGTTGTTTTAAATGTGGACACAAAAAACAATTAGCCTACGTCCCCGCGCAAGAGGCTTCCACCTGATCACCGACGAAGTGGTAAAGCAAATACCGGAAATTCGCAGCCTGGATGTCGGCTTGGTGAACCTGTTTATTCAACACACTTCGGCCAGTCTGACACTCAATGAAAACGCTGACCCAACGGTGAGAAGCGACATGGAAGCGCACTTTAACCAGTTCGTGCCAGAGCGCGCACCTTACTATCAGCACACCTACGAGGGCGACGACGATATGCCAGCGCACATCAAGGCATCGCTCTTGGGCGCAAGTGTCATGATTCCAATCAGCAACGGTAGATTGGCCTTAGGAACCTGGCAGGGTATTTATCTGGGTGAGCATCGAGACCACGGTGGTACACGAAGAATGATTGTGACAATACAAGGCGGGCAAAACTGAGTCCGTTCACGCTAACTGTACTGCTAGCTTGTAAAAACATGAATAACACCGCATAAACAACCTCTCGTTTGACGACTCACTTCCTATACTTTTCAAAGGGCTTGGGGAGGTCAAATGTTAGAAAACGTCAAAATCACAAGAAAACTGCCACTGGTAATTATTTCTTTCGCGCTTTTATCTTCAATTACAACGGGAATAATGAGTTACAAGTTCGCATCAGAACAGCTCATCCTCTCTGCGGAGTCAAAACTTGTTGCGCTGCTCGACTCAAGGAAGGAATCGCTACTTCAGTACTTTGATACGGTAAAGCGAGATCTCTTTATTCACGCTCGCTCACCTCAGACGAGAGATGCAGTGATTGAAATCTCTGAGGCATGGGCAGATTTAGGTCGTCATCAGCAATCAACTCTTCAATCGCTTTATATTACTGATAACCCATTCGATGTCGGCCAAAAAGAAGCTTTGCTGAATGCCGAAGATGGTTCTGCATATAGCCAAGCCCATAAAAAATATCACCCTTTCTTCCGTAATCTAGCCGCTGAGCATGGATACTTTGATATTTTCCTCGTCGATAAAACGGGCAATATCCTTTATACCGTCAAAAAAGAAGATGACTTTGCCACTAATCTTCTCAATGGCAAATGGAAAGACACTCACTTGGCCCAGGCATTTACAATGGTCAATAAGAACCCTTCTGTGGGTAATGCCTACCTAACTGATTTCGAAAGATATGAGCCCAGCTTCAATCAACCTGAAGCCTTTTTCGCTACACCCATACACAAAAATGGTGAGGAATACATAGGCGTCCTCATCTTCGAAATGCCAATTAAATATATCAACAGTGTCATGCAAATCAGCGCAGGTATGGGGGAGACCGGTGAAACCATTCTGATTGGTTCTGATGAGCTGATGCGAAGCAATTCCCGATTTCTTGATGGAGAAAGTATTCTGGAAGCCTCTGTTCATACCGAGTCTGCTGTGAAAGCACTCAGTGGCGTTTCTGGCGTTCAGTTTGAGCAAGATTACAGAGGGATGGAAGTACTCACTGCCTTCGCGCCTTTTGACTTTATGTCGCTGCATTGGGCAATCATCGCTGAAATAGAGCGAGACGAAATATTGAGCCCTCTTCGCGTTTTTGTCAGTGCGTTAGCCTTTTCAGTGCTGGCAGGAACCGTCGTTATTTTTATCGTCGGATATTTTCTTGCTTCAGACATTGCAAAGCCGATCGCTGCCATGTCATCAATGATGAACCGTATTGCTAACAATGAATTGGACATCAACATTTCTGTATCAGAGCGGAAAGATGAAGTCGGCCACATGGCCAAAGCGCTGGAGGTATTTAAAAGCAATGCCATTGAAAAAGATAAGCTACAAAAAGAGCTGACTTACATGGCGCACCACGACATGTTAACAGGACTTCCAACTCGGCAGCTCATTACAGATCGTCTGCAAGACATGACAAAAAGCTACAGCAAAGAGCATTTCCCGTTTGCAGTTATGTTCGCTGATCTTGATAACTTCAAAACCGTCAATGACACCTTGGGTCACCATATTGGCGATGAAGTGCTTAAAGCCGCCGCTCGTATTTTTCAGGAAGCATTGCGTGATGGTGACTTTGTTGCCCGAATTGGTGGTGATGAATTTGTACTGCTGTTCACCAATCTTCGCGAAGCAGACGAAGCCATGGAGATCGCCGAAAAGTTGGTCGTATCTATTGAAACCGGACTAAAACTGGTCAGTGCAACCATCCCGGTGACGCTGAGCCTTGGAATTGCAGTGTGCCCAGACGATGCTGAAGATACCACTTCCTTAATCCGGCATGCAGATGAAGCCATGTATCGAGCAAAGCAAAAAAGTAAAAACTGCTGTAGCCGATAGATATGCATGAGAAAACATAAAAAGGTGGGCTGCTTGTTCACCTTTTTTAATTCAACATTCTGAGGAGTGTCGTCTCACATGCTGATACTCAACCAAATTATCAATCAGCGATGCTAATAAATTCAGACATGCAAGTTCATTTCAAGAAGAACATCTAATTCACCCATTATTCATTCTTTTTTACCAGCAAAATCATTTCTATTGAGATTGCCCGCACTACTTTCTTAATCGACCAACCAAATAACACGTATTTATTTCCTAATAATTTATTAAAAAAATACGCTTATCATCTTTCATCAACATTTCGTTGGAACATTTCAATACACTCTTCTTATCGCTACTGTTTCAGAAGCGAGAACACAAAAATTAATCGACCATCCTGATATAGCTAATCAGGATGAATAGATTTACAAACCACCCATGGATTACAAATATGACAAAAATAAAAAAATCACTTCTCACTGCTGTAATCATTACTGGAACATTGACTTCATTGCAGGCATTCGCCAACTGTGCCGGTAACGTTTACTCTATGAATGCAGGTCGCGGACACGCAGGCATGTTGCTTGATGTGAAGGAAGCCAAGCAAATGTCGTCCCGATACTTCGCTGATGCGGTTGATCGTTCGATTTTCCATTCCCGTGCACACTTCAGTGCTTCCAGCATGTCATACGATCGCGTCACTGATCGTCTGTATTACGCCAGCGCACCTCAGCCAACGTCTTACTATGTGGATGTTCCTGAAGGAACCTACACAGATGAAGAGCTAAAAAGCTTAGACCTGCACGCTAACCGCATCGAAAGCTATCAATTGGCGTATATGGATCCGGCAACAGGACAGCATGTCGCAGGTCCAACCGTCAATAAGCAGATTATGCGTATGGCATTTGACCCAGACTCTGGTGAGCTTTATGCGTCAGACGCAAGAACCATTTTCAAGGTCAACCCAACCACAGGTGAGACCACGCACATCGCTGACTTTTCTGACGACTTGAAATTTGGCGGCTTTACCAGTTGGGGCGATTTTGTGTTTCAGGACGGTGAACTGCTGTTTGTGACCAATAGCCGCACCTTCGTGATTAATACCACCACAGGTGCACAAACCCTGAAAGCCTTCCACTTTATTGATTTAGTTGCCGCAGCGACGCTGGATCAAAACGGACAAATGCTGGTTGCCGCCAAGAACCAAAACGTTTCAGGTAACGTGAACAGTAACCACCTGTTCCGCATCAAACCTTCTACCGGCGAGAAAAAAGCGGTGGGCTTGTTCCCTAGTCGCATAAGTGCAATGGCCACTGTCACCTCTGAAGATCACACTTGTTATGATAAGACCGTGTTCCCGAGTGACCTGAAACCAACGGTCTCTGGCATTACGCTGGCTTCGAACTCGGTAGCAGAAGGCGCGACAGCCTATTTCACCGTTAACTTTGACAAAGCCACCAGTGATACAAACACCAAACTGCACGTCGCTCTGAAAGATGGTACGGCGAAAGTGACCACTGATTTTACAAACACCGTGGCATTACTGTTCTCTGATAACTCAACCGGGTCGGCCACCCTTTCATCAACAGGTACTGACATCAGCCTGCCACAAGGCGTGACATCGGTGCGTATTGCGGTACCTACGGTCAATGACTCGGTGCATGAGGCCAGTGAACAGTTTTCGATGGATGCGTGGGTGAACACCAATAAGAGTGACCTGAGTTCAGCCAGTGTCACCATTACCGATAATGATCCTGCTCAAGTCACCTTCAATAAGTTTTGTAGTAACGGCAGCTGGGCGTGGAAACCTGCAAGTCTTACTTTTTGCTCTGATCCAGGTTCCTACCCAAGGGCATGGGTTGGTGACTACCACAATTCCAACCACTCATCTCGCTTTGAAGGAACGATTGCTGGCCTGTCCGTGGGCTCTGCCAGTACATTGCATTATCAAATCCTCTCAACGCAAGATATTGGTGGGCTATCACAGTTAAAAGTTGAGGTTGACCACGGGAATGGCTGGGAGTTGGTGGGTAACTATCAATCGCGAATTTCTTCTAAGCCAATTAAAACCAACTATACCTTCAACTTTACGCCTGCATCGAGCACTGCCAAGTTCAGGCTAACGTGGAACATCAGGTCTGACGAACCAGGTGGCGGGGATGACGTCTCAATAGGATTTGAAAAAATCACTTGGTAGAACGAAAAAGCCCCAACGCTATGCGTCGGGGCTTTTTCTTTTATCAGAATGGCTGGTTAATCATGACGCGGAAAATGCTTTCCTCCGAGCCCATTGCAAGCTCTGAGCGCACTACAATGCCTTCCACCTGAAAACGCACTGCTGCGCCAGCGCTCCATTTCATATCACTGTGAAGCTCACTCAAATCGTGCTCATCAGCCACACGACCAACATCAGTAAATAGCACCCACTGCCACCATGGCACGTCATACCAATTGAAAACGGGTAACTGGCCCAGAGGCTGCCATTCCGGGATCACCCGGTATTCCGCACTGTAACTCAACGCCGAACGGTCAGCATAACGGCCGGACTGAAAGCTTCTCAAACGATATAGTCCCCCTAAGCGAGCTGCGGCGAATTCCGGGGGTCTGCGATAGAGCCATTCACCATTTATCTCAGATTTGTCGTTCCAGCTTGGCGTATCTGAGGTATAGAGGTTGAACGCCAAAACTTGCTCGTTGGCAAGATCATCCCAACCGCCGAGGTCCCAGTACCAGCTTTGATTTAGTTCCCACTTCCACCAACTCGCCCTGTTATCAGCGCCCGGATCGACGGTGACAATAACCTCGCTGAGACTGCCTTTAGTTGGGTTGTTACTGCTGTCGCGGTTATCCCATTTCAAGTGGGTTTCAAGTCCCCACACTTCGGTTGCATCCGAAAAATCGCTCGGCGTATTGATGCCCTCACCTTCCAACGTTCGGGCATTGTAGAAGGGGCGGAAATCAATCGAAGAGACGCCGCTGTTCCACGGCGCATTTCCTTCAACGTCTCGCTCAGGGGAAAGCGCAGCACGAACGGGACTGCTTACTGCTTCGCCCAAAGGCAAGATATAACGGAAGGAAAGATGATGCTGGGCATCACGACTGTCTGCAGTCAGACGATCGTCATAGACAGAGTTGTTGGACGCGGCATCACCCAGATAGTAGTCAAACTGTTTGAAGTCACCTTCATAAAACTGCCCACTCAGCAGCCAGCGACTGTCTGCTGAAAGCATGTAATTATTGGCGGCAACAAAGCCCATCCACGTGCTTTTTGATGTACCAAGCCCCGCCGCAAACAACGAGGCTTGCGGTTGTCCCGCACCTTTCCAAAGCCCAGCCATACCCGCGGAGAAACCCAAGGTTTCAGTGGAGAAGACAAAGGGAACCACTTCAATATCCAGCAATTCCGACTCTGGATGACTTGATGCCAGAGCGCCATTTGGAAAAAGCAAAAATGGCAAAGATAAGAAAGCCGTAACGCGGGTTACGGCTTTAGAAAAATTTAGATTCAAAACGTTCTACAACTTACGTTTGGGTCTATTGACCCTAGGTATAAATTAGGTCAACACGGGATGTGAGATTGGTGACAAGCTCATAGCCAATGGTGCCTACATGACGGGCAATTTCTTCTACAGGGAGTTCCTCGCCCCACAGGATCACTTCATCGCCCACGCGGTCGGTCGCATCTGGCCCCAAATCAATGGTGATCATGTCCATTGAAACACGCCCAGCCAAAGACACACGTCGACCATTGATCATTACCGGAGTGCCATCTGGCGCTGCGCGCGGGTATCCGTCGCCATAGCCAATCGCCACCACACCGATTTTGGTATCACGATCTGTCATCCAGCGTCCGCCGTAGCCCACCGTCTCGCCTTTCTTGGCTTCACGCACAGCGATAAGGCTTGAGGTCATGGTCATGGCTGGCTTGAGGCCGAAATCCTTGCCACAGCGCTCTACCATCGGAGATATACCGTAAAGACTGATTCCAGGGCGAACATAATCAAAATGGCTGGTTGGCCAAATTAAACTACCGGAAGATGCTGCCAACGATTTGTAACCCGGCTGACCAGCAATCAGTTCTTCAAACAGCCCAATTTGCTGCTCTGTGACTGGCTTTTCCGGTTCATCCGCACAGCCGAAATGGCTCATAAAGTTAAGTGGTTTCGCGACATTCGGGCAGGCATTCAGTCGCTCGATAAATTCCGCCACGTATTCCGGACGCACACCCAAACGATGCATACCGGTGTCGATTTTCAGCCAGACATGAAGTGGATGTTCTAGGTTGGCTTTTTCCAGCGCTTCCAGTTGCTCAATACAATGAACCGCCGTTTGCAGATTCTGTGCTTCGAGCGTTGGCAAATCCGCAGAAGAATAAAAACCTTCAAGCAGCAGGATAGGTTTCACAATCCCGCCAGCGCGAAGGCTCATCGCCTCTTCAAGGCGTGCAACGCCGAAGCCATCGGCCTGAGAAGAAAGTGCCTTTGCCACGGGCAAAAGGCCATGTCCGTATCCATTCGCTTTAATCGCCGCCCAAGTTCGACTGTTCGGCGCCATGGCACGGATAATGTCGATATTGTGGTTCAGGGCAGCGGTATGGATGATTGCTGTTGCCGCTTTCATAACACCTCGCGGTTAATACTCAACAAACTCTGTTTTATTCTTCATCAAACGCAGGACCCGCATAGTTATCAAAGCGGGAGAACTGGCCTTGGAAGGTCAAACGCACGCTACCGATTGGACCGTTACGCTGCTTACCGAGGATGATTTCTGCAATGCCTTTTAGCGGACTTTCCGGGTTGTACACCTCATCACGGTAAATGAACATGATAAGGTCCGCATCCTGCTCGATCGCGCCCGATTCACGCAAGTCGGAGTTTACAGGGCGTTTGTCTGCACGTTGTTCCAGCGAGCGGTTAAGCTGCGACAGGGCCACAACAGGCACGTTTAATTCTTTAGCCAGCGCCTTGAGCGAGCGGCTGATCTCGGCAATCTCAAGGGTACGGTTATCCTGAAGGCCAGGCACACGCATCAACTGAAGGTAGTCGACCATGATCATCGACAGACCGCCATGTTCACGCGCCACACGGCGGGCTCGGGAGCGCACTTCTGTTGGCGTCAGGCCTGAGCTGTCATCGATATACATATTCTTCTTCTGCATCAGAATACCCATGGTCGATGAAATACGCGCCCAGTCCTCGTCATCCAATTGACCGGTACGGATTTTGGTCTGATCAACTCGGGAAAGCGACGCGAGCATACGCATCATCAGCTGTTCAGCAGGCATCTCGAGAGAGAAAATCAGTACTGGCTTTTCCTGATCCATGGCGGCGTTTTCACACAGGTTCATCGCAAAGGTCGTTTTACCCATGGATGGACGCGCCGCCACGATGATGAGGTCAGAGCCTTGCAGGCCTGCAGTTTTCTTGTTGAGGTCTGCGAAGCCGGTCGACACACCGGTCACACCATCTTGCGGTGATTTGAACAGGATTTCGATACGCTCAAGGGTTTTCGACAGAACATTGTCGATGTTCTGTGGACCTTCGTTTTCCGTGGTGCGCGATTCGGCAATGGCGAAAACCTTGCTCTCTGCCATGTCGAGTAAGTCTTCTGACGTACGCCCTTCTGGGTCATAACCTGCATCAGCGATTTCATTGGCGACGCTGATAAGGTTACGCACCATAGCACGTTCACGGACGATATCCGCATAGGCAACAATGTTCGCCGCACTTGGGGTATTTTTCGCAAGCTCGGCGAGATAAGCAAAACCGCCGACATCTTCCAGTTGGCTATGCTTTTCGAGGTTTTCAGAAAGGGTAATAAGATCCAGCGGCATACCTGCATCAAGCAGTTGCTTCGTGCTTTCAAAAATCAGACGATGAGGACGGCTGTAGAAGTCGGCAGCAACCACTTTTTCCGCCACACTGTCCCAACGCTCATTGTCCAGCATCAGGCCGCCCAGCACTGACTGCTCGGCTTCCAAAGAGTGCGGTGGCACCTTCAGGGCATCAACCTGACGGTCTTTGGGTTTGTTGGAATTAAATTGCTTGCTGCGTTGCTCTGCCATATCACTTATTACCTTGTCGATTCGACCGACATTATACCCAGAACGTCTGGCGAATAACTATCGCTAGCCGCTTTAGAGCGACCACGACTTTTTTGCCTGCCAATTTAACGTGTTGCTGACGAAATGCAGGAAGATTCATATAGAATGTGGCCCCTGATGTTGTAATGGTAACCTAAATGGCGTCGTCGCTACTGAAACCGTCTCTGTTTTGTCTGGTGGCACTCCCTCTTTGTGCAAGCGCCAGTGTACCTGAACCATGGCAATCAGAAGTCGAGTTGGGGTTTCAAGCCCTTTCCGGTAACTCGGACTCGATGACCATCAACAGCCGCCTAGGGGTTAACTACACCGAGGGCCCCTACCGACACACCTCAGAAGCTAAGTTCCTGCTAGTTGAAAAAGATGGCGAGGAAGACAAACGTAAAAGTGAGTTCGAGAGCCAGGCCAACTATAAGTTTGACCCAAAACGCTATGTGTGGGGAAACATCAGCTTTCTGGATGATAAATATGGCCCGTACTACGAGGATCTCACCGTTGCCGCAGGGTTAGGTTATCAGGCTATTTGGCAGGAAGATTTGTCACTTTTGCTCGAGATCGGCCCCGGTTACCGTTATCAAACCCCGAATCTGGATGAGCTGGATGACGATGACCTTATTTTGCCGTATGACGTGGAAGAGGCGATTTTGCGTGGTCAGGCAGAACTGTCCTGGCAGATGACTAAGACCGCCCTGTTTGAAGGTCGAATTACGGCTATCAGTGGGCCAAGTAACACCAGTTTTGAAGCGCGGGCATCGGTGTCCACCAGCCTCATCGACGATCTGGCGATCAAGCTTTCCACCACCCAGAAATACATCAGTGAAGTGCCGCCGGGATTAAAAAACCTCGATTCGATTTTTACTGTGAATATGCTTTATAAGTTTTAGGTACTGGGTACTGCATGATTTTAGATGGTGTAGGCTTAGAGGTAAGCCCTTTTACCCCTTCCTAGGACCTTCTTCTCCCAGGAACTAGGTCCGCTTATGCTTTTCCTAGGATCGCTTTCCCAAACTCCAGGTACAAAAAAACCGGCCCAAAGGCCGGTTTTTTCAAAGCGACGATGTGTCTGAATTACTCAGCAACAACGTTCAGCTTAACAGTAGCGAATACTTCAGAGTGCAGTTGCAGGCTGATTTCGTACTCACCAGTGTTACGCAGTGCACCTTCTGGCAGGCGAACTTCGCTCTTCGCTACAGCAACGCCAGCTGCAGTTACAGCGTCAGCGATGTCACGAGTACCGATAGAACCGAACAGTTTACCTTCGTCACCAGCTTTAGAAGCAACTTCTACTGCTTCCAGTGCTTCAACTTGCTCAGCGCGTGCTTGAGCAGCAGCCAGAGCTTCAGCAACTTTAGCTTCCAGATCTGCACGACGAGCTTCGAAGTGCTCAACGTTAGATTTAGTAGCCATTACTGCCTTACCTTGTGGGATAAGGAAGTTACGTGCGTAACCAGACTTAACAGTTACCTGATCACCCAGACCACCCAGGTTAGCGATTTTATCAAGCAGAATAACTTGCATTATCTATTCCTCTATTAACTTGGACAGTGCCGATTACTGATGCTTGTCAGTGTATGGCAGCAGAGCCAGGTAACGTGAACGCTTGATAGCGCGTGCCAGCTGACGCTGGTACTTAGCACGGGTACCAGTGATACGGCTAGGTACGATTTTACCAGCTTCGGTGATGTAGTTTTTCAGAGTCGCTACGTCTTTGTAATCGATCTCTTGTACGCCTTCTGCAGTGAAACGGCAGAATTTACGACGACGGAAGAAACGTGCCATGGGGCTATCTCCTGATCTTAAATGTCTATAATTTCATCAGCATGCAACACCAATTTGCCTACGCCATTTCGGCCGGTCTGATAAGCGAGAAACCCGCCTACCTTGATGTTACTGCCTAAAGCTAAGTGCTGTGTTTTGTTTTGCGACCCTTGCCCGCTCACTACAACCGGTAAACGGCAGTAGACTTGCCTTGGCAATCCAGCTTCCCGTTGGTCCGAACGATGCTCAATCACAAAGTGACAATGGGGCACGCCGGCAGGACTCTGTTTTCGAATCGGGCCTTGGGTGATAGCACCTGCTAGCTCAATCCGATTGGTCATCAAATCAAATTACTCAGCTGCTGCTTCGTCTTCAGATTGTGCTTCTGCACGCTCTTCGCGACGTGGTGCGCGCTCTTCTTTAGCCTTCATCATTACAGATGGCTCAGTGATAGCGCCTTTGGTACGCATGATCATGTTACGGATCACAGCGTCGTTGAAGCGGAACGCAGTTTCCAGCTCATCAATCACAGCTTGCTCAGCTTCAACGTTCATCAGAACGTAGTGTGCTTTGTGCAGCTTGTTGATTGGGTAAGCCAGTTGACGACGGCCCCAGTCTTCCAGACGGTGGATCTGACCACCTGACTCTTTGATAGAACCAGTGTAACGCTCGATCATGCCAGCAACTTGCTCGCTTTGATCAGGGTGCACCATGAATACGATTTCGTAATGACGCATTGGTTGCTCCTTACGGATTATTCAGCTTCCACGCTTGGCCCGGTCGTCCAGCGGAAGCAAGGAACGAAAGTAAAAGACCGGGAATTTGGAGGCAGGATAGTACAGAATTGCGCCGCTAATAGCAACAAAAAGCACAACGCCCGGAGAAATAAATCACCGGGCGTTGCTTTATCTGAAAACGGTCTGTTTTCTTGCGGTTATCCGCGGCGTTGTCGCACCGCTTCAAACAGACAGATACCAGTTGCCACAGACACGTTCAGGCTCGATACGCTGCCCGCCATTGGAATGCTGATGAGATCGTCACAGGTCTCGCGGGTCAGGCGGCGCATACCGTCACCTTCTGCGCCCATCACAATCGCCAATGGGCCAGTCAGTTTCGCATCGTAGACATCGTGGGTCGCTTCACCAGCGGTACCGACAAACCACACGCCTTTTTCCTGCAGTGCACGCATAGTGCGCGCCAGATTAGTCACACGAACCAATGGCACCACTTCTGCAGCGCCTACCGCCACTTTACGCGCCGTCGCATTCAATTGAGCAGATTTGTCTTTCGGTACGATAACCGCGCACACACCGGCAGCATCCGCGTTACGCAGACACGCACCCAGATTGTGTGGGTCAGTGACACCGTCCAGCACCAACAGTAGCGGGTTCTCTTTACCATCCAGAATGATATCGAGATCGTTTTCGTTGTACTGACGACCGGGTTTCACGCGGGCAATCAAGCCCTGGTGCGACGCACCTTTGGCTTTGTCATCCAGCGCCTTGCGACCCATTTCCTGCAGAGTGATGCCCAGGCGGGTCAACTCATTCAGTACAGGCAATACACGATCATCCTGACGGCCTTTCAGCACGAAGACTTCGATGAAGCGGGACGGATCAGATTCCAGTACGGCTTTAACGGCGTGGATGCCGTAAATCATTTCATTGCTCATGGATTACTTCTTATTCTTGCCTGCTTTGGCTGGTTTGCCTTTCTGCGCTTTTTTCTTGCGCACCTTCTCAGCCTTGGTTTTCTTCTTCGCCGGGTTTTCGCCTTTGCCGCCTCGTTTGCCAGCAGCTGCTTTTTCGCCGCGCTTTCCGGCCGGGGCTTTATCACCCTCACCTTTTGGAATCGCGCCGCGTTTTAATTGCTGACGAACAGACATACGCTCTTGGCGTGCTTCAGGATTTTTCCCTGACTCAGCGCGGCCTTTCTTGGCTTTATTACGGGCAGTTTTTCCTGCTCCGCGGGCTTTACGGGTTGTTCCGTCCAGCTCGAAATCGATCATCCTTTCATCAAGGTTGACGGATAATACTTTGACCGTGACCTGATCGCCAAGTCGGAAAATGCGACCAGAGCTCTCGCCCACCAGTTTTTGACCCACCATGTCGTAGTTGTAGTAGTCATTGTCAAGATTCGAGATATGCACCAGACCATCGATGTGCAGCTCGTTCAAACGTACAAAGAAGCCGAACCCTGTGACATTGGCAATGGTGCCTTCCATGACTTCGCCAACGTGATCCTGCATGTATTCACACTTCAGCCAGTCTGAAACATCACGCGTCGCGTCATCGGCGCGGCGTTCTGTCATCGAGCACTGTTCACCCATCACGTCCATATCGTCGAAGGAATAGTGGTAACCACCGGTTGGCGTCCAACGGTCTTTGTTACGTCCTTCTTCTTTGGCAATCAGATACTTGATCGCACGGTGCAGCAGCAAATCCGGATAACGGCGGATTGGCGAGGTAAAGTGCGCGTACTGTTTGAGCGCCAGACCAAAGTGGCCAGAGTTGTCGGCCTGATATACCGCCTGCTTCATGGAGCGCAGCAGCATGGTTTGGATAAGTTCCTGATCTGGACGTCCAGCAATCAAATGCGCCAGTTTGGCGTAATCGGTTGGAGATGGCTCTAAGCCACCTTCAAGCGCCAGACCCATTTCGCTCAAGAAGTCTTTAAAGCCGGTGAGTCGCTCTTCGCCCGGCGCTTCGTGCACGCGGTATAGCGCAGGCTCTTTGGCCTTCTCAACAAAACGCGCCGACGCGATGTTCGCCAGAATCATACATTCTTCGATGATCTTGTGGGCGTCATTACGCTCAACTGGCACAATGCGCTCAATCTTACGCATGGCGTTGAAGATGAATTTGGTCTCAACGGTTTCAAACTCAATCGCACCGCGCTGTTCGCGTGACGCTTTCAGCGCTTTGTACATGCGGTTCAACTCTTCCAGATGCGGAACCAAGGGCGCATAACGCTCACGAAGCTCTTCATCACCGTCCAGCATCGCGGCGACTTTGGTGTAAGTCAGGCGCGCGTGGGAGTTCATTACCGCTTCGTAGTGTTTGAAACCGGAAAGCTTGCCGGCTTCTGAAATGGTCATTTCACAGACCATGCACAAGCGGTCTACCTGCGGGTTCAGCGAACAAAGGCCGTTCGACAGCACTTCCGGCAGCATAGGAATAACCTGCGACGGGAAGTACACCGAGTTGCCGCGGTTTACCGCTTCTTTGTCTAACGCCGAGTCTGGTCGTACGTAGTAGCTCACGTCCGCAATCGCGACCCAAAGGCGCCAACCGCCTGATTTTTTCTTCTCACAGAAGACGGCGTCATCGAAGTCACGGGCATCTTCACCGTCAATGGTCACCAGTGGTAAATCACGCAGATCAACACGACCTTTTTTCGCGTCTTCCGGTACTTGCTCGGTGAAGCTCTTGATTTGTTTTTCGACGTCTTGCGGCCACTCATGCGGAATGTTGTGGGTACGGACGGCAATTTCGATTTCCATGCCCGGTGCCATGTTCTCACCGAGAACTTCGACCACTCGGCCAACCGGATTATGCTGGCGGGTTGGGCGTTGGAAGATTTCCACCACCACAACGTTACCCATGCGCGCGCCTTTGCGCTCGTCTTGCGGAATAACAATATCCTGACCCAAACGAGAATCGTCAGGTACCACAAAGCCCTGACCATTTTCGACAAAGTAGCGGCCCACAATCTGGCCTTTTCGCTCTTCCAGCACACGGACAACACGCGCCTCTTTACGACCACGTTTATCGGTACCAGCAGGTTGAGCAAGGATGAAATCGCCGTGCATCACCTGTTTCATCTGGTGATGTGGCAGCAGCCAGTCTTCGCGGTTGCCTTTCCCTTCAGGGCGCAGGAAACCGAAGCCATCACGGTGACCAATCACGGTACCTTTTACCAAGTCCAGACGCTCAGGCAGTGCATAGCATTGACGGCGGGTAAAAATCAGTTGGCCATCACGCTCCATCGCGCGCAGGCGTCGGCGCAGGCCTTCGTATTCTTCGTCGCTGCGCAAACCCAGTACTTCAAATAACTGGTCGCGGTTTACCGGTGTGGTAAAGCCTTTAATCACTTCAAGCAGATGCTCTCGGCTTGGCACAGGGTTGTCATATTTTTCTGCTTCACGCCCCAAAAAAGGGTCGTTGCTGTGTAGGTGTTTGTCTTGAGACATATAAGATTCCCGTTAGCGACATTGGCATATCAAGTATATCGCTTAAATATTTCGAAATTGGGTGCCCGTAGTCATTGCCAGTAAAAATTGGCATGACGTCTCACAGGGTGAGAATCAGATCGGGCGAACTGGGATAAGAAGGTGATGCAGGTCATTGTTGCCTGACACCATGTCTTGAAGTGTGTATTTATCCATCTCAGCAAGGAATGCCTCCAACGCTGCCGCTACGGCAGTTTTCAGGCGACAGGCTGGCGTGATGTGGCAATTTTGCGGCGCACAGTTGACGAGTTGCAACGGTTCAAGTGAACGGATCACTTCCCCGATAACAATCGTGTCAGCTGGCTTGCCGAGTCGAATCCCCCCGTTCTTTCCCCGCACGGCTTCAACGTAGCCGACCTGACTCATACGGTGAATGATCTTCACCATGTGATTGCGGGAAACCCCATACTTCTCGGTGACCACGGTAATACTGGTCAACTCTCCGGGAGGCAGCATAGCCAGATACATAAGCGCCCTAAGGCCATAGTCTGTAAAGCTGGTTAATTGCACGTTTTCAAATCTCCTTGCACACATTGTACTCTTATCACAGACAAAAGGCGCGTACTCTCTGATTTTCTTTCTGTTTATACCCAAACAACCTGATAAAGCAGGATTCAGGTTGTTTGGGTATACACGTCTTCGCCGTTTTCACTGACCGTTTTATGGAATTTTGGTTGATCTAAACATTCATTTCATATACAACTTTAAACATGCATTTCAAATGAAGCTTTAAAAACACAAAACATAAGAAGGTAACCCTCATGCTCAACGAGAAAACCATTGAAATAGTGAAGTCTACTGCCCCTTTGCTTGCTGAAACTGGCCCAAAACTGACTGCGCATTTTTACGAGCGCATGTTCAGCCGACACCCTGAACTCAAAGATATTTTCAACATGAGTAACCAGTTTACGGGAGCTCAACGCGAGGCACTTTTCAATGCGGTCTACGGCTATGCCGCCAACATTGATAACTTGCCAGCCCTGCTTCCAGTGGTGGAAAAGATCGCGCAAAAGCACGCGAGCTTTAATATCACACCGGAAATGTATGCCATCGTCGGTGAAAACCTGTTGGCTACAATTGACGAGCTTTTCTCGCCAGGTCAGGAAGTGTTAGATGCATGGGCAGAAGCCTATGGAGTGCTCGCGCAGGTTTTCATTAATCGAGAAGAGGAAATCTACCAACAGAATGCTGGCTCTAACGGCGGCTGGCGTGGAACACGCACTTTCAAGCTGGTCAGCAAAACACCCGAGAGTGAAGTGATCACCAGTTTCATTTTCGCCCCTGTCGATGGTCAGCAAGTGGCGGACTACGTGCCGGGACAATACATCGGTATTTACCTGTCTCCTGAACAGTTTGCCAATCAGGAAATCCGTCAATATAGCCTGTCTGCCGCCCCAAATGGTGAGCTTTACCGTATCTCTGTGAAACGAGAAGCTCAGGGAACGGTTTCGAGTTATCTACACGATCACCTCAATGTGGGCGATACCGTTGAGCTCGCGCCACCAACCGGCGACTTTTTCTTCCATTCAGACAATGACACCCCTGTTGCGCTGATTTCAGGCGGTGTTGGGCTGACGCCTATGCTGTCGATGCTGGAATCTCTCAGCAGCAAGCATGATGCCGAAATCCACTGGCTACATGCTGCTGAAAATGGCGATCACCACGCTTTTGGTGCTCATATTGATACCTTGCTGAGCCAGCATCATACTGCCAAGCGTGACGTATGGTTCCGTGAGCCTTCAAACGCAGATTTGCCGGGCGAACAATTTGACCATCAAGGCCTGATAGACATCAGCAAAGTTGAAGGGTTAACCCAAGGTTCGAGCCGAGACTTTTATCTTTGTGGCCCCGTCGGTTTCATGCAGGCTGTTGCCACACAGCTTGTGGATGCGGGCATCAGCAAAGACCGAATATTCTATGAGTGCTTTGGCCCACATAAAGTGATTTAAGCGTTCACCTAAAAGCAAAAATGCCCGCAATCTGCGGGCATTTTTTAATTCGTTCTGGTCATCACCAATAGGTATCGCGTCGTTTCGCGCGGGCAATGACATTTCGCGGCATTTTGTCTTCCAACGCTCTTCGTAGTAGGGCAATGCGATTGTGCGTGGATGTGTCAGCGGTAATGGTGTGATACAGCCAGCGATAGGCATCTTCGTAATCCAATGGGCTGCCGTAATCAGCCACCAGAAGCTCGGCTAATTGAAGCCTCGCCCGAGTGTTCCCTAGAGATGCGGCTTCACGCAAGTATGGGATCGCCCGTTCTTTGTCCTGCTGCACCAAAGTGCCTTTGGAGTAATAGCGACCAAGTTGCTCTAGCGCTGCAGGCAAACCCTGCTGCGCCGCGACCTGCATATAATAAACGCCAGTTTCGACATCTCTGTCGACACACACACCCCATGCCAACATATCACCATAAAGGAACTGGTAAGCTGGGGATTCAACGCGAATGGCGCGGGCCTCGATATCTTGAAGGAGCTGACAATCGTCTTCTTTCACCTTCTTGAGGTGCGTATTCGACTCAAACAGGCGGATCAGTTGCGACTCTTCATACACAGGAAGAGCCGGACCCACTTCCGCTTTCGCGAAAGGGCTGGCTAACATCATGGATATAAATAAGGTACGCAGTTTCATGCCTTCCCACTATACAGGTATTGTTCTGCCAAAAAGAGGAAACATCCGCCTCTTTGGCCTTGGATACGGTGTGTCTTGCCTAACTTATATCGGCAAGGATTTGCCGAACTTTACCCTTTTTCCGGCGAAAAATTTCCGCCGACTAATATCAACAGTATAAGGCCGATTGGGCAAAAAAAAACCAGCCTTGAAGGCTGGTTTTTTTTTCACCGGAAACCGATTAAGACGCGAAAGGATGAACCTTGATGATGGTCTCGTTACGGTCTGGACCAGTAGAGATGATGTCTACTGGCACGCCGGTCAGTTCTTCGATACGCGCAATGTAATCCAGTGCAGCCTGCGGAAGCTCTTCGATAGACTTAGCACCGAAAGTCTTCTCACTCCAACCTGGAACGGTTTCGTAGATTGGTGTGATGTTCTCGTACTCGTCAGCCGCCATCGGTGAAACATTCAGGATGGTGCCGTCAGCTTTCTGGTAACCCGTACAGATTTTGATTTCTTCCAGACCGTCCAGAACGTCCATCTTGGTCAGACAGAAGCCAGTGATCGAGTTGATCTGGATTGCGCGGCGCATTGCAACCGCATCAAACCAACCAGTACGGCGCAGACGACCGGTAGTCGCGCCAAACTCGTGGCCAACAGTACCCAGGTGCTTACCGATTGGATCTTGTTTCTCTTGACCGTCATAGAGTTCAGTCGGGAAAGGACCAGAACCTACGCGGGTGCAGTATGCTTTTGCGATACCCAGGATGTAGCCCAGGTGACGAGGACCAAAGCCAGAACCTGCAGCAACACCACCAGCGGTAGTGTTTGAAGACGTTACGTATGGGTAAGTACCGTGGTCGATGTCCAGTAGCGTGCCTTGCGCGCCTTCGAACATGATCTTGTCGCCACGCTTACGTGCGTCATCCAGTTCTTGGGTCACGTCGATAACCATGCTGGTCAGGATGTCAGCTTGCTCCATCACTTTCGCCAGGGTTTCTTCGTAGCTTACTGGTTCAGCTTTGTAGAAATGCTCCAACTGGAAGTTGTGCAGTTCCATCACTTCTTTAAGCTTCTCGGCAAACGCTTCTTTATCGAACAGGTCACCAACGCGCAGACCGCGGCGGGCAACTTTGTCTTCGTAAGCAGGACCGATACCGCGACCGGTTGTACCGATTGCTTTCGCGCCACGTGCTTTTTCACGCGCCATATCAAGGGCGATGTGATAAGGAAGAATTAGCGGACAAGCTTCTGACAGGAAAAGACGCTCACGTACTGGAATGCCACGTTCTTCCAGACCGCTCATTTCTTTCATCAGGGCGTCTGGGGACAAAACAACACCGTTACCGATGATGCATTTTACGTTGTTGCGAAGAATGCCAGAAGGAATCAAGTGAAGAACGGTTTTTTCACCGTCAATGACAAGAGTGTGACCTGCGTTGTGGCCGCCTTGGTAGCGAACAACGTACTGAGCGTCTTCAGTCAACAGATCAACGATTTTACCCTTACCTTCGTCACCCCATTGGGTGCCGAGAACGACTACGTTATTACTCATCTTTTCCAGTCAGTTGATGATTAAAACGGGATTCTAGCACCATCGTTTGAAGGATGCAGTCATTTTTTGAGCGCCGTCCTGCTTATGGTCATCGGGCTGTCACAGTTTTTTGCTCTTTCGATTTACTTGGACGGCCACATCATATATGCGATTACCGCACCAGCGACGACTAAACACCCGCCAATACGACGTAGGGTAGCATCAGGTAACAGGCTCATTTCGCTGACCATTTGCCGCCATTTTTTCGGTACCAACATCGGCCCCAGCCCTTCAACTACCAGCACTAAACCCATTGCAAGCCACAACTCATTGCCCATTTTTTTACTCTCGTTCGTTTGGATAAAAAAAAGACAAGGCATGACGCCTTGTCTTTTCTGTTTTGCTGTCTGGCAACGATTAGTTTGCCTTCAACGTTGGCTCTTTCATGTACTGGAAGAACTCACTGTTCGGGTCGACTACCATGATGTCGCCCTTGTTGTTGAAGCTCTTCTCGTAAGCTTGCAGAGAGCGCAAGAAGTTATAAAACTCAGGCTCTTTGTTGAAGGTATTTGCATAGATCCTTGCAACTTCTGCATCTGCCTCACCACGTGTTACACGTGCAGTACGCTCTGCTTCTGCCAAAACAGTAGCCACTTCCAGTTCAGCCTGAGCGCGGATAACTTCCGCCTTCTCACGGCCTTGTGAACGGTGACGACGGGCAACAGTTTCACGCTCAGCACGCATACGAGCGTAGATTGACTCACTGATTTCATCAGGCAGGTTGATCTTCTTGATACGAAGGTCAATCACTTCAATGCCGATGTCGTTAGCACTTTCCTGAAGTTCACTCAGTACGTCTGCCATCACCTGCTCGCGCTTCTCGGACACGATTTCCTTAATGGTTTTCGAACCGATTTCTGCACGCAAACCATCTGCCACTTTACGTTGCAGAAGGGCTTCAGCAGTCAGACGGTTACCACCACCTGTTGAAAGGTAGTACTGACCGAAATCTTTGATTTTCCACTTCACGTAGGAGTCGATGATCACGTCTTTTTTCTCAGACGTTACAAAACGGTCTGATTGGTCATCCATGGTCTGGATACGTGCATCCAGCACTTTAACGCTGTCGAAAACAGGAACTTTAAAATGAAGTCCCGGCGGATAAATTTTCGCCATGTCATCGTCAGCTTTCAGTACACGACCGAAACGAATCACAATACCGCGGTCTCCTTCGTCGACGACGAATACTGACATCAAGCCTAAAACGAGCGATATGATGATTAGAGGAATTAACAACTTACGCATAATTAATATCTCCCCTGGCGCGAAGTCGACGAACGGCTGTTGCTTGGCGCTGCAGATTGCGTCGAGCTTTCCAGCTCAATGCCGTAATCTGATGCATTGCTGTTAACCGTGGTCGAACGTTGCTGAGGAGTTTGGTTCATCAGCTTATCCAATGGCAGGTAAAGCAGGTTGTTACCGCCTTCCTGTGAATCAATCAACACTTTACTGGTGTTACCGAAGACGTTCTCCATGGTCTGGAGGTACAGACGGCTACGTGTGACTTCAGGTGCAGCCTGATATTCAGGCAGCAGCTTCTCGAACTGCGCTACGTCACCCTCTGCTTCATTAACAGTTTTCTCTTTGTAACCCAGTGCTTCTTTCTTCAGACGCTCTGCACGACCCGTTGCTTTAGGCAAAATATCGTTGCGATAAGCTTCTGCTTCACGAATGAAACGCTCTTCATCCTCACGCGCTGCAATGGCGTCATCGAATGCGTCTTTGACCTGCTCCGGTGGACGTGCTGTATCAAAGTTCACATCAACCACCAGCAGACCCATGTCGTAACGGTCCACGATGCGGTTGATTTCAACTTCAGTGCGTTCACGGATTTCCTGACGACCAGAGGTCAGGATTTGGTCCATCACAGCATCACCAATCACTGCACGCAGCGCAGAGTCAGTTGCCTGACGCAGGCTGTCGTCGGCATTGGTGACTGCAAACAGATATTTCTTAGGATCAGCAACGCGATATTGCACGTCCATTTCAACACGCACGACGTTTTCGTCTTTGGTCAGCATGTCGCCTGAACCGCGCAAAGAACGAATGGCCTGAACGTTTACCGGAGTCACTTCATCGATAAACGTTGGCTTCCAGTTCAGACCTGGCTGCACAATGCGGTTGTATTCACCAAAGCGCAGCACGACACCGCGCTCAGCTTCACCGATAGTGTAAAAGCCTGAGACACCCCAGATAACTGCACCCACAACGGCAATTACGCCCAAACCAGCAGCACCGCTGCCACCAAAAGACGGCCCTTTGCCGCCAAACAAGCCACTCAGTTTGCGGCTTAGCTTGCCAAACACCTCATCGAGGTCCGGCGGCCCTTGGTCACGACCTCCGCGGTTTCCCCACGGGTCTTTGTCCTGACCGCCATTGTTTCCTGGCTCATTCCACGCCATTAGAGCACTCCATCAGTATGATATGACGATAGTTTTTATACTGTAACAGGCTGTCAGTTGACGATAAAGTCGCCTAACTCACTGCCTTCCCTTTTTTTCAACCTCAACCAGTCTGTTTGAGGTAACCGCACGTCGACCAGCAAATGTCCGTCCTGCTCGTATTCTTCATGCGTAATACAGCGCAACTGACAGAATTTACTGTGCATTCTGCCGATAGCCGCAGGTGGAATACGTAAGCGATAGCTTACCATAGTCCCCGCCAGCCTCTCGGTCAGTGCCTCAAAAAGAAGATCTATGCCCTGATCTGCTAGTGCAGATACATAGACAACACGAGGTAAACCTTCTTCATCACGCTCAATTCGTGGCGAGGCCTCTTCCATGTTGTCGATTTTGTTCATCACCAACAGTGTTGGGATTTCATGAGCATCGATTTCTTCAAGTACCACGTCAACCGCTTCGATGTTTTCGCGGAAGCGATCATCACTGGCGTCGATAACATGCAGAAGCAAAGCTGCTTCCTGTGTTTCCTGCAAAGTGGCTTTAAACGCCGCGACCAGATCGTGCGGTAGGTGGCGGATAAAACCAACGGTATCAGCAAGAATCACGTCACCAACATCTTCCACCTCAATCTTACGCAACGTCGGATCTAGGGTCGCGAACAGCTGATCCGCTGCGTAGACCCCCGCTTCAGTAATGCGGTTAAAGAGGGTGGATTTGCCAGCGTTGGTGTATCCCACCAGCGAGACGGTTGGTACTTCAGCACGGCTTCGAGCTCGTCGCCCTTGCTCGCGCTGTTTAGACACTTTCTCAAGTCTACGCAAAATTGCCTTAACGCGATCACGCAGCAATCGACGGTCAGTCTCAAGCTGGGTCTCACCCGGACCACGCAAACCAATCCCCCCTTTCTGACGCTCCAAGTGCGTCCAGCCTCTGACGAGTCGGGTGGAAAGGTGGCGAAGCTGCGCCAGCTCGACCTGCAACTTACCTTCGTGAGTCCGGGCACGCTGTGCAAAGATGTCCAGGATCAGACCAGTGCGATCAAGCACTCGACATTTGACCAGACGTTCAAGGTTTCGTTCTTGCGCAGGAGAAAGCGCATGGTTGAAGATAACAATGTCAGCCCCTGTCAATCGAACTGCATCAGCGATTTCTTGGGCTTTACCTTCACCAACGAAGTATTTGGAATGCGGGGACTGCCGACTGCCCGTAATGGTTTGCAGCCTGCTAACCCCCGCTGACGATACCAGCATTTCAAATTCGCTGAGATCTTCCCATTCGCCTTCCTGGGTGAAGTTGATATGAACTAAAACAGCCTGTTCACCGGCTTCATAACGGTCAAACAAGCGATCAACTCCTTACCAAAGGATTATTACTCCTCAGTCTTCTCTTGCTGACGTTCGTTTGGCGAACGCTCAGAGTTGTTGTGATGGTGGTTCACTGGGCGAGCTGGGACCACGGTAGAAATCGCGTGCTTGTAAACCATTTGGTTTACAGTGTTTTTCAGCAGGATCACGAACTGGTCAAAAGATTCGATCTGGCCCTGAAGCTTGATACCGTTTACCAAATAGATAGAAACAGGTACACGTTCACGACGCAGTGCGTTCAGAAATGGGTCTTGTAGAGATTGCCCCTTAGCCATTTTTAATTTTCCTTATTGGTTTGTAGTTGTATTAGCAACAATAAAATCAACAATGCCGCTTACAACAACCCAAAGTATACCTGTCTCTTCCTAGATCAGGTCAGACACTTTGTGACTGTTTGTAACGATAGCTCGGCATCGTCGCTATCAAGCCATGTCAAATTATCCCAGCTGCGAAGCCAGGTGATCTGACGTTTGGCTAACTGACGGGTTGCGCACACACCTCGATAAACTGCATCGTCAAGCGAACAGCTACCCGCCAAATAATCCCACATCTGTCGGTACCCAACGCAGCGGATCGACGGCATATCAGGATTCAGATCGCCACGATCATACAGCTTGCGTACCTCCGCTTCGAAACCCGCTTCCATCATTTTCTGGAAACGCAGCTCAATACGGCGATGCAGTTCTCCCCTTTCCTTAGGGGCTATAGCAAATTGGTGAACCTCATATGGCAATGGTTCACCTTTGGTTTCGGTCAACTCAGTGAGAGTTTTACCCGAAATACGAAAAACTTCCAGCGCTCTCGACAATCGTTGAGGATCATTCGGGTGGATCCTCGCACCTGCGACAGGGTCAATGTTGCATAACTCATCATGCAGAGCCTGCCAACCGTGTTCCTTTGCTTCCTGTTCAATTTTAGCGCGAATCGCTGGATCCGCGGGTGGCAAAGGTGACAAACCTTCTAATAATGCTTTGAAGTAAAGCATGGTACCACCAACCAAAAGGGGAATTCTCCCTTTTGCGACAATCTCTTCCATTTCCCGCAAGGCATCAGCACGGAAATCAGCCGCTGAGTAAGCTTCTGACGGATCGAGGATGTTGATCAAACGGTGTGGAGCCAGTGCCAATTCATCTGCAGTTGGTTTGGCGGTGCCGATATCCATCTCTTTGTAGATAAGGGCGCTGTCGACACTGATGATCTCGACAGGAAATTGTTTTCTCAGGCCGATCGCCAGATCAGTTTTACCCGACGCGGTAGGCCCCATTAAAAAAATTGCCTTCGGCAATGGCTTAGTCATGTTTAAAAGCTTCTATTGCCGCTGCTACGTCAACCGGACGCAACAACGTTGAATAATGCGCTGCCAGCCTTTCCTGCCAGCAGTTTTCTAAGTCAGAGATCAGTGTAACGGCTTGTGATAAACCATAGACGTCTGTTTTTTGCGTCGCCTGATCTGCAAACCAGTTTGCCAGTAACTCAGCCGACAAAGTGTCAGATTCGCTGGTAAGAAATGTCATCAACGAAGGAATGAGCTGCTGCAAGTTATGATTGCGTACAGGCTGACAAACCGCCATCACCATCAATTGGGTTGGCGACTTTTGACGAAGAAGCATACCAAATTGCTGAAGCAGACTTTCATGTTTCGCAATCAATGCCAATTCTTCCGTCGAAGCGGGCAGCGCCTGTGGGATCAGAAGCGGCTGTGCTTTCAAGCCTTCACCCTCTGCCGCAGCATGGAATTGTCCAAGCATGGCGAGGTAAGAGGCGGCATCCAAATCCAGTAGGGCTATACCCTCGGTACGTTGAAGCAACAAATACTTAGACGACACCACGGCCAACGCCTTACCTAAGCCATTTCCTGCATGCCCGACGGAAACGGGTGTTTGCACCACTGATGAAGGCGTAAAGACAGGTGGCGCTTCGGCTACCTGCGTATCCGCAGGTGGGACAACAGGCGTTGTCATGAGTGCTTGATACACTTTTTGTTCACGCTTTGATGGGGCGTTATCACCATATTGCTCTCGGCGTGAGCCGCTGCCAGATGAGTGGCCAAGGCTTGACCCTCGTGGACTTTGCCCTGACGACTGTGGCCGCCATTCTGTGTGTTCAGTCTGACCAGGGTAGTTTGAGTATGAGGCATTTCCCGCCCCCTGAGGCTCCAACGAATCATGAATTTCAGGTGTTGGGGTGTCAGGCATGGTTTCAGGCTGGGTAGCATTCTGCCCACTGCTGAGATCACTCACTGGCGGATGTTCAAACTCAAGTGCAGGTGCTTGTTCCGCTGCAACTTGCATCAGGGCATCGGCTACAGCCTGATAGATAAAGTCATGAACCAAGCGGGCCTGATGGAAACGGACTTCATGCTTGGCAGGGTGAACATTCACATCCACCTGGTGCGGCTCGATGTCAATATAAAGAACGTAAGCGGCGAATTGATCAGGACGCAATGATGCTTCATAGCCCTGTCGAATCGCGTGATTGATGAGTTTGTCTTTCATCATCCGCTGGTTCACAAAGCAGTGCTGAATATCGTTCTGGGCCCGCGCACCTTCCGGCGTACAAATCCAGCCATGAAGGGTTAAACCCTGATGTTCAAGGCTCACTGCCACAGAGCTTTTTACAAACGGCGAACCGCAAATAGCCGCCAGTCGCTTTTCACGCTGGGCATCGTTCGATGCTGCGCGGTACTGGCGCACGATGGTGCCGTTGTGACGAAGGGTAATAGCCACATCAAAACGGCTCAACGCAATGCGCTTCAGAAGCTCATCAATATGGCCGAATTCGGTTTTATCGGTGCGGAGAAACTTGCGGCGGGCTGGTGTATTAAAGAATAAATCCACCACCTCAACCGTCGTGCCGACTGGATGGGCCGCAGGTTTAACCTGCACAGCCATATCACGCCCTTCCGCATAGGCAGACCAGGCTTCTGATTGAGTGATAGTTCTCGATGTAAGGGTGAGTCGCGATACCGAGCTGATACTCGCCAGTGCCTCACCACGAAACCCAAGACTGATAATCGCTTCGAGGTCATCAAGGCAAGAAATCTTAGAGGTCGCGTGACGGCTGAGCGCCAATTCGAGTTCTTCTTTGGCTATGCCTGAGCCGTTGTCTCGAATGCGGATAAGCTTGCTGCCGCCTTTTTCGATATCAACATCAATGCGGGTCGCCCCAGCATCAATGCTGTTTTCAACAAGCTCTTTTACGACAGAAGCAGGCCTTTCAACCACTTCGCCTGCCGCAATCTGGTTTGCCAGACGTGCAGGTAGGATTTGAATTGCCATGCTTAACTCCCAGGAATAATCAGGGTCTGGCCGATAGCCAACTCGTCAGAACGCAACTTATTGGCACGACGGATACTGTCTACCGTCACCCCATAATTGCTGGCGATTTTACCCAGATACTCTCCGCGTTGCACTTTGTGCTGCTTGTCTTTGGGCTGGACACCCACAATTTTCAGTCTCTGCCCTATCGCCAGTTCATCTGAGCGCAGCTTGTTGGCACTGCGAATACTGGCAACACTGACATCATATTCCTGCGCGATTTTACCCAAGAACTCTCCACGTTTGACGGTGTGAGTCACTGTTTTACCCGAAGGTGACGCGGGTTTTGCACTGGCACCTGAAGACGAAGGTTTCGAGGCATTGGTCAATGCCCCAACGTTGACGTCTGGCACTGTCAGTACCTGACCAACTTTCAGATTATTGGATTTCAAGCCGTTTGCCGCTTTGATCGCCGACACTGAGCTACCGTATTTACTGGCGATGACAGACAGGGACTGGCCTGACGTGACTTTGTGTTTAATGCCGTTCTTACGCGCCGCCATCAAGGTGCCATCTGGTGGGAAATCCTCAAAATAGGTCAACACACCTTTATATACAGCATTGGCAATCTTGTTTTGGTGGCTGGAGCTCAGCAACAGCTTTTCTTCCTGTGGGTTGGTGATAAAACCCGCCTCAACCAACAGAGAGGGAATATCTGGGGATTTCAGCACAGCAAGACTCGCGTGTTCCGGGCTGGATTTGTGAAGTTTTGTCACTTTACCCATTTCTTTCAGCACGCGAACTGCAACGTCATACCCCTCTTTTTGTGAGTTACTGAACTGCAAGTCCAACACCGCACGGCTCAGGTATTCGTCCTCGTTGTCATTCAGCAGCGCACCACCACCTAACAGGTTCGATTGCTCTTCGTGCTTCTCAATCCAACGACCAATTTCACTGTTCGCGCGACGACGGGACAGTACCCATACAGACGCACCACGAGGCTGTGGTTTGTGGAAACCATCAGCATGAATAGACACCAAAAGATGCGCTCCCTTACGGCGAGCAATATCCGAGCGCTTGTTAAGATCGACGAAGTAATCACCATTACGCGTCAGTACCGCTTTCATGCCTGGCACCGCGTTAATCTTGGCGGCGACTTGGCGCGAAATAGCCAGTGTTACGTGCTTTTCGTATTTACGTCGTGGTCCCACGGCACCCGGATCGTTTCCTCCGTGGCCTGGGTCAATGGCGATAATAATGTCGTCGGTACCAAACGGCAGTGCGGTCTGGGTTTCGGCTGTAGCGGCAGGCTTGGCAGGTTTCACCGCGACGGTTTTCTTTCCGTGAGGAATATCAATCACCAGACGGTGGCCATATTCACCGCCGGGTGCCAGCGGAAACAGACGCGGGACACTTTGATCCTTAAGTTCAAAGACCAAACGGTATGTTTTGTTGTCAGGCGGATTGCTCTTGCGGATTTTCGTCAGAATTTTACTGTCGCTGACCGTTTTAGGCAGTGTCATCCCCAGGGTCGTGTCTTTCAGATCTACCACCAGGCGATTCGGTTTGGTCAGGGTAAAATAGGTATAGGAAGGATCATCGGCCAAATCCATCACCACGCGCGTTTCATCCGGCGCAGGCCAGATCCGCACATTTTCCAGTGAATTAGCCAGTACAGGAGAAAGTGCACCAAACCAGCATAGCAACCCTGCTAACACGCCCCGCCAAAGCATATCGTTATTTCCACTCCAGTTTTGCCAGCAACGCTTCACCAACAGGCGTATTGGCCTGAACCTGCACTGTGCGTTGTTCATCGTTATATTTCAGTGTGATATCAAGATCAGGTTGCGGCAACAAACCTTCGCCTTTTTCTGGCCATTCAACCAAACAAAGTGCGTCAGGTGTGAAGTAATCCCGGATCCCCATGAATTCAAGCTCTTCAGGATCAGCCAATCGGTACAAATCAAAGTGATAGACTTGCCAGCTATCCAGTTGGTAGGGTTCAACCAGAGTATAAGTCGGGCTCTTTACGTTGCCAGAATGGCCAAGAGACTGGATGAATCCGCGAGAAAAAGTGGTTTTTCCTGCACCCAGATCGCCATGAAGATAAATGGTTGTTTGCTGCGCGCAGGCGCTTGCGACAGCTGCACCAAAGGCCACTGTTGCTTGCTCATCGGCAAGCTCAGTCATAAAAGTCTGTGTCATGTTTCTCACTGCTTTTCTGCGATAAGGCGCTACCCTATCGCGATTCTGTTTTTATGTTGTTGCCAAGAAGCGGGAGCAAATCACTGGCGATCAGGCCACGCTCACCGTCTTGTGCAGCAATATCTGCTGCATAGCTATGTAAGTAGGCACCAAAACTGGCTGATTCCGACAGCGAAGACATCTGTGCTACGCATCCGGCAATCACACCAGTCAGAACATCCCCCATGCCGCCACAGGCCATTCCAGGGTTGCCCGCATCGATGATCTGTAAAGTACTGCCATCATAAACGATTGTGCCTGCGCCTTTAAGCACCACTACGCCACCATAGCGTTTATGTAACTCTTTGACGGCAGAAAAACGATCCCGTTCAATTTCTGTTACGTGAGTACTCAATAAATTTGCGGCTTCTCCAGGATGTGGAGTCAAAATCCAGTTATCCCTGCGCATCGGAGATAATGCCAAGAGATTCAATGCGTCAGCATCCACCACCATGGGGATCCCACACGCCCCCGCGGCATCAAAGAGTTTCTTCGCCCACTCGCTTTGACCAAGACCGGGACCAATAGCAATCACATCAGCCCATCGCAGCGTTTCCTCTAACGCTTCAATGCCGTCATCTTCAAGCCACCAACGTGTCATCAATTCAGGCTGACGCGCCAACACTGCCGGAATATGGCTTTCATCGGTGAGCACCGCGACGAGCCCGGCGCCGCTTCGCAGTGTCGCCTGACCACTGAGGATAATTGCCCCACCCATTCCTTTTTGGCCACCAATACAAATGACGCGTCCAGCTTGCCCTTTGTGTGCACTATTTTGGCGTTGTGGCTCCAGTGTCTTGGCAAGAGTATGCGTCAGCAGTTTAGACGAAGCAGAGATATGCGCAGCAAACTCCTCTCCAATACCCAAGCCGTCATAGAGAATGTCACCACAATGATCGCGCGCCTTGCCGGTAAAGAGGCCTTGCTTCAATCCCACGAAGCTGACGGTGCAATCTGCGATGACGGCCTCACCCCAGACGTGTCCGGTATCCGCATCCAAGCCACTGGGAAGATCCACCGCGATCTTGGGGCAGTTAATCGCATTGATAGCACTAACTGCTAACAGGTATGCGCCGGATAAATCGCGGCTGAGCCCGGTACCAAAGAGCGCATCAACGATCAGATCATAATCACCATCAGGAAAGGCACCTTGTACAATCAAGCCACCAGCAGCCACAAACTTCTGCTGCGCTTTTAACGCATCGCCGCTAACGCTAGATGGGTCGGCAACCGACCAGAGGGTTACCGACATATTGGCTTCCAAAGCTAATCTCGCAATAACATAGCCATCACCGCCGTTATTACCGCTACCACAACATACGAAGATCGATTCTGCATCAGGCCAACGATCTTTCATCGCTTCAAAGACAGCACGTCCTGCGAGTTCCATCAGGTTGTACATTTCTACGCCAAGATCTGCTGCGATCTTGCGCTCTCCGTCTCTGACCTGATCCGATCGGTAAAGCGAGTGTGGTAGACTTGCGCTCATCTTAGTTTTTCCTTGCTGATCTTATGTCTGAGTCCCGATCTTCTTTGTCGATCAATTTTACCCAACTTGCTGAAAATATCAGGCAATGGGGACATGAACTAGGATTTCAGCATATTGGGATCACTGATGTTGATCTCAGTCAGCATGAAGCTCAGTTGCAACGCTGGCTCGATAATGGCTATCACGGGGAAATGGAATGGATGGTACGCCATGGCATGATGCGCGCCCGTCCTCAGGAACTGGTTGAAGGCACAGTCCGCGTGATCAGTGCCAGAATGAACTACCTCCCGCCAGATGCGGGGTTTGCCAAAACATTGGAAACGCCTTCTCTCGCCTATATCAGTCGTTATGCGCTCGGCCGTGACTACCACAAACTCATCCGCAACCGCCTGAAAAAATTAGGGCAGCGAATTGAAGAAGAAGTTGGGAAATTCGGCTATCGACCTTTTGTCGACTCTGCCCCGGTTCTGGAACGTCCACTGGCAGAGAAGGCCGGTCTTGGCTGGACAGGCAAGCATTCGCTGTTGCTCAGTGAAGACGTCGGTTCCTGGTTTTTTCTGGGTGAACTGCTGATTGATCTGCCCTTACCAGTGGATGAGCCAACAGAAAGTCAGTGTGGCAAGTGCGTAGCATGTATTACCTCTTGCCCAACTGATGCCATTGTTGGCGACACCATTGTCGATGCCAGACGTTGTATTTCTTACCTCACGATTGAACTTGATGGTGAAATCCCAGAAGAGTTTCGTGAGGCGATGGGGAACCGGATCTATGGCTGTGATGACTGCCAGTTGGTTTGTCCATACAACCGCGAAGCTGAGTTAACCAACGAGTCTGATTTTTATGGGCGAGAAAGCTTGGTCCAACAACCTCTGAAAACGTTGTTCAGCTGGGATGAATCCACATTTTTGAAAGAAACTGAGGGTTCGGCCATTCGCCGTATAGGCCACGAAAAATGGCGCCGCAACCTCTCTGTGGCCATGGGAAACGCCCCTTATGATCCAGAGATTATTGAACTTTTGGAATCGGCCAAAGGATTCTCTGCTATGCTTGATCAGCACCTTGATTGGGCGCTTGAACAACAGATTAAACGCCGAAATGAACATGCTGTTGATGTTCTGCCTTCCTCAACCAAGAGGTTAGTCAGAATCGTTCAGAAAGGCCTACCAAGGGATGCCTAAGCGCAATCGTGCGGTAGTGGAAAGTCACCTATCTGCTCAAAATTAATGCAAAAACAAGACATAGATTCACTTCTTCTGCGAAATGTGGAAAACCTTTTCAGTACGCTATAAAACAGTGCATGCTGATAAAGTTAAACACACTCTGTGAATAATCTCAGATGAAAGTCACGAAAGGTGATGAAACTGGGGATAATCTTTTGAAAACATTGAAACTCGAAACTTTAAAATCATTAAAAACATAGAGTTACAACAAAAACAATTCACAGGGATCAGTTTTCCACCGATCAACATCCGCACAAATAACTCTGAGTAACGTCACATCTTCTGATATTCATCAACGGCTTTACCCACAAGCTAGACTTTGTGGATAACTCTGTTAAGAAACACGATAAAAAGGTGCTCAAAGCGTGATGCAGACACGTTACTGCAAAAAACTCATTCAGATTGTATTTGGGCTAGACCTTGCCCGGAGATAATGCTTCACAGCATTAAAGACAACGACCCGCTACACCCTAAAAATAACTGGTGCATTCAATGCGGAGTGTTGGTGCTTACAGATGATGTTCTGTAAGAAATTTGGAGCGACACACGAGGTTCGAACTCGTGACCTCAACCT
>NZ_ANFM02000025.1 GCF_000333895.2 Grimontia indica | reverse complement strand
GCTCCTGCTCCTGCTCCTGCTCCTGCTCCTGCTCCTGCTCCTGCGCAGCCAGCGCTTAATCCAACGCAGTCTCAACCTATTCAAGCTGCTCAGCCGAATGTGGTTCAGGACGATCCTCAGATGTCTGCGCATATGGCAGCGATGGAGATGGAAGCGCAGCGGGAAACTGAGTCCCATGCTGACTACGATTTGCCGTCTCAACCAACGGTAGTAACATCACCTCAGCAGCCTCAGCAGCCTCAGCAGCCTCAGCAGCCTCAGCAGCCTCAGCAGCAAGCTCCTTCTTCCGCAGGGAGTCTGGTGGCGGCCCGCAACATGTTGAGAAGTCGGGTTCGTCAGCAAGAGGGCCAATCGCCAAAAAAGGGTAGTGCGGCAACAGCCGGCGGTGATGCACTGTCGGTTATCGACCGGATCGCAGCAAAACATAAGCCTGCTGATCCTGCTGTTTTCCAACAAGCATCGATGCCGAATGAAAGTGCCGCCACCCAAGATGAAGCCTATCGTTGGAAACCGACTAAGTTAGAAACGGCCGAAGAAAAGCCCGTTACTGTTACGCCGGATAAGATTAAAAAAGCGCTTCAACACGAGCGCACCCCGGAAATGCGCGATAAGCTGGAAAAAGAGTCGATTGAATTGGACGAGTGGAGTCGCATTGCCAGTGCATTGGAAGCACCTCGATTGGTCAAGCAGATGGCATTGAACGCATCCATGGAACGACACGGCGATCAAATCAATCTTTGTTTGCGTAGTGAGCAAGCGCACTTGAACACTGAAAAAGCACAGGCTGCCTTGCTTGAAGCTTTGAGCAATCAGCTGGGTACTTCAATTACTTTGTCTGTCGCGCAGGGAGAAGCGGGAACAACACCACTGGAATGGCGTGACAGGCTTTATACAGAAAAACTGACTCAGGCTTCACAAAGCCTGAGTGATGATCCCAATGTTCGCTTTATCTGCCAGCGTTTTGCCGCGCAACTGGATGAAGAGAGCGTTAGACCTATATAAACCTAAAAGGGCTGTGATTTAGATATCTCAGCGCAAAGCTAAATAGAGAGAAGAGTATGTTTGGTAAAGGCGGAATGGGCAACCTGATGAAGCAGGCGCAGCAAATGCAAGAGCGCATGCAGAAGATGCAGGAAGAAATTGCGAATATGGAAGTCACCGGCGAAGCAGGTGCAGGCCTGGTAAAAGTGACCATCACCGGCAGCCACAGTGTTCGTCGCGTTGAGCTGGATGACAGCCTGATGGAAGACGACAAAGACATGCTGGAAGACTTGATTGCTGCAGCTTTTAACGATGCAGCGCGTCGCATTGAAGAAGCTCAGAAAGAGAAAATGGCTTCAGTCACTGGCGGCATGCAGATGCCACCAGGCTTTAAAATGCCATTCTAAGTATGCGTACAAGCCAACTGCTTGAGCAGTTGATGGAAGCCTTGCGTTGTTTGCCTGGGGTCGGTCCCAAGTCAGCACAGCGCATGGCTTTTCATCTTCTGCAACGTAATCGCCAAGGTGGTGTGAAGCTTTCTGAAGCGTTACTTTCTGCGATGACAGATATCGGACATTGCGGTAAATGCAGGACCTTTACTGAGGAAGAGGAGTGTGCGATTTGTGCTAATCCCCGTCGTCAGGAAAACGGTCAGATCTGTGTGGTAGAAAGCCCTGCTGATATTGCTGCGATTGAAGCTACTGGCCAATACTCTGGCCGTTACTTTGTTCTTATGGGGCATTTATCACCACTTGATGGAATTGGCCCTTCTGATATCGGTTTGGATTTGTTGGAAAAGCGTTTATCGTCAGAGTCAATTTCTGAGCTTATCCTAGCAACTAACCCAACGGTAGAAGGTGAAGCGACAGCGCATTACATCAGTGAGCTTTGTCTGGAACATAGCGTCATTGCTAGCCGTATCGCACACGGTGTGCCAATGGGCGGAGAGTTGGAGTTGGTGGATGGTACCACGCTCTCTCATTCGATTATTGGACGTCACCGTCTGGGATAAAAAAGGCCGCTTAGCGGCCTTTTTAGTTTTTGTCGATCACGACTTGCTGTAAAGCACCAGCGAACCATGGTTCAAACTGGTAAGCAGCAGTGAACCGTCATTCAATACATCAATGCGGCGAACCTTTTCAGCGCCTAGGCGGTAGAAAGTGCGCACCAGAGTCAGGTCTTCCTCTGAAAACTCCGCGGTATCTCCGGTTGTCACATCTTTGATGCTACCGAGCTTGAGTTTCAGATAGCCGCCACTGATTTCCCATTCACCAGACTCGGAAATCGACATCACCACTTGAGTATTCTGCTCTTCATTTTTCAACACAATTTGAGTGTCACGGGAATAAGTATTATCGGGCAAAAAAACCATATTGCTTTGTTGCTCGGTCTCAGTAAGCCCAGCTACATCACGAAATCTTGCTTCCTCAATGTGATTAATTGTTCGCGACTTCCACTCTTTTGAAAGCAGAAGGTTAGACGTGCGCATATCCTCGCCGAGAAACACCCAAGCGCTGGTAATAAATGATATCAACAACAAGAAAAATGGCCCGAAGCGCTTCATTTGATCACGGCGTCGAGGTGCATGAAGACTCATCGGCATAGTCCGTCGCTCCCTTGCTGGCTGGTAAGAAGAACATAAGTAATGTTGTCATCTGCGTCTTTGGCACTGTGGATATAGTTCAGGGAAATTTGGTTATCTTGACCGCCTGTCACAATCACTTCTTCCAATTCGCGCTCTTCACGGTAGAAACCAATGTACTTTTCAACACAGCGCTGAACCATGGGTTGCCATTGGTTGATACGTGCATTGGTCACGGGAATGTAAACCGGTACATCTTCGACCGTTAAGATTTCCCGAAATGCTTCAGATTTAGGAGTGGAAGCAACGTAAAACGCCAGAGGTACCAGCAATGCGAGTACGAATGCTACCCATGAGCCAAGCGGGATTTTCACCGCAACCGGAGCTCTAGGAATGTCCGCTTGTTCTGGCTGAGGTGCCGATACAGCAACCTCTGTTGGTGACTCTTGGAGCTCGCTTTCAGCTTCAGCAGTTAAGATCTCTGCTTCGACAACGTCGTCTTCCATCTCATTAACAGTAGATTTTGGCAGGTCAACTTCCTGATCGTTATAGACCTCTACTGAGCACACTACCTGATATCCGCGTTTTGGCACGGTTTTGACAAACATCGGGCTTTTCGTGGAGTCTTTCAGGCCTTTTCTTAAGGTAGAAATAGATTGTGTCAGGCTGGAGTCGTCGACTTCGAAACCTTGCTTGCGCCATACAAAGTCGTGGATTCGGTTTCGGGTGACAATAGCGTGAGGTTCTTCTATGAGAACCATCAATACTCGGCACTCGTTACTGCCCAGTCGGATCAACTCATTATTTTCATAAAGATCAATCAAAGAGCTGTCGCTGGGAGAAAAAACAAAACGCTCTCCCAGAAGGTAACGGTTCGATTTATTTAACATTCGATTTACTTACCTGCGCGAATCTTGAAAAGTTTGGCGGGTTAACCTCGAAATTGGAGGTGAATAGCGCCTAAATTGGCTAAAAATAAAGACGATTATACCTGAAATGCGAAAAATAGCTCAAGAAATCAAAAATTCCTTGCCTGCCCTTGAATTGGAAAATAGCGGCCATATTTACAGGTAGTGATTAAACCAAAATACATTTAGTTTGGGGTTAAAATGAGCGATCAAGCGACTCTACAAAGTAAGGAAACACGTGGTTTCCAATCTGAAGTGAAGCAACTGCTGCACTTGATGATCCACTCACTCTATTCCAACAAAGAGATCTTCCTGCGTGAGCTGATCTCTAATGCTTCGGATGCATCTGACAAGTTGCGTTTTAAGGCACTGTCTGATTCTGCACTGTATGAGAGTGATGGTGATCTTCGTGTCCGTCTGAGCGTCAATAAAGAAGCGGGCACTTTGACTGTTGAAGACAACGGCATTGGTATGAGCCGCGACGAGGTGATTGAAAACCTTGGTACGATTGCAAAATCCGGCACAGCAGATTTCTTTAAACAACTTTCCGAAGACCAATCGAAAGACAGCCAGCTGATTGGTCAGTTTGGTGTGGGCTTCTACTCTGCATTTATTGTTGCAGACAAAGTCACCGTTATGACCCGCGCAGCAGGTGCTGAAGCCTCAGAAGGTGTTCAGTGGGAATCGGCTGGCGAAGGTGAATACACCATCGAAGGCATTGAAAAAACCACTCGCGGTACTTCAATTACTCTTCACCTTCGTGAAGAAGACAAAGAGTTTCTGGATGAATGGCGTCTGCGTGACGTGATCGGCAAATACTCTGATCACATTGGTATCCCAGTCGAAATGTGGGAGCAGGAGCGCGACGAAGAAGGTAAAGAAACTGGCGAAGGTAAATGGGAAAAGGTCAATAAAGCCCAGGCACTTTGGACTCGTTCAAAGTCAGATATTTCTGATGAAGAGTACAACGAGTTCTACAAGCATTTGTCCCATGATTTCGCTGACCCTCTTCAGTGGAGCCACAATCGCGTAGAAGGTAAAAACGACTACACCAGTCTGTTGTACATTCCTTCCAAAGCGCCTTGGGATATGTTCAACCGCGACCACAAACATGGCCTGAAGCTCTATGTACAGCGCGTATTTATCATGGACGATGCGTCGCAGTTTATGCCAAGTTACCTGCGCTTTGTCCGTGGTTTGATTGACTCAAACGATCTGCCATTGAACGTTTCCCGTGAAATTCTGCAAGACAATAAAGTGACTCAGTCTTTGCGTAACGCCTGCACCAAGCGTGTTCTGACCATGCTTGAGCGTTTGGCAAACAATGACGCGGATAAATATCAGAGTTTCTGGAAAGAATTTGGCTTGGTTCTGAAAGAAGGTCCAGCGGAAGATTTCTCAAATCGTGAGAAAGTCGCGGGTCTACTGCGCTTTGCATCGACTGAAACAGACAGCAGTGAACAAACGGTTTCTCTCACTGACTATGTATCTCGCATGAAAGAAGAGCAGGACAAGATTTATTATCTGACTGCAGATTCTTATCAGGCAGCAAAAAACAGCCCTCACTTAGAGCAATTCAAAGCCAAAGGTATTGAAGTCATTCTGATGTATGACCGTATCGATGAATGGCTGATGAGCTACCTGCCGGAGTTTGACGGCAAGCAGTTCCAAGCGATCACTAAAGCGGATCTGGATCTCAGCAAGTTTGAAGACGACGCTGAGAAAGAGAAACGCGAAGAAACCGAAAAAGAGTTTGCGTCTGTGGTTGATCGAACCAAAGCATATCTCGGTGACCGTGTGAAAGATGTTCGTCCGACCTTCAAACTGTCAGGCACACCAGCAGTGGTGGTCACCGATCAGTTTGAAATGGGTACACAAATGGCGAAGCTACTGGCTGCAGCTGGGCAAGAAGCGCCAGAAGTGAAATACATCTTTGAGATGAACCCAGAGCACACTCTGGTGAAGCAAATGGCTGATGAAGCGGACGAAGAAGTGTTCGGTCGCTGGGTTGAGATGCTGTTGGGTCAGGCGATGCTTGCAGAGCGCGGCTCGATGGATGACCCATCTCAATTCCTGAGTGCGGTGAACCAACTTCTGACTAAAGGCTAATTGCATAACGATTCATTTTCGTTATTAATATGACCGAGCCCAGCGGGAATGCTGGGCTTATTAACTTCAATACCTAAACGATTTTGTGATCCATAGCCTCTTCTTTTGCCGACCCAATGTCGAATGAAGAAACTAAGAGACCTGAGCCGATGTCAGCGCCAATTGTGTTGAAAACGTCGGGCACGAGGTTGTTTAGGTATCAATATACGTGTATGTTTCGTGTTTTTGCGAAACTCCAAAGTAAATAAAGGGGATAACTATGCGCATCATTCTTCTGGGCGCACCAGGTGCAGGTAAAGGGACTCAAGCGCAGTTCATCATGGAAAAATATGGTATTCCACAAATTTCCACTGGTGACATGCTGCGTGCAGCAATCAAAGCCGGCACCGAGCTGGGCAAACAGGCGAAAGCAGTTATCGACGCGGGCCAACTGGTATCTGACGATATCATCCTTGGTCTGGTTAAAGAGCGCATTGCACAAGAAGACTGTGCGAAAGGCTTCCTTCTGGATGGCTTCCCACGCACTATTCCACAGGCAGATGGCCTGAAAGACATCGGCGTAGTGGTTGACTATGTACTGGAATTCGACGTGCCAGACAGCGTTATCGTTGAGCGTATGAGTGGTCGCCGCGCGCACTTGGCTTCTGGCCGTACTTACCACGTTGTTTACAACCCGCCTAAAGTGGAAGGTAAAGACGACGTGACTGGCGAAGATCTGGTTGTTCGTGACGACGACAAAGAAGAAACCGTACGTGCGCGTCTGGGTGTATACCACGACCAAACAGCGCCACTGATTGCTTACTACTCGAAAGAAGCAGAAGCAGGCAACACCAAGTACCTGAAATTTGATGGTACTCAGCAAGTTTCTGAAGTCAGCGAAGAAATCGCTAAAGCGCTGGATTAATTGCCCCAGTGTTTAAGAAAAGGGCAATCACTATGATTGCCCTTTTTTGATCTTTTTCTATCAAAGAAAAGTAGTGGTATCCTCGGGTTTAAATAAACTGTGTTGTAGGACGAAATGGAAAACAAAAACAACAAAGTAGGGGTGTTGCTGGCTAACCTCGGCACACCGGAAGCACCGACCTCCCAAGCAGTAAAAGCATTTCTTAGCGAATTCCTTCATGATCAACGTGTCGTCGACATGACCCGTTGGCTATGGTGCCCGCTATTACACGGGATCATTTTGCCTGTGCGCTCTCCCAAGGTGGCAAAGCTCTATCAAACCGTCTGGATGGAAGAGGGTTCACCACTGATGGTCTACTCCAAGCGTCAAAAAGCCGCGTTGGAGCGTGAAACCGGACTGCCTGTGGAGCTGGGTATGACCTATGGCAACCCAAGCATTCTGACGGGTATTGAAGCATTGAAAGCGAGGGGCTGTAATAAAATTCTCGTGCTGCCGCTTTATCCACAGTACTCGCGCACCACGACGGCGGCTGTTTTCGACAAAATTGCGAAATCACTTAAACAAATGCCCGAATTGCCGGAGTTCCGTTTTGTGAACCACTACTACAGTGAAGACAGCTATATCGAAGCGCTGGCGCAATCGGTTGAAGCGCATTGGGCTGAGCATGGTAGACCTGACATGCTGTTGTGCTCTTATCACGGCATTCCTAAACGCTACGCAGATAACGGTGACCCGTACCAGACGCACTGCTTAGGGACAACAGAAAAACTGGTAGCAAGATTGTCCAGCGATGTACCACTGAAAACGACATTCCAGTCGCGTTTTGGTCGAGAAGAGTGGCTACAGCCCTATACCGACAAAACGCTAGAAAGATTGCCAAGTGAAGGGGTGAAGCGTCTGGATGTGATTACGCCGGCGTTCTCTGCGGATTGTTTGGAGACATTGGAAGAGATTTCCGAGCAGTGTCATGAGAGTTTTATAGAAGCGGGCGGCGAGACGTTCAGATACATCCCTTGCCTCAATGATTCTCCTGCACACATCGACATGATGAAGCTGTTGGTGGAGAGAAATACCAAAGGTTGGTAACGCCTTCTTTTCATTTTCATTTATGCCTGGGCTGGTTTTTCACCCTGGCATATTTTTGTCCGAAAGATTCCCCGTTGAAATTTGTGTGATAGAATTCGCACTTTCGCCACAACAACGACGCATTGAATCATGAAATTCCCGGGCCAACGCAAGTCTAAGCATTACTTTCCTGTCCATGCACGCGATCCACTTTTGGTGCAAGCGAGCGAGCAGCGCAAGCTGAAACGTCCACATGTTATCGGTATCGACCAGACGCTGGTGGATATTGAAGCGAAAGTAGCCGATGATTTCGTTGCGAAATACGAATTGAGTAAAGGGCATTCTTTGGTGATTGATGACAAGCGCGCAGAAGCGCTGTATCAAGAACTAAAAGATAACAACATGGTTAGTCACGAGTTTGCAGGCGGTACTATTGGTAATACGTTGCACAACTACTCAACGCTTGCCGACGACAAATCTATTCTGCTAGGTGTCATGAGCCAAGACATCACCATCGGCAGCTATGCATATCGCTACCTCTGTAACACCTCAAGCCGCATGGACCTTAACTACTTACAGGCAGTTCAGGGCCCAATTGGTCGTTGTTACACGCTGATCAGTGAAGAAGGTGAACGTACCTTTGCGATCAGCGAAGGTTTGATGAACCAGCTTCACGCAGACTCTATCCCAGAGCATATATTCAAAAATGCTTCTGCTTTGGTACTGACCGCTTATCTGGTTCGCTGTAAAGAAGGCGACCCGATGCCGGAAGCGACCATGAAAGCAATCGAGTTCGCGAAGAAACACGACGTACCTGTGGTAATGACTATGGGTACCAAGTACGTGATTCAGAACAATCCGCAATGGTGGCGTGACTTCTTGTCAGAGCATGTTTCTGTTGTTGCAATGAACGAAGAAGAAGCGGAAGCGCTGACTGGTGAGTCTGATCCTTTGTTGGCGGCAGACAAAGCCCTGGAGTGGGTAGACATGGTGTTGTGTACGGCAGGTCCTGTGGGACTTTACATGGCAGGCTACACGGAAGAAGAAGCCAAGCGTGAAACTAGCTTGCCGTTGTTGCCTGGCTCAATTGCCGAATTCAACCGTTACGAATTCAGCCGCCCGATGAAAAAGTCGGACTGTGAAAACCCATTTAAGGTTTACTCACACATTGCGCCTTACATGGGTGGCCCAGAACGCATCAAAAACACCAATGGTGCGGGTGATGGCGCATTGTCAGCGGTACTACATGATATGTCAGCAAACCGCTATCACCGTGATAATGTGCCAAACTCCAGCAAGCACGCCCATTCATTTCTGACCTACAGCTCGTTCTCTCAGGTATGTAAATACGCGAACCGTGTGAGCTATGAAGTACTGGCACAGCATTCACCACGTTTGTCTCGTGGTTTGCCAGAGAAAGAGGATTCTTTAGAAGAAGCGTACTGGGAACGTTAATCGCTTAGCCCTGTTTAAGCACTAACTAAGTTCTGAATAGCGATATTCAAAAAAATCCGCCACTTGGGCGGATTTTTTAATTGGTAGGGAGAGCGACGCGAATGAACTGTAGTCATTGGGCTTAAGACAGCTTCTTAGCCCATGTGTTCGTCGCGCGGACGAGTGTGTGATAAAGGGTATCAAAAGATGCTTTGGGCTCAAGGATGGGATCTGCAATATCGCCAAGGCCAATCCATTGGCCAATTAGCATGGTTTTACCTCTCGAGCCTGGAGAGACCAGCGCGACTTCCTCAATATGCTCATGCGACATCACCAAAATTAAATCAAACCTATCGCAAAGCTCTGGTGTTAGTTGACGCGCATTGTGGTTAAAAATATCTAGGCCATTCTCGTTACATACTTGCTGGCTATATGGATGAGCTGTGGCATCAGTAATATTGCTTTTGGTAACGGCAGTGCCCGCGGATTCAATGACTAACTCTGGCAATAGCTTTTTTAGCAGCGCCTCTGCAATTGGCGAACGGCAGATATTCCCTGTACACACCACGAGAATATGATTAAACATGTTCGGGTTCCTTCAAGCGTTCGGCCTGATTTGATTTCGGGGGTATAGTGACTAACTGCCCCACAGCAGGTAGAGCCGAGCAGGCGTTGGCAATGAAGAGAATCAGGGTAAATGTCAGCGCATTAGCCATTGGCTGAAGGTTAAAATCCACACTGATATGAATCAGCATACCAATGATGGACATGATACAACCCAGCGCTATACCTTTCATTGTTCGGCTATGTCTTTTCCGAATAGTGGAGAAGGCGCGTCCAAAGGCTAACACCACCACGAGCCCTAAGAGCAATGTCGCTGGAATTCCGGCTTCGACCATAAACTGGATATAGTCGTTATGGGCATGGTCATAGAACCCAATATCGGCCTTGGAATACATGGGGAAGATCGTGTAAAAGCTCGCCATGCCAGTGCCGGTGAAAGGGAAATCTCTGATAATATCCAGTGACCATACCACCACCTGATCGCGGGACTCCGCGCCAAGTGACGTTTCTACCAAGCGCTGTTTGACTTTTTCCAGCCCGAACAAGGCACCCACAACGATTGTATCGACAGCGATAACACTGCCCACCAAGACGGTTAACGCGCGTGGCTTATTTTTATAAAACACCAATGCAAGTAAGCCACCGATAGCTGTCGCCGCAAAAAAAGCAGTATTTCCCATTCTAGAACGTGTCATTACCAACGCAATCACCATGATCACAAGGCAGAGGCGTATGTACATTTTCCGGCTGAGAATGCCTTCCATCAGTCTTTTAACAAACATATGGCGCGATTCGGAAGGGGTAGTGTGAAGCTGAGAGACGATAAGGCCAATGCCCATACAGAGCGTCATCATCAAGTAGTTCGCTAGGTGGTTCTTGTAGACAAAAGAGCCAGTGGCAATCCCTTTTTCACTATAACCAAACACCAGGCTCTCTTTGATATCAAGCAAAACGACTATTGCTGCATAGAAGGCCTGTAAGGTGCCGCTAACTACAATTACCAATACCACTTGCTTAAGTCGCTTACTGGAGTTCACGAGATATATGGCGTTGAAAACCAGCATAGTGTAGGCAATTCCTTTGAAAAGAGACGCCAATGTCATTCGAGAATCAAGGGAAATAAAACCTTCGGGTGCTCCAACGAGTTGGTAAATCTCGGCACTTTTTCCAGAAAAGAAGGCTAGCACTTCCCAAGGAAGAGGAAGAGTTTGAAACAATACCCATAGCTGGAACAGTGCCAAACCAGAAAGAAGCCATTTGTACTGCTTTAACGGCTCGAAAGGTAAATTCCCCCGATAGGCGATGATCAGTAGTATTGATTGAAATGCTATCCAGAATTCAGCAATTGACCATGCCCAATCTCGATTACTCCCAAGGGGGATAGGTAACCAAATGATAAGCGCGAGTAAGGAATAGAACGAGGATTTTTCAATAGACGCCATGTGAATCACTCAATTTGTGAGTACAACAAAAAGCCCAACGAACGCTGGGCTTTGGTGGGGTGAATCTTTTCTAAAAATGATTAGTTTGGAGAGATGACGTCTTCACCACCCCCACCTTGGCCGCCTACTGCCGGCGCTGATGGAGGAGCAGGGCCAGCTGCAGCGGTCTGGATACCAGCCGCGGTCGCTTCTGCGATTTCTGTTGGGTCAAGCCCAGCCAACAGTGCCGCAGTTGTAATGTTTTCGTTGGCAATACCTGCATCTCGTGCGAACTGCGCGATTTCAATCGCTTTGTCCGGCGCGGCGGTCATTGCTGCCTGAATCGCGAACTGAGGGTCGACGCCTTCCATCTTCAACAATAAAGCGAGGATTTCAACCGCGAACTCGGCGTTTTCCAACAAAACACTTTGGTACGTTTCTTCGCTTGGAACATCACCGAGCTGTGAAATGATGGATTGACGCTGTTCGTCACTTTCGAAAGCAAAGGCTAGTGATGACAAAGCCAAGCTTGTTACACCAAAAATGGTGGCGGTAATCTTCATGTTTTTTCCTTGAAAGTGTTTTCAAGAGTCTGATTAAAAAGACTATATCAAAGTTAAGATGATTGATAATGGCTAAAGAGCCATTCGAAAAGCTCAATCAGTGAATGGCTTTTGTTTTTGAACGAAATGTCGCAATTGCACTGCAAAAATATGTACCAAGCAGTACGCCAAAAACATTGACGATCATATCCAGCCAGGAAAATTGTCTTGATGGGATTACATACTGCAGTGACTCATCTAGCACAACCAAGACTAAGACAGTTAGCGTCGGGACTGACAATCTAACGTGGGACGTCCTTTGAGTTGTAAGCCAACAAAGCAGGCCTAGGAAAAACGAGGCAAAAAAATGGAGATATATATCGCCGCCGATCATAACTTCCGTTGCTCGAACCTGATTTGCGAAAATACCGAATGATTTTAGAACTGAGGCGCTACCAAATAGAATTACAAAAACAACAAGCATTAACAAAGGATATTTAGATACGTTAGCCACAAGCTTGAATCCTAACTTTGTTAAATGCTAAAAGATTACAAATTCGTTGTTTACCGCTTGAATAGGCCACTGTGGTGTTAAGTGCAGGCCGATATCGCCAAACTTTCCCGATCTCCAGAAGGTTATGTATCGCATGCAGTTTAGCGCTTTCATCAATCAGCTCCCAATTCGAATAAGCATAATCGATATCTGCAAGAATTGTTGAGTGGGTAAGAGGTCCAAAATGACGAGCAAAACTCAGCATTTGGGACTGAAGCTTAAGCTCCCCCCTTTCCTTGTAAATTGATGAAAGCTCGACGTAGCTAGGAGACCAAGTAGGCCTTAACCTTAGACTCTTTTGCAGGAGCGTAGTCAGCTGGTCGGTATCTTTGCTGCCACTTAGATATGCACTCCATTGGTACAATTTTGCACTTAGCGAGTAATCGTATGCTGAAGCTGGAGATACTGAAGCTAGGGTATGAGCTAACAGAGATATCGAGATAGTGTTGTAGTTCGGTGTTGTGTCGTCCTTTAGATTCGAAAGGGCTTTTGTTCCAGCGTTTCGATACATTGATTTATAGAACTGTAGTGAGGCAAAGGATAAAACGCTACAGATAATGAAACAATGAAAGACAAGTAGTAATTTTCTATTCATTTGGGTTTCTAAAATTGGTTTGTCTGAAAAGAGACTTTTAAAGGTGGCTTACCTAATCAATACCAAACAAATCACGTGTGTACACTTTCTCAACGACATCGGCTAACTCTTCTGTCATACGGTTAGAAACTATAACGTCTGCCTTTGATTTGAACACGTTAAAATCGGTTAGCACTTCTGAATGGAAGAACTCTTTCTCTGTCAAAACTGGCTCATACACGATTACCTCGACGCCTTTAGCTTTGATGCGTTTCATTATGCCCTGTATTGATGAGGCTCTGAAGTTGTCAGACCCGGACTTCATGATCAGCCTATAGATACCAACTACCTTTGGATTTTTTGAAAGAATTGATTCGGCGATAAAATCTTTACGGGTGGTGTTTGCATCAACAATTGCCCTAATCATGTTGTTTGGCACGTCTTGGTAATTGGCCAAAAGTTGTTTTGTATCTTTTGGTAGGCAGTAGCCACCATAACCAAAAGAAGGGTTGTTATAGTGGTTTCCTATGCGTGGGTCTAGCCCTACGCCTTCTATGATTTGTCGCGCATCTAAGCAATGTGTCTCTGAATAAGTGTCCAGCTCGTTGAAATAGGCTACACGCATTGCTAGATAGGTGTTTGAGAACAATTTCACGGCTTCAGCTTCTGTTGAATCAGTAAACAGAACACTTATGTCCTTCTTCTCTGCGCCTTCAACCAAAAGATTAGCGAAGGTTTCAGCACGTGTACTCCGCTCACCAACAATAATCCGTGAAGGATAAAGATTATCATAAAGAGCTTTACCTTCGCGCAAAAATTCAGGAGAAAAAATAATATTTTCGCATCCAAACTCTTCTTTTACTCGGCTTGTATAACCAACAGGGACTGTAGATTTAATGATCATGGTTGCGTTTGGGTTGATTGAGATGACATCACCAATTACAGCTTCAACAGTCTTTGTATCAAAGTTATTAGTATCAGCGTCATAATCAGTTGGTGTTGCGATAATGACGAAGTCTGCGTCACTGTAAGCTTCTACCTTGTCCAATGTTGCTCGTAGGTCGAGGTCTTTCTCTTTAAGAAAATATTCAATTTCATTGTCTGCTATGGGTGACATTTTATCATTAAGCATTTCGACTTTATGCTTGACTATATCTAATGCAATGACGGTATGGTTTTGTGCCAATAAGACTGAGTTAGAAAGGCCTACATAGCCTGTTCCTACAACTGCAATTTTCATGGTTCCCCTAAGAGAGTTAATTAGTAGTTAGGCTGGCTATCACTTAATATTGGGCGATAGTAAAGCTTGGAAACAAGGTCTGGCTATAAGATATAAACCAGACCTATTTAAATCGATTTCTAAATTAAATAAATTATCTTAATGTGCTCGAGCGGAAAGAGTTATTCAACAACCAGCTTGGTAATTCTGATTGTGGTACCTGGCCATCTTGAAATATGTTTGTTTGATGATAGGAATGCTGATTCCATATTCTCGTAGCATTTATCCATTTACTATTTTTAGCTTCAAAAGCTCGTACGCCAGAAGTATCATTAGGAGAGGAATTAGAACTGTTGGAGACGATAATTAGCTCGGCATTATTATCCCCCTCAAGGTCCACAACGATTGGATATTCATAGAGGGTAGCACTTGAATTTTCAATTACGAGTAACTCAGAGCCGCTATTTCCATCCAAAATGGCAACTTTGTCTTGGTCTTGAACCAGAACTTCATCACGGCCATCATTGTCGAAATCAAATCCGGACACACCTATTTTATAGCTAGATGAATCATCGATAACGTAAGACCACACAACATTTCCTGAAGTATCATACATAGTTACGTTATCGATAGATGCAGATGCGATTCCCAATTTGGAGCCTTTGAGGAAGGTAGAGATAGCTTGAACACCACCACCTGGCTTCGTCACATTCTCGGTTTGCCACTTCAATGTGCCGTCATGCTCGTATACAGCTAGTAATTGATGAGAGTCGGTGTTTCTGCCCGGTATAGAGGTAACGAACTCTGGCTCTATATCATCATCCAAATTTGCAACAGCTGAAAACCAAAAGTAGTCATGCTTCACATTGGCCCACAATACGTCACCATATTGGTTGTACAAGGTGCCGTTGGTGAAAATCTCCATACTACCATCTAAATTGTAATCCAATGCGATTGGATCCGGCCCCCAGGTTTCGTATTTATACATGTAACCATTTCGATAGGAATAAACGCCGTCGGAAAACAAAATCTCAGGGTTTGAGTCGGAGTCAATATCCGCAATTGATATGTTCCTGTAACCAGCATATTTAATCGACTCCTCGATAGTGCCCGTTCTATCAACGATATACACTGACCTTGCATCTTTATTTCCGACTAAGATTTCGACGCTCCCGTCACTATCAATATCGGCTATTGCTGGTGAGTAACGTGGGTCTGACCATACTGGACCATCTTTATAGCTCCATAGGTCCGAACCATCTTTGCCACTAATCGCTCTTAGAACGCCAGGCTTATACAGTTGATTCTTTTTGAAGCTAACAAATACAACGTCAGCGATATCACCATTGTTAATGATACCATCGCCATTATCATCGTTTAACTGACCCGTCACCGGCGTTACTATAACTTGGTCGTATTCTGGTAAGAACGCACTACTTTTCCAGTGCCATTTTAAATCAGCCTCAAGCGGAGAAGTCAGAATTTGTCCGTCGAAAGGTTGATAACCCAAAAACATAGAGCCTTCAAAGCTGTCGGCAATGATGCCAACGTTTGAGGTTCCTGATGGCGCGGAAACATCAGCATGAGGCGCGAGGACCAATCCTTCTATTGATACACCGGATAATTTCAGTGACGTAGCTTCAAAAAGATTAAAGATTGTTTTAGAGCGGTATGGCAGGAAGTCTTGTAGGCTTTTATTGCTTAGTGGGCTAAATCCAGATTTATCGCCACTAATATTCACTATCACCGTCGCATTCTCTGGTATACAGCTAAGAGCGATCGTATGTGATTTTTCGAGTTTATAACCATCGAGATTAAAAACTTGCATGTCGCTGGTGCAATCACCTTTCAGATAAAGGCCGCCCCAAAGTGCTTCGACTGTTCCAACATTCTCCAATTTACTAAGTGTGGTGGAGTAATTGATTATATCTTCTTCTAGATTATCAAAATCAATAGGTAGATCTGCGGATCCTGTGATAGTGCTTGTTTCAGCCATACCGAGGAAAACGGTATGATTAACGTCCTCAATGTCGCCATTGACTATAACGTTACCTCTATAGACACGACCGCTGTTGTAAGTAAGGTCACCACCTACAGTCAAAGAATATTCGCTATTTGGGAAGTCCGAAAAATCGTTAAATATACTGTAGCCGCTTAAGTCTGCATCTTCGCCGATTGCTAGTGGGCCATTACTTCCAGAATGCGGCGATGTAAAATCACCGAATACTAACGCACTGTAACTGGTATTTAGTGCGAAGGTTTGAGTGCTAAAAAGCATGAACATGGTGCAAAATATATTTCGCATAATGTTACCTTTATTTAATCGTATGAATTTCACCACCGATAATAGATATAACTTCGATGGAGAGAGGATTTTTTATTTGAGTTTTCTTTTTTCTTTAAGGAGTAACCAAGCAAAAGTTGTATTTGTTACTAAATACCTTTTCCACATTCTTCGGGGTTCTTGTATAACTCGATAAAGCCATTCTAGTCCGTTCTTTTGCATCCATATGGGGGCTCGATTCACTTTCCCAGCAACCACGTCAAAAGTGCCTCCAACGCCCATTACGAAGTCGACCCCTAACTGATCACGCCATTTGTTAATGAAATTCTCTTTTTTGGGAGATGTAATGGCAACGAACAACAATTTTGCACCAGACTCTCGTATTTTACGTACTACAGTTTCCTCATCGTCCCAAAAATAACCGTCGTTGTATCCAGCTATTGTGAGTTTGGGGTAGAGATGTTGGACAGTTTCTGTCGTCTTTTTCACGGTTTCACTTGTTGCGCCAAGAAGAAAAACAGGGAAGTCTTTTTCTGCACTCATTTTTAATAACTCATGAAAGAGATCTACACCCGCGACTCTCTCGGTAACATTATGTCCCAGAAATCGAGCACCAAAGACTACCCCCATACCATCGATGTTAATTACATCGCAAGCTTTTACCGAATCGGCCAGAGAGGAGTCTTTTCGCATGTTGACAATTTTTGCGACGTTAACAACCACGTGTTGAAGAAAGTTGCCTTCTAATAAATTTTTCTCAATATGTATAACGGTTTCTTCCATTGTCGCCACATCCATAGGCGAGCCAAGAAAATTAATCCTTTTCATGATATGTCCCATAATTTAAAAGAAACAAAAATGAGTAATAAACCCACGCTTGTGTCCAGCGAATATAGTTAGTGTTGTTTTTTATATGTCGGTACTTTTGATAAGAGAAAAGACCTGAACCCTGGCGATATAATTGTCGGACTGATGTTTCAACTATCTTTTTTGCGAGTTCAATGTCTTCATCCGTTTTTCCTACTCTGAGCAACGTGAACACTGCTTGAGAAACACTGTGCATGTCTAACGGATATCGATTGTTGTTGTAGTATTTTGCAGTTCCGTCTTCTTCGAATAAATGTGTCTTGTAGTACGCAAATCCTTTGGATATTGCTGAGTCGAATATATCAACCCTCAATGATTCTTTAATCATTTGCAATGCTTCGAGGTTGTAACCTGTATGAAAGCCATCAACAAACTGATGATGATGTCGAGTTCCATAAACCCAAGAACCATCGTCTCGCTGGGCTTTTACGGATTGGATAGCGACATCGATAGCTAGCTGTTTGTAATCGTCGTTTCCAGTCAAGCTAGCAACCTTTGCAACCCAAGCTGCTCCCCATAGGCTTGCATTGTGTACGAACGCTTTTTCACCAGGGATGTAGGAAAAGTACTTTTGACCCTCTTTATCGTTATAAAGAATATTCACGATAAAAGTGGCTGCATCTAACGCAGGTTCTGAGTATTTACGGTTGTGCGTAACTTCGGACAAGGCAAATAGAGCTTGTGATACGTAGATAGTGGTGATGACATTTGGCTTTCCTTTAGGTACATAAAAAGCCCGAGCGTTCCAGTCAAAATGGTACCCCCAACAAGCATTCCCCCACTCCTCCTTACTGCACTGTTGATGGAGCAACCAATCACCAAGCTGAATCGCCTGCTGTAGATAAGCGTCGTCCTTGTTGTATCTGTATTGTTCTATCAACCCTAAAATAAAAAGTGCAATGCCTTTGGGATTACGCTTTTTGGGAACGCCTAACATCGGCCGAAAATTAATGAGGGAGCGTTTGTTGAATTGAATCCAACATAAGCCAAAAAGTCCTTTTTTAAGTCGAGGAAACACACTAAAAAAAGTGCTATTTAGGCCATCAAAAGGGTCATAGCCTGCAAAACTATCTTGCTTTGCGGTTTTTAATGTATTCTCTGAAATAGCTTTAATGCTTTCGTAAAAGCGCATTATTCACCTGTTAAATCTGAATAGATAAGGTCAAGTTTTGGGAAAACGGCTTGCTGACTGAAATGGTTCGTAAACTTTCGTTTTGCTTGAGAGGAAAGCCGATCATTCATCTCTCTATCAATGATCAATGCGGTAATATGTTCGGCGAGTTTTTCTACATCACCGGCTTCGATTAACAACCCATCCACGCCTGACTCAATAGCATCTGGAATCCCCCCCACAGTAGAAGCGACGACAGGCACGTTTGCCGACATTGCTTCGAGTATGCCCATGGGAAAGCCCTCGTTATAACTAGGGAGGCAATAGACATCAGACCTACTTAGCCAGGCTATTTTGTCAGAGCCTGAGACCCAGCCTAAGAAGTCGATGCAGTCAAGAATTCCGAGATTTTCGGCTTGCTGTTTGAAGGTCTCTATATCTCCGTCGCCCCCTAATGCGAGGCGTGCATTTGGCAATTGTTTGACGACGATAGCGAAAGCATCAATCAAATCTCTAACACCTTTACGCTCCCCAAGCCTTCCTAGAAACAAAATTCGTCCTTGCTCGGTTTGAGAGCGATCTAGGTTTAGTGTTTCTACGGCGTTATATACGATGTAGGCTTTTGAGGGGTCCTTGAGAATTGTTGTTACCCAAGAGTGCCATTGAGTAGACAAGACAATAACTGCATCTGCATAGTTAAACGTCTGCCGAATGTGCAATTGGGTTTTGTTCGAGCACTCGTTATAATAAAAGTGTTGAAACTCAGCACCATGTAAGTGAAGTACTACTTTTACTCGAAATGCTTTTACTAAGCGAACAATAAAAGATTTCCGATAATAGCTACCTCGGGATGCCATGTGTATATGTACCAGCCCAACTTCGCGTGATGCTATAAAGTAAATTAGTTTTAATATGGCAGATATAAATAGAAGGATTTTTTTTAAGCCAAAAATAGAGCCGTCATTGGTATGTGTGGCAATATGTTTGACGTTCCATTTTTGGAAGTGACCATTATCTAGTGTGTTAATTACCGTGGATATCCCACCCATCTCACTTAGACCGGTTGATAGGGTGATGTTTATTTTCTTTCTCATATTTTAATCGCGTCACAGTGAGGAGTTGAAACTGGCTTTTATAACATATGGAGTAAAAGTAATCTTTCTAAAGAGTGTTTTTACTAGCTTTGTTTTTAACGATGTCTGGTGACTTAATTTTAAATTAAATTATTGGTCTTGAAGGTTTGCTAATTTAAAATTGTAGTGGTGATTATGTTTTATGATAAAAATTAAATATCAGTGAAAACATCTTCAGATCGTAATACGGAACGGAATTTCCCAGAGAGTGTTCTAGGGACTTTTTCCATGGTAATAAATTCTATCCTAATAGAGTCTCCAAGGCGTTCTTGAATTTTATTCGATAGTTCATGCTCAATAGTTTTAATGTTATCTAGTTCTTTAGGTACGTATCGAATAATTATTCGGTCTCGTTCTACTTGTTCTATTTGGCTTTCGACAATGGTTGACACCCCCTTAAATGCCACATCCATTCTGCCAACATAGGTCCCATTTGGAAGAATCAGGTAATCATCGTCTCTTCCTAGTATTTTTTCCACAAAAGGCGAGTGATTACCGCATGAACACTTTGAGTGTGAATTGAATCCTTCTACGTAGTCGTTTGTGTCGTATCGTCTAAGTGGCATTGCAGAGTTATAAATGTTCGTGCCGACGATATGTTGCCCATGCTCATTATGAAGCACTTCTACATGCGAGTAATCGCGACGAATATGATAGTTTCCCTGTTCACAAAGTTGCAATGCAGCGACACGCTCGGCCTGACCATAATGGTCGAGAACCTTACCAAAAACTCCGGCCACCGTTTGTTGATTTTCTTTTGAGAACAGCTCACTGGAAGTCAATACACAGGCGAGATCCCAGTTGGGCTTCCAATCAAGTTTCTGAGCAAATTTAGCAAGGAGTGATATCGAACTAGGATATGCCATGATCACTTCTGGTTTAAAGTTTTCGAGTGCCTCAAGATATAAATGCGCGTTGGCCTGAGAAATATGGTAAGAAGAAAGAAATAAACGCCTTGTGAACAACGTTTTAACCCAAAACGTTGGACCAGTATGACTGGCAGGGAAAAGGTGATCACCTCTTAACACTGCAATCCGTGGAGAGATACCTACGCCATTCTCGTACATGTATGATTTAATAATATACTCTTCAAGGAAAATAGATTTTAAGCTCCGATAAACTGTCATAGGTTTATTGGTGGTTCCGCTAGTATAACCCTTAATACTAAATTTAGTGTTAGGCTTGTTCCCAATTTTTAGAATATAGTCTTTGTTTATTATTGGGAGGTTTTTGACATCCAAGAATACGTGCCCATAAAAAAATTTTGGAGCTAAATATTTATAGATAAAATTTATGATTATATTTTCTTTTAAAATTAGCCATAAGAAGTCTTTAAACATCATTATACTCCGATATCAAGCTTGTAGATAATTGCTAACCATTTTTTCAAAGCTAAATTTTCTTTCAATGAGTTGGCGTGCATTTTTGGACACAAAAGATAATTGCTCTAAATTACTGTGAATTTCTAAAATCCTTTCCGTAATATTAGATACATCGCAGTAAGTGTGAAAATAACCCGTTTTGTTATCTTCAATCAATTCGGCATTTCCACCGATATTTGCGCCAAGTACTGGCGTGCCGCATGCCATCGCCTCTAAAACTGCGTTAGAAAATGTTTCGTGAGAGGGTATTAAAAAAAGGTCTGCTTTTAGGAGATAACTATTAACAGATTTGGTGTCACCAACAAACTCGACGAGATGTTCGATTGCATTATCCTTACAGTATTGTTCGAGAGACTCTGCATGCTCAACAAAACTGTGATGTGCGCCCCCAACTATGAGTAACTTTATATCTACCCCTTGTTCATTTAACTGTGTAACCGACTGCAAAACATCGAAGTGTCGCTTTTCAGGTCTGAGTTTTGCAACCATGCAGAGGGTCATAGCCTTGGAGGTGTTTATTTGCTTAGGGTGATAAGTATATCGATTAATATCAACGCCATTATAAATTTCTGAAATTTTTCTTGTAGTCTGTGGATGCCTGGTGGCTAACGCCTTACTCAAAGATTTATTTCCTAAAACAATCTTATCAAAATGCTGTAAGTTTCTTTCTGCTAGGTGTTTCTTTATTTTTTGAGATAATCCATAAACAGTGCTTGTATTTAACATGGCAATTTTTCGCTGCTTAGATTTTGGTGCCATTAGAATTGGGTAATAATTCAGCCAAAATGTTTTGTCGTAGCTTGGATTTTTTAGAAGGAAAGAGTTTATCTTTTTTTTACAGGTTAACCATTCTCTAAAACCACCTGTGCCATCTATGGTTACAAATCGTATTTTTGGTGAAAGTTCTTTTTTAAGTTTTGTTACATTAGATAAACAAAGAATATCCACTTCAGCAAGCGAGTTTTCGACCAGGTAATTCGCTATATTTTTAATTTTAACTTCGGTTCCGCCAACTGAGAATGCAGAAATGACAAATAGTAACTTCACTCTATTTAACCTTCTTGTAGGGTAGGAAAGCAGCTAAACATGCTAGGATGAACAAGATATTATTTTGTTTTATATATGCACTTCCTGTGACAGAATAGATAATAAAAAACACTGAAAGAAAAAGGGGGAGCAGAAAATATTCACCTTGAGTTCGATAGTTTCTCAAACTGTCTATAAGGCATTTTAATAGCAGCATAAAATAAAAAATCACGCCTAAAACACCAAGCTCAATAAGAGTGTCTACAAAGCCATTGTGCGCATGGCCAAGTAAAATGTATCGCGACTCTATAAGACCGCTGGCATATCCAAACTCGCCCCAGAATCCCCCGCCAAAGCCATATCCCAAATAAGGTGAGTCGATACTAAACAGTATGTCCGTCCACATTTCTACTCTTCCAGAACCAGAAAAATCTTTTCCCATTAAATCAACGACAATTATTTCTAGAATAAAAGGAATTAAGAGCATTGCATATATTGAAGTTATCCCAATAGCTATTTTTAGGTGCATTGAAATTCGATGGCTAATTGTTATATATGCTTTGGCTATGCTTACAAAAAAAACGGCCAATATTGGTGTTGATGATCCACTCATGAGAAGAACCAAAATCGTGATTGCAAGCATCATATTGGTTTTTCTTTTGCTAAAAATATCTTGTGCTAGGATTACCACTGCAAGCAATCCCATTACACGTCCCAGTCTATTCTTGAACCCAAATGTACCTTGCCATAAACCATAATGGCTACTTATGTTGGATCCATCATCAATGCCAATAGAAGGGACGAATAGCGCAAAGAATACTGCGAGAAGTGCAGAAATAAATAGAGGATAAACAATGGCTTTAATGATGTTCTCATAGTCAAGATAAATGACCATAGTTAATGCAAACATCATGGTTCCTAAAAGTGCAATGCTTCTATTGATTGCTAGAGATTGATCATGACTCCAAATGATTGATAAAAAAGCCAATAGACAGATTAGCATTGGGTAACGTGACGCGATGATATAGTTTATCGCCTCTACTCGTCGTGCAAAAAGTAGTATTCCTGACACTCCATAAAATAGGGCAGATATAGCAGCAAAAATATTAGAGGGATTTTCTGTATCAAATAGAAAAAGAAGAGCACCACTAAAGAAGAATACTCCAAAAGAAATGAGAGCAAAAATCACATCTGGTATCCTTTAGTAAACTAAGGTATTGCGTAATAAAACTCTTTCACTCTTTCGACAATTTTTTCTTGCGAAAGACTTTCAACAATGGATTGGTTGCGTTGCAAAAAATCCAATCTATTACCGGAAAGTACTTCAACTACTTTTTCTGCCCATTGTTCGGTGTCACCATCAACAACACCTAGGAATCCTAGATCCTCTAGATCTTTATAGCATCCTACAGGAGACATAAGTGTGATGTTTTCAGACGCTAAAGCTTGTATCACAGATACGCCATAACCCTCTTTTTTGGATGGGAATAAATATATGTCGCTAAGCGCTAAATAATCTTCTACATTATCTACATGCCCAGTAAAGTATACATCAGTTTCTGACTGAGCAATGAGTTGCTCTAGTTCTTCAGTATATGGATTGTTTTCTTTTGGGCCTATAAAGATTAGTTTGACTTTTAAACTTAGCTTTTCACGTACTCTTTCTACAATAGCTAGTGTCATTTTTTGGTTTTTTCTGTCTGATATTCTACCAATTTGAGAAAACACCAATGTGTCTTTATCTATTGCGAGTTCTGTATACAATTCTGACTTTACTCTATTATTAAACCGACTTAACTCTACACCTCTTGGTATAACAGTTCCCTGATATCCCTCAGAATTGTTTTTTACATCTTCGGAAATGAATACATACGAATCTGACAACTTCCATGCAAGATTTAGTAGTATTTTTGATTTATATTTATAAAAAGAATTAGGGTCATCATGCCCAACTAAAGTTGGTTCTTGGATTATTTTTTTCCTAAGAATCTTTGCAATAATAGTAATTAATAGCAATCCCTTCGGTGTAGACTTGAAATGTACTATATCACACCACATTACATGTTTAATGTATGCGGGAGCATTTTTTACTTGTAGTAGCATTGAGAACAAGCCTGAATTGCTTATTTTCTTTTTTCTCACATAGCCATTATTGCCGTCGTTACTCTGTGGGCTAATGTTACTTTCTACAGCAAGCACCCTAGAGTCAAATGTACTTCTGGCTCGTTTTAAAAAACCATGTAGGTTGATGCCAGCACCTGCCTTTTCTGGATATATCGACTGTATTACGTAGAGAACTTTTTTCTGTCTGGTTTTGTTATTCATTTTTAGGGCCACAAGATAGTTTAACGATAAAAACGTTCATTGTTAGGATTGTTATTGAAATAATCGACATATAGTAAAAGAATTCGCTTGGCTCAGTGGGACTGTTAAGTGCAAATATAAACACCATTAACCTTAAAGCAACGTTAGATATCTCTGTGTATAACAAACTTCTTGTTTTCTTTTTCACTAAAAGGAATGGAACACTTGCAGTATTTGTCAGTTGACTAAATGCGATTATTAGAACGGGTACTATATACTCAATACCTTCCTGCCATTTTTCCATATAGCTTGATGAGAAAGCATAGTATGCGATAATGTAGATTATTGCTGTGTAAACGAACCCTAAAATCATTAGTAGTAAAGAGTGAATGTAGTATGTTCGAATGCTTGAGTTTTTATTCGAATAAAACCTTATTAACACAGGTCTTAAGGATTGTAGTATAACTGCTGCAGGTGTTCTTAATATTTTGTCAACAAAGAAATACACACCTATTACTGAAGGGGAATATAGAATTGCACCTGATATTATAGGTATTTGCTGAGCAAAGGTATTCAGACAAGCATTCGGTACGGAATATTTATAAATATACTCGTAGTGCTTTATTTCAAGTAATGAATTTTTTATTCTTTGTATTGATAAATGATAACCTAATTCTGCCTTCTTGTATGAATAAATAACAAGAAATGAAGAGGAGAGTGTGAATGACCATAGAATACCATTCTCGACAAGGCTCAATGGATAAAGCGTCATTATAAATACAGCTGATTTGATTATTTTTGAATACGATAATTCCTTAAATTTGTGTTGGTATACTAGTAGTGCGTTTGTCACATTTGTTGCCGTTAGCACTAACGTTCCAGTTAGCAAAAATATACCAATGGAAGTATTGGTCACACCTTGAGAGGCCACGATTGGTATGATGACAGTCCCGAAGAGTAGAGATATTATCGCTGTAGAGGTCAAAGTTATATCTATTGCAGAAACGACTTCATTTTGACTCTGTGATTTTGAAATTGCTTGTTCTAATCTCAAAGAGGTAAATATACATCCAATTGCTATGTAAGAAGAGAATAGTGCAAATTCACCGACATCCTGTTTTGAATAGTACAAACCAATGATGAATGTGGATAGAAACATAACTATCTGAGATACAACACTTCCTGTTAGTATCTGAAATATAGCTTTAAGGTACATAGCATTCCAAATTAGTATCCTAAAGTTACTTGGAAATCAAATTAGATCAGAATCAATAGTGTTGATGAGTCAGTGACAGAGTTATATCGTTCAATTAAGACCCTTTTCAATGTACCAAATGGTTGATTTTTCGATTCCTTCGGAAACTTTTTTTCCAGGGAAATAACCTAGACATTCTTTTGCTTTCGTTATGTCGGCTTGTGAGTGACGAACATCACCGTCTCGGAAGTCTCGATAAATTAATTCACCTTTGACGTTGATATTCTTGGCTGTCAATGATGACCTAATCGTACCATACAGTTCATTCAACGTTGTTCTGTCACCTAGCGCAACGTTATACACGGCGTCTTTTGCTTCGTCGTCGGCAGTCGCTGCGAGGATGTTCATTTGAACCGTATTTTCGATAAAGCAAAAGTCACGACTTGTCTCACCATCGCCATTTACAAAGACGTCTAAGCCATTCAGCATTGCATATGTCCACTTAGGAATGACGGCAGCATAAGCACCGTTTGGATCTTGTCGAGGGCCGAATACGTTGAAGTATCGTAGACCGATAGACTTAAACCCATATGTTTTTGCGAAAACTGCCGCGTACAGTTCATTGACATATTTCGTAACAGCGTAAGGAGACAGAGGGTTGCCTATGTTTTCTTCTACTTTTGGTAGTGCCGGATGATCTCCATATGTAGAACTACTGGCTGCATAGGTAAAACTTTTGACGTTTTGCTCTTTTGCCGCATTCAACATGTTCAGGAATCCGGTGATATTCGCGGCGTTTGTTGTAATGGGATCATTGATTGAGCGGGGAACTGAGCCAAGTGCTGCTTGATGGAGTACATAGTCAACGTCTTTTGTTGCACGCTGGCAATCATCGTAGTTGCGAATGTCACCTTCATAGAAAGTAAAAAGAGACCATTGCGAGTCTGAGACCAGACATTTTACTTCGTCTAGATTTTTTTGATGTCCTGTCGCGAAATTGTCTAATCCTATGACTTTTTGATTGAGCGTAAGTAACGTTTCCAACAGATTGGATCCAATAAACCCAGCTACCCCAGTGATAAGCCAAACCTTTGGTTCTGACTTCAGTTCGTTTTTTATGCGTTCAAATTTTGTCATGAAAAATTGTGTTCCGTCGATTCGGGAAGAGTTAGATCTTAAAAGATATAAACTAGAAGCATTAAAGACGAATATCTACATCTTGCTTGTCGAGGATATATTTCAAATCATAGATTACGTGTTTTTCTTTCCCATATGAGTGGAGCATATCCGCGCCTATTTCTTTAAACTCAGCGTGTCCAACAGCTAAGATAATTGCGTCATAATGGTTTTTCTTGATGTCCTCAACGAGTGTGAGTCCATACTCGTGTTGTGCTTCGCTCGATGAACACCAAGGGTCGGCAATATCGACATTAACGTTGTATTCTTTGAGCTCACTTACGATGTCTACAACTTTGGTATTTCTTAAGTCTGGACAGTTTTCTTTAAAGGTTAGTCCCATCACGAGGACGTTTGAGTCTTCGACATGGATTCGTTTCATTAACATTTTTTTGACTAACTGAGAAACGACATACGCGCTCATTCCATCGTTTAATCTACGGCCAGCCAGTATCATTTCAGGATGATAACCAATACTTTGAGCTTTATGCGTTAGGTAATACGGGTCAACACCAATACAATGTCCACCTACTAATCCCGGGCGGAATGGAAGAAAGTTCCATTTGGTCCCCGCTGCCTCTAGAACTTCCAGCGTATCGATTTCCAGCTTGCTAAATATAATGGATAGCTCATTGATAAGAGCAATGTTGACATCACGTTGCGTATTTTCAATCACTTTTGCAGCTTCAGCGACTTTTATAGATGATGCCTTATGAGTACCTGCAGTAATAATTGACTTGTATAACTCATCTACTTTAGTAGCAATTTCTGGTGTAGAACCACTAGTCACCTTCAGAATATTCGTAACACGATGTTCTTTATCACCAGGGTTTATTCTTTCTGGTGAGTAACCAGCATAAAAGTCGTCATTGTATTTAAGTCCTGATACATCTTCTAATACGGGTATACATACTTCTTCGGTCGCACCTGGATATACTGTTGACTCATAAATAACAACGTCATCTTTGCTTATCACCTGACCCAGCATTTCACTTGCTCTAACTAGGGGCGAAAGATCGGGTTGCTTGTGTTCATCTATAGGTGTTGGGACAGTAACGATATAAACATTACACGCTTTAAGATCACCAGATGTGCATGTGTATGACAGGAGAGTTGACTCTTTTAGTTCGCGATCAGATACCTCAAGCGTAGAGTCGTGACCATTAACTAATTCTTGGATCCTTTTGGAATTGATATCAAAACCGATAGTTGTATATTTTTTGCCAAACTCAGCCGCTAAAGGCAAACCAACATAACCTAAGCCGATAATTCCGATCTTTACATTTTCTTGGTACATACTCATGCCTTAATTCACTACCCCACGTGTATCAATGACGAACTTGGTCATGAATAACGTTTTGTCTGCTGCTTTAAACTGTTTGTGGTCGACGAGAACAACAATGATATTTGCTTTCTCAAGTGCGACTTCTAACGTCGTCTGCTCTACACCCGCATGTACGAGGTTTTCCGGAATCGCGGAAACGTTAGGTTCTACGGCAAATATCTGTCCGAGATTTTTCTTCGTCAGTTCTTCGACGATTTGCAGGGCTGGGCTTTCGCGGAGGTCGTCGATGTCGGCTTTAAATGCGAGGCCTAAGCAAGCAATGACTGGTTTTTTGAATTGATCCGCTGCCTTTTCAATTTGGTCTACGACGTAGTGTGGTTTCGAATCATTTGTTAAACGAGCTTGACGGATAATTTTGGCTTCATCAGGGCAACTGTCTACGATAAACCAAGGATCGACAGCGATACAGTGACCACCCACGCCTGGTCCTGGATTTAGAATGTTCACGCGAGGATGCCTGTTTGCTAGTTTGATAAGTTCCCAGACATTGATTTTTAATTTGTCGCTGATGACAGATAATTCATTTGCGAATGCGATGTTGACGTCACGAAATGAATTTTCAGTCAGTTTAGCCATCTCAGCGGTTCTCGCGTTGGTAATCACACATTCACCGCGGACAAACGTTTGGTATAGCTCGACGGCTTTCTCACTACAAGCCTTTGACATCCCGCCAATAACTCTGTCATTCGAGACCAATTCTTGAAGAACATAACCTGGCAATACACGTTCTGGGCAATGAGCCACTTTAATATCCGCACTGTCGCCAGCGTCTTGGGGAAAGCTCAAATCTGGTCGCGCAGCGCTGAGCCATTCAGCTAATTTTTCCGTCGCGCCAACTGGGGAGGTCGATTCTAGAATGACAAGATTGCCTTTTTCCAATACTGGTGCAATAGCGTTTGCTGCTGACTCAATGTAGCTTAGATCAGGTGTGAAGCCTTCTTTGAAAGGGGTTGGAACCGCAATCATAAATGCTTCAGCCGGTTCTGGGGTGGTCGTGGCACGTAACATTCCTGTCGCGACAACACCGCGAACGACGATATCAAGATCAGGTTCTACAATATGTATCTTTCCTTGATTTATTGTGTCTACGGCATTGGGATTAACATCTACGCCAATTACTTCTATTCCGCGTGAGGCCACAACGGCTGCGGTAGGAAGTCCGATGTAGCCTAAGCCGACAACAGAAACGCTTTTAAAGGACATAACTGCTCCTCAGGCATACCTTTAACAAGTATGCGCTTAAAAATAAGAAAAAAATAAGGTGGGGTTTGATTTACGTTTTCGTTTGAAACGATGAAAAGGTCATTTGATGAATAGCCAAAGAATTAACGATTCTATGAAAATGATTTAATTATTTTCTCGACAATTCTCTGACAAGATTTACCGTCACCATAAGGGTTATGTGCGCGACTCATTTTTTCGTAGTCGAATTCGTTGGTAAGTAAGTTCTCTACAGCTTCGATGATTCTATCTTTATCTGTACCTACGAGTTTTACTGTACCAGCCTCTACCGCCTCAGGACGTTCTGTTGTGTCTCTCATAACCAACACAGGTTTACCTAATGAAGGCGCTTCTTCTTGAATGCCACCGGAATCAGTGAGAATGATGTGAGCTTTGTTCATCAGATAGACGAAAGGTAAATACTCCTGAGGTCCAATTAAATGAACATTACCAATGCCTTTTAGTATGCGGTTGACTGGCTCTCTCACATTAGGATTTAGATGGACAGGATAGATGATTTGGCTATCTGGGTAGCGAGTTGCGATCTCGGCAAGAGCTTCACAAATTCGCTCAAATCCACCTCCAAAGCTCTCGCGGCGATGCCCAGTAACAAGGATCAGCTTTTTGTCGTCATCTAATTGAGGAAAGACAGCCGCAAAGGTATCGCTGAGATCCTGATCATTCTCAAGCTTTTCTTTAACAAGAAACAACGCGTCGATGACGGTATTCCCTGTAACAGAAATACTCTCTGCATTGACTCCCTCAGAAAGTAGGTTCTTTTCAGATGTTTTCGTCGGTGCAAAATGAAGCGATGTTATTGCACCGGTGAGTTTCCTGTTTCCTTCCTCTGGCCAAGGAGAGTAAATGTTACCTGTACGAAGTCCCGCTTCGACATGTCCTACAGCAATTTGCTGGAAGTATGCTGCCAGACTCGCTGAAAGTGTCGTAGCCGTATCACCATGCACAAGGACAATATGTGGTTTGAAGGACTCTAATACGGGTTTGAGGCCAGAAAGAATATTGCCTGTAACTTCATAAAGAGACTGCCCTGGCTTCATCACATTTAGATCAAAGTCTGGTTTAATTTCAAATAAATCAAGAACCTGATCAAGCATTTCTCGATGTTGTGCCGTAACGCATACCTTAGCCTCAACACCCTCAGCTTTACTGAGCTTGTGAACAAGTGGCGCCATTTTAATCGCCTCTGGGCGGGTACCAAAGACAGTAAGTACCTTAATTGTAGCTGTCATATACATTCCTTAGCTTGCTGTGTTTCCATACGCATAGCGAGAGTATTCAGAGTAGGTATGTGTGCCTTTCTTTGGTTGTGGGACTTGGTTTATTACTACGCCATCAATTGATATTTGATGCTTTGTAAATAAGGATATGGTGTGCTTGTACACTGACTTGCTTGTACTATTGGCTTTGAGAATGAGCACAATACCCTTGGTCAATTTCCCGACGATAAATGCATCTTTCACTGGCAAAATAGGCGGCGTGTCAAAGATGATGCGATCGTACTTTTCTGCCAGCTTTTCAATGAGATTCTGGAAAGAGGCACTGCTAAGAAGTTCCTGTGGATTGGCAACAATTAACCCTGCTGATAGAACATCTAGATTGGTTCCCTCTATGCTTGTAATACAGTCATTAGGTGATGCATTCATAACCAGAATATTCGTCAGTCCAGGATGGCTTTTAGCAAGTCCAAAACGCGTTCCCACCGAAGGCTTTCTTAAATCACAATCAATCAGCAACACCTTTTCGATACTTGCAAAAGATTGAGCAAGACTCACTGCGGTTGTCGTTTTTCCCTCTCCTGGAACGGAAGAAGATAGTGCCAGTAGTTTCCTATCAGTCTTTGGCATACTCAGGTAAAGCGATGTTCGGATAGAGTCAATTGATTCTTGAAATGCTGCAAATTTACTGTTGCTAAAAACTGATGCATCAATGTGATTAAGTTTATATTCCTTAGCTCTTACTAAAGGGAGTATTCCAGTTGGTAATAAGCCAAGTTTGTTTTCAAAATCTCTTGCAGAAGTGATGGTGTTGTTAAAAGCATCTAGGCAAATGATGACTATAATGGCAAAACTAAAACTAACGGCAAATGAAAAAAGGACGATAAGTTTACGATTTGGTTTAAAAGGGAGTTGTGGTAATAAGGCATAATCACTAAAGCGTGCATTAGCGGCACTAAAATTACTTGTAGCTGAAGTCTCTTTTTGGCGAGTTAAAAAGAGGTCATACAGTTTCGCGTTACTTTCTACTTCTCGCTTGAGCGCATCATACTCACTCTTTATAACACTCAGTGATTGAAACTCTTCTTTCTTATTTAACAGTTCACGTTTTAAAAGTAGTTCTTGATTTATCGCGCTAGATAATTCCTTCTCGAATCCACTAATTAACTTGAATACTAGCTTTTCCGCTTGTCGTTGAACTGACACGAGTCTCGCATTAGCTTGTATCATTTTGTCATGTTTTGGACCATAACGCTTTGAGAGTTGACTGACTTCCTTTTCGGCCTCTGATTCAGCTAAACGAATGTCACGCACTTGGGGATGATTGGAAATGAGCGTATTTGCACTAAGGGTAACTATATCGGCGTTGGAGCTACTTTTCAGCGCGTTATAAAGTGCTTGAGTTTTGGTTCTCCGCTCCGTTACCTCTGCAATTCGGTATGTTAAATTCTCAATCTCATTACTGGTCAAGGCAGAAATTCCGCTATCATCAATGAGTTCTTGACGCTGAAGAAAGTTAACCAAAGCTTGCTCTGACGAATTCAGGTTCTGTTTAAGTTCTGATAGTCGCTCGTTTAGCCATCCATTTGCTTTATCAGTGGCGAGAAGCTGGGATTCGAGGTTGTTCTCAATAAATGCATGGCCCACAGCATTAGCGATATGAACAGCGAGCTCTGGATCCTGTGAGTCAAATGAAATTCTAACAAGTTGCGTCTTTCGAATGGGGGATATTGTGAGTCTAGATTTAAACGCCTTTAGTATTTTAAAATTTTTGTTTTCTTTTTCTAATTCTGGATCAATGGCCGCTTCTGTTTTTGATGAAAAGAAAGAATCAATTACAGGATGCGAGCGCAACCAACCTTTGACTTGCTCTTTAAAGCCAGGCTCACTGTTTGCAGCGATCGATGGGTTAAACTCCTCAATCTGGCTAAGTTGCAACTTGTCGATAACGCGTTGTGCGACTTGATTGGACTTTAGTATCTCGAATTGCGTGAGATAATATTCGTTTGCACGACTATCTATGCCAACGACTTCTTCTATAGAAATAGCGTTAGCTTGTTGCGACTCAATAAGGAGGGTTGCAGTTGCTCGATAAGTAGGCGTAATAGATAACGCTACGAGAGCTGCAATCGCTGTACAGAGTAGTGTAAAGAAGAAGATAGAAAGCCAGCGTTTCTTGATTAAATGAATATAATATCCAATATCAATAAGTTGCTCTTGGTGTGCTGAAGTTTCATTTGCGTGAGCTGACATTATTTAGTCCATCTTAAATACAGTTTTACTCTCACTATCGTGAGATATTTATATCGACCAAAGCCCGACAAAGACGGGAATTAAAATTTCATAGTTCAGGAATATGAGCCAAATCTTGTATACCCTCTTGAGGGGTAATTAATTCAGCAGAGGCACTGGCGCTAGAAGAAGCTCTGTTCAATAACAATGATGTCTCCAGGTGAGACCATATGAGAAAGACTTACCCGGTTTTTAGGTTCATTTTTATCTTCGCGAGTAATGTAGATACTTTTCCTTGCAGCCCGCTCTGTAAAGCCCCCGGCAAGTGCAATCGCCTTGTCTACAGTAAGGCCAGGTTGATATTCATAGCCGCCAGGCTTTTTGATTTCACCATTAACGAAAATACTCCTGAAACCAACAATTCCCACACGAACTTTAGGCGAAACGAGGTAATCGCCCTTTAGACCTCTGATAATTTCAGCCTTTAGCTGCTCGGTCGTTTTGCCAATTGCCATTAATTGACCGAGATAGGGGTAATCGAATTCGCCACTGCTATCGATATACAACTCTTCAATGGTTAGCTCTTCCTCGCCATATACGATGATTTGAATTTTGTCGCCCGCGCCAATGGTGTAGTCGTTACCACTAGCGAGAGCACTTAAAGGAAAAGCGAGGATAAAGGTGAACGTAGCGAGTAAGCGATAGATGTGTGTCATTTGAACAGCAATCCTTTGAAAAATCAGAACACCAGATTAGTGCCGAGGTACCAAACATTTTGGCTGTAGCGGTTGGTGTCAATCGAAGAGTCATTGTCTTCATATCGCCAGCCGGCAGTAATTTCAGTATCTTTCCTGAACGCATATCCGAGGTAGAAAGAGGATCTCAGTAGGTCGTCTTCACGGGAGCTCTGTGAATAGTCATCGTTAATGATGTCGAATGCGATGTTGCTGTATACACGCGATAGCCAGAAGTGTTTCCAACTAGCGGCAAAACTGGTTTGATTGATGAAGTTGTTGCCTTGATCCGGGTCGATGGCGCTCTGAGCAGCAGACAAAGCAATCGTTGAATAGGTAAGGGGTTCCCAAACAACATCTAAATCCCAACTGAAGCCATTGAAGTCCTCCCTGGCATCATCTTCGTAGTTCTTGTCTTGTAAGCCCAATCTTAGCTTGCCGGTTGTCTTACCCGTGATATCCCATTTAGTACCGACCAAGATATAAGCATCAAGATTATCCTGTGAACTACCACTGACGGGGTCACCAAGCTTGTACCGACGATCAGCTAAATCCACTTCTAACAAAAGCTCTGTGGCTGGAAAGATCTGGTAGTAAAACGCTAGTGCGCCGGCGATTTCATCGTAGTCTTTAAACTTGGTGCTCAAAGCAACAAAGCCCGGAGCAGTGAGGTCGCGATAATTGTTATATTTTTTGTTTTCGTACCTTAAATTGGACTCTAGTCGTCCTGTCGCGTCTTCTGCACCGTATACATGGGTAATGTTTGCGTTGTGGAGAGAGTATTTAACAGGTTCAGTGGCAATAGTTGTAAGCTGGTCACCTGCCAAAATACCTGTACCGCGAGCTTCGTGAGATTTTAAGTACGTGTAGTTAAAACCAATCCCACTTCTTTGGCTGATCTGGACAAAATTGTTTGTCGTGAAAGCGTGGTCGAGAAAGTCGTCGACGTCACTGTCAAAATAGTTCCCGGAAGATAGTTGGTACGCAATCTGGTATTGGTTCCCGTTGCGGTCAGATTCAAACATTACGCCTGGTTTAGCAATCAACGCGCTGGATGACTCAGGGCTTTCAGAAGGTGAATAGCGACCGACGTTGTCGTTGTATTCATAATAAGCTTCAAAGAGTGGGGTGATTTTAATCCCTGACTCTGTGGTGTACCCATTATCTTCATTAGCGACTACCCAACTGCTAGTACTTAACAAAGCCAAAGCAATGAGTGTTTTCTTCGGGCTGTTCATTTTCATTCCTTTAGTAGGCAGTCTTTCCGGTAAAGCCTTTGAATACGGTTTTAAAGATGATTTTTAGATCAAGCCAGGTTGACCATGACTGAATGTATTTGATGTCAAACTCAACGCGCTTCTGCATTTTTTCTAAAGTATCTGTTTCGCCGCGGTAGCCGTTAACCTGCGCTAAGCCAGTGATTCCTGGTTTCACTTTGTGTCGCAGCATGTAACGATCAACGATGGTTCGATATTCTTCATTGTGCGCGACAGCATGCGGACGAGGACCAACGATAGACATACGGCCCTGCAACACATTGATAAACTGTGGAAGCTCATCCAGCGAGGTTCTTCGAATAAATGCCCCAAAGGGTGTGATTCTTGGGTCATTTTTTGTGGCTTGCTTGACGATAGAGCCGTTGTCCATTGTGCTCATTGAGCGGAATTTCCAAACCTTGATTCGGCGACCATCCAGCCCGTAGCGGTATTGTTTAAAAATGATTGGGCCCGGTGATGAAAATTTGACGCCGATGGCAACACCGATGAGTACTGGGCTGATCAGTAGAATTATCAATGAAGCAAGTACGATATCCTGTGCGCGTTTAAACCAACCATTGGTACCGTAGAAAGGGGTGTCATGAATACTGATCGTCGGTATATTTCCAATCGCGCTTAATCGAGACTGGATAAGGTTGTAGACAAAGAAATCCGGTATCAAATAGGTATTTGCAGTGGTATCTGAAAAGTCTTTCAGATACGCAGTGATACGTTCATTTGCCTTCAGTGGCATGGAAATGTACACATGCTGGGCGTCACCGCTTTTAACAAGCTCTAACGCTGAAGGAACATTGCCTTTAAATGGGGCTGGAAGATTGTCGATATCTAGACGGCTGGCTTCCCTATCATCATAAAAACCGCTCACTTTGATGCCGAGTTCAGGGTGCTTTATCAATTGGTGAGCAAGTCGAATACCATTCTCTGTCACCCCTATGATAATGGCTTCTTTCTTATTATATCCGTAATCGCGCAGTTTCTTTAAAGTCTGTTTGGCAGCATATCGCCAAGTAATAAGTATTACTGGTGTGGCTACTAACCAAACGCCAGTAACAACACGTGAATAATCTGTGCTTGTTTTAGTAAAGAAAGCCAGAAAAACTAACGCAATAAAAGTAATAAACCACGCCTTACTGATACTTAGCGCTTCCTCCCTAAAAAGATGAACTCGCCAAGAGCGATAGAGTTCATTTTTCTCCGCTATGAGCATGTATACCAAAATGGCATAGCTTCCCAATAGTAAATCTTTTTGAATGAACTGATTGGTATAGGACGTAGATATTACGTAAAGTGTCAATAAGATAATAAGACAGTCAATCGTTCTATATAGAACATGTAGTGCGCCGTAGTTACTATGTAATTTAAGAGTGGAATCCATTTTCTCTGACCTTAGATAACTAATCGATGATCCATCGTTGGCTTGTGATTTTCGACGCTACCGCCCTTGAGTGTCGTTCCCAAAGTACGAAATCAAAAGAGATGCTTATTGATTGTTTTGATAATAATTAGATTTCCCGCGTCATAAGTTTGACGCAGTAAAAGTTGGCAGGATATTAACATCAGAAATTCACGGGTTTACATAGATATTGAGTGTTGGATTTGACAATAAGTCATTCGTGCGTGATGCCACACAAATGAATGTAAATAACATATTGGACAGTAAATATATTACGGCTCATAACAAAAAAAAACGAATATAAGTGATAGTGCTAACAATAAGATAATAGTTCAGCAAACTGCTAAAACATTATTATTGTTAAGGTATTAGATGTGAATTCGGTTATTTTACCTATTGACTAGGTTATTACTCTGACTAGTGATAACTTTGTAATATATAAATAGCACCTTTGTACGAAGTGAAAGAAGTCGAAACTAATTTTGGTTAAGTTGATCGCGACCGTATGTGCTATTTATGTAGGTGATAGGACTGTATCTGGGGCTGCGGTAAAGAAAAAAGGCTTTCCACTTGGGAAAGCCTTTATTTAACGATAATAGTTTAGGCTTAAGCCTTTGCGTAAGCCTCGTTATGAACAGCTGCCACAGCTCGACCAGATGGGTCTGCGCTGTTTTTAAAGCTCTCATCCCACTCAATCGCTTTGGCGCTTGAACAGGCGATTGATGGGCCGCCTGGTACACATTCTGCTGCTGATGGCAGTGGGAACAGCTCTTCAAAGATCTCACGGTAAACGTAAGCTTCTTTGGTTTGTGGTGTGTTGTAAGGGAAGCGGAAGCTGGCTGATTCCATTTGCTGGTCAGTAACTTTCTCTTCTGCAACAGCACGCAGAGTATCAATCCAGCCGTAGCCAACACCGTCCGAGAACTGCTCTTTTTGGCGCCATGCGATTGAATCTGGCAGGTAGTGCTCAAAACACTCACGCAGGATGTGTTTTTCCATCTTGCCGTTGCCACACATCTTGTCTTTCGGGTTCAGGCGCATCGCAACATCGATAAACTCTTTATCGAGGAAAGGAACACGACCTTCCACACCCCATGCCGCCAATGATTTGTTCGCACGGGCACAGTCAAACATGTTCAGAGCCAGCAGTTTACGCACAGTCTCCTCATGGAACTCTTGAGCGTTTGGTGCTTTGTGGAAGTACAGGTAGCCACCGAAGATTTCATCTGCACCTTCGCCGGACAGTACCATTTTGATGCCCATGGCTTTGATTTTACGACCCATCAGGTACATCGGCGTGGATGCACGGATAGTTGTTACGTCGTAAGTCTCAATGTGATAGATAACATCACGAATAGCATCAAGACCTTCCTGAATGGTGTAAGTCATTTCGTGGTGAACAGTACCAATTTTCTCTGCCACTTCACGAGCGGCTTTCAGATCCGGCGCGCCTTCCAGGCCAATCGCAAAGGAGTGAAGCTGAGGCCACCATGCGGCGCTCTTGTCGTCATCCTCAACACGCATTGCGGCGAAACGTTTTGCCACTGCTGAAGTGATAGATGAGTCCAAACCGCCCGACAGAAGAACACCGTATGGTACGTCAGTCATCAGCTGACGCTTAACTGCGGCTTCCAAAGCTGCTGTCAGTTCTTCTTTGCTTGAGGTGTTGTTTGCAACGGCTGCGAACTCATTCCAATCACGGACATAGTAACGAACAGGCTCTGCATCTTTAGAACCGTAGCTGCAACCGGGAGGGAATTCGCTGATGGTTTTACATACTGGAACCAGCGCTTTCATTTCAGAAGCGACATAGTAGTTGCCGTGCTCATCATAGCCCTGATAGAGAGGAATGATACCGATATGGTCGCGGCCGATCAGATATTCGTCTTTTTCTTCATCGTAAAGTGCAAAAGCAAAAATTCCGTTTAACTCTTCGAGAAGGTCAGCACCTTTGTCCTGATAAAGAGCCAGAATCACTTCACAGTCTGAATCAGTTTGAAAATCGTACTTGCCTTCGTAACGTGCACGAATTTCTTTGTGGTTGTAGATTTCGCCGTTAACCGCCAATACTACTTTGCCATCTGGGCTATAGAGAGGTTGGGCGCCAGAGTTAAGGCCAACAATGGCCAGACGCTCGTGCGCAAGAATAGCGCGATCAGATGAATAGATACCAGACCAGTCTGGGCCACGGTGGCGTAGTTTCTTCGACATTTCCAACGCACTTTCTCGGAGTGCGGTTGCATCTGACTTAATATCCAGAATGCCAAATACAGAACACATAAATCCCTCTCTAAACTTCCTGCTGCCGCCTTTCAAAGGCGCGTTTTATTTTGTGTTGTGTCCAATTTGCCAACTTGAATAAAAAAAGCAAGCAACAACGAGAAAAAAAATATCAAACTTAGTGTGTGGTTAGAAATAATTTATCAAATACGGCATTTAGGTGAATGATGGCTAGGTGGTGATTAAAAAAGCGCCAATTTCAAGTGTGAAATGGCGCTTTAAAAAGGTTAGGAGGCAGAAAGTAAACCTAGTGTGGCATATGCTCTTTTACATGTCGGGCGAAGCCAGAGCCTGCTTCTCGGTAAATGTTATAGGCCTCATTAACACCAAGCGCTTTGAGCTGTTCCAGTTCATCAGCATAACGTGCTATAGCCGCCACTCTGCCTTTATAGTTGAGCTGGTTGATTTGCTCCATTGCGATGGTATTGGCATGACTGTTTGGCATTGCCAACAAGATTAGTTCAATTTGCTTTGAAGAAGTTACCCGAGACCAGAAGTCTGGGTCCGTTGCATCTCCGAGAATGACGTCGCGCCCTTCACTGCGGTGGCGCTCAACGGAATCCTCACGTGCTTCGATACCAAGCACGGCTTGTGGGTAATCATCCGACAGTTCGTCGTAGGCACCAGTGCCGATACGTCCCATTCCAAGGATAACGACTCGAGCGTTACCCAAGCTGATAAGTTGGTCGTTGTGGTGCAGCTTATTCGGGTTGGGGTCGTGAAGCTTGTCAGACGCATAGGCGTAAATTCTATGGCTGAAGGTGTTGAGAGGTGCAGCCAAAACGAAAGACAAAGAAACAGCAATGGCAATCGCCACTAATACGCTGCCAGGCATGATGCCCATCTGGTAGGCGATACCGCCAACGATCAAACCAAACTCACTGTAGTTAAACAAAGTCAGGGTAGCGAAGAGCGAAGTGCGTACGCGGAATTTAAACCCGCTGAAAATAAAGTAATACAAAAGGCCTTTAAGCGGCAGAAGGAAGAGAAGTATTACTGCGATGAAAAAGCCTTGAAGTGTCGGTTGTTCTGACAGGCCAATGTTCAAGAAAAAACAAACCAAAAAGAGTTCTTTTAGGTTGAACAAGGACTTTGCCATTTCAGACGCGCGGGCGTGGCCTGCCATTAACATCCCCAGAATAAGGGCACCTAGGTCTGGCTTCATACCAACCGCATCGAACAAACCAGCCCCGGCAACTAGCGCAAGAAATACAGCATAAAGCACCAATACTTCGCCGTGCCCCGCGCGATCTAATAGCTTGAAAAGGATAGGGCGAGCCAATGGTAATGCGAAGAGTAACAGTGCTTCAACACCCGGCACTTTACCTGAGGCAATCGTTAAGAAAATCACGGCAAAAATATCCTGCATGATGAGGATACCAATCGCGAGTGTGCCGTAGGTTGCGTTCATCTCACCTTTTTCTTGAAGGGCTTTGATGGCAAAAACGGTGCTGGAAAAGGAAAGTGCGAAAGCAATCAGAGCAAGGTCATTTAGATTCAGACTGGCAAAGGTCGACATGCCAATAGCTTTCAAGGCCACCAAGCACAGAGTAAAGAGGGCAGTGGTTGCCATGTTATGGAGCGTTGCTCCGAGCCAGATTTCTTTGTTCAGTAGGGATTTGACATCGAGCTTCAAGCCGATCGTAAACAGCAATAGGGTGACACCGAGATCTGCCAGAGTTTGAATCAAAGGCGTACTTGTGTAACCCGCTGCATGCAGGGCAAAGCCAGCGATTAGAAAGCCAACAAGAGGTGGCATTTGACAGCGGAGCATAAGAAAGCCGCTGATGAATGCGACCGCAATAATGACTAAATCCATAAACCTGTAAACGTCCTAGAAAGAAGGTGAGAGCTGAAAACGGAAATGTTGAGTATCAACTCTGAAAAGTTGGTAGCAATGATAAAACAAAGGCAACGCTGGTCACCAGCATTGCCTTTGTAACATTTTGCAAACTATGCGCTTAATTCAGCATCAGTTTTGTTTTTAGTCTTCCAGCAGTTTTTGAAGCAACGCTCCGTTCAACATAGCACGCTTAACCAGAGCGAATGCGCCGAGTGTTGGCGTTGAAGAGAGCCCTGCCGCGACGATAGGGAGATTCTGATGGAAGGTACGCAGAGATTGGTTTTCAATACAACGTTGAATCGCTGGGAAAACAACGCTCTTCGCTTCCGTGATTTCGCCTGAGATAACCACTTGTTGAGGGTTAAACAGGTTGATGGTCATGGCGATCGCTTTGCCAAGATGGTTACCCACTTTCACCAGAACCTGACGTGCCAGCTCATCGCCCGCCACAGCAGCACGGCAGATGTCTGATACGTTCAAATCTTTCTTGCCTTGTAACATGCTGTCGTGGCCTTGGGCCAATAATTGTTGAGCATGTTCTATGATCGCAGGGTTGGAGGCAACGGTTTCCAAACAGCCAAAGTTGCCGCACTGACATTTCTTGCCGAGCGGATCAATTTGGATGTGGCCAATCTCGCCTACGTTACGGTTATAGCCTAGAAACACCTGACCGTTAACGATAATACCTGCACCTGCACCGTTATGAACACTCACCAGCAAGGTGTCATAGTAATTTTTACTCACCCCGAAATAATGTTCTGCCAATGCTTGACCACGGGTGTCATTTCCAATGAAACACTGCACGCCAAACTCATCACGAATTAAGTCACTCAGCGGTAGTTTATCAATCGTAATATGTGGCATGTATTCAACGATACCCGCTTCAGCATCGACGAGGCCTGGCAAGGAAATGGCCACCGCAATCAGCTCTCTGACGACATCTTGGTTTGAAGCAAGGAAGGTATGAAGTTTGTAGATCAGCCCTTCAATCAGTGTGTCCTGATTAGGGTAGTGGAATGGTTCGTCATGCTCTGCCAGCGGATTACCAGCGAGGTCGAACAAGGTCAGTTCGATGCGATCACGTCCAAGGCGGACGGCCAACGAGTGAAAAGGTGCACACTCGGTGGTCAGCGATATGGCTCGTCGGCCACCGGTGGAAGCCTGTTGCGCGACTTCTTTGATTAAGCCGCGCTCCAGTAACTGGCGGGTGATTTTGGTAACACTGGCTGGTGCAAGGCTGCTTACATCAGCAATTTGGATTCGAGAAATCGGCCCTTGTTGGTCGATGAGTCGATAAACGGCGGCACCGTTTAGCTGTTTAACCAGATCTACGTTACCAATTTGTCCGCCTGTCATAAGTTTCCTAATTCAATGTGTATTCGCCGTTAACCACAGTCGCTTTGACATTGAATTCACGGTCGAACACGGTCAGGTTGGCCACATATCCTTGTTTGATAGCGCCAAGCTTGTCATCCATGCCGATTGCACGTGCAGGATACAAGGTTGCCATGCGTACCGCTTCATCCAAAGCGATGCCTACATGTTCGACAGAGTTCTGTACTGCTTCAATCATGGTCAATGCCGAACCGCCAAGCGTGCCATTTTCATCAACACACTTACCATCTCGGTAATATACTTTCTTGCCAACAAAAATAAAGTGATCCATGTCTGCTCCTGCAGGCGCTGCTGCGTCGGTAACAAGAACAAGTTTTTCACCCTTGAGTTTGTGTGCAATGCGGATGTTTGCATAGTCAACGTGGAAACCGTCTGCGATAACACCGGTGTAAACCTCTGGTGTATCGTAGATTGCACCAACCATTCCTGGCTCACGACCTGCGATTGGGGTCATTGCGTTGAAAAGGTGAGTCGCGAACGTAATACCTGCTTTGAAACCTTCGCGTGCTTCAACGTAGCTAGCGTTGGTATGACCTGCTGATACCACGATGCCAGCTTTTGCCAGCTTTTCGATGTGTTCAGAAGGAGTTAGCTCAGGTGCCAGCGTGACTTTCGTTACCACGTCGGCGTTAGCCGCGATGAAGTCAATCATGGCATCATCAGAACGGCGGATGTAATCCACGCTGTGAATGCCTTTTTTAGCAACGTTCAGGTAAGGACCTTCCAGGTGCAGGCCAAGCGCTTGGTTAGCGTACTGCTCTTGGTAATCACGAATCGCACTGACAGATGCCTTCATATCTTCGTCAGAAGATGTGATCAGGGTAGGCAGGAAGCTGGTGCAGCCAGACTTGAGGTTTGCCAAGTGCATCGTGCGGATGGTGTCCGCAGTCACTTCGTCGTTGAACATTACACCGCCACAACCGTTCAGTTGCAGGTCGATGAAACCAGGAGTCAGGAATGCGCCGTCCAATGAACGGGTCTCAATGCCCTCTGGCAAGTCGTTTTCTGGGCAGATGTTCTGGATCAAGCCGCCATAAACGACAACGGCATGACTATCCAGCACTTCGCTACCGGTGAAAATTCGGCAGTTTGTCAGTGCGTACATGAATACTTCCTTCCCTTACAGGTTTTTGATGTTTTCTGCTTCCAGCTCTTGGAAGTACTTAACCGTCTTCACTTTCAGCTCAGCAGTTGATGGCTCATCACATACCATCAGCGCTTTAGGATGCAGTTGCAGCGCAGATACAGTCCACAGGTGGTTTACTGAACCTTCAACAGCTGCTTGCAGTGCCAGTGACTTATTGTGACCGGTGATCAGAATCATTACTTCTTCAGCGTCTAGCAGCGTACCAACACCGATCGTCAGCGCGTGCTTAGGTACCTGGTTGATATCGTTATCGAAGAAGCGCGAGTTTGCAATGCGCGTGTCTTCAGTCAGTGTCTTGATACGGGTGCGTGAAGACAAAGAAGACGCAGGCTCGTTAAATGCGATGTGACCGTCGTTACCAACGCCACCCATAAACAGATTAATTTTGCCGTAAGATTTGATCTTATCTTCGTAGCGCTTGCACTCAGCGTAGTGATCTTCAGCGTTACCGTTCAGCAAGTTGATGTTTTCTTCTTGAATATCAATGTGGTTGAAGAAGTTGTTGTACATGAAGCTGCGGTATGACTCTGGATGGTCAGCTGGGATGCCACAGTACTCGTCCATGTTGAAAGTCACAACGTGTTTGAAGCTTACTTCGCCCTGCTTATGAAGATTAATCAGTTGCTTATAAGTGTTCAGAGGGGTGCCACCGGTTGGCAGGCCAAGAACAAACGGACGATCCTCGGTTGGGGCAAATTTGTTAATTGTATCAACGATATGACGTGCTGACCAAAGGCCTACTTCATGTGCTGTTTGTAGCGGGATAAGTCTCACGGGACACCTCTCAGTTAATTCAAATTCTGACTATACATGATAGTGGATTTGTATCTTAGTTTTCATCATAAAATAAGTTTTATGAGCGTGCTAGCAAAAAACCCGATCTTGTAGTGTTTTGAGTGACGATAATCACAATTGCATCCGTTTTAATTTGCGGGGCGAAATTAATGGAATAAACTCCTCCTGACTCACATTGGATAGTAAAAAAAGTCCCATGTTGTCATTACACATCTGAGAAAGAACCACTATAGGGGGAACAAAGGTGAATATTCTCGGTTATTTCCAAAAAGTAGGTAAAGCGCTGATGGTGCCAGTCGCCACGCTTCCTGCTGCTGCAATTCTGATGGGTGTTGGTTACTGGATTGACCCGAATGGCTGGGGTGCGAACAGCGCACTGGCAGCATTCTTGATCAAAGCGGGCGCCGCAATCATCGATAACATGTCTGTACTGTTCGCGGTTGGTGTTGCGTACGGTATGTCTAAAGATAAAGATGGTGCAGCTGCACTGTCAGGCTTCGTTGGTTTCCTCGTTGTGACCACGCTGCTGTCTCCAGGTGCGGTTGCGCAAATTCAGGGCATCGACCCAAGCGCAGTGCCTGCAGCATTCGGTAAGATCAACAACCAGTTTGTAGGTATCTTGGTTGGTATCGTATCTGCTGAGCTGTACAACCGTTTCTCACACGTTGAACTGCACAAAGCACTGGCATTCTTCTCTGGTAAGCGTCTTGTACCTATCCTGACCTCTTTTGCTGGTATCTTCATCGCGTTCATCCTGATGTACGTATGGCCAACCGTATACGGCGGTCTGGTAAGCTTCGGTGAAGGTATTCAAGGTATGGGCGAGCTGGGTGCGGGTGTATACGCGTTCTTCAACCGTCTTCTGATCCCTGTTGGTCTGCACCACGCTCTGAACTCAGTATTCTGGTTCGACGTTGCCGGTATTAACGACATCCCTAACTTCCTGGGCGGTGCTAAGTCTATCGCTGAAGGTACTGGTGTTGTAGGTGTGACTGGTATGTACCAGGCGGGCTTCTTCCCAATCATGATGTTCGGTCTGCCAGGTGCGGCACTGGCTATCTACCACTGTGCGAAGCCAGAAAACAAAGAGAAAGTTGCATCTATCATGCTGGCTGCTGCTTTCGCATCTTTCTTCACCGGTGTAACTGAGCCTCTGGAATTCTCATTCATGTTCCTGGCACCTGGTCTGTACGTACTGCACGCACTGCTGACTGGTATCTCTGTATACATCGCAGCATCTATGCAGTGGATTGCGGGCTTCGGCTTCTCTGCAGGTCTGGTGGATATGGTTCTGTCTACCCGTAACCCACTGGCGGTTAACTGGTACATGCTGATTGCTCAAGGTCTGGTGTTCTCGGTTATTTACTACACCGTATTCCGTGCAGCTATCCTGAAGTTCAACCTGGCAACTCCAGGTCGTGAGGAAGACGACGAAACTTCTTCAGACGTTCAAGGTTCAGCAGAAACTGGTGTTCTGGCTCGTCAATACCTGAAAGCACTGGGTGGTCACGACAACCTGACTAACATCGATGCATGTATTACTCGTCTGCGCCTGACTGTTAAAGACGGCAGCCAAATCGACGAGAAAACACTGAAAGCACTGGGTGCGATGGGTGTTGTTAAACTGGGTACCAACAACCTTCAGGTTATTCTGGGCCCACTGGCAGAAATCGTTGCTGGCGAAATGAAAAAAGTCGGCACTACTGAAGACCTGTCTGACGTAAAACTGCCTTAATAAAAAATACTGACTAAACAGTCAACATAGCCGGCCTCTAACGGGGTCGGCTTTTTTTGGGCCTTTTTTAAGGCTATTCGTAGGGAAAATGAACAATGAACAAAACATTTAAGATGGGTATCTTGTCTGTTGCGATTGCTTCAGGTCTGGCTGGTTGCAGTTCTCTGCAGTCAGACGCAGCGCAACAAGGAAAGGTTGATGCACTGGCTTCTCAGCTGAATATCAGCTATGACGTGGAGACAAACCACGGTGCACAGGAAGGCATGGCATGTCAGGATATGGGCGCTGAGTGGGCGTCTTGTAACAAGATCCTGATGACTGTGGTTAACGACGGTGAAGCGATTTCCGGCAACGACTGGAAAATATACTTGCACAGCATTCGTGTCATTCTGGATGTTGAGAACAAAGATTTCGCGATTGAACACATCACCGGTGACCTTTATGTGATGACTCCAACGGCGTCTTTTGATGGCTTTGCTGCTGGCGAAACCATTGAGATCCCTCTAATTCAAGAGTACTGGACGCTGTTTGAAACTGACTTTATGCCTCGTGCATACGTGACAGCAGGTAATGCTATTCCTAAAGCGATTGCTTCGCTGAACACAGAAAACGTCGATGCTTACGTGGCAGAGATCGAAGGCAAGAACTGGAAGCGCACGCCGGAAGATAACAACGTGCTGGCGACTGCAGCTTCGCGTTATGCGAAAAACAGCGATGTCGCTGCACTGGCAGAAGGTGCAATTGAAGCCTCTATCATTCCAACACCTCTGAAAACCAAGCAAATGCGTGGCGCGCTGCACATTGCCTCAGGCTTCGCAGTAACCAACAACGCATTGGACGCTGACCAACTGGCAGCATTCGAAGCGCGTGCTGAGCTTCTGGGTGTGAATCTTGAGGGTGACATCGCGCTGAACATCAATGTTGATGCGAAAGCGTTTGAAGGCAAAGAAGCAGTATCAGGCGCATACAAACTGGCAGTGAATGCGGGTGGTGTTGAAGTGCTGGGCTTCGACAGTGTGGGTGCATTCTACGGTCTGCAATCTATGCTGGCGCTGATGGACAACGGTGACGACGAGATGCTGCCTTGGGTAGCGATTGAAGATGCACCTCGCTTTGAATACCGCGGTGTGATGGTAGATGTTGCGCGTAACTTCCACTCGAAGGAAGCGATGTTGCGCACTATCGATCAAATGGCGGCATACAAGCTGAACAAGCTACATCTTCACCTGACGGATGATGAAGGCTGGCGTTTGGAAATTCCGGGCCTCCCTGAGCTGACTGACGTAGGCGCAAACCGCTGCCACGACCTGAGCGAAACCTCATGTCTTCTGCCACAGTTGGGTTCAGGCCCAAGCACTGACAACTTTGGTTCTGGCTACTTCTCGAAAGCGGATTACATGGAAATTCTGCGTCATGCGAAAGCACGCGGTATTGAAGTGATCCCAGAAATCGACATGCCTGCGCACTCACGTGCGGCCGTGGTTTCTATGGAAGCGCGTTACCAGAAATATGCAGAGCAGGGTGATCTGGCGAAAGCAGAAGAATTCCGTCTGATGGATCCGCTAGATACGTCTAACGTAACCACGGTTCAGTTCTACGATAAGCGCAGCTTCATCAACCCATGTATGGACTCGTCCATGAACTTCGTGAACAAAGTGATCACTGAAGTAAAAGCGATGCATGACGCTGTTGGTATGCCGCTGAATACTTGGCATTTCGGTGGTGACGAAGCGAAGAACATCAAACTGAACGCAGGCTTCCAAGATAACAACGCAACTGATCAGGTGGCGTGGAAAGGCAATATTGACCTGAGCCAGCAAGACAAGCCATTCGCTAAGTCTCCAATGTGCCAGAAGTTGATCGAAGAAGGTGTAGTGTCTGATTTTGGTCACCTACCAAGCTTCTTTGCGGAGAAAGTAAGTGGCGCAGTTGCTGAGCAAGGCATTGAGAACTTCCAGGCATGGCAAGACGGCCTGAAGTATTCAAAAGATGCTTCAGCGTTCAAAACCGAAAACACCCGTGTGAACTTCTGGGATGTGCTTTACTGGGGCGGTGATGCATCTGCATACGACTGGGCTGCGAAAGGTTACGACCTGATCGTCTCTAACCCGGACTACGTGTACATGGATATGCCATACGAAGTAGACCCGAAAGAACGTGGTTACTACTGGGCAACCCGTGCAACTGACACTCGCAAGATGTTTGGGTTTGCGCCAGAGAACCTGCCTCAGAACGCAGAAACGTCTGTGGATCGCGATGGCAATGGATTCAATGGTAAAGGTACCGTTGAACACAACGAAGGCTTCCACGGTCTATCTGCACAACTTTGGAGTGAAACCGTTCGTACTGATGAGCAATACGAATACATGGTATTCCCTCGTGTGATTGCCGCCGCTGAGCGTGCATGGCACAAAGCAGACTGGGAATTGGATTACCAAGTGGGTAAGCAATTCAACCAAGAGACTTCTCACGTTAATAAAGATGCGCAACTGGAAGACTGGACACGCTTCGCCAATGTGATGGGTCAGCGCGAAATGGCGAAACTGGATGCGTCAGGTATCAACTACCGTATTCCTGTTCCAGGCGCCATCATGCAAGACGGCAAACTGCACATGAACATCAGCATGCCGGGTCTGCCAATGCAATACTCTGTAGATGGTGGTCAATCTTGGATGGACTACGTCGCTCCGGTAGCTCTTGACAACAATGCTAACGTAGAAGTGCGTGCATTGAGTGCAGATAAACAACGCGAAGGTCGCGCTGTTTCTCTGTAATTTCCCCCTTAAAGCATCAAAGCCCGCACTTCGCGGGCTTTTTTTTGTTCAAATGGCGTGAGAGCGTTCAGTAGTGGTTGAGTAAATAGCCACGATCGGGGATTATTGGGCGTTATTTAAAGTCTATTCAACCAAGGCGCTGAACGACAGCATCTCAAGTTCGCCTGGGTATAAGATCTGGATCTTCCAACGAGGTATTTTTTGATGAGTGAGTCTGAGGCTCGTCCAACTAACTTTATCCGTCAAATCATTGATAAAGATTTGTCAGGTGGTGTTCACAACACTGTTCACACGCGTTTCCCGCCAGAGCCAAATGGCTATCTGCACATCGGTCACGCAAAGTCGATCTGTCTGAACTTTGGTATCGCCCAAGATTACCAGGGTCAGTGCAACCTGCGTTTTGACGATACCAACCCAGAGAAAGAAGACATCGAGTTCGTTGAGTCTATCAAGAACGATGTAAACTGGCTGGGCTTCCAATGGGATGGTGAAGTTTGTTATTCGTCTGACTACTTCGACCGTCTCCACGGGTATGCGGTAGAACTGATCGAAAAAGGTTTGGCTTATGTTGAAGAACTGAGCCCTGATGAGATCCGCGAATACCGTGGCACCCTGAAGGAAGCAGGCAAACACAGTCCATACCGCGATCGCACTGTGGAAGAAAATCTGGCGCTGTTCGAAAAAATGAAGAACGGCGAATTTGCTGAAGGCAAAGCCTGTCTGCGTGCAAAAATTGATATGGCTTCACCATTTATGGTGATGCGTGATCCAGTGCTCTATCGCGTACGTTTTGCACACCATCACCAGACCGATGATAAGTGGTGCATTTACCCAATGTACGACTTCACACACTGTATTTCAGATGCGATTGAAGGCATTACTCACTCACTGTGTACGCTGGAATTCCAGGACAACCGCCGTCTGTACGACTGGGTTCTGGAGAACATCACTATTGAGTGTCAGCCACGTCAGTATGAGTTCAGCCGTCTGAACTTGGAATACACTGTGATGTCAAAGCGTAAGCTTAGCCAACTGGTCAGTGAAAACCTGGTTAATGGTTGGGATGATCCACGTATGCCGACCATTTCTGGCCTGCGTCGTCGCGGTTACACGCCTGCATCAATTCGTGAGTTCTGTAAGCGTATTGGTGTCACTAAGCAAGACAACACCATTGAGATGAGCTCACTGGAGTCTTGCGTGCGTGATGACCTGAACGAAAACGCACCTCGTGCGATGGCAGTGCTTGACCCAATCAAACTGGTTATCGAGAACTACGCAGAGGGTGAAATCGAAACGCTGAATGCAGCTAACCACCCGAACAAACCAGAAATGGGCGAGCGTGAAATCCCATTCAGCCGCGAAATCTGGATTGAAGCTGAAGACTTCCGCGAAGAAGCGAACAAGAAGTACAAGCGTCTGGTGCTGGGTAAAGAAGTGCGTCTTCGTAACGCATACGTCGTGAAAGCTGAACGCTGTGACAAAGATGCTGATGGCAAGATCACTACGGTGTACTGCACCTATGATCCAGAGACACTGGGTAAAGACCCGGCAGATGGCCGTAAAGTAAAAGGTGTTATCCACTGGGTATCTGCAGATGCGGGTGTTGAAGCGGAAATCCGCTTGTATGACCGCCTGTTCACTGTGCCAAACCCTGGCGCAGCTGATGACTTTGCAGCGACCATTAACCCTGAGTCACTGACTGTGGTTCGTGGCTACGTGGAGCCAAGCCTGAAAGCTGCAGAAGCTGAGCAGGGCTACCAGTTCGAGCGTATGGGTTACTTCTGCGCAGATCGCAAAGACAGCAAAGAAGGTGCGTTGGTATTCAACCGCACGGTCGGTCTTCGTGATACCTGGGCGAAAATTGGCGACTAACGAGCTTAAAAACAAAAAACCGGAGCTTAGCTCCGGTTTTTTTTTTGCCCGTTTATCGACGATGTTAAACGTCGTGAATGCTTGGGTCGTCTTTGCAGCCATCTTTCGTGCAATGGCCATAAAGATACAGACTATGGTTTGTGAGTCTGATGTTGAACTGATTGGCGATATCTTTCTGGCGCTGCTCGATGACATCATCAGTAAATTCGATAACGCGGCCACAGTCCAGACAGACTAAATGATCGTGATGGTGTTGTGTCGCCAGTTCAAAAACCGATTTGCCACCTTCAAAGTGGTGACGGGTAACAATTCCGGCATCGTCAAACTGGTTAAGCACGCGATACACGGTAGCAAGTCCAATTTCTTCGCCGATATCGATAAGCTTTTTGTAGAGATCTTCAGCGCTGATGTGCTGGCAGTCCGGCTCTTGCAGTACTTCTAAGATCTTCAATCGAGGCAGCGTTACTTTCAGTCCTGCGTCTTTTAGTGCCTTGTTATTATCTGACATCCGGTTCTTTCCTACGTAATTGCTTTTTTCCCTGTGTGAGAGAACGGGAAAATTGATGGTTAGCGTAACAAATGTGATAAGACGTCGCCAGTGCAAAGGGGCAAATATCTGACCTAATTGGTTGGTTTTGCGGCTTGTTGTCGCATTGCAAAACTGGCAGTATTGACTGGTATGACCAGAAAAGGAATTCCTGTGTACAAATACTATAAACCCGGCATTGTGAAATTCGCCTTGAACTGTTGGCCTCCATTCTGGGGTGCGGGTATTAAGATCCTGAATATTAGCGAAGATTTCCGCCACGTTAAGATTCGTTTGAAACTTCGCTGGTGGAACAAAAACGCCAATCGAACCCAGTATGGCGGCAGCATTTTTTCAATGACTGATCCTACTTATGCCCTCATGTTGATGGGGATTCTGGGAGAAAAATACTTCGTCTGGGACAAAGAAGCCGATATCAATTTTATCAAACCAGGTACCACAGATTTGTTCGCGGAATTTTTGATTTCTGAAGAGACAATAACGTCTATTCAGCAGGCAACGGCTAACGGAGACAAAGTCTTTCCAGAATTTATCGTGAATGTGCAAGATGCCAATGGGGAAGTAGTGAGTCGGGTGCGCCGCGTGCTGTATGTGCGGAAAAAGCCAAAGTACCGCGAGAAAAGCCCAACATAGGTGGTTCCAATAGATATAAAAAAACGCGCTCTTGGCGCGTTTTTTGTGCTTGCTTAGCCTTCCAGCTCAGCCAGACACATTTCCTCGTAGACTTGGTTAACCCATTTTTCTACGCGGGAAGAAGTCAGTTCCGGTTGGCGATCTTCATCAACACACAGGCCAACAAAGTTGTTGTCATCAACCAGCGCTTTAGATGCCTCGAACTCGTAACCTTCCGTCGGCCAGTGACCAATAATGGTGCCGCCTTTGGTTTCTACGATGTCACGGATGGTACCCATCGCGTCACAGAAGTATTCTGCGTAGTCTTCCTGATCACCACAGCCAAAGATAGCAACTAGTTTGGTAGAGAAATCGATCTGCTCAAGCTCTGGGAAGAAATCGTCCCAGTCGCATTGCGCTTCGCCGTAGTACCAGGTTGGGATGCCAAGCAGAAGCAGATCGAAGTTATTGATGTCTTCTTTGCTGCTCTTTGCAATGTCCTGAACGTGGACCATGTGCTTGCCCAGTTGTTTTTGAATCATCTTGGCGATAGCTTCAGTGTTACCTGTATCGCTACCAAAGAAGAGACCTACGCTCGCCATAATAGAGAATACCTATTTATTGTTAATCGAGCCGTAATATACACAGCCCAGAATCTAAAGTGTAGAAGAAGGCTTCGCCTTCTTGCCGTTGTAATCTTTGTAAGGTGCCATAATGGCAGGCTTAAATGCCTACGCCTTCCCAGAAAAGCTGGATCACGCCTTTGGTGATAAAGCCTGCGCACCCAAGGAAAAGTACCAGCCACACAATTCTGCGGCCAAAAGGTGGGACTTTTCCTTCATTGAGCACATCCTTGATTGCCATGCCAATGAAAAAGAAGATACCTGCAAACAGCAGATCAAGACCTATCTTCTCGAGCAATTCGAAGTGCTCGTATAGCATTCCCGCCTCCGTTCGGAACCCATTTTCGCCGCGCACTATAGCACAAGTAAGACTGGTCTGTTAACGCTCTGAGTTTGTTAAAAAGCGAGTGATCACACGCGCTACTGTGTCCGGTTTTTCTGCGTGCAACCAATGCCCGGTGTTGGCAATGACGTGTGCCTTGGCTCGGGGGAACTGACGCTCAATATCTTCGCGATGTTCGGCGGAAATATAGTCCGAGTTCGCACCTTTCAAAAACAAGGTATCACCCTCGAAGATCGCGTGTTCTTGCCAGCCAGTAATGTCGGCATAACGAGCTTCAAGTGTGGAAACGTTAAAACGCCAATCAAAAGTGCCGTCTTCCGTTTTAGCAAGAGATTTCAAGAGAAACTGACGAACGCCGGGCTCAACAATATGTTCAGCAAGTGTTGCTTCTGCTTCTTTTCGGCTCAGAATGGGCTGCGCCATACTCGCATTCAAGCCAGCCAACACTGAATCATGGCGACGGACTTTGTACTCAACGGGCGCAATGTCCATCACGACCAAATCTTCCAGATAATCCGGGTGTAGCTGCGCAAGCATCATGGCGACTTTGCCACCCATGGAGTGACCGACAACAGTGACTTTCTCTAGCTTCTGCTGATCAAGAAATTCTTTCACTGCGGTGGCTTGGGATACATAGTCAACGCTTTCAGAGCGCGGAGACTGGCCATGATTGGGTAAATCAATTTGATAGACCTGATAATGTTTAGCCAATACTTTTGCTAATCCGCCGAGGTTGTCCAAACTGCCAAACAGACCATGGATCAACAGTAGAGGCTTGCCTTCGCCCTGGATCTTAAAGTTCAGTTGCACTGCGTGTTTCCCGTAAAGTTCGTTGTTGAGCCTAGTATAACGATCCTGATGATGACTCAAAACCTTACCTCGATCACGAAGAGAGTTATTCTCACTGAAACCAGCATCTTGAGGTGGCTCGGGTACCCCTAACTCTGTATAATCGCAGCGTTGAATTGTAAACAGGACACGATGATCAAACGATGAAGACAATTGAGGTTGATGAAGAGCTATACCGGTACATTGCCAGCCAGACCCAGCACATTGGTGAAAGTGCATCGGACATTCTGCGCAGACTGCTGATGGCACCGCAGGTGGAGCAACAACCCGTTGCAACGTTGACAGCGACCCCAGAGAAAAAGGGTATTGTGGTCAGTAAAGATGCGGGCAAAAGTGACACCGTTGATCGTGTAAAAGAAATGCGCTCCCTGTTGATCTCAGATGAATTCGCGGCGCAAGAGAAAGCCATCGGTCGTTTTATGCTGGTGCTTTCCACTTTGTACCGTATTGATAACCAAGCGTTTGCCGAAGCAACGGCGCTGAAAGGACGCACGCGTGTTTACTTCGCGGATAACGAGCAGACTTTGCTCGAGAGCGGTAAAACGACCAAGCCGAAACACATTCCGGAAACGCCATTTTGGGTTATCACCAATACCAACACAGGCCGCAAGCGCCAGATGGTTGAGCAGTTGATGACCAAAATGAATTTCTCCAACGACATCACTGAAAAAGTGGTAGGCGAGATCTAATCGCGCAACGTTTGGTGTAAGAAGAACATAACGATGAAGAGGCCTTGTCACTGACGGGCCTCTCACTATATCTAGACCTGTTGGGCGTTTAGTGCGGTGGTTATGCTGCCTCTCAACAGGTAACGTCAGAATTTTTTGTAAGGATGCGAGTAATGGCTAGCCATGAACGCGCTGGACAGCGAGCCCAGCAACAAGACCTCCATAATATTCCGATGCTGGTGTCGAACTATTTCCAATTGACACCAGATGCAGCGAATCCCGCCCACAAAGTAGAGTTCGGTACCTCTGGTCACCGCGGTTGCGCGGACAAAGTGACTTTTAACCAGCACCACATTTTAGCTATTGCTCAGGCAGTAGCAGAAGTACGAGCAGAGAAAGGTGTAACCGGTCCACTATTTGTGGGTAAAGACACCCATGCGCTGTCAGAGCCAGCGTTCTGTTCCGTTGTAGAAGTGCTGGTGGCAAATGGCGTGAGTGTGATTGCACAGAAAGAGGGCGGCTACACACCGACACCAGGCATCTCTCACGCGATCCTGACGCACAATCTGCAAAACGACCATAAAGCGGATGGCATTGTGATTACGCCTTCGCACAACCCACCTCAAGATGGTGGCATCAAATACAATCCGACACACGGTGGTCCCGCGGAAGGAGATTTGACCAAAGCTATTGAACAGCGAGCCAATGCGCTGATTGCTGAAGGCTTGGCGGGTGTTCGCCGTATGACTTTTGCTGAAGCGGTGGCGAGCGATCTGTTTGTTGAAGCGGATCTGGTCATGCCATATGTGCAGGATTTAGCCTCTGTGGTTGATATGGATGCCATCAAAAAAGCGGGTCTTCGTATCGGTGTCGATCCATTAGGTGGTTCGGGTATTGATTACTGGAAAGCGATCGCCGAGCACTTTGGTTTGGACATCACACTGGTTAACGACGATGTGGATCCGTCGTTCCGTTTTATGTCGCTTGATAAAGATGGAGTGATCCGTATGGATTGTTCATCACCATCAGCGATGGCGGGTCTTCTCGCCTACAAAGACCAGTATGACCTGGCGTTCGGTAATGACCCTGATTTTGACCGTCATGGCATTGTCACGCCAGCCGGTCTGATGAATCCGAACCACTATCTTGCTGTTTGTATCGATTACCTATATCAGCATCGTCCACAGTGGGGCGCAGAAGTCGGTGTAGGTAAGACGCTGGTATCCAGTGCAATCATCGATAAAGTGGTGGCTAACCTTGGCCGAAAATTGTGTGAAGTACCGGTAGGCTTCAAGTGGTTTGTTGATGGCTTGTATTCAGGTGACATCGGCTTTGGTGGCGAAGAAAGTGCAGGAGCATCTTTCCTGCGTATGGACGGCACAGCTTGGGCGACGGATAAAGACGGTATTCTGCTTTGCCTTCTGGCGGCGGAGATTACCGCGGTGACAGGTAAGAACCCACAGCAGTACTATGACGAACTCGCGGCGAAGTTTGGTGCTTCCAGCTATGCGCGTTTGCAAGCTCCTGCAAACGGTGAGCAAAAAGCGGTGTTAAGCAAACTTTCTGCGGAAATGGTTACCGCTGAAACCTTGGCCGGTGACACGATCACAGCGAAACTGACTCATGCGCCGGGCAATGGTCAGGCGATTGGTGGTCTTAAGGTGACAACTGAGTTTGGTTGGTTTGCCGCGCGTCCATCCGGCACAGAAGATATTTACAAAATTTACTGTGAAAGCTTTAAAGGCGAAGAGCACCTTGCGCTGATCCAGAAAGAAGCACAAAGCATCGTGAGCGATGTATTTAAGGCTGCCGGGCTTTAATACTCCTCAGCGAAGTAAAAATTGAAAAACCACCGCATGGCGGTGGTTTTTTATATCTAAATAAGGGGCGGTTCAAAGAGAAGGCCAATTCTCTGGAACAACAAACCAGCGATGACGGTTTTCGTCAATAAGATGTGTTGCCCTTGTGACAGTTTCTGGCAGCGAATATACAGGCAGATTTTCCAAAGAAGGGGCTTCCATCCACTGTGCTCTGGTTAGCTCGAAAAACTTTACATCTATAGGCAATTGGGAGGGCCAACACCAAAATCCATTGACGCTCTGCTCTTGCACATCTGGAGGCGAAGGCAAATCACTGAGAGGTAAGAAAGGATTGGTGTAAAGTCTGCCTTGAACGAGCAGTCTGCGTTTGGCTATCGGGTATTGGGAAAACTGCGTTTTGTATTCTTCAGTATCGGTAAGCATCAACTGTTGTTTGACCATCTTTTTGTGCTTCTTCGCCAACGTATCTTTGGCATTCGGGCCTCGCCATTCTCCGTCAAACGCCAGATAAAACTTAATGGCAACTTCCCAGTGCTCCAACTCTCCATTAGGACTAGCAACGACAAAATCCACAGCACCAAGTGTGCGTTTCTCTCTCTCTACCTGTAATTCTTCGGCAACCAGTCGGTAAGTATCATTGTGATGCAAACATTGTTTGATCAGCCACTGGTAGTAGAAGCCAATCCGTTGACCTCCCTCATAGGCTGGGAATTGCTGGAATGAAATAGAAGACCAGAATGTGGGAGGGACGACGCTTGCGGCGTCTTGAACGATAATGTCTGTTGACTGCTGAATCCAAGCAATATCCCTTTGAACTTGAACACTGTCTGCGAACATGAATGACCTTCCTTGATAACTGTACCGAGAGCATATAGCAAACGAGGTTCACCTGCATCGTCATGGTGGTTAGAATATGTGTAACAGACACTGAGATTCAGGAAGAACATGAACAATTACCAACTCGAATCGCTCCTCAACGACTTTCTAAAGCCTTTCGCGATCAAAGATTACTGCCCAAATGGTATGCAGGTAGAAGGGAAGGCTGAGGTGAAGAAAATCGTCACCGGCGTCACTGCTTCACAGGCGCTAATAGATGCCGCGATTGAGCAGGAGGCAGACGCACTGCTGGTTCACCATGGTTACTTTTGGCGGGGAGAGTCTGAGCCACTCAAAGGCATGAAGTTTAAGCGTATCAAAGCGTTGATTGAGAATGGAATTAACCTCTATGCCTACCATTTACCACTGGATGTGCATCCTGAGGTGGGTAACAACGCACAACTTGCAAATCTGCTGGGTATCGAACAACGCAGTGGTTTAGAAGATGGCAATCCAAATTCGGTTGCTGTTTGGGGGGAGTTACCGAATGCAATGTCTGCGAAGGAGTTTAGCGAATTACTGGCAATGAAATTAAATCGCGAACCACTGCATATTGAAAGCGGTGTTGCCAAGTCGATCAAGACAGTAGGTTGGTGCACAGGTGGTGGTCAGGACTTTATTGACCTGGCAGCAAGTAAAGGTATGGATGCTTTTGTTTCGGGTGAAATTTCTGAGCGTACGACGTATTCAGCCAGAGAGTTGGGTATCCATTATTTCAGTGCGGGACACCACGCGACAGAGCGTTATGGTGTTAAGGCTCTCGGCGAGTGGCTGGCGAGCGAGCATGGTTTCGACGTGAGCTTTATCGATATCGACAATCCAGTATAAGGTCGCTTACAAAACAAAAAAACGCCGCTAGTAGCGGCGTTTTTTTCTTTGGCTTTTGCCTGTTACTCGCGGTCTTTCAGAGGTTTGAAATCGCGCTTGTCGTAACCAGTGTAAAGCTGACGTGGACGACCGATTCGGTTTTGCGGGTCACTGTGCATTTCATTCCAGTGAGCGATCCAGCCGATGGTACGAGACATCGCGAAAATCACGGTGAACATCGACACTGGGATACCGATTGCTTTCAGAATGATGCCTGAGTAGAAGTCTACGTTCGGGTAGAGTTTCTTCTCGATGAAGTAAGGGTCAGAAAGTGCAATTCTTTCCAGCTCCATTGCTACATCCAGCAGAGGGTCATTGATCTTCAGCTCATCAAGAACTTCGTGGCATGCTTCGTTCATTACGGTAGCACGTGGGTCGTAGTTCTTGTAAACGCGGTGACCGAAGCCCATCAGACGGAATGGATCATCTTTGTCCTTAGCACGTTCAATGTACTCTGGAATGTTCTCTACAGAACCGATTTCTTCCAGCATGCGCAGACACGCTTCGTTAGCACCGCCGTGAGCAGGGCCCCACAGTGAAGCAATACCCGCTGCAATACATGCAAATGGGTTTGCACCGGAAGAACCAGCCAAACGAACAGTAGACGTAGAAGCATTTTGCTCGTGGTCTGCGTGAAGGGTAAAGATTTTGTCCATTGCACGCGCAACAACAGGGTTCACTTCATACTCTTCTGCTGGTGTTGCAAACATCATATGCAGGAAGTTTTCAGCGTAATCCAGATCGTTACGTGGATAGATGAACGGTTGTCCGATCGAGTACTTGTAACACATCGCCGCCAACGTAGGCATCTTCGACAGAAGACGGAACGCAGTGATTTCGCGGTGCGTGTCGTTGTTGATGTCCAAAGAGTCGTGGTAGAACGCAGCCAGTGCGCCAACCACACCTACCATAACGGCCATTGGGTGGGCGTCACGACGGAAACCATGGAAGAAACTCGCAATTTGCTCGTGAACCATGGTGTGGCGAGTTACGATACGACGGAACTCTTCGTATTGTTTAGGGCTTGGGGCTTCACCATATAGTAGGATGTAACAAACTTCCAAATAGTCAGCGTTATTGGCTAATTGATCAATTGGGTAGCCACGGTGCAATAGAACGCCAGCTGCGCCATCAATATATGTAATTTGTGACTCACACGACGCTGTTGCAACGAAACCTGGGTCAAACGTAAAAAAGCCGTTCGCACCCAATGCACGTACATCGATCACTTCTGGACCGACTGTGCCCCCTTTGATCGGCAGTTCGATAGGTGCTTTCCCTTCAATTTGTAGGGTAGCTTTCTTATCTGCCATAACATTCTCCTTTGTTTTTTTATAATCCTATCCCGGATACGGACCCCGTTGTTGTACCGATCGTCTCATTGGATGTCAATTTGCAGAAGTGAACTTTGTCGGGTGTGCGCAAGTATCAAAAATCTGTACGCTTTAAGTTAATGCTCTGTTTCGGGATTTCCGTCAATTTTATTGGTTTGTGTTTAAATGTTACGGGGCATATACTCTGCGGCAGGTCTCTGGATATTACATAAAGCCGGGGCGTTTCGGGGCTCAATTCGATATTTTCAATGCGGATTTCAGTGCTTGAACTGCAGTTAATAGCAGTGGCACGTGAAAACGTAATAAATGATGTTGTAGGTCTGGCGCTATAGCGAGATGTGATTCCAGAGAGTGTAATAACAATAATTTGCTCAATGGAGCTGAGTGGGCCATATCGTGAAAGTAAGAAAGCCAAGACCGGTAAACCTCGACCTCCAGACCATTCGCTTCCCTATCACAGCGATCGCGTCTATTACGCACCGTGTGTCGGGTGTTATCACCTTCATCTCGGTCGCCATCCTTCTCTGGCTGTTAAGCCTCTCCCTATCATCCCCTAGTGGTTTTGAAGCCGCCTCTGACATCGTAAACAGTTTCTTCGCCAAGTTTGTCCTGTGGGGCATTCTGACAGCGCTTGCCTATCACATTGTTGGCGGTATCCGTCACTTGTTGATGGACATGGGCCATTTTGAAGAGATGGAAGGTGGTTCGCGGAGCGCGAAAATCGGTTTCATCATCACTGCAGTGCTGTCTGTTTTAGCGGGGATTTTAGTATGGTAGGACACGTATCTTCTTTCGGCAGAAACGGGGTTCATGACTGGATCTTGCTCCGTGCGACTGCCATCATCATGACGCTTTACACCCTATATATGGTGGGTTTCTTTGCGTTTGGTCCCGAATTGACATATCAGAGCTGGATCGAGTTCTGGGGACAAACAAGCAACAAAGTTTTCACCATGTTGGCGCTGGTGTGCGTACTTATCCACGCTTGGATAGGTATGTGGCAGGTATTGACTGACTATATTAAGCCGACTGTGCTGCGTATGTTTATGCAGTTTGGTGTTGTCGCGCTGCTGTTTGTCTACCTGTTGACTGGCTTTTTTGTATTGTGGGGTGTGTAAGTGAGTATTCCAGTAAGAGAATTTGACGCAATTGTTATCGGTGCGGGTGGCGCAGGTATGCGCGCGGCACTGCAAATTTCTGAGCAGGGTCTTTCTTGTGCACTGCTTTCAAAAGTATTCCCAACCCGTTCTCATACCGTTTCAGCTCAAGGCGGTATTACAGTAGCGCTGGGCAATTCCCATGAAGATAATTGGGAATGGCACATGTATGACACGGTCAAAGGCTCTGATTACATCGGTGACCAGGACGCTATCGAGTACATGTGTAAAACCGGTCCTCAATCAATCATCGAACTGGAAAAAATGGGTCTTCCATTTTCCCGTTTCGATAACGGTCGCATTTATCAGCGCCCATTCGGTGGACAGTCTAAAGCGTTTGGCGGCGAGCAGGCTGCGCGCACTGCAGCAGCAGCTGACCGTACTGGCCATGCACTGCTTCACACCTTGTACCAGCAAAACATCAAGAACAAGACCACCATCTTCTCTGAGTGGTACGCGTTGGATCTGGTGAAAAACCAGGACGGCGCAGTTGTTGGTGCAACTGCGATGGACATGGAAAGCGGCGAAATTTGCTATTTCAAAGCGAAAGCGACCGTGCTGGCAACAGGCGGTGCGGGCCGTATTTACCAATCAACGACGAATGCACACATTAACACCGGTGACGGCGTAGGTATGGCACTGCGTGCAGGCGTACCAATGCAAGACATGGAAATGTGGCAGTTCCACCCAACCGGTATTGCAGGTGCAGGTGTACTTGTGACGGAAGGTTGTCGTGGTGAAGGTGGTTACCTTCTCAATAAAGATGGCGAGCGCTTCATGGAGCGTTATGCACCAAACGCGAAAGACCTTGCGGGTCGAGACGTTGTTGCACGTTCAATGATGGTTGAAATTCGTGAAGGCCGTGGCTGTGAAGGTCCATGGGGTCCACACATTAAACTTAAGCTGGATCACTTGGGTAAAGATGTCCTTGAAGCGCGTCTGCCAGGTATCCTAGAACTGTCCCGCACATTCGCTCACGTTGATCCAATCAAAGAGCCAATCCCAGTTATCCCTACCTGTCACTACATGATGGGCGGTGTACCCACGCAGGTTTCTGGTCAAGCGATCAAGCAAGACGCAAACGGCAATGATGTTGAAGTACAAGGTCTGTTTGCATGTGGTGAAATCGCTAGCGTATCTGTTCACGGTGCAAACCGTCTGGGCGGTAACTCGCTGCTTGATCTCGTGGTATTTGGTCGCGCAACGGGTCTTCACTTGGGTGAAACTCTGGCTGCGCAAGTTGAAGCACGTGATGCGTCAGAGTCAGACATCGAAGCGTCTCTGGCACGTGTTAACCGCTGGAATACAACCCAGAAAGGTGAAGATCCAGTTCAAATCCGTAAGGACCTGCAATCTTGTATGCAGAACAACTTCTCGGTATTCCGCGAAGGCGATGCGATGGCAAAAGGTCTGGAAGAGCTCAAAGTTATCCGCGAACGTCTGAAAGAAGCGCGCCTGGATGATACTTCCTCAGAATTTAACACTCAGCGTGTTGAGTGTCTGGAGCTGGACAACCTGATGGAGACAGCATTCTCTACAGCAGTTGCCGCAAATTACCGTACTGAGAGCCGTGGTGCACACGCACGCTTTGACTTCCAAGAGCGTGATGATGAGAACTGGCTGTGCCACACCATCTACAACCCGGAAACAGAAGCGATGTCAAAGCGTGATGTGAACATGACGCCAGTACATCGTGAAGCTTTCCCACCGAAAGCGCGTACTTACTAAGGGAGGTAGAAGATTATGAAACTGAATTTTTCTGTATACCGTTACAACCCGGACGTTGATGACGCGCCACACATGAAAGGGTACACCCTGGAAGTGCCTGACGGTTCTGACATGATGGTACTAGACGCTCTGATCCTGCTGAAAGAGCAAGATCCAACGCTGTCATTCCGTCGTTCATGCCGTGAAGGTGTATGTGGTTCTGATGGTATTAACATGAACGGTAAGAATGGTTTGGCATGTATCACACCCTTGTCAGCGCTGACTGACAAGTCGAGCATTGTGATTCGTCCACTGCCTGGCTTGCCTGTGGTTCGTGACCTGATTGTCGATATGACTCAGTTTTACCAGAACTATGAGCGTGTTAAGCCTTACCTGATTAATGACAGCACACCGCCATCGCGTGAGAATCTTCAATCGCCTGACGACCGTGCTCACCTTGATGGTCTGTATGAGTGCATCATGTGTGCATGTTGTACCACCTCGTGCCCATCATTCTGGTGGAACCCAGATAAGTTCGTAGGTCCTGCGGGACTTCTGGCTGCATATCGTTGGCTGATTGACAGCCGCGACACTGCCACAGATGAGCGTTTATCAGATCTGGACGACGCTTTTAGCGTTTTCCGTTGCCATAGCATCATGAACTGTGTAAATGTTTGTCCTAAAGGGCTAAATCCTACGAAGGCAATCGGCCATATTCGTTCAATGCTGCTTAAACGCGCAGTGTAATATCGGCCTCTGTACACCTACATATATCAAGATTTAGGCTCCCTTTCGGGGGAGCTTAAAAGGAACGCCGGCTAACCCCCGGTCGTAGCAACATAAAAACTAAGTGGTTAAGGGATAACAATGCAAAATGGCGTGATGAAGGCTTGGTTTGAGTCTTCTCATTTGGCTGGCGCCAATGCAACTTACGTAGAAGATCTCTACGAACTGTACCTCAGTGACCCCGAGTCTGTAGATAGCGAATGGCGAGCAGTTTTTGATGAACTGCCTGTCGTGAATGGCAACGCAACCGAGCAACCCCACTCAAGAGTTCGTGAATATTTCCGCAGACTTGCTACCGAGACAGCGCATTTCAGTGCATCAGTCAGTGATCCGGACGTCGACGCGAAACAGGTAAAAGTTCTCCAACTTATCAACGCCTACCGTTTCCGTGGACACCAACAAGCAAATCTGGACCCTCTCGGTCTTTGGCAGCGCGATCGCGTGCCTGACTTAGACCCATCTTTTCATAGTCTGAACGAAGACGATTTCCAAGAGACGTTTAACGTTGGTTCTTTTGCCATTGGGCAAGAGAGCATGAAACTAGCCGATCTCTATGACGCACTGACCAAGACCTACTGTGGTTCTATCGGTGCCGAATATATGCACATCACCAACACAGAAGAGAAACGCTGGATTCAGCAGCGTCTTGAGTCTGTGATTGGCCAGCCAGAATTTTCCAGCGACGAGAAAATTACTTTGCTGGAAGAGCTGACGGCAGCGGAAGGTCTCGAACGTTACTTGGGCGCAAAATTCCCAGGCGCGAAGCGTTTCTCATTGGAAGGCGGTGATGCGCTGATCCCAATGGTGAAAGAAGTGATTCGCCATTCAGGTACGCAAGGTGTGCGTGAAGTAGTCGTTGGCATGGCGCACCGTGGTCGTTTGAACATGCTGGTCAACGTTCTGGGTAAGAAGCCTTCTGAGCTGTTTGACGAGTTTGCGGGTAAACATAGCGACTCTTGGGGAACGGGTGACGTGAAATATCACCAAGGTTTCTCCAGTGACTTTGCAACGCCGGGCGGTGACGTTCACCTAGTACTGGCATTTAACCCGTCTCACCTGGAAATCGTTAATCCAGTTGTCATGGGCTCAGTACGTGCGCGTCAAGATCGTCTTGGTGACAAAGACGGCTCAATGGTTCTGCCGATCACCATCCATGGTGACTCAGCGATTGCTGGTCAGGGTGTCGTGCAGGAGACGTTTAACATGTCTCAGGCGCGTGGCTACAAGGTTGGCGGTACGATCCGTATCGTAGTTAACAACCAAGTGGGCTTTACCACTTCGAACCCGAACGATACCCGTTCCACACAGTACTGTACTGACATCGCGAAGATGGTTCAGGCGCCAATCTTCCACGTGAATGCAGATGACCCTGAAGCGGTGGCATTTGTAGCACGTCTGGCAATTGATTACCGAAACGAATTTAAGCGTGATGTGGTAATTGATCTGGTGTGTTACCGCCGTCATGGTCACAACGAAGCGGATGAGCCGAATGCGACTCAGCCTCTGATGTACCAAAAGATCAAAAAACACCCAACGCCACGTAAGCTCTATGCCGATGTCCTGTCAGACAAAGGTGTTGCCGACGTTGAAAAAGCCACTGAGTTGGTGAACGGTTATCGTGACGCGCTGGATCACGGTGAAATCGTGGTGAAAGAGTACCGCCCAATGGCGCTTCACTCTGTTGACTGGTCTCCATATTTGGGGCACGACTGGACAGTGGAATGGCCAAATACATTTGATAAGCAGCGCTTGGTTGAGCTCGCTAAACGTATTTGTACTTATCCAGAGAGTCACAAGCTTCACAGCCGTGTTAACAAGCTATACAACGATCGCCTTGCGATGACCAACGGTGAGAAAGCGTTGGATTGGGGTATGGCTGAAACACTGGCTTATGCAACGATTGTTGATGAGAGCCGTCGCATCCGTATCACGGGTCAGGACTCCGGCCGTGGTACCTTCTTCCACCGTCACGCTGTGTTGCACAACCAAAACGATGCGAGCACCTATATTCCGCTGACTAACATTCATGACAAACAAGGCCCTTTCCAGGTCTTTGATTCTGTGTTGTCAGAAGAAGCGGTACTGGCGTTTGAATATGGCTATGCGACTGCAGAACCAGGCGGTCTGACAGTTTGGGAAGCACAGTTCGGTGACTTCGCAAACGGCGCACAGGTTGTTATCGACCAGTTCATCAGTTCGGGTGAGCAGAAGTGGGGCCGTATGTGTGGCTTGACCATGCTACTGCCACATGGCTATGAAGGTCAGGGCCCAGAGCACTCCTCTGCACGCCTTGAGCGTTACTTGCAACTTTGCGCAGAGCAAAACATGCAGGTTATCGTTCCTTCAACGCCAGCACAGGTTTACCACATGCTGCGTCGCCAGGTGTTCCGCCCAATGCGTCGCCCTCTGATTGTGATGTCGCCTAAATCACTGCTCCGTCATCCACTGTGTACTTCAACACTGGATGAACTGGCTGATGGCAACTTCCAACCAGCAATCGGCGAGATTGACGATCTGGATCCAAAAGCGGTCAAACGTGTCGTGATGTGTTCTGGTAAGGTCTACTTTGACTTGCTGGAAGCGCGTCGCAAAGAAGAAATTAAAGATGTCGCCATCATTCGTATTGAGCAGATCTACCCGTTCCCGAAAGAGGACGTACAGGCTGCGATCAGCGAATATGTCAACGCCAAAGATTTTGTCTGGTGCCAGGAAGAGCCTCAAAACCAAGGCGCTTGGTACAGCAGCCAGCACAATTTCCGCTTGGCCATCCCGGCTGATGCCACCCTAAGCTATGCAGGCCGTGCGGCTTCTGCATCGCCAGCGGTAGGTTACATGTCGGTACACTTAAAACAACAAAAGGCGTTGATTGAAGACGCTCTTACCCTGAATTAAGAACTAGAAAGCTAAGGAATTAAACGAAATGACAATCGAAATTCTGGTTCCCGACCTACCTGAATCTGTTGCTGATGCAACAGTGGCGACATGGCACAAGAAACCAGGCGATGCGGTAAGCCGTGACGAAGTACTGGTTGATATTGAAACAGATAAAGTGGTTCTGGAAGTTCCAGCACCAGACGATGGCGTGCTAGAAGCCATTGTTGAAGAAGAAGGTGCGACTGTTCTTTCTAAGCAACTGCTTGCTAAGCTCAAGCCTGGTGCTGTTGCTGGCGAACCTACGCAAGACGCGCCAGCGTCTTCTGAAGCATCGCCTGACAAGCGTCACACTGCTTCTCTTTCTGAAGAGTCTAACGATGCCCTGAGCCCAGCTGTTCGCCGCCTTCTGGCAGAGAATGATCTGACGCCTGAGCAGATTAAAGGCACTGGTGTTGGCGGTCGAATCACACGCGAAGATGTAGATGCATTCCTGAAAAGTGGCGGTGCGAAAGCGGCTGCCGCTGCGCCAGCTGCAGCGAAAGATGAAGCGCCTGCACTTGGTCACCGTAGCGAGAAACGTGTTCCTATGACACGTCTTCGTAAGCGTGTTGCGGAGCGTCTGTTGGAAGCGAAAAACAGCACTGCGATGTTGACTACGTTTAACGAAGTGAACATGAAGCCAATCATGGACATTCGTAAACAATACAAAGATGTTTTCGAAGAGCGCCACGGTATTCGTTTGGGCTTCATGTCTTTCTACGTGAAAGCGGTTGTTGAAGCGCTGAAGCGCTACCCAGAAGTGAATGCGTCAATTGATGGTGATGACATTGTTTATCACAACTTCTTTGACGTAAGCATGGCCGTTTCGACTCCTCGTGGTCTGGTAACGCCAGTATTACGTGACTGTGACCGCCTGGGCTTGGCTGAGATCGAAAAAGGGATCAAAGAGCTGGCTATCAAGGGCCGTGACGGTAAGCTGACGGTTGACGAACTGACCGGCGGTAATTTCACCATCACCAACGGTGGTGTATTTGGTTCTCTGATGTCGACGCCGATTATCAACCCACCACAAGCTGCTATTCTTGGTATGCACAAGATCCAAGAGCGTCCAATGGCAGTCGATGGCAAGGTTGAAATTCTGCCAATGATGTACCTTGCTCTTTCTTACGATCACCGTTTAATCGATGGACGCGAGTCTGTTGGTTTCCTAGTGACTGTAAAAGAGCTTTTAGAAGACCCAACGCGTCTGCTGCTTGACGTATAAGCAGCCCGGTTTTACCGGATAACAGGGGGCTGGAGCCCCCTGTGTGGAAAGCAAATTAAACCTATAAAACGGAAATAGACACGGATAGAACATCATGAATCTGCACGAATATCAGTCAAAACAGCTGTTTGCTGAATATGGGCTGCCAGTATCCGAAGGGTATGCCTGTGACACTCCTCAAGAAGCTGCTGAAGCTGCTGACAAGCTTGGTGGAAACAAGTGGGTTGTTAAATGTCAGGTACACGCTGGTGGTCGCGGTAAAGCGGGCGGTGTGAAACTGGTTAGCAACAAAGAAGAAATCAAAGAATTCGCACAAAACTGGTTGGGCAAAAATCTGGTGACTTACCAGACAGATGCAAATGGCCAGCCTGTTAGCAAAATCCTGGTTGAAGAGTGTACTGACATTGCTCAAGAACTCTACCTGGGCGCAGTAGTAGACCGTGGTACACGTCGCGTTGTTTTCATGGCATCGACTGAAGGTGGTGTGGAAATCGAGAAAGTCGCTGAAGAGACCCCAGAGCTGATCCACAAAGCTGCGATTGATCCTTTGGTAGGTCCTCAGCCATACCAAGGCCGCCAACTGGCGTTCAAGCTGGGTCTACAAGGCGAGCAAATCAAGCAATTCACCAAAATTTTCATGGGTATTGCGAAGCTGTTCATTGAGCGCGATGTTGCGCTGGTGGAAGTGAACCCACTGGTTATCACTGACCAGGGTAACCTGCACTGTCTGGATGCAAAACTGGCTGTTGATAGCAACGCTGTTTACCGTCAGCCAAAAATCCGTGAAATGCACGATCCATCTCAGGACGATCCACGTGAAGCACACGCTGCACAGTGGGAACTGAACTATGTTGCTCTGGACGGCAGCATTGGTTGTATGGTTAACGGTGCGGGCCTAGCCATGGGTACCATGGACATCGTAAACCTGCATGGCGGCAGCCCTGCAAACTTCCTGGATGTTGGTGGCGGCGCAACCAAAGAGCGCGTTACTGAAGCTTTCAAAATCATCCTCTCTGACGACAACGTAAAAGCTGTTCTGGTGAACATCTTCGGCGGTATCGTACGCTGTGACCTGATCGCAGACGGCATCATCGGTGCGGTAGAAGAAGTTGGCGTTAAAGTACCGGTTGTTGTTCGCCTTGAAGGTAACAACGCTGAGCTTGGCGCGAAGAAACTGGCTGAGTCAGGCCTGAACATTATTGCTGCGACCTCACTGACTGAAGCAGCAGAGAAAGTTGTTGCTGCAGCGGAGGGCAAATAATGTCTGTTTTGATTAACAAAGATACCAAAGTAATCTGTCAAGGTTTCACCGGTGGTCAGGGTACTTTCCACTCAGAACAAGCGATCGAATACGGAACGCAAATGGTTGGTGGTGTATCACCAGGCAAAGGCGGCACGACTCACCTAGGTCTTCCTGTGTTTAACACTGTTGCAGAAGCAGTAGAAGCAACAGGCGCAACAGCGACCGTTATCTACGTACCAGCACCGTTCTGTAAAGATGCGATCTTGGAAGCAATTGATGCAGGTATCGAACTGATTGTGACTATCACCGAAGGTATTCCTACACTGGACATGCTGGAAGTGAAAGTGAAGCTGGATGAAGCTGGCGTTCGCATGATTGGTCCAAACTGCCCAGGTGTTATTACTCCGGGCGAGTGTAAGATTGGTATTATGCCTGGCCACATTCACAAGCCAGGTAAAGTGGGTATCGTATCTCGTTCAGGTACCCTGACTTATGAAGCGGTTAAGCAGACGACTGACGAAGGTTTCGGCCAATCTACTTGTGTAGGTATCGGTGGTGACCCAATCCCAGGCTCTAACTTCATCGACGTTCTGAAAATGTTCGAAGAAGATCCACAGACTGAAGCGATTGTAATGATCGGTGAAATCGGTGGTACTGCAGAAGAAGAAGCAGCGGCATTCATCAAAGAGAATGTGACCAAGCCAGTTGTTTCTTACATCGCGGGTGTGACTGCTCCTCCGGGTAAGCGTATGGGTCACGCAGGTGCGATCATCTCTGGCGGTAAAGGTACTGCGGAAGACAAGTTCGCAGCACTGGAAGCGGCTGGCGTAACCACAGTGAAAAGCCTTGCTGATATCGGTAAAGCACTACGTTCACGTACTGGTTGGTAAGCAAATCAGAATAGAAAAAACCGCTCCTTGGAGCGGTTTTTTTATGCCTGCAAATACTATTCTGCTTGTCGGTAGAATTGACTTAGAAAGAACAGGCTGGCAGCTGCGACTACGACAGAAGGGCCTGCCGGGGTGTCTTTAAACCAAGACAATGCAATTCCACCAAACACTGAAATCACACCAATGACACTGGCAAGAATGGCCATTTGTTCAGGACTTTTTGAGAAACGCCGTGCTGTCGCGGCAGGAATAACCATTAGTGAAGTAATGATCAATGCGCCGACAAACTTCATTGCAACGGCAATTACAAGGCCGACCAATAACATGAGTACCAGTTTGAGCCTATCGACATTGTATCCGTCGACCCTTGCCATCTCTTCGTTAACCGTAATTGCAAGAAATGGCGTCCATAGTTTATACAGAAGCGCCAATACCAGCGCGCAGCCAGCTGTAATCCAACTAATGTCTGCCGTTGTGACAGATAGAAGGTCGCCAAACAAATACGCCATTAGGTCTACACGTAAGTCGTCAACAAAACTGATTGTCACAAGGCCGAGTGACAAAGACGTATGAGCGATGATGCCAAGTAGGGTGTCTGTCGAAACGCTGCTTTTACGTTGCAGTCCAACCAACAAAATACCAATGACAATACAGCTGAAGATGAGTGCGATGTTCAGGTTTATCTGAAGCATAAACCCGAGGGCTAACCCCAGCAGTGAGCCGTGAGCAAGTGTGTCGCCGAAGTAAGCCATCTTGCGCCACACAACAAACGAGCCGAGAGGACCTACAGTGGCAGCAATGAGGACACCTGCAAAAAACGGTATCGCAAGGAACTCAAGCATTATGATGGTCTCCGTGTTGGCAGGGACCTATAGGGCTTCCTGACAGATCGTGTTCGTGGTTATGGTGATGCTGGTAGAGCGCCAGTTGTTCGCATTCTCGACGACCGAACAACGCAATGTATTCTGGGTGAGATGAAATCGCTTCAGGTTCGCCAGAACAACACACATGGTGTTGAAGACAAATAACCTCATCTGTTTTTGCCATGACGATATGAAGGTCGTGGGAAACCATGAGTACAGAACATTGCAACTTATCTTTCAGCTCACCTATCAGGCTGTAGAGTTCTAACTGGCCTGACACATCTACGCCTTGTACTGGCTCGTCTAAAACCAACAAGTCGGGCTTCTTTAGAACCGCGCTTGCCAATAGGACGCGTTGGCACTCACCGCCGGACAGTGTGTGCATATTGGCGTGAAGTAATTTTGTTGCCCCGACAAGCGTCAGTGCTTCACCAATACTTTTACGGTTGGCACCGGGAGATAACTTTAAAAAGCGCTCTACGTTAAGAGGGAGGCTTTCATTGAGCTTGAGCTTCTGTGGTACGTAGCCAACCTTCAATCCCTTGCTCTTTTCTACTTTCCCAATGCTGGGTTCTGTCAAGCCAATAACTGTCTTAACTAGTGTGGATTTTCCAGCACCATTTGGGCCGATAAGCGTTGTGATTTTATTTCTGTAAAGGGACAGAGAGACACGATCTAAAACGCTTTTTCCATCAAAGATGACGGAAACTTGGTCGAGTTTAACGAGAGCTGAGGACATATCTTGAACAAGTGGTTTAAAAATGAAATGTTATAATATAACATTTCTCGCTGTTTTTAAATTCGCATGATGGATGACACGATGATCAGTAGTACAAAGAAGTTTTTCATAGCCTTAATGTTATTCTTTCCAGCAGTTGCGAGTGCCCAGCCGAACTTGGTGACGACTATCAAACCGCTCGGTCTGATAGCCAATGACATCGCGGGTAGTCATGCCAACGTGGAAGTGTTACTGCCGGATAGTGCATCTCCGCATGATTATGCGCTGAAACCGTCAGACCTCAAAAAAATCTCCTCTGCAGATGCAGTATTCTGGGTAGGGCCAGAACTAGAGTTGTTTTTGGAGAAGCTACTGAGCGATGCGGACAATGCTGTTCGTTTAACAAGCTACCCAGGCATGCCAGTTCGCTACTTCGAAGAAGGTTCGCATGGGCACGATGACCACGACCACCACGATCACTCTCATGATGGTATTGATGGACACATCTGGTTAGGCCCAGATCAAAGCATCGTTATTGCGCAGGCGGTAAAAGACAAGTTATCAAAAATAGACCCAGAGAATGCGAAGGCTTATGAGGATAACTACACGGCGTTTAAAGCTGAGTTGGAACAGGTAAAGCTTGAGCTTCAAACTCGTCTCTCCGCTTTCAACAACAAAGGCTACTTCCTGTTTCATGATGCATACGGCTATTTTGAAGATGCATTTAAACTCAGTCCACTTGGTCATTTGACCATCAACCCAGATCGTAAGCCTGGTGCTAAAACGCTTGTTGCTATCCGTGGTGCCATCAAAGAGGGTAAAGCGCAGTGTGTATTCAGTGAGCCTCAGTTTAACCCAGCCATGGTATCAACCTTGGTGAAAGGAACTGACACGAAAGTGTTGGTGCTTGATCCAATGGCAACGGACTTAAAAGTAGGAAGCAATCAATATGTTGATTTCTTGAATCAACTGGGAAGTCAGTATCTATCTTGCTTTGGAGAGATTTGAGTTGGTGTGGTGTGAACTTGTTCGCATAATTTCCAACTTCGAAGAAGACCAAATCCGAAAAGCTGCGAAACTGCAGTGACAGTAAAAAATCATATAAAACAATGTTGTCACTGTTTCGCATTTTGCTTGCTCTGCACAAACCATTTCTTATGGCGATGTTGATCTTTACCGGACTGACGGTAACGGTACAGGCATCGCCTATTTTCTATTCCTTCCCATTTGCCTCCGCGAGTGATACCGCCAAAATTAAAGAAATAGAGTATGCCGGAGGAAAAGGTGTCTGGCTGCTCGATACCGGCGGTCGTGTCAGTTTCTATGACGGATTGCACTACCACAAATTGGACGCCTTTACGCCCATCGGTAAGGGGGTTTCTAAAATTGAGCTGTTCGACGGAGATTTGTGGCTGGTATTAAAAGGCCAGCTAATACAATACGATATCGACGAAAACCAGTTAACCCCTGTTGCTTTGGAAGGAGAGGTGACTGCGCTGGTTGGAACGAAAAAACAGCTCTGGGTCACCACGTCGCGCAAGACATTCACAATAGACACTGATAGCCATCAACCAGCCACCGTATCTGATAAGCCATATGATGCCTTGATAGCAATGGATGACAAGGCTGTAGCTCTGCACGAAAACAAAGCTTACGCATTGCCTTCGAAACAACTCCTTTTTGAATTTGATGAGAGGATTAATAGCGTCTCGAAGCGGGGCGACCAATATTGGATGGGGACCGACAGGGGCGTGTTAGTCATTAAGTCTGGTAGGGTGCTGACTCGTTACCTACCTGAGCTGCGCATTGATCATGTAGCAGTGACCCATGAAGGGGTTTGGGCGGGGTCACCAGCAGGACTGTTTTTCAAGCAAGAGAATGAACGCGACTTTGATGCGCTCTCCGGACAGAGTGATGACACCTTCAGTTTTTCCGGACACGCCATTATGGATATTGAAGTGGGTGAAGCGGAAGATTTATGGGTCGCGAGCGATGTCGGGCTCAATTATCGCAGCAAAATTATCAGCCACATCAACCGATTCCCCATGTATGTTCTGTCCCCTGAACCTGGGGAGGAACAATTATCCTCACTGGTAGAGCACGATGACGGTTACCTTTTGAGTACCAGATATAAACTCGTCATGCTTAATGCTGAAATGATGCCGGTTAAATCCACTAAGCTGGACACCGCAATCGACAGCATGGTCAAGTTTGACGGTGCCTTATGGGTGGCGACTTCGTTAGGCCTTAAGGCCTATAACCCGGACACTTTTTCATGGTTGGAGGGGCAGATCCCACCAGTGCTCGAGGGCGTACCCGTTGATCGCATTATTAGCGACAGCCACTCACTTTGGCTGGCAACTGGCTCCAAGATCATGCGTTTTTGGCCTCAAAGTCAGACAGTGGTGGACTTCGGCAGCGATTGGTCAGGTGCATTCAATAACCGACTTACCTCAGTGATCGATCTTGAAGAAAGTGGCACCTGGCTCGGAACAGCGAATGGTCTCTATTTCTATTTTGATGGCAGGTTTATTCCGAAACTCAGCCGGGAACAAGTGGGAGCGATAAAGTCCCTGAAAGTCGGGCCGAATGGCGAATTATGGATGCTGACACAGCGTGGGATTTATACCTATGACGCTATCCAGCAATCTCAGCCCAAAGAGCAGTTTATTAATGCCAGCGACGATGTGGCCAAGTGTTTGGTTGTGAATGGCACCTCAGCGCTGTATGTGACTAAAAAAGGGGTGTACCGACACCAATTTTCCCCCAACGCTCTGCAATTTGTGCAAGGCTCCCCAAATCCAGTCGCCTCTTTGCGCCATTTCTGTCAAAAGAACGCAGAGAGAATGTTGATTGCAGGGGACTTTGGTGTGTTCTCGGTTCCTGAGGCGACACTCACATCACTCTTCAATACCCCATCTACTCCGGTATCGCCAAGCGCTGTTTATATCAACGGGATCCCCTGGCGGTTGGGACTTTCATCGGACAAACCACTTGGTATAAACCCCAATGGTACTGTTGCCGTCGAAGTGGGGCGGATGCCGTTTGGAACCAGCGAAACACTCAAGTATCGCCTTGAAGGCCATGGTGATGGGAACTGGTATTCTACAAGTGATCAAAAACTCGTTTTCAGTGCGTTAAAACCCGGTGATTACACCTTGACGATCAAGCTGGAAAAAGGTGATGGAACCAGTCAGCAGGTACGATTGATTAGGTTTGTGGTTGCGTCACCTTGGTACCAACGATTGGGTTATTTCCTGCTGGTCTTGATCATCGGCATCATCTTTGTGGCCGTCTATTATCGAAGAAAACACGATGCTGTAAGGGTTCAGAACAAGCAGCTTAGGGAAACCGTTCACCGCAAAGTCATTGAAATTGATAAACGCGAAGAATCCGTCAAACGCTTTTGTGGTACTTCGCTGCCTGAAGATAGTGACCTACCAGAGGCGCTCGCGCCAGTGCGAAGCGGAGACTTATCTTCGGAGTCTAAAGAGTCCGAAGCGTGGCGTGAGCGGGTGATTACCGAGATTAACAGTCATTTCCATGACCCTGAATACTCTACTGCACTGTTAGCAAGGGCATTGTTTATCTCGGAGCGAAGCTTGCAACGCCGCTTAAAGCAAGAACTAGGCAATACATTCAAAGAGATGCTGATTACAACGCGACTGGAGAATGCGAAACGTATGCTTTGTCAGGGTGACAAGATCACTGACGTCGCCGTTGCCTGCGGATTCAATGAACCTTCCTATTTCGCCAAGTCGTTTAAGCAAAAATATGGTGTTACTCCCTCACAATTCCGTGAAACCTGCGGCAGTGAACAGCATCCATAAACGCACTCTTCAATGCTAAATACCTGCTGGTGTAAGTCTATGGCTCGGGGTGGGGGCTACTACAAATAAAGGGAGGGCGAGAAAAAAAAGAGCGTGGTATAGCCTGCTGACCATACCACGGGCGTCAAAGACACCTTCGCTTGCTGCCGGAGGTGTGTGGGAGACCACACACCATCTGGAATTAGGTTTTAAATAACTTGGGTTCATTAAAACGATTTAACCGCGATCGCTGATAGTAATTTCCCGCCATTATTTCATTTCCATTAAAAAGCCCCGATTTCTTTGCACCGCCTCTAAAATTTCCAGGGGTAGAAGGGTTCAAAATTTTGTCTTTTAACGTTTTTAACGAAGAGTACAAGGTTTGATTTTTCTATTGAAGCTCAACCAAGGTGTGCGTCAACTGGCTGTTTTTATGATAAAACTGACGAAGTTAACGAGAATATTGACGAAATTGACGAGCGGATCGACGTGCTGAACGAGTGAGGTATCGAACTTTCCTAGGGTCTGTTGATCAAAAACAACTTTCCTACGGAAACAATTTGCAATACTTTTGACTGCAAATGTATATGATTCTCATTTTGGTTGTATTTATGAAGCTTACGGAACTTAAACCCGGTAAGGCTGGGCGGGTGCTATCTCTCTCGTCTGTGCCTACTATCCCTCGAAAAAAACTGATGGCAATGGGTTTACTGCCCGAGACTGAGTTCAGTGTTATCCGTTATGCACCAATGGGCGATCCGGTCCAAATCCGAGTGAGAGGATGCGACATTGCACTTCGCCTATCTTTAGCGCAAAACATCGAGGTAGCCTCTCATGATGGGTAAGCAATTACTGACGGTGGGAAACCCCAATTCTGGTAAAACGACCTTGTTTAATCGCCTGACAGGCTCGCGTCAGGAAATCGGTAACTGGGCGGGTGTTACTGTGGACAAGAAGATGGGGCGGCTGTCACTGCAAGGTGAAGAGGCTTCCCTCACTGATTTGCCGGGCATCTACACGCTCGACAATGCAGATGGTGAGAATAGTCTTGATGAATCAATCGCGATTTCAGCGTTGTTCAATCTCCCTTGCGATTTGATTGTTAACGTTCTAGATGCGAGCAGTCTTGAGCGCAGTTTGTATCTTACGCTGCAATTGCGTGAGCTTGGCCGTCCAATGGTTGTGATACTGAACAAAATGGATGTGGTTAAGGCTCAAGGTTTTGAAATCGATGAAAACGTTTTGTCGAATTTACTCCAGTGTCCTGTCTATTCCGTGACAGCAACCGACATGAAGTCGGTTGAGGCGCTGAATGTTTCGCTCTCTGAGGCGTTATCAGTTGCGCCGTCTTCAAACAGTGGTTTTGAGCTTCACTATGGTGAAAACCTTGAGCAAGGCATCTCGACGCTGTCGCAAGAACTCGTAAAAGAAGGCCATGCGTACAGTCGGGCAGCGGCTATCCGTCTTCTATGCGGAGATAGCGCTCTTAAGCGTCAGGTGTCTGATGGCATTGAGTATACCCTCCATACGGTCACAAACTCTATGGAAGCAACAGATATCGACCTCATGGTTGCAGATGTCCGTTATTCACGGGTTGCGAAAATCTGTCATGCAGCCAAAACACAAGTCGTTCCTCTCAAAGCGAGAGTCACAGATGCCATCGATAATCTGGTATTGAGCCGCTACTTTGGAATGCCAATCTTCTTTGCCGTGATGTACATGATGTTTATGTTCTCCATCAATATTGGAGGTGCATTCATCGACTTTTTCGATATCGGTACTGGGGCATTGTTGGTCGATGGTGGTCATTATCTGCTGGATGACCACCTCCCAGTTTGGCTGGTCACTATTATTGCTGACGGTGTCGGTGGCGGTATCCAGACTGTCGCGACATTTATTCCTGTGATTGCCTGTCTGTATCTGTTCATGTCCCTTCTTGAAACGTCTGGCTATATGGCACGTGCCGCTTTTGTACTGGATAAGGCAATGCAGAAGATAGGGCTGCCGGGCAAAGCTTTCGTTCCATTGGTGCTGGGCTTTGGGTGTAATGTACCTGCGATTATGGCAACCCGTACATTGGATCAGGAACGTGAACGCCGGTTGGCGGCGGCGATGGCACCGTTTATGTCTTGTGGCGCAAGGCTACCCGTTTACGCACTCTTTGCCGCGGCATTTTTCCCGGAAAATGGTCAGAATGTTGTTTTCCTCCTCTACCTTTTGGGTATCGCGGTCGCTATCTTTACGGGTATTGTTCTGCGCCGGACCTTATATCCCGGTGATAGCGAAGCCTTGTTAATGGAAATGCCTCGCTATGAATGGCCGCGGGTGAAAGATATCTACGTGAAAACCTGGCAGAAACTCAAGCGTTTTGTACTGGGTGCCGGTAAGACCATTGTGGTGGTGGTGACTATCCTGAGCTTTGCGAATTCAATTGGTACGGATGGCTCGTTTGGTAACGAAGATTCAGATAACTCCGTGTTGGCAAAGGCGGCTCAATTTGTCACACCAGTGTTTTCACCAATCGGTATTCAGGAAGACAACTGGCAAGCGACGGTTGGCATCATTACCGGCATTTTTGCTAAAGAAGCTGTTGTGGGCACGTTGAACAACCTGTATGCCTCTCCAAGTGATGAAGAAGCTTCAGAGTACGACTTGCTAAGTAGCCTGACCGAAGCGGTACAGACTATCCCGGAAAACCTGATGGGACTGAATTATGCAGACCCACTGGGTATTCAAGTGGGTGATTTAGTAGATAATGAAGCGGTGGCTGAAGAGCAAGAAGTTGACCTGAGCATTTTTGCTAATCTGAGTGCTAATTTCACCGTGGCGAGCGCCTTTGCTTATCTGGTTTTCATCTTGCTATACACACCTTGTGTCGCGGCGATGGGCGCGTATGTCCGTGAATTTGGCCGACCATTTGCTGTCTTCATTGCTGGATGGACCATGCTGCTAGGTGTGGTGGTTGCAACCATTACCTATCAGTCGATGATGCTAATGGTGACACCTTTGGCGAGTGGTCTATGGATTGCCGGTAGCATTGTGTTGATGGTGGCGACGATAGCGTTACTCAAACGCCAAGGTTCATTCGCAAACACACTCAAAGTCGTTACAGTATGATTTTGTTTGCCTTGCGGGATTATATCCAATCTCACCCAAAGTGCTCTTTAAAGGAGTTGGCAAAAGCGTTCGCGCTGTCTGAAGATGGTGTTGAAGCCATGCTGAAAGAGTGGGTGAAACGGGGAAAACTCAAGGTGACAGTATCTAAGCGATCATCTTTCGAAGTCCGGCAATATACTTGGTTGGAAGACTCTGAGCTGGGGCTGACTGTCTACCAGTAAAAACAAAAAGCGCGGATATAATCCGCGCTTTTCTTTTATCCCGCCGGCGTGAAGTCGGTGATCTCGCCGAGGAGGGCGCGCCATTTTTCCGTAATTTCGACTTGGGCTAAGTCATGGCGCAGCACCCCGTTTGTGTTGCCCCATACAGGACCAGGCCACGCAGTATCGGTTTGGAAGCGGGCAATATGATGAACGTGAAGCTGAGGCACCATGTTACCCAGAGCAGCGATGTTGAGCTTGTCTGCATTCGTGTGCGCTTCCAGCTTTGTCGCGACCCAAGAAGATTCACGAATAAACTGGAGTTGATCAGTTTCGGACAGATGGTGAATTTCGCGAATTCCTTCGACTCTGGGAACCAAAATCAACCAAGGACCAAAGTCTTCTTTACTTAAAAGAACACGGCAAAGTGGCAAGTCGCCGAGCCATGTGGTGTCTGCGTCCAAACGTGGGTGGAGTTCGAATGGCATTTCATCTTCTCTTGATGTCAGGAAATCAGGTCAAAACTACTGGGATTCTGCGCCAATGTAAATGATCGTCGGAGTGCGCATTCTCATGATTGAAACGATAGCTCAACCCTTTGAGCGGCTTGACCAAGATTAAACTCTTACTTGTCCTGTCGTGCACGTCTTGCGTAAATGTCATAGTAAAATCACAAAACCAACGCCAATCGTGTCATTGCACCGCGTTAAATCAAATATGCAGTTAGGCTTTAAAGGTACTTATATTGCGTCAGAGGGAGGCGCGAATGGACTACATAGAAGTACTAGAGTTTTGGTTTGGCGATCCTGATGCTCCCAAAACAGACGATATGCTTAACGCCATGTGGTTTGAAAGCGATGAGGCGTTGGACAAGCAAATCCGAGAGCAGTTTCTTCCCTATGTCAGCATGGCGGGCGAGGGGAAATTGAATCAGTGGCTTTCTTCACCACAAGGAACATTAGCGACTATCGTTCTTCTTGATCAGTTTAGCCGCAGGGTTTATCGCGGATTGAGCGCGGCATTCCGGTATGACGAGTTTGCTTTGGCGGTCTGCAAGCGTGGCCTAGCAGAAGCACAGGATTTAACCTTGCCGACCATTCAGCGAGCGTTTTTCTATATGCCTTTGCAACACTCGGAACACATGGAAGACCAAGAAGAAGCCCTTTTTCGTTTCAGTCAGCTGTGTAGTTCTGCTGGACTGGATGAGGCAGGGTTGTTTGAAAATATTTTTCGCCACGCGAGAAACAACTTTGACGTTATTAAGCGATTTGGACGCTTTCCGAGCCGAAATGCTTCGCTGGGCCGACTTTCTACAGAAGCTGAGTTGCAATGGCTCGCTGGTGGCGGAGCGAAGCTTACTCAATAGCAGGTTCGCTTAGCTAACCTGCGGCATGACGCAGTTGCGGCCTTTGTGTTTTGCGTTGTACAAGGCTTCGTCTGCTCTGGCTACTAACGCCAATCCACACTCATCACCTTCTCTCTCCGCGATACCAAATGATGCCGTAATCGAGTTGATTTTCTGTCCAGAACGCTTGTCTGTGACCGACAACCTTTCGAGTGTCGAACGCATTTTCTCGGCGAGCATAAACGTCGACTTTAGAGGCAGACTTGGCAAAATAGTCACGAACTCTTCTCCGCCGTATCTAAATACTGCCCCTGATTCATCAACCACCTGCTGCAGTTTGGCTGCAACAATCTGAAGTACCTTGTCGCCCATTTGATGACCAAACTCATCGTTGAAAGATTTGAAGTGATCGATATCTACCATCATGACACTGAATACGTTGTTTTGGCTAACGTTTTCATCGAGCTGCTTTTCAAATTCACGACGGTTTAAGCAGCCTGTCAAAGCATCATGTGAGGCTTGTTTCTGATATTCCTGAAGTTGTTTTTTTAGTGCGTCAATTTCAGTTTTTTGTGAGGTAACTTGTAACTGGTATTGGGACGTAGCACTCAGCAGATGCTGTGAACCTTTGAGAAGTTCATGCAGCACTTGCTTGCTTTCTCCGTTTTTGGCGATATCACCTTTTACGTTTTTCAGTTTATCTACAGAACTGCTTAGGATGTCTCGAAACTCTTCGGTATCCGATACCGTGTGTTCCATGGATTCGCCAAGATCAGCAGTCAGGTTCTGAAGCTTTTGACGGAAATTGTTCACTTCCCGCCTGGCATCATCAATCAGATACGTATCGATAATTTCGTCGCAGTGTTTAATCGAGCAGGCTCCAAAACGGCTGACTTTGTTATCAACAGCTTGATTTAACTGGGGGTTTGTACCTGCACAATAGGTATACCAAAGCGAGAAATAGTGAGGCGTTGTCGGTACCTTGTATTTTACCATTAAAGGTACGGCACGCTTGAAAATACTGGTGGCTTCAAAAAAGGCGTAATCACTCATTAGTGTCTCCTTAACGAACACTTTCTCCGCTATTGATACAGGATTATGTGCGATAAATTAACACTAGGTGTAAAAAACCCCGTACATTGGTACAGGGTTTTTGAGAATTGTGATCTTAATCTGATTTTATTTGGTTACATACGTTCTAACGTATTAATTCCAAGCAGATCAAGGCCTTGTTTTATAGTGCGTGATGTCAGTGCAGCTAGTTTCATTCTACTTTGCTTAGTTTCACCTTCAGCATTCAGGATCGGGCACGCTTCGTAGAAGCTTGAGAATGTACCGGCCAGATCAAACAGGTAGCTACACATGATGTGTGGCTGACCTTCGCGTGCGACACCATCAACAGCTTCTTCAAATTGCAGAAGTTTACAAACCAGTGCTTTCTCTTTCTCTTCAGACACAATGATTTGGCCTTCAATGCTGTTCGCATCAATGCCAGCTTTGTTGAAGATAGAGGCCACGCGGGTGTATGCGTATTGCATGTAAGGCGCAGTGTTGCCTTCAAACGCCAGCATGTTGTCCCAGTCAAACACATAGTCAGTGGTGCGGTGCTTGGACAAGTCAGCGTATTTTACGGCTGCCATTGCTACTGTGTTAGCAATGTTGTCTTTTTCTTCCGCTGACAATTCAGGGTTTTTCTCTTCAATCAGCTTCTTCGCGCGCACTTCTGCTTCGTCCAGCAGGTCAGCCAGACGAACGGTACCGCCTGCACGGGTCTTGAACGGCTTACCATCTTTACCCAGCATCATGCCGAATGCATGGTGCTCAAGGCTCATGCTTTCAGGTACATAACCAGCTTTACGAACGATAGTCCATGCCTGCATGAGGTGCTGGTGTTGACGTGAGTCGATGAAGTACAGCACGCGATCTGCGTTGAAGGTTTCGTAACGGTATTTCGCACATGCGATATCCGTAGTGGTGTACAGGAAGCCGCCATCACGCTTTTGGATGATCACACCCATAGGCTCGCCATCTTTGTTCTTGTATTCCTCTAGGAACACAACCATGGCGCCGTCATCTTCGACTGCCAGACCTTGTGCTTTCAGGTCTTCAACAATACCAGCCAGCATGCTGTTGTACATGCTTTCGCCCATCACGTCTTTGTCTGTCAGGGATACGTTCAGACGATCGTAGTTGCGCTGGTTTTGCTCAAGGGTGATCTTAACCAGTTGCTGCCATTTTTCTTTGCAGTATTCGTCACCGCTTTGCAGGCGAACTACGTAGTTACGCGCAGTCTTTGCGAACTCTTCGTCTTCGTCGTAAAGCTTCTTCGATTCACGGTAGAAGCCTTCAATGTCGCTAAGATCCATTGAAATGTCGCCGCCTTGCGCTTCATGACGCTCAAGGTTTGCGATCAGCATGCCGAACTGGGTACCCCAGTCGCCAAGGTGGTTAGCGCGGATAACGTTGTGACCCATGAACTCCAGAGTGCGTACAACCGCATCACCAATGATGGTTGAACGCAAGTGACCAACGTGCATTTCTTTCGCTACGTTTGGAGCAGAGTAGTCAACCACAATGTTTTGTTTTTCAGCTTCTGCCACACCCAGACGGTCACTCGCCAGCGCTTCGTCTGCTTTGGCTGCGAGCCATTCAGTGCTCAAGAAAATATTGATAAATCCTGGGCCAGCGATTTCGGTTTTTTCCGCCATGCCATCCAGATCCAGAACATCCAGCACTTTCTGCGCGAATTCGCGTGGGTTACAACCCAGCTTTTTGGCAACACCCATGATGCCGTTTGCCTGGTAGTCACCAAACTGTGGTTTCGCTGATTGACGGACAGCCGCTGGGCTGCCTTCAGGTGCACCTGCAGCAACCATGGCTGCAGCGACTTTGTCGTTAAGAAGGGCTTGAATATTCACTTGCTTACCTTAATTCTGACACCCGGCAAAATGCAGCCGGGTTAAAGCAAAAAATCCGTCAACAATACCCACTGCAATTTGAGGCAAACAGGGCATGGTTGACGGCTTTAGCACTGAAACTTGGGCATCAAAGTGTGATGCGCGTATGTAGGCGTAATAATACCCACAAACAGGCGCAGTTTAAAAGCTGAATCCTGCGAAATAGGTGGATTTCATAGCAAGTAAAAGCGTGTGCGTTCCAGTGATATCAACGCTGTGGTAAATTCCTGTCATCTTTGAAGGTAACGAGATGACCATGTCAGCATTAACCGTCGAATCCCTCTTCGCCACACTCCCTGAATTTTCTGCTCGTATGGATGCGCTGTTAGAAGTGTTGGAGTTGGATCTTAGCGCCTATCAGGCCGACCACATCGCTTTGCGCATTAACGACAGAAAAGCGGCTGAGGAACTTCACCAATCCTGGCTTTCTTCGGGTGAAGAACTTTCCGTGAATAACATCAATGGTCGTCCAATTGTGGTGATCAAAGCGAACGAGTCTCTGTCTTTCGGTCAATGGCAAACGCATTGTGTCGAGTTGCCTTATCCGGGCGATAAGCTTTATCCGGAAGAAGGGTGGGAACACGCTGAATGGGTGGTACCGTCAAAGGCGACAACACCAGAAGCGTTGCTTGAGGATGTGTTTGGTTTGTTCCCAGCGCTTGCAGCAAAGTGGGATCAACTGGCATCACTGGGTGTGAAGGTGAAGCTGAGTTCTCCTGCTGGCGAGGGCGAGCGTATTGCCAACCCGACAGTGGCATTCAAGTTCAAGGGCGTTTGCGTCAAGCTCCACCCGGTGACTCTGGAGCAAGTGATAGAAAGTGAAAAAGGAGCCTGAGGCTCCTTTTTTTTGGTCGATTTCCGGCTTACAGAATGACGGTCTTATTGCCATAAACGAAGACTTTGTCTTCGATCACTTGGCTCAGTGCATTACTCAGCACGGTTTTCTCTACGTCACGACCCGCTTTCACCATGTCTTCTGCACTGAAGGTGTGGTCAACATGTTTCACGTTCTGGTCGATGATTGGACCTTCATCTAAATCGTTGGTCACGAAATGTGCCGTTGCACCAATGATTTTCACGCCACGCTCCCACGCCTGATGATAAGGGCGAGCGCCGATGAATGCTGGCAGGAAGCTGTGGTGAATGTTGATGATTTTACGAGGGAAACGTGCAACGAAGTTTGGTGTCAGCACTCGCATAAATTTTGCCAGAACAATATGGTCCGGTTCATACCCTTCGATGATGTCGATGATTTGGTTTTCATGCGCTTCACGTTCCAGGCCTTCATGGCTCACAAAGTGGAACGGAATATCGAATTTTTCCGTTAATGCGGCCAGCTTATCGTGGTTACCAATCACGGCGGCAATATCCACATCCAAAGAACCGTCATAGGCTTTCATCAGGATGTCACCCAGACAGTGTGACTCTTTGGTCACCATGATCACCACACGTTTACGACGACTGGTGTCAATGAGATTACGGTGACTGCCTGCGGGAAGTGCCTGATCGATATCCATCAGGAAGGTTTCATCATTGAAAATTCCTTCCAGCTCAGTACGCATGAAGAACTGACCGGTACTGTGGTCAACATACTCATTGTTATGGATGATGTTGAGTTGGTGTTTGTAACAGATGTTGGTGATCTTGGCGATAAGACCTTGAGCGTCAGGGCAGTCCGTCAGCAGGATTTTTCTTTCCATAGAAATGTATTACTCGTGATGAATTTTAATTTGCTATTCATCACGTTTTACTCTGAATTGGCCTCAAGGTCAAAGACTTGACGGTGGCGTTCTGCATGTCTGGCGATAAGGGGGGATTGTTGGCATAATGCAATCCTTTCAAATACTGTATAAATGACCAATGATTTCGAAGGTTTTCTCCACCACAGGTGCGTTGGCTAGAGCGATAAAAGGCTTCCAGCCACGCCAGCCACAGACCGACATGGCGTTGTCAGTTGAGCGTTCAATCAAAAACCAAACTCAACTTGTGGTCGAGGCTGGGACGGGTACCGGTAAAACTTATGCTTATCTGGTGCCTGCGCTGCTCAGCGGAAAGAAAACCATTGTCAGTACAGGTTCGAAAAATCTTCAGGAACAGCTGTTTCACCGTGATCTGCCATTAATGGTCGACACCCTCGGCTTCTCAGGTCGTGTTGCCTTGCTGAAAGGGCGTACAAACTACCTTTGCCCAGAACGCTTAAGCCGCCAGATGATTGAGAGTCACGACGGTCACGCCGATCCGACGCTGCTCAGCCAGTTAGTAAAAGTGCGCAGCTGGTCTTCAGAAACCAAAACCGGTGATTTGGGCGAATGCGATGATTTGGCAGAAGACAGCCCAGTCATCCCCACAATTACCTCGACCAATGACAACTGTCTGGGTAAAGAATGCCCAAGTTACGAAGACTGTTTTGTGGTGAAGGCCCGCAAACGCGCCATGGATGCAGACTTGGTGGTCGTGAATCACCACCTTTTCCTAGCCGATTTGGCGATCAAAGAAACAGGGTTTGGTGAACTGATTCCGGAAGCGGAAGTGTTTATCTTCGATGAAGCGCACCAGATCCCCGATATCGCCAGCCAGTATTTCGGCCAGAGTCTTTCCAGTCGTCAGCTTCAGGAACTCGCCAAAGACATCAACATTGCGTATCGCACTGAACTTCGCGATACCAAACAGCTTGAGAAAGTCGCTGATCGCCTTTCTCAATCGGCATCGGATTTGCGCATTGTACTGGGCGAGCCGGGCTTTCGTGGTAACTGGCGTGAAATAAGCACTTCTCCGGCGGTAGCAAGGGAGCTGGTGCGTTTGACCGACGCACTAGAGCTTGCCCATGACGTGATGAAGCTGTCATTGGGTCGAAGCCAGTTGTTGGATGCCGCCTTCGATCGCGCTACTTTATTTAAAGCCAGACTTGAGCGGGTAAAAGATACCTCTATCCCTGGCTATTCCTATTGGTACGAATGCAGCCGCCATCATTTCAGCCTGAACATCACACCATTGTCCGTGGCTGAAAAATTCCGCGAGCAAATTCAGCAGCAGGAAGGGGCGTGGATATTTACCTCTGCAACGCTCGCGGTGAACGATGACTTCAGTCACTTCAGTAACCGCTTGGGTTTAGAGCCCACGGAGCAGTTTACCCTGCCCAGTCCATTCGATTACGAATCTCAGGCGATTCTCTGCGTGCCGCGCTTTTTGCCTGAGCCAAACAGCTATGGCCTTGCAGATAAGCTGGTGGACATGCTTAAGCCAGTCATTGAGCAAAACAACGGACGCTGTTTCTTCCTTTGTACGTCACATCAAATGGTGCGTGATTTATCTGAGCGTTTCCGCGAATTGTCAGACTTGCCCGTATTGGTGCAAGGGGAAATGTCGAAACAGAAACTGCTCGCTGAATTTTTAGAGCTGGGTAATGCGCTTTTGGTTGCCACAGGTGCCTTCTGGGAAGGGATAGACGTTAGAGGGCAGGCGCTGAGCTGTGTTATTATCGACAAATTGCCTTTTACTGCGCCGGATGATCCGCTGCTCAAAGCACGGATTGAAGATTGTCGCCTTCAGGGCGGCGACCCGTTTTCCCAAGTTCAAATCCCCGATGCGGTGATTACCCTCAAGCAGGGCGTTGGGCGACTTATCCGTGACAGAAACGATCATGGTGCGCTTATTATCTGCGATAACCGCTTGGTGAGCAGAAATTATGGTGAAACCTTCCTGCGCAGCTTACCGCCAATCCCGCGAACGCGTGATCTGGCAAAAGTCAGCGGATTTCTCGCTGAAATAGATACGAATAACCAGTCTGCAGAATCGTCTGCAGCGTCAGAGGTATAAATGGCTTCTAAGATCCTTGCCGTCGATACGGCCACAGAAAACTGCTCCGTCGCTCTGAAGGTGGGGAACGAAATTATCGCGCGTTGTGAAATGGCACCGCGTGAACACACCACGAAAATACTGCCTATGGTCGATAGTGTACTGGCTGAAGCGGGCTTAAAGCTGAACCAGTTGGATGCGCTGGCGTTTGGTCGTGGTCCAGGCAGTTTTACCGGTGTGCGTATTGGTATTGGTATCGCTCAGGGTCTGGCATTTGGAGCAGACCTGCCAATGGTCGGTGTATCCACGCTGGCTGCAATGGCGGAGCAGGCTCATCGTAAACAGCAGGCCACACACGTGTTGTCTACCATCGATGCGCGCATGAACGAAATCTATGCAGGTGGCTATGTACGCCTTGAAAACGGCGATTGGGAAACGGTCGTTGAAGAAGCAGTACTGCCTCCTGAAATGCTCAAGCCAGAATTGGCAAAAGGTGAGTGGTTTGTAGCAGGAACAGGCTGGCAAGCTTACCCTGATTTGCAAGGCCAGCTACACTTATCGGTAAGCGACAGCGGTGTGTTGTATCCTGAATCGCAGGATATGTTAATCCTTGCTCATCATGCGTTTGCGCGTGGAGAGGCAGTGGATGCAGAACATGCCAGCCCGGTATACCTTCGTGATACTGTGGCATGGAAGAAATTACCAGGTCGCGAATAGTTTTATCTAAAGCTAACCGATAAGGTCTTTCATGGTTTCAATACAGGGATTACCACAGCAGATACAGCGTCCAGGAAAAGCTGGACGCAAACCCGCGCAGAAGAAGGAGGAGGCCCGTGATGTCTCAGAGCCTTCCGTGGTGGCAAAAGCGGTATCCCGTGGTATTCGAAACCCTGAAATGGCGGAAGATGCCTTTCAAAACATTCATTATGATTTACCCGATGGGCGTAGCCGCCATGCGCTGGCGTCCTATATGGATGTAAAAAACCAGGCCCGTCGTGAAGAACTTATCGCCATGTTCGGCGTAGATGTCTTCGTTTAAGTAACTCCTCGTACCACTTGGTCTGCACTCTCTGTGGTAGGCTTCGCGCGATCTCAAACGGTCCAATATGACATTACAAGAAAAAAAATATGCAGTGAGATTTGGCGATCTCGCCGCGCAGGTTTATCTGACCGAGCGAAACACGCCGACTCTTCTGATGTTGCATGGGTGGCAAGATAATAGCGGAAGCTTTGCGCCACTCGCCCCGCAGCTCAGCGAGCACTTTGATTTGGTCATGCCAGATTGGCCCGGGCACGGTTATTCCGACCATAAAGGTGCCGACAGCTTCTATCCCTTCTTTGATTATGTGGACGATCTCCACCAACTGATCCTTCAGTTGGGCGACAGGCCGATCTATCTGGTCGGGCATTCGTTGGGCGCATTGGTAGCGTCTTGCTGGAGTGCTGCTTTCGCTGAAAGGGCGAAAGGGTTGGTGATGATAGAAGCGCTTGGCCCAATGTCTGAGCGCGAAGATAAAGTCGTCGAAAGGCTGAAACACGGCGTTGAAAGCCGCGAGAATATGAAGTTGCCTCGTGACTTACCCTCGCTGGATGCGGCGCTGAAACTTCGCCGGGGTATCAACAAAGTCAGCATTGAAGATCTGACACCGTTGGTGACCCGTGGCATTGAGCAAGTGGGCGATATCTGGCGCTGGCGTCATGATGCCAAGTTGAAGACGGAATCGATTTACCGGATGTCGACACATCATGCTGAGCATTTGGTCCGTGGTATTGAATGTCCGGTGATGGCGATTATTGGCGAAGACGGTTATCCGGAGCTTCGTAGCCCCATGGCTGAAAAACGAAAGGCGTGGTTCAAGAACCTGACCGTGGAAATGGTGGAAGGCACACATCACTGCCACCTTCAGAGTCAGGCGAAAACGGCGTCTTTGATCATTGATTTTGTGACCAAGCTACATCTCACAGCGCTTAGCGATGTTAATTGAATGTTACTTCTGGTCTAATTGCGAGTTAAAACACTCGTTTGAATTTATTGCGTCTGGCGCGGGCCTTTTCTGCCCGCGTTAAAAAATAGGAGAGATCAAGTGGATAAGGTTTGGCTTAACCGCTACCCATCAGATGTACCAGCGGAAATCTCACCGAACATGTACCCATCACTGGTGGAGATGTTCGAAAAGTCGGTGCAGAAATATGCTGATCAGACTGCCTTCATTAATATGGGGCAGGTGATGACCTTCCGTAAGCTGGAAGAACGCAGCCGTGCTTTTGCAGCTTACCTGCAAAACGATCTTGGCCTTAAAAAAGGCGACCGCGTGGCTGTCATGATGCCAAACCTGCTGCAATATCCGATTGCGCTGTTCGGTATTCTGCGTGCTGGCTGCGTAGTGGTAAACGTTAACCCGCTGTACACCCCTCGTGAGCTTGAGCATCAGTTGAATGACTCCGGTGCGACCGCGATTGTTATCGTGTCGAACTTTGCGCATACGCTGGAAAAAATCGTCGATAACACCAGTGTGCGTCACGTTATTCTGACCAGCCTTGGCGACCAACTGCCACGCGCCAAAGGAACCATCGTTAACTTCGTGGTGAAGTACATTAAGAAGATGGTGCCGAAATACAACCTGCCACATGCGACTTCTATGCGCCTTGCATTGAAGCGCGGCCGTCGTATGCAGTATGTGAAGCCGTTTATGACGGGCGATGATATTGCCTTCCTGCAGTACACCGGCGGCACCACAGGCGTGGCGAAAGGGGCGGTTCTGACCCACAACAACATGCTGGCGAACCTGAACCAGGCGAAAGCTATGTATGCGCCTGTCTTGAAAGAAGGCCGTGAGTTAGTGGTCACTGCGTTGCCGCTTTACCACGTGTTTGCCTTGACGGTGAATGGTTTGCTGTTTATCGAAATGGGCGGACAAAACCTGCTGATCACCAACCCGCGCGATATTCCTGCGTTTGTGAAAGAGCTGAAACAGCATCCGTTTACGGCAATCACTGGCGTAAATACCCTGTTCAATGCCCTGCTGAACAATGAAGACTTCCATGAGTTGGATTTCAGTAATCTCAGCCTGACGGTTGGGGGCGGCATGGCGGTCCAACGCGCCGTGGCTGAAAGCTGGATGAAGCTGACGGGTAAACACCTGCTGGAAGGTTACGGCCTGACCGAGTGTTCTCCGCTGGTGGCGGCGTACCCGTATGATTTGAAAGAGTACAACGGTTCTATCGGCCTGCCAGTGCCATCAACTGATGTCCGCATCGTTGATGAAGAAGGCAACGTGCTGCCAAACGATCAGATTGGTGAGCTGCAGGTGAAAGGCCCTCAGGTTATGCAGGGTTACTGGCAGCGTCCTGAAGCGACAAAAGAAGTGATCACCGAAGATGGTTGGCTTTCAACGGGCGACATCGTCAAATTCGACGACGACGGTTTCCTGCACATTGTTGACCGTAAGAAAGACATGATTCTGGTGTCTGGCTTCAACGTTTATCCAAACGAAATCGAAGATGTTGTCGCACTGCACGGTAAAGTGTTGGAAGTTGCGGCAATCGGACAGCCACACGAAACCTCTGGTGAGATCGTGAAGATCTGTGTGGTGAAACGTGATCCAAGCCTGACGAAAGACGAGTTACTTGCGCATTGTCGTGAACACCTTACGGGTTACAAAGTGCCTAAGGTGATCGAATTCCGCGAAGATCTGCCGAAAACCAACGTCGGTAAGATTTTGCGCCGTGCTCTTCGTGAAGAGCAGGATGCCAAAAGCGCAGAAGCATAATCAGACATGCGTCGACTCGCTTAAGCGCGTACAATGAATACCCAAGCAACCTGAAGATGCATGAATTCAGAGGTCATCAATGCGCTCAATTCGAGGCAAATCTCGCGTGTAATAGTCATTCTATTTTCGTGGGATTTAACGAAGAAGTGGGCGCATTGAGGTCCTCCCTCCGGGCGAGTTGACTGACGTCGTGCTCTTTGTTGTCCCTTTTTGATGGAGGTGTCTACACCGGCAAAGGGACGCCGCGATCACAACGCCAGTCAATCTCGCTGAATCCTGTATCTTCAGGTAGCTTGGGTATAATACTACCTATGCCTTTGAAAACATGCTGGCTCAGGCCGGCATGTTTGTTTTCTGGGCTCAAAGATTGAACCCGGAACCTAAATGTGGATGACAGCGTGAATTTTGACATTGTAACTGAGCTATCCCAACTCGAACGTGTGTGTGAGAGAGCACGCCAAGTACCAGCAGTGATGCTGGATACCGAATTCGTTCGTACCCGCACACTCTATCCGCGCCTAGGTCTTATTCAGCTTTATGATGGCGACACGCTGTCCCTGATTGACCCGATTGAACTTGAAGACATGTCGCCGCTTTGGGCGCTACTGACGGATGAGTCGGTGGTGAAAGTACTGCATGCGTGTAGTGAAGATCTTGAAGTGTTCCATCATTATGCGGGCGTGATGCCAACGCCAATGGTCGATACCCAAATCATGGCAGCATTCTTGGGTCACGGTTTGTCGACGGGCTTTGCAGCGCTAGTGGAAGAGTATCTTGAGGTGACCTTGGATAAAGGTGAGGCCAGAACGGATTGGTGTGCTCGCCCGCTAAGTGAAAAGCAACTCGAGTACGCTGCTGCCGACGTTTACTACCTGTTACCACTCTATAATCTGCTGGCGAAACGCATCACCGAAGAAGGCTGGGAAGAGGCGGTGAAGCAAGAATGTGCGCTGATGGTAAGCAAACGTGGCAAAACCCCGGATCCTGAAAAAGCCTACCTTGATATTAAAAATGCCTGGCAACTGCGCCCGAAACAACTGGCTGTGCTGCAAAAGCTTGCGAGCTGGCGATTAAGAGAAGCGCAGCGCCGGGATTTGGCGTTGAACTTCGTGGTGAAAGAACTGCACCTTTGGAAAATGGCGCGTTTTAACATCCGCTCTTTAGACAAAATGGCGGATGAAGGCTTTGACCGATTTGAGATTGAACGCCATGGCAGCCGCCTGATTCGCATGGCGCAGGAGGCGGACAAAACGCCTGTTGCTCATTATCCTGAAGAGATTCAGCGTCTTGTCGACATGCCGGGCTACAAACAGGCAGTGAAAAACATCAAAGAACAAACCAACGCAGTCGCCGAGCAGCTGGGCATGGTGCCAGAATTCATCGGGTCGAAAAAACAAATTCACCAAGTGCTTAAATGGGCGTGGATGAATGACCGGAACCCCGAAAAAGCACCGGATATTCTCTCGGGTTGGCGTAAGCCATTTCTGGAAGAAAAAGTGTTGGCAGTTTTGGATAAATAGTCCGAGTGCTAAAATAAGAAAAACCGGCGATTTCGCCGGTTTTTTCACTTATAACGATCAGTAACTATGTCGGTTACTTGTCTTCCGGCAGAGTAACGTTGAGCTCGAGAACAGACAAATCGTCATCGCGTTGTTCAAGAGCTACAGATACCTGCTCAGGGGAGATATCCACGTACTTGCGGATAACCTCAAGGATGTCTTGCTTCAGCTGGGGTAAGTACGTTGGCTCAGCACTCCCTGCGCTGCGGCGTTCTGCAACGATGATCTGCAGACGCTCTTTAGCAAGCGATGCGGACGTCTTCTTCTTTGGACGGAAAAACTCCAGCAGTGCCATGAATTACCCTCCGAACAGTCGCTTCAAAAAGCCTTTCTTCTCTTCCTCCAGGAAGCGGAAAGGACACTCGTTACCCAGCAGACGGGTGATGGCGTCGCTGTATGCCAGACCTGCATCAGACTCCTGATCCAGAATCACTGGCTCACCTTTATTCGACGCGTGCAACACCGAAGGGCTTTCTGGGATAACACTCAGTAGCGGTATGCGCAGGATTTCTTCGACGTCTGCGACGCTCAGCATCTCACCACGTGCAACACGCGCTGGGTTGTAGCGGGTCAGCAGCAGGTGAGTTTTCACTGGCTCTTCGCCGTTCTCAGCGCGGCGAGATTTAGAATCCAGGATGCCCAGAATACGGTCTGAGTCACGAACAGACGAGACTTCAGGATTAGTCGTGACGATGGCTTCATCGGCAAAGTAAAGCGCCATCAGTGCGCCAGCTTCGATACCTGCTGGAGAGTCACAGATGATGAAGTCGAAATCCATCGCCTTCATATCTTCCAACACGCGGGCCACGCCTTCTTTGGTTAGGGCATCTTTATCGCGGGTTTGGGAAGCAGGCAGGACAAACAGGTTTTCAACGCGTTTGTCTTTGATCAGTGCCTGATGGAGGTTGGCCTCGCCGTTGATGACGTTAACAAAGTCATAAACCACGCGACGTTCACAGCCCATGATGAGATCAAGGTTACGCAGACCAATATCAAAGTCGATAACAGCGGTTTTCTTCCCCGACAGCGCAAGGCCGGTAGCAATGGCAGCGCTTGAGGTGGTTTTACCCACGCCGCCTTTGCCAGAAGTGATTACGATAATTCGAGTCATTCCTCAGTCCTTTGGAAAGTTAGAGTGTGAGGTGTTCAATGTTCAATGAGTCGTCTTGCAGCGAGACTTTCACCGGACGGGCAGCGTACTGCTCCGGGATGGTTTCGCTGAGCCAGTATGTGCCTGCAATGGAAAGCAGCTCGGATTGCAGGTTCTGGCAAAAAATGTGGGCTTCTTTTTGTCCGCTTGCGCCAGCAATGGCACGTCCGCGGAGCACGCCGTAAATATGAATACTGCCATCAGCAATAATTTCCGCACCAGCGCTGACATGGTTCAGCACGACCAAATCAGCATTCTTGGCATAAACCTGCTGGCCGGAGCGAATCGGCGTGGTGATGACTTTTGTTGGGATTTGAATAGGGTCGTTAACGCGTACGGCTTGTTTGGCGGGGTTCATGACCGCCAATCCAGCGAGTTTTGCGGCTTCACGTACCTGATTTTGCTTGCAACCTGTGACTCCAACAACCAGCATGCCAGTCTTTTCGATGGTGGCTTTCAGCTGGAAGAAGTCAGGCTGGGAGTGAAGTCGGGAGATGTCGACAACAACAGGAGCACCGTCGAAAAAAGCGGGTGCCTGGCTCACTTTGTCAGACAGCACTTGCATTGCGCCATCCAAATCATCGTCCATTAAATGGAGCACAGAAAGAGTAAACGAACTGCCTTTGAGTTCAGCATTTTTTGTCATTCGGGTAGTTATCCAGCTGGCACGGTATTGTTGGATTTGACAACACTAACGTGGATTTTCGTCACCCAATTTTTCCGGTGGCGGACAAATTTTATTTGTGTGCCATTTTCAGGAGGAAGAAAGCGGGTTTCGTGCATTATCAGACAGTGTTCTGCATGGTATATTCATGGCATCTTTGCGGCAAGCATCAACGCTGACTGTGCTGCTTTAATCGCCGATTTCATTGCGATTTTCTAAGCCATTTCTCTAAATTGGGAACAGCGCAAAAAACGTTTGCTGCAAACTGACATGAATAGTGAGAGGTACAAGGTGTATTGCGCAATTTATAAGAGCACGAAAAAGGAATCGACCTATCTTTACGTAAGCCGTAAGGATGATTTTTCAGACGTGCCTGAACAATTGTTACAAACTTTCGGGAACCCGCAGTTCGTTATGATGGTCAACTTAGACAAGCGCGAAAAGTTGGCAATTGCCGATATCAATAAAGTACGTGAAAACCTTAAAAATGATGGATTTTATCTGCAGCTTCCACCTGCACCAGATGCGGCGCTGCAGCACATTCGACAAAAAAACACCAAATTATAAAGGAGCGCTATGCGTAAGGGATTAATCTCGATCCTCATTGGGGCTGCGTTATCTTTGTCTGCACCAGCGATGGCTGAGAAGCAGAGTTTTGACAGCTACGTTGAGGGTTTGAAGAAAGAAAGTGTGGAAAGAGGTTATGACGCCACACTGATTGAACAGGCATTCAGTAATCTGAATTACCGTGAGCGAGCGGTAAAAGCTGATCGTAATCAGCCAGAAAAACGTTTAACACTGGACGAGTATATTCCGCGCGCAGTGCCAGATTGGAAAGTAGCGCAAGCGCGTGATCTATATAACAAGCACTACGATGATTTAAAGCGTATCGGTGAAATATACGGTGTTCAACCGAGGTTTCTTGTCGCCTTATGGGGTGTAGAAAGTAACTTCGGTAAGTTCACTGGTAACTTCAACGTGATTGAAGCGCTATCAACCATGGCCTATGACGGTCGCCGTGAAGCCTTTTTCCGCAATGAGGTTTTTGAAGCCCTCTCTATTTTACAGCAAGGTCATATAGGCATCGATGAATTTAAAGGCTCTTGGGCTGGCGCTATGGGACAGTGTCAGTTTATGCCAAGCTCTTTTAATGCCTTTGCAGCTGATGGCAATAATGACGGCAAAAAAGATATCTGGAATTCTAAGCCTGACGTGTTCGCTTCTTCCGCTAACTATTTAAAGAATGCGGGATGGAATGATGAATATACCTGGGGACGCCAAGTTATCATTCCAAAAAACCTCGACAACGATTTGTCAGGTTTGAGTCAGGATAAAGCAAAAACTTTGGCTGAATGGCAAGCACTTGGCGTACGACGTATGAATAATGCTTCGCTGCCCAATGTCGACATTAAAGCGTGGCTAATTCAACCTGATGATGAATATGGCCGAAGCTATTTGGTTTATGGCAATTATCAAAGCTTGATGAAGTGGAACCGTTCTCACTACTTTGCGTTAGCGGTGAGCCACTTAGCTGATCGTATTAAATTTGGCTGAGATAAGTAGTAAATAGGAACGCGCGCGCTATGCGCGCTTTTTTGTATCTGGTCTTGGTGTCTTGAGAGGCGTCGTTTTACCTCAGGCACAAAAAAAGGAGCAAACTGCTCCTTTTCGTAATGATAGTTTTCTATCGTAGTATTAGATGTGATCCAATTAGATCAGGAAGTCTTCTACTTTACCACCAGCTTCAATAGCGTCTTTGATAACTTTTGGTGTACGACCCTGACCAGTCCAAGTTTTTTCTGAACCGTCTACGTCAGTGTATTTGTATTTCGCTGGGCGTGCTGCACGCTTAGATTTTGGCTTAGTACCGCCAAGCGTTGCCAGAAGTTCTTCTGGATCAATACCGTCTTTGATCAGCATTTCACGATATTTCTCAAGCTTCTCAACGCGCTCTTTTTCCGCTTCACGTGCTTCTGCTTCGGCTTCTTCACGCTCGCTAACTACTGCTTGTAGTTTTTCCAGCGCTTCTTGTAGTTGTTCCAGAGTAAGTTCACGCGCAACGGCACGCAGGCTGCGCAGGTTTAACAATACTTTCAGTGCATCAGACATTATGCCAATCCTATTCTCTCGTTATGTAATATTTATTGCTTCACTAAGAGTAGCAAGAATAAATAATTCTTTGCAATATTTAATAAATAAGTTTCCCGCTTATTAGATATCTATTTTAATTAAAGTGCAAATTTAATATTAATCTGCCCTTTGATTTCATAGAAAACCCCTCCTTAATCGGTAGGCTGTACAATAAATCCGTCATACTTGTGTGAGTTTATGTGCGGAAAGAATAACCAAATCGTAAAATGTATCCAGTTTGTAACCATGTTGAGCTTGGTGTGTAAAACTTTTTATCTTTGTATTGCAAATAGACCAATGTCACATAAAATACGCTAGCTTTATGCTCAAACGGGCTTACTTTGTATATGTTTACCGGTGCAAAAACCGTCAATCGTATAAAAAGGTTTGAGTTGATACACGTAGAGGTGCGCGGTTTATCAGTAGTTTGTCTTAGGGTGATGCCTGTGAGGACAAATGAAAGGAGATAGCGCCGAAGCAGAATGTCGCTTATCTGGGGACTCTGCTGGGGTTGTGACCGAACAGGCACAACACTGCCATAGTATTGGGATTTAACTATGGAGCGCTACTGTAGGATTTAACGATGTGTATAACCGTTGTCTTCGTTCAGTCTGGTTTTCCATTTCTGCAGTAGATCTCCAACCGAATAGGTTGATACAGAGATCATGAATTTAGTCGATTTTTCTTCTTCTTCTCTTTCTTTGCTCCCCGCCATTTTGGCGTTGGGACTGGCTATTGTCACACGCCGCGTTTTGCTCTCTTTGGGTCTGGGTATTCTGTCCGGTGCATTTTTGCTCAACGATTTTTCCGTTTCCGGCACAGCCTCTTATCTTGGCAACCTGATTAAGGGACTGTTTATTTCAGATGGCAGCATTAACTCATGGAACATGAGCATTGTTGCCTTTCTTCTGTTGTTGGGTGCAATCACGGCATTGTTGACGCTTTCTGGTGGTACACGTGCATTTGCAGAATGGGCACAGAGCCGCGTGAAAAGTAAACGCGGCGCGAAACTGCTGGCAGCATTTCTGGGCGTATTTATCTTTGTTGATGATTACTTCAACAGCCTGGCTGTCGGTGCCATCAGTCGTCCAGTAACGGACCGTTTCCACGTCTCCCGTGCGAAACTGGCTTATATCCTCGACTCAACTGCAGCGCCAATGTGCGTGATTATGCCTGCTTCAAGCTGGGGTGCTTACATCATTACTGTGATTGGCGGCATTTTGGTCAGTCAAGGGGTCACTGATTACAGCCCGCTAAGCGCATTCGCACACATGATCCCAATGAACTTCTATGCCGTTTTCGCACTGCTATTGGTCTTTGCTGTGGCTTGGTTCCAGATGGATGTGGGTCCGATGCGTCGCTTTGAATACCAAGCATCAACCGGCAGTCGTCTGGGTGATGAAGAAAGTGGTCATGAGCCAATCGATGACGAACTTGGCATTGAAGAAAGCGAAAAAGGCCGAGTGTCTGATTTGGTTGTGCCAATTATCGTCCTTATCGTGGCGACCATGTCTTGGATGGTTTATTCAGGTGCACAGGCGCTGGAAGCCGACGGTAAAGCGTTCTCTGTGCTGGGTGCATTTGAGAACACAGATGTAGGCATGTCGCTGCTATATGGTGGCGCGATGGGCTTGCTATCAGCGCTGATCACTGTGGCGAAACAAGGCTTGGCGGTTTCTGATATCGCCCGTACCACTTGGATTGGTGCGAAATCTATGTTTGGTGCCATCCTGATCCTGTTCTTTGCATGGTCAATCGGTAGTGTCATCGGTGACATGGCGACCGGCAAATTCCTGTCGACCCTCATTCAGGGCAACCTGCCAGTTCAATTGCTCCCAGTGCTGTTGTTCCTGTTGTCAGCGGCGATGGCTTTCTCCACCGGCACATCTTGGGGTACCTTCGGTATCATGCTGCCAATCGCGGGTGACCTTGCAGGCGCAACAGATATCGCGCTGATGCTGCCGATGCTGTCAGCCGTTCTGGCGGGTGCGGTATTTGGTGATCACTGTTCACCGATTTCAGATACTACTATTCTGTCTTCTACCGGCGCGCGCTGTGGCCACATCGACCACGTAGCGACTCAGTTACCCTACGCTTTGGCTGGAGCACTGATTGCAGCTGTGTCTTATTTGGTGCTGGGTTTCACGGATTCACTGGGCATTTCCCTGCTGGCAGGTATGTGTGTATTCGTCGTGGTATGTGCGGTGTTTGGCTGGATGTCACGTCGACCGGGCAAGCTGGCATAAACTACTCTCTGAGCCTCCGATTTCGGGGGCTTTTTTCTTGTAACGCGCTTTGCGCCGCTTTTACCGTTCTCCATTTTTCGGTAGCATTCGTCAGTCTTAATTTCGGGAGAATTCCATGGCCCAGCTGTACTTCTATTACTCTGCGATGAATGCAGGTAAATCCACCACGCTTTTGCAGTCTTCGTTTAACTATCAGGAACGCGGCATGAACCCGCTGATTTTTACCGCTGCAATTGATGACCGCTACGGTGTGGGTAAAGTCAGCTCTCGAATTGGTCTTCAGGCAGAAGCCCAACTTTACTCGCCGAAAGACGATATCTACGCAGCTGTTTGCGATATCAACGCCAACAATAAGGTCGATTGTCTTCTGATTGATGAATGCCAGTTCCTGACAGAAAAGCAGGTTTATCAAATCACCGAAGTGGTCGATAAACTGTGCATTCCTGTGCTTTGTTATGGTCTGCGTACCGACTTCCGTGGTGAGCTGTTTGAAGGAGCGAAATACCTGCTGGCATGGGCAGACAAACTGGTAGAGCTAAAGACCATTTGTCACTGTGGCCGCAAAGCGAATATGGTGATCCGCACCGACGCACAAGGCAATGCTATTGCTGATGGCGATCAAGTCGTGATTGGTGGTAACGACAGATACGTGTCGGTGTGTCGCGTGCACTATAAAGAAGCGCTAGGCAAATAAGTCTAAAATCGATAAAAAATGCCGCTGAATCCAGCGGCATTTTTGTTTGTGGTGTCCCAATACCAATCGTAGTAAATATCTGCTCATCCTAGCTTGTTAAAATGCTCGATAACTGCGTTGAAAAATTTGATTGTAGAATAACTACTTATCGAA
>NZ_ANFM02000026.1 GCF_000333895.2 Grimontia indica | reverse complement strand
TTCGAAACAGCGCGTCAAGCGTTTATTTCAACTCAATTTTTGAGACCTTCGCCGTACCGATTTGAGTGGGCGTTTCCGCTGTGGAAGCCGCTCTCCGTGTCGGTGAGGCGGCATTATAGAGACTGGGATCACATTGGCAAGGGTTTTTATTGGTTTTTTTTTCGTTCGAACACAATTCAACCTAAACTTTGAAAAACACAACAAATTGCAACATTAGATAGCCGTCACATTCACTTACTAGCAATAAGAACTCAATATCCGTAATATCAACCCGACAATTGTATTTATTTTAGTCAGCATTGATTTCGATTCTTCATGCTATTTCTTCTAACCGACGTTTACTTTAGACGATTATGAAAACATCTATCAGCTTGCTTATTACTGCAGCCATCGCACTTCTTGGTGCATTGCTTTTAAAAAACTCCACTTTAATTGCCAGTACAGGTTATGCATTCGCACTTGGTGCAATTACAACAGGTATTGCCATTTCTCTTTTTTCTACTAAATCTTCAGGCGATATTTCAGAGTCTACCCCTTCCACCAGCAAAACCATCTATGTGGGCAACCTTCCTTACCGTGCAAATGAAAATGACGTGAAGGAACTGTTCTCTAAACATGGTGAGGTCTTTGCCGTGCGCTTGATGAAAGACAAGCGCACCGGGAAGCGACGTGGCTTTGGATTTGTCGTGATTGCAGCAGGAGATGCTGCTGATGCAATAGAAGCTTTGAACAACAGCGAATACGGTGAAAGGACTCTTAAAGTTAGAGAGGCGAATGATCCTAGAAAATCGGAGCGCGGCTAATCGTTGCAAAGCCCAACTTTTCTAACTCTTGATTTAGTGCTTCTTCTTCTTTCACTGGAGCGCTACTAAAAACAAAATGTTCAGCTTTACTGAGGGAGGTCATTTGATCTCCCTCTTTTAATAATGTCACTACGCGGTTGGCGATCGCTTTACCTGAATCAATTACCAGACATTGTTCGCCTAAAATGTCTTCAATTTCTTCACGAAGTAACGGGAAGTGTGTGCAACCCAATACAATGCAGTCTGTTTTATTTATAAACGGCGCTAGTACATCGCTTAATATTTTTTTATCGACCTTTCTGCCACGCAATTTCCCCTCTCCCATTTGTACGAGTTCCGTTGAACCCACCATTTCAACTTCGCAATCGGGCGCAAACTCTTTTACAAGCTGATGCGTATAAGGACGTCTTATTGTTGCGGGAGTAGCCAAAAGGCCAATGATTTTGGATTTACTGATTGCGGCAGCAGGCTTAATAGCAGGAACAACCCCGACCACCGGGACATTAAGCAGATCCCGCAGATGTGGCAGCACGAGTGTGCTTGCGGTATTGCATGCAATGATAACTAACGAAATATCCTGCTGTTGGCAAATCGCGGAGACCATTCTACAGACACGCTGGATAAGCACATCATCCGCCAATTCACCATAGGGAAAAGCTGCATTATCGAAGGCATACACGACATGCTGTTCCGGCAGTAGCTGAGCCACTTCCTTAAACACAGAAAGGCCACCTACACCAGAATCAAAAATCAGCACACTCTTCACGCTATAACCCTTTGTTATCCACTTGCGACGCAATCATACTTTGCACGTCAGCGAATTTGAATCTTTCACCTGACGAGATGATAGCTAAGGTGGTGGAATCTCCCTTCCCGCTGAAAACCTGTGATCTCAATATCCAGGGGATACTGAAAGCAAGGAGCATCGGTAACGATTGTGTGAAACTCCCCGTCTTCGCCACAAAGGTCACAGCCATCTGGAAGCTCAGCTAACAAATTGGCGTTATAGTCCCAGCCAAGAAACCTTCCATCCAACTGAGAGGTATCAACGGTAGAAAGTGTCGTCTTAATGCCTGAAGCAATGATTTCGTTTGCAAGCACCTCACTTCCCTCACCGAGCAATGGAAAAACACACTCCCAGCCCTGAGGTTCAATATAGCTTCTGCGGTATTCTTCTATGCCATTACAGAACATATCGCCAAACGCCACTGCATCGACATTTAGCCCACTACTGCGTATACCTTCGACAACCCTCTTCTGATAAACATCATTTGGAGGAAAGACTTCGTTCAGTTCGATAAGCACCAAAGGCAATCCAATACTTTCTGCCTGCACTTTGACAACATTGATGGGCGTGGCCTGGAAAGGAACAGTACCTGCCACGTAAGTGGTATAAAGCCCGACGACTTGATAACGATCGTCTTCCAGCAGTCGACACAGTGTCAGGGTTGAGTCCTTACCGGATGACCAACTGACAATAACGCGTTTTTTCATGTTTGTTCCTGAAAGTAAAAAGCCGCCCTTAGGCGGCTTAGTGAAGCTTAGAAGCGGTAGTCCATGCTGACATAAAACGTGCGTTCTGGTGCTGGGTAACCAATCACCATCTCATATTCTTTATCGAGCAGGTTGTCTACACGAGCATTCAAAGTAACGCTCTCTGTAGCGAAGTAGTTAACTGACGCATCAAGTAAGCTGTAAGAGCCAAGCTTAGTTCCTGAATTTTCGCGCTTACCAATGTATTGGTAACCCAGTGACACATCGAATTCATCGAAGTAAGCAATAGCAGTGTACTTATATGATTTCTTTGCTCGATAAGGAAGCAGGTTGTCTTCTTCATCTTTAGGGTCTTTAAAGTCAGCACTTAGCTGATGAGACAAGAATCCGGTATCAAATTCAGCTGTCAACTCAACACCTTTCAACGTACTCTCGCCATTCAGGTTGTTATAAGTGCGCGTGCTGTTGTCGTACTCAATCAAGTCATCAATCTTAGTGTTGTAACCCGTTACTGACCAATAAACCTCTTGAACAACACCATTCAAAGACAACTCAGCTGACTTTGAAGATTCAGGTTTTAGCTTAGAGTTTCCATAAAAGCTGTATAGCTGGAACAAGTTAGGCGCTTTAAATGCAGTACCATATGACATTTTAAGAACCAACTCTTCCGTCAGTCGGAAACCGGCTCCAAAGTTGTAAGTCGTTTCTGATCCAAACTGCTCGTTGTCATCTAAGCGGGCACCCACCTCGCCAAATACATTTTCAAAGTCAACAAGTGCAATACCATAGAACGCTAAGTTGTCGCGATCGTAGTCAGAGTTTGAAGCGTTGACTATAAATGTTTCTTTTCGATAGTCCGTACCGCCTCCAATTGTAACAACTTCACTGAGTTCGTATTGATTGTTCCACTGAAGATTTAACTGTTCCAAATCGTCCGGTTGCGCAGACCCCTTGCCATCCTTTTTCTCATAGTCATAGTCAGATTGATCTTGCCAGCTAACCTGAATCTGACTAGACAACAATTCGGATTCATAGTTGACGCCACCAGCGAAGGAGTAATTTTCAACTGTTGACTCTTTATACGAATAAGTTGTATTCCAAGAACCATCGTACTGGTAAACATTTTCAAAAGCGCGAGCGTTGGCAAAGACTGTCCAGTCTTGGTTTAGTTTTGAAACATATCCAATAAGGCCATTTTTAGTTTCAAACCCATGCTTGTCACCATCATTCAATCCTTGGATAGGATGAACGTTATAGCCGTCGTCACTTTCGTATCCTAAAGCCACATTCAGTTGGCCATTCTCACCTACTTTGAATCCACTCGAGCCTGAGGCTTCAACATAATCTCTGCTTCCAACCCCTGCAGTTAAACGAGTAGCTCGATCAGTGTCGTTGTTTGCACGTGTGATGATATTGATAACGCCGCCAATAGCCTCAGAGCCGTAAACAGAAGCTCTTGCACCACGCACGTATTCTATACGCTCGACAAAAGTGAGCGGCAATTGGCTAAAGTCGACAGTACCCTTAACAGCTCTTGTAAAACGAATGCCATCAATCAACACAAGTACTTGGTCAGAGTTAGCGCCACGAACCATAAGAGTGGCTAGTTGGCCTCGGCCACCATACTGAGAAACTTGAATCCCAGTCATTCGGCGGAAAACATCTGTAAGCGTTTTCGCCTGCATGCGATCGATATCTTGACGAGTAACAATCTCTACTTGGGCAGTCAGCGATTGCGTACTTTGTTCAAATCGGGAAGCAGTAACGACCATAGTGTCGTCAACAGAGGAAGTAGTAGATTCGGCGTGCGCAAACGCAGCCCATGGCAGCATACCTGCTGCAAGTAGCTTTTTAGACATATCAGATCCAAATATCGCGTGTATCCAATGATGTCAGGAGATCCTGAAACCATATTGTGACCCAGCTGATATTCGGACTTAGAGACGACCTACAGTGACGACTTCCCACATTCAGATGCAGTGTCTGGCTTTCGCCTTGTCACTTTCGTTTCTCTTTACCGCTGCGCGCCAGTTCCGGATTCTCACCGGATTCCCAGCTGGAGTGAAAGCGCGCAGAGTATAGAGGAGTCAGCGCGCCATTGATACATAGATATTGAGAACTTGGTCTCATTCGCCCGGGAAATGGGTGATTTGTGCTTGGCAGCGCTTTCAATAGCTGAGGCTGATAAACTCCACTTCTTCTACGTCCAGCTTCATCTTGATATACACCGTCAGTACGAAGAAGAAGTTAGCAAGCAGATTAGCGAAACGGGGCAGTACTGGCTCAAAGGTCACGCCGGATTCATCTAAGCGATGAAGCAGACGCACGGTTTTCTTTGAGCCCGTGCGGCACTGATGCAACGCCATTACACCAACCGGACCTCTTGGGAGCACAAAGCGGTTAATACGACCACGGCTTAATTCGTTGTAATGGTCGTATCTCGCATGCAGCCATTCCAAGTCTTCTTCAAAGATGGCCGTCTTCCCACGCACAGAACCATTAAGGTGATAGATTTTTGGATGAAGAGTTTCGAGATCTTCCCGCACATCATCAAAACCTTCCGGCAAGGTTGCTAGTGCCATCCCCACCAAACTGCAAAGCTCGTCAGTGTGGATTTCATAGTCGCAGGTCAAAGCCGACTCATAGATAAACGGATAACAAATTTCTTTGCGGTTCTTTGGTTTTCGAAAGCTCATGACAAGGCTCGGTCTGATTAAAGTGTGCCAATATTATCCCAAGGCACAGGTTTACGCTTCTACTGGCGAAAAAGTCAGCGAAAAGGCTGGACAATATGGTTCCGCTACTTACAATTTGCGCTCATTTTTAGTTATGCAGGTTAGGTAATATGAGCAATACCCTGATTGACACCACCCAATATCAGGCGCAATTGGACGAGAAAATCACGCGTATGCAAGACGCGTTTGCCGAGTTCAATGCGCCTGAGCTGGAAGTGTTTCCGTCTCCAGACAAACACTACCGCATGCGTGCGGAATTCCGTGTCTGGCATGAAGGGGATGACCTCTATTACATCATGTTCAATCAAGAGACCAAGCAGAAGTACCGTGTGGACCAGTTTCCGCAGGCAAGCCGCATCATCAACGATCTGATGCCTCTGCTGGTTGATGCTATCCGTCCGATTGAAAGCCTGCGTCGCAAACTGTTCCAGGTGGACTTCCTATCTACCCTGAGCGGTGAAGTACTGGTTTCAATGCTTTACCACCGTCAGCTTGACGAAGAATGGGAAGCAAATGCGCGCATGCTGAAGCAACGTCTGAACGATGAAGGCTTCAACCTGAACCTGATTGGCCGTGCGCGTAAGCAAAAGATCGTGATTGACCGCGATTACGTGGTGGAAAAGCTGAGCGTTAACGATCGCACCCTGACCTACCAGCAAATTGAAAACAGCTTCACCCAGCCAAACGGGAAAGTGGCAGAGAAGATGCTTGAGTGGGCAGTGGATTGTACTCAGGACAGCACAGGCGATCTGCTCGAACTTTATTGCGGTAACGGTAATTTTTCACTGGCACTGGCGGACAACTTTGATCGCGTACTGGCAACCGAACTGGCCAAGCCTTCTGTAGAGTCGGCACAGTGGAACATTGCAGCGAACAACATCGACAACGTCCAAATCATTCGTATGTCTGCGGAAGAATTCACGGAAGCGATGGAAGGTAAGCGAGAGTTCCGCCGTTTGCAGCAAGCCGGTGTCGATCTGAAGAGCTACAACTGCAACACCATCTTCGTCGACCCGCCGCGCTCAGGCATGGATGAGGGTACCTGCCGCATGGTGCAGGCTTACGACCGCATTCTGTATATCTCTTGTAATCCAGAGACACTGAAAGAGAACCTGGATATTCTGTCAGAAACACACCGCATCACACGTTTTGCGCTGTTTGACCAGTTCCCATATACCCACCATATGGAAGCGGGTGTGCTACTTGAGCGCAAATAAATGTTCAGAAACAGAAAAAGGCGCCTGAGGCGCCTTTTTTGTGTCTACTGCCAACATTACTCTTCGGCAGGGGTTTCTTCTTTCTTAGTGCCACCGACACTCAGCCAGCCCATCTTGAATGCCACCCAGAAAACCAACAGCATGGTCACGATAATTGGGAAGAAATTACCGCCAAGCTCTGGCACCTGCATGCGCACAAACGCCGTGTAGCCAAAGGCACCGACCAGGAAACAGGCAAACGCGATAAGCGGTGTGCCCTCGGTCAGTGGTTGGTTAACATGCTGCTGGTAAAAGCAGTACACCGCCAGAATAAAGGCAATGATCGGGAAAACGGAGAAAGCAACGCTATCGACGAAAAGCGTTGCCAGTGATGCGCTGCCACATAGACCTGCGACCACGGCGAGAAGGAGAAATTTACGCTCTGATTGGTGATTCTGTTCCATATTACTTACCTGCCTGAAGACAACTTATCCTTGAGAGCATTGCGTTCACGTTCTTTACGGTACCAGTAAGCGCCTTTCGCGATAATGCGCAGCTGGGTCACCAGACGTTCCGCGAGTTCAGCACGTGCGCGCTTGTCCAGATCCAGTGCTTCTGCACCTGAGCTGAATACCAATGTGACACATGCCTCTGCCTGATTATAGGCTTCATCTCGGGTCGATCCGCCTGTCGCCTGGAAATATTCCGTCAGCTCAGCGATAAAGTGTTGAATTTCACGTGCGACGGCTGCACGGAAAGCCGCTGAAGTACCGGAACGTTCACGCAATAGCAGCCTGAATACATTGGGGCTGCTTTCGATAAATTCCATAAAGGTTTCCACTGACGTTCTGACAACGCTACCCTCGGTGGCGATACGTTGGCGTGCCTGTCGCATCAATTGACGCAACAACAACCCCCCTTCATCCACCATGGTCAGGCCAAGTTCGTCCATATCTTTGAAGTGACGATAAAACGACGTCGGTGCAATACCGGCTTCACGTGCCACTTCGCGTAAGCTGAGACTGGAAAAGCTTCGGTCTGCGCTGAGTTGGCTAAAAGCCGCATCAATCAGCGTTCGCCGGGTTTTTTCTTTCTGTTGAGCTCTAATTCCCATCGTCAGTGTTTTACCTCATGAAATCTAACCGCAAACTATACTCGGTTTTTATAGTGAGTTCAGTGCTTATACTCAAACTACGTTAAGAAGCTTTATTGTCCTATTCATCAACTTGCCTCATTCAAAAAACCAAAACACCTCATTTAATGCCTTGCCAGTCCTTTTCATGCCATAACCCCAGCCAATACTGACAAATTTGAGTCATGTCGCTCATTTATTATTCGCTCTAAGATCAGCGCCATATGCTCATTCCTGTTAACGACACAGAAGGCCTGATTTATGAAACATGTAAAAGTTGCCACCTGCCTCCTCTTCGCGGGTTTCTCCTCAATAAGTAACGCACAACTGGCCAAAGAAGAAGGGGTGACTGGTGAGTTTTCCATGTTGGCGGGCATGTCTTCGACGAACTCAAATTTATCGACCTCTGGTGATGAGTATTTACCAAATGGCGCACAAAAACGCACCGAGGAGTTAATTGGGGGAGCGCTTGGCAACCTTACCTACACCTTTGGCGAAGACCTTAATAAACAGGTTTTTATTGGTACATCTCGTGAAGACATTGCCACGGGTCTCATTGCCCTGGAAATGGGTTATCGCTATTTGACTGATTCCGGCACTAAAGTGAGTCTGGCGTTCCTTCCAACCGTGCTCAGTGAAGAAGTGTGGAAGGATCCTTACAATTTTGACGCTGCAAGAGAAACTACTGACAGAACGGGCAACGCCTATCTTTTCTCACTCTCCAACATCAATGGTTCTGCCTACTCCGTTGATCTCGGCATCGCAAACATCAAGGTGGATGAGGAATTATCGGGAGTAACTCAAGACGCTCAACAACTGATGAACAGAGATGGCAACAGCTATTTTGGCAAGCTGAGTTACCAAGGCATGCTGACGCCAACAAGCGGCTATAGCGTTTCTCTTCGCTACCTGCACCATGACACTGAGGGTGATGCGATGGCCTATGATCACCTTGGTGCGGAAGGCACATGGTTCAAGCTCCATCAACGCCACAAGTTTGCAGCAACGCTAACTACCGGCTCATCAAAATACAAAGCGCCAAACCCTATATTTGAAGATGAAAAACGTTCAGATACGCATTACACAGCATTCGGTGCCTATGAGTATGCAAATCTGTTTGGTTTTGAGGATTTCTCGTTTGTCTCTTTAGCGAGCTACACCCATCACACCTCGAATATCGACTTCTATGATTACGATGAATATTTCTTCTCGGCAGGGTTTAGCGTCTTTTTCTAGGGCATTTCCTTTCGTATATGCATTTAGAGGCCTGTTTTTACGTTAAGTTGCGTGATCACCTACGCTGAATAGGAGCGAGTTGATTCTCGCCACGCCTTGTGAGCGCTACACTTAGCCCGCAATCCTTAACATAATGAAAACAAAAGGCCATACGGACATGAGCAAAGCGACCCCTACATCGTCTAACCATTTTGATGTCATCGTAATAGGTAGCGGCCCTGGCGGCGAAGGGGCTGCCATGGGCCTGACCAAAGCGGGCTTACGCGTCGCGGTGATTGAAAAAGAAGGTACCGTTGGCGGCGGGTGTACCCACTGGGGCACCATTCCATCCAAAGCGTTGAGACACACTGTCAGCCGTATTATCGAATTCAACCAGAGTCCGATTTATACCGGCGACAACAAACAGGTACACAGTACCTTTTCTGCCATTCTTGGCCATGCTCAATCTGTTATCGGCAAACAGACCCGCATGCGCCAGGGTTTTTATGACAGGAACCTCTGTAGCATCATTCACGGCAGCGCCAAGTTCAGCGGCACGCACGAAATTGAAGTGAAAGCCGCGGATGGCAGCGTCGACAAATACACGGCCGACAAATTCGTTATCGCGACAGGCTCACGCCCTTACCGTCCAAAAGATGTCGACTTCAGACATCCACGTATCTACGACAGTGACTCAATCCTCTCGCTGCAGCACGACCCTCGCCACGTCATCATCTATGGAGCAGGCGTTATCGGCAGCGAATATGCGTCTATCTTCCGTGGTCTTGGTATCAAAGTGGATTTGATCAATACCCGTGACCGCCTGCTCTCGTTCCTCGATAACGAAATGTCAGACTCGCTTTCCTACCACTTCTGGAACAGCGGTGTTCTTATCCGTAACGATGAGACCTACGAGAAAATCGAAGGCACCAAAGACGGCGTTATCTTGCATCTACAGTCCGGTAAGAAGATGAAAGCTGACTGTATTTTGTTTGCTAACGGCCGTACTGGTAATACCGATGCATTGAATCTGAAAGCCGTCGGCTTGAAGGCAGATTCACGTGGCCAGCTGAAAGTGAACGATAACTACGGCACCGAAGTAGAGCACGTTTACGCTGTTGGTGATGTGATTGGTTATCCAAGCCTTGCGAGTGCGGCTTACGACCAGGGTCGAATTGTGGCACAGGCAATTGGTGAAGGTCAGGCGAAAGGTCGCCTTATCGACCATATCCCAACCGGGATTTACACCATTCCGGAAATCAGCTCTGTGGGTAAAACCGAACAGGAGCTGACCGCGGCAAAAGTGCCTTATGAAGTGGGACGCGCGCAATTCAAGCATTTGGCGCGTGCACAGATTGCAGGCATGGATGTGGGAAGTCTGAAAATCCTGTTCCATCGCGAAACAAAGGAGATCTTGGGGATCCACTGTTTTGGTGAGCGTGCGGCGGAGATCATCCACATCGGTCAGGCGATCTTTGAGCAAAAAGGCGAAGGGAATACATTGGATTACTTCATCAATACTACCTTCAACTACCCGACCATGGCAGAAGCCTATCGCGTGGCGGCATTGAACGGCCTTAACCGTTTGTTCTGACTCACGAAGAAGCAATGAAAAAACGGAGCTTCTGCTCCGTTTTTTGTCTCTGGACGATAGTGAAAGGTGGCTAGGTTAACCTTCCAGCCTCACAATCTGTCGCCAAGGCAGTTCGGTATCGCCCAATACAATGAAATTCGGGTTTTCCAGTGAATCCCGCTCGTTGTAGGAAAGCGGTGAAAGCGTCATATCCAGAATTCGTCCACCCGCTTCTTCTACGATGCATTGGGTCGCCGCCGTGTCCCATTCACCCGTCGGGCCAAGGCGAAGGTAGCAATCCACCGCGCCTTCTGCGACTAAGCAAGACTTCAGCGCCGCAGAACCCAGAGGCACCAAATCATAGTTACGGCTAGGTTCAAGGCGGTCAGTGATCGCTTTAATGTCCTGACGACGGCTGATTGCAATCGACAGGGATGCGAGTTCATCTTCATGCTTGAGGATAGACAGGCGGTGCTTTTCACCATCCGGCATCACCTTCCAGGCACCATGACCTTTGGCTGCGTAGTAAGAGACCCCAGACACAGGACCATACACCACGCCCATCACCGGCTGATTGTTTTCCACCAGCGCGATAATGGTGGCAAAGTCGCCGCTCCCGGCAATAAACTCCTGTGTGCCATCCAGCGGATCCACCAGCCAGTAACGCTCCCAATTGCCTCTTTCAGCAAACGGAATCGAAGCGTCTTCTTCTGACAGCACAGGAATATCCGGGGTTAATACACTCAGGCGTTCAGTGACCAGTTTGTGCGCCGCGAGATCGGCGCTGGTCACCGGTGTGTCATCGCTTTTTATGTTCTTTTCAAATTCACCACGCTGATAGATATCCAGGATCACCTGACCGGAAGCCCGGGCAATCTCTATCACCGGCTGAAGCAGTTGTGACAGCTCCATGTAACACTCCTCTTGGGCTCTCACACTACGACTTTGTCCAATGGTCTTTGGTCACGAAGTGATCAACGGCCGGAAAGCTCTCTCAAGGCCAACAGTAATGCGGTAATACTGCGCGCTTCCCCAAAATCGACGTGAGATAACAATTCTTCTGCCTGCGCAACAGGCCAACGGACCAACTCCAACGGCTCGGGTTCATCGCCCTCGAGCTTCTCTGGGTATAGGTCCTGCGCCAGAAGCAGGGTCATTTTGCTGGAGAAGTAAGACGGTGCAAGCACCACTTCTTTCAGCGGGAACAACTGATGGGCACCGAAACCAATTTCTTCTTTCAGTTCTCGGTTTGCCGCTTCTAAGGCGGTCTCACCCGGATCAATCAGCCCCTTTGGAAAGCCTAGTTCATAACGTTCACTTCCGGCAGCGTATTCGCGCACCAGCAGTAAATCGCCGTTTTCTGTTACCGGTACGACCATCACAGCATTGCGACCGCTTGGCTTCATGCGCTCGTAAGTGCGCTCTTCGCCGTTACTGAACTTTAAATCCAAGGCTTCAATCTGAAACAGACGCGATTTAGCAACAACCTTGGCGTCCAGAATTTCAGGTGGAATCTGCTTTTTCATGCTTGCTCTCCCGTTAACCGCTGAAACTGAGGCGATAACGGCCTTCGCTGTCCGGCGTGCCTAAGAAACCAAGTTGGCCGCGCATCCTTTCCGGGAATGTCTCTCCCGGCGCAAACCAGCCATTCAGGCTATAGCGTTGATCCGGTGACAGCGAAATATTGAAATCAGTTTCAATCGCATCAGACGCACTGTCACCATCCATCACCAACTGACCTTCATTACAGGACAATTGCGCGACCACCAACCCCGGATCAATCGTGCCGATGGGTGAAGCCACGTTGCCTTGCGACCAGGCTAGGTTGCCAGAGAGCGATTCACAGAAAGGCTGTTGGTTAAACAGGTAATCGCGTACGGTTAAATCAAACTGTCCGGACAGACTAACAGGCATTGGATACGGAATAAACGACTGCACCACATTGGCAGACGCCGAGACCAAAAGGTTGTTCGCGTAGAGACCGCCCAGGCTGTATCCCAGATTTCCACGTGCTGACAAACCCGGCGAGCCAGAAAGGCGCAGTTCCACATCTGCTTTGCCGGTAAAGAGTTTCAGTGGGTTGAACTGCCACTTCAACGCGCCCATTTCCCTACCTTGAAACGTAAAATTAGACGCCGAGCCATTCCACAAGGTTCCCGATACGCCACTGAGCGCCAGTCCTTGCATGGGCGGAAGGTAACGCACAACCAGATTCGCTGGAATGTGCACCACAGCGCTCGAGATCAATACGACAAGAAAAAGCACGCTCCATAGGATCACACGTTTCATCTTACCCTCTTCCCAGTTGCAGTCGTTTTACTTCAACGACACCCTGAGTGTCGGTTTTGCCCACATCAATAAACTTCACTTCGACGCCGTGATTAATCGATAGGTAGTCAAGCCAGCTGATAAGTGAATTGAATGGCATCGGCTTCAGCCACACTTGAATCTCTTCCTGCTGAGGCTGCAAACGCACAATTTCGAGGTTATAACGCTTAACTGACGTGGTCACAGACTGGTTAAGTGGGAGGGCGCTCACCTGACTGCTGTTTCCAGCCACACGGCGCAACGCTTGGATTTCGGCGGCTTTGCCATCCACCCAACTCAGCAAGCTACGCTCGCTATTCAAGCGCTGTTGGGCTTGCTCGGCACGCTCTTGTAATGGACTGACGACACCCCAGTAAAGAACACCCACAACCAACACTGCGCTTGCGACACTCAGCAAACGTTGCTCGCGGCGGGAGAGGCCTTTCCAATAAGCAATCAATGCGTTCATGATGGCTCCTTACGCAATACAAAGGCGCCGGTCACGGTTTGCTGATCGCGGCTTAGCTGCCCCAGCTCCGTGTTGTATTTGGTCGACAAGGCTTCACGCAATTTTTCGAAGTCTCCGAAATCCTTTCCACGCGCATTCAAACGAAGCTCCCCACGATCCTGATCGAACCGAAGCGCATCAAGCTGGATGCCCGGCGCAGATTCTAACAGTGGGCCTAATTCGGACATCCACACCATCACGCCTGATTGGTTGCCACCACCGGAGAGTCTGCTCACTTCCCCTTCTATGATGCGTCGCATATAACTGGTGGTTGGAATACGTTGGTTCTGTGGCAGAAGTGCGCGCACTTTCGCTTCGCTTTGCTCGCGGTATTGCGCAGCTTGTGCTTCCATCTGGTAGATGTCTGCGATTTTCTCGCCACCCAGCACGGCCAATAACACGGCTGCTGCAATCGCTGCGCCGCGCCAAGGTTTGAGGTGTTTGTAGATTTGGTTCTGTGGTTTGTATCGTCCTGCCAGCAGGTTGTGGCGGCTTTGCATCGCCTGTTGGGCAAGAAGAAGCATCACCAGCTCACATGGTTCGGTTTTCCAGTTGTCACCCATGTCTTCCGGGACATCTGAATAGCTGTAGACGGTTTTAATACCGCCATCCTCTTCATGGAGGCTGTTAATGCTTTGCATCCAAACTGGCAGCCAGCCTTCTTCGACGGCGCTGCCCTCTGTTTCGCCGGTGCGCATCAGCCAGCGATGGCTCAGATTCGCCGCACTGTAGCCATCATCATGCATTGGCAAACACAAGCAATCCGGCACCAGCTTACGAACGTGCAGTCCAGCGTCAGTCAAGTCGTCCAGCCAACGCTGTAATAGCTTGTGCTCGACCACAGCAACATTGGCAAGCTCGCCGCTTTTCCCCAGCAAGGTGATATGAACCTGATCAACATCCTGTGCCAAGTCATCTTCTAAAAGGAAGGGTAAAACGGTGTCGAGCTGGCGTTCACTTCCCGCAGGAATCATCGCGGTAGTCAGCGTGATAGCAGCACTGTCAGCCAATGCCACCACGTCCCGCTCAGCCGCATAATCCGTCAGCTGTGACAAGCTCTCGGCTTCACCAGAAGCAATCACTTCCTGCTGGGCTGGCGACCAGACCAGCCAGGGGATCAACTCCTGCGGATCACTGTTAAGCCTGATTGTCAGGATCTCGCTCACTCATTCCTCCAAAGCGACGACGGATAACGGTTACCGCGCCGTTGTCATCCCTCTGCAGCAAAGAGCGCAGTCTTAGCGTCACGCTGTCGAGGGTAATTTCTGTATCCAATTCAAAGTAGCGGCTGCGCACATCCAAATATTGCTGCAGTCGTTCCCTTTCATCTTGTTCAATGCCTGCCAGTACAGGCTCGGCCATAAAGCTGGCCACGTCCTGCCAGCCATCAACGGCGTTTCTTCCGTTGATCAGTTCTTTCGCCTGATCCTCACTGAGGTTCGGGTGGAAGATGGCGCTCAATATTGGCGCATCTTCCTCGGTCAGTGTATTAACGTTCACCACCAACTTATCGCTGGGAATCGCACAAAGTAGCGAACCGACTTTGTCGAACATATCTTGCGTCACGCCATTGATGGCACGCCATTCAGAGATGTCCGCGATAAAACTGTTTGGCGCAACGTGTGGCACGGGACGCGCTTCGTATTCACTGTCTTCCACGCCAAGCGGCGACTGGACATTGGTGTCGGTATCGACAAACTCCCAGGTTGCCGCCGCCGCAGTTTCCGCTTCAAAGCTGTCGATGCCCTGCGATTCAATTAGCTGTTGAAACGACACCACCATTTTAGGGTTAGTGCCATTTTCTGTCGGTTTCACACTGCGAAGTCCGTTGACGTTAAAACACGCCTGTCGGTCGTAAACATTACCCGTCGCCTGACCACCATCGAGCGGATAAACCTGATCACGCACTGCCCACGGCTGACTGAGGGTCACAGTATCGTTACTGTCGAAGCTTTCCTCGATACCGAAACGGGCCAAAGATTCAACCGATTGAGCGTACCAGTAGGCCTGCTGATATCGCACCTGACTTTCAGCCCGGTTAAAGTTCACAAACATCCTACCCGACATGCTGACCGCAACCGTGGTCATCAATGCCATGATGAGTAGCACGACCAAAAGGGCAACGCCGCGTTGTGACTGACGCTTCATCATGGCGTATTCCCCACCGGCGGTGCCAGAGTTTGTCCTGGCAGCAGATAAATACGGGTTAGCTCACCGTAGCGCTCGGTATCCAACGTCACCCGGATGGCTTTTGGCATTTCGAGCGGCGTGTCCCAATCGCGTTTCCAGCCATCTGAGCCCTGCACCTCAAACTTAATGTCTGTCACACCCTCAAGCAAAGGCATGGAAGCAGGTTCCGTCGCTGAGCTGTCATCCGGGTACATCCAGCGAATGCGCTCCAGCGTGTCATCCTGAATGCGATAACCCACCTTCACCACTTCTCCACGAGGGAAAAGCTGTTGTGGGTTAATCCAGCCACCGCGTACAAATCGGATCCCCTGCGATTCTGAATCCAGTAAATCGTCACCAAATTCCAACAAGGTTTCTTTAGCTTCGTCGCCACCATTTCGATATTGGCGTGCCAGCATCTGACGGAAATCGCTGTCCATGATCAAAAGTGTGCGTTGCAGGCTTTTTAGTGCATTGCCCACTTCTTCTGTCTGTATGTTGCTGTTAATGACGTTCCTGAAAATCTGATTCGCCGCCAGACTCAGGGTGGCAAAGATCATCAAGGCCAGCAGCACTTCAATCAGGGTAAACCCCTTCGCTCTCTTAGTTCGCAGGCACATATGTCCTCACCGATACCAGAGAGCCTTGACGACGCTCATCCGCCCAGACAATCACATCTACCGCCCGAAGCAGGTTGTCAGAGGTCGGGATAGGTTTCACCGTCCAGAACCACTCGCGTCCTGCCATTTTCGTGCTGCCATTTTTCGCCGATGTCACTGGTTTGTCTTCCAGCACAAACAGCGCCAGCTGATTGTCTGCCACCATGGACGCAAAGGTTTTTTCTTCCAATACGCCCAAAGAATTAACATGTTGGCCAGTGGCATTAAGCACCGCCATTGCCGCCACGGCGAATACCGCCATGGCCACCAAAACTTCAATGAGGGTAAAGCCGCGACGCTTTCTCACTCTTTATCCTCATTCAAGTTCTTCACTTCGAATGTTGCCACATCATTGCCTTTCACCTGCCAGAGGCGCTTTTTGTCCGCCACGACGGTCAGGGTAAATGGGATAATTTCACCGTTCCCCATCAGGACAACCTGAGGCTGGGGCGGTTTGTTCTCCTCGTCCGCAAACATCTCTTCGTCGAACAGGCTTTCTCTGTCGAACAGACGATCTTCTTCAGACACAAAGCCACTGACTTCTAAATCAAGCACCAGCCCTTCGGGCAAGGTAACAGACGTAATGTTTCGCTCTTGCTCTACCGGCTCCCAATCCTCACGGGTCAGGCGAAGAAGCTGGTAACCGTCTTTTTCGACGTTGAGGCCAAACGTCTGACCTGTCAGCAAGGACTGCTCTGTCCAAAGCTGAATGAGCTGGAAGAAGCGCTGGGCTTCTTCCTTGGCTTCATCACTTTTGTTTTGTGGAAGATTGGGCACCACGATGACAGCGCTGATTGCCAGCAGCACCATCACCAGCAGGATTTCCAGCAATGTAAACCCGGACGGGCGCCCTCTTCTCATCGATTAGTTGATGTCCAGCATGTTCCAGTTGCCGATGTCCTGATTCACGCCTTCACCGCCTTCCTGACCATCAGCACCCAGCGTGAAGATATCGACTGTGCCGTGCTCACCCGGATTCAGGTATTGGTACTGGTTGCCCCAAGGATCTTGTGGCAGACGTTTGATGTAACCATCCTGACGGTAGTTACGTGGCTCTGGCGACGAAGACGGTTTTGACACCAATGCATCCAGGCCCTGATCGGTGGTTGGGTAAACGCTGTTATCCAGGCGGTACATATCCAGCGCATTTTCCAGTGCACTGATATCGGTGACGGCTTTTTGTTGGTCAGCTTTGTCTTTGTTACCCAGCAGGTTTGGTACCACCAAACTTGCCAGTACACCCAAAATAACGATAACAACCATGATTTCCAGCAGGGTGAAGCCCTGTTGACGACGTTGCATTTTCTATCTCTCCTGAAAAAACACTGCTTAGCAGCGAGTTGTGGTTACACGCCCACGATATTGTTGAGCTGGATAATTGGCATTAAGGTTGCCACGACAATAAACAGTACGATTAGCGCCATCACAATGATGAGCAATGGCCCGAAGATCCCCAAAGCGATGTTGACCTGAGATTCGAAGTCTCTGTCCTGATTGTCAGCCGCGCGGGTCAGCATTTGCTCAAGCTCACCACTTCGCTCACCACTGGCAATCATGTGTAACATCATGGGTGGAAACAGTTTCGACTTTTCCAGCGATACCCTAAGGCTCGCCCCTTCCCGGACGCGATCAGACGCTTCCAGAACTTTACTTTTTACCCAGGTATTGGTCATCACGTCTGCCGCAACCTTCATCCCATCCAACAAAGGAATGGCGCTTGAAGTACAAATCGACAGAGTACGGGCAAAGCGTGAGGTATTCAGCCCCCGCGCAACCCGCCCAACTACAGGCATACCAAGTACGCTTCTATCCCAGCCTAGGCGCCGCTCTGCGTTTCTGAGCATCACACGAAACAGTACGAACAAAGCCACCGAGACACCCAGCACCAACAGTCCCCAATTGGTGACGAAATCGCTCGCCGCGAGCAATATTTTGGTGATGTTTGGCAGCTCAGCCCCGGTTTGCAGAAACTGGCCCACGATGTCCGGCACCACGGTTGCCAGCAAAAAGGCAACGATACCAATCGCAGCGACCGTCAGTACCATGGGGTAAACCATGGCCTGAATCAGTTTGTTCTTCACTTGCTGGCGGTTTTCCACGTAATCGGCGAGACGCTCAAGCACAGGGCCGAGATGACCGGATTTCTCACCGGCCGCCACCATGGCGCGGAACAGTTGGTCAAACACATGAGGGTAATCGCCAAGGCTGTCAGAAAGCGTGTAGCCTTCGACCACCCTTGCACGCACGCCGGTGAGCATGTTCTTGAGTCGCTGCTTTTCCGATTGGTCGGCAACAGCTTTGATACATTCTTCCAATGGCATGGCAGCCTGCACCAATGTGGCGAGCTGACGGGTCAGCAGCGCCAGTTCGTTGGTACTGATCCCGCGTTTGAATCCGACAGAAGCAGATTGCTTTTGCTGCTCTTTTTCATGCGTTTGCGCCACTTCCATCGGCACCAACGACTTCTCACGCAGCATTTGGCGCGCCTGACGCGCCGTGTCTGCTTCAATAACGCCTTTAACGGTGCGGCCTTTGGCATTTAACGCTTTGTATTCAAACGCTGCCATTAGCCCTCCCGCGTCACACGCAGGACTTCTTCCAGCGTGGTCTGGCCCTTGCGAACTTTCATCAGGCCATCAGCACGGATACTCGGCGTGGACTCACGAACATAACGTTCAATCGCCTGCTCGCCCGCTTCGTTATGGATGAGTTCCTGAACCTGAGTATCAACCACCAGAAGCTCGTGGATACCGGTACGGCCGCGATAACCTTTGTGATTACACTTCTTACAGCCCTTGGCTTTGTATAACGTCAGGGGTTCGTTTTCAGACAGCTCAAACCAGGCTTTGCTTTGAGCATCCGCTTCGTAAGGTTCTTTACAATCCGGACACAGGGTACGCACCAGTCGTTGTGCCAGCACGCCAAGCAGCGACGAAGACACAAGGAAAGGCTCGATGCCCATGTCACGAAGACGGGTCACTGCACCGACTGCGGTATTGGTGTGAAGCGTCGACATCACAAGGTGACCCGTCAGGGACGCCTGCACCGCGATTTGCGCGGTTTCAAGGTCACGGACCTCACCAACCATCACCACATCCGGGTCCTGACGCAAAATGGCGCGAAGACCGCGGGCGAAGGTCATATCCACCTTGGTGTTCACCTGTGTCTGGCCGATGCCATCGATATCAAATTCGATAGGGTCTTCGACCGTCAGAATGTTTCGCTCTGCACTGTTTAGCTCCGTCAGACCTGCATACAGCGTGGTCGATTTACCCGAGCCTGTCGGACCGGTCACCAGCAAAATGCCGTGCGGGCGTTTGATAAGATGCTGGAAGTTGTCGTGAACAGCCGGAGTCATACCCAGACTTTCCAAATCAAGCTGAGTAGCGTTTTTATCGAGAAGACGCAGCACTACGCGCTCGCCGTGGGATGACGGCATGGTCGATACACGCACATCTACCGCACGTCCACCGATACGCAGTGAAATACGGCCATCCTGTGGCACGCGCTTCTCTGCAATATCGAGTCGCGCCATGACCTTGATACGTGAAACCAAAAGCGGCGCCAGCTTGCGGCTAGGACTTAATACCTCACGCAGCACACCATCTACACGGAAGCGGATAGACAGGCTCTTCTCGAAAGTTTCGATGTGGATATCGGAGGCCGTTTCTTTGATGGCCTCGCCGAGCATGGCGTTGATGAGCTTGATGATGGGTGCATCATCTTCCGATTCCAGCAAATCCTCGCTCTGCGGCAGCTCTTCGGCCAGCGCAAAGAAATCGTCACTATCAGCGCCGATGTCTTCCATTAATTGCTGGGCTTCGGAAGAGTCACGCTGATAAAGCTGGGTCAGCTTAGGCTCGAAATCTTCTGAGCGCAGCTGGATCGGTGTAAAGCCATGACCGAGCACGCGGCGTACTTCATTCAGCACCGCAGGTTTTGGCTGGTCACGGTAGTACAGCAGGAAACCGTTCTCTGTTCGCTCCACCACCACGCCATGGCGCTTGGCAAAGCCAAATGGCAGCCGTGTGGCTACCATTGGGGCATCAAGGTCCTGAGCCAGTTCTGCTTCGACTTCCGTATCCTGGGACAGCAATTCCATGGCCTTACCTCAGCTCAGCCATAATGGCGCGTACTTCCGCAGGCATGGTCAAATCAGAGCCAAATTCCGGCAATACTGGCGTTGTCACGCCCGGCATCAACTTCACTTCTTCCTGTGCACGGAAAATCTGCTCGGCGCGGATGTAGTTGTACTTACGCTGTGTGATGCCATCTGCGGTCAGACCGGTGCGGATGATCGTCGGTTTGATGAACAGCATCAGGTTACGCTTGGTTTTGCCTGACGAGGTAGATTTGAACAAGTGGCCGAGGATAGGAATATCACCCAGCAATGGAACCTTCTGCTCACTCTCGTTGGTTTGCTCGTCAATCAGACCACTCAACACAATCATTTGCTGATCTGCCGCCAGTACCGAAGTATTGATTTGACGCTTACCAAAGCGGATATCGACGGCGCCACTTGCGCCCAATACGTTCGAAATTTCCTGTTCGATGTTGAGCTGTACGGAATCACCTTCGTTGATTTGTGGGGTAATCTTCAGCTTCACACCAACATCTTTACGCTCAACAGTCTGGAATGGGTTGTCGTTGTTGGAACCTGTGGCAGAGCCCGTCACAACAGGCACTTCCTCACCCACGATGAATGAAGCTTCTTCGTTATCCAATACCATCAGGCTTGGCGAAGAAAGGATGTTGGAATCACTGTTGGTCGACACTGCAGTCACCAGAGCAGTCCAGTCACCAAATACCACACCAGCAGCGAGGCCACTGACGCCACCCAACACTTCTGCAATCGCCGTTGGGTCGCCAGACTCAGTAATTGGCACCTGAACCAGGTTGTTATTGTTGTCGAAGCGCGACTCTGTCGTTGTGGTGTCTTTCGCTTCTTCCTGAGCGGCCAGATAATTGGTAATTGGTACGCCAGTATTACCAAACTGGATACCACCACCGTCCAGTGAGCCCCACTGAATACCGAGATTTGCACCGTCGCTTTCTGACATTTCGACGATCATCGCTTCAATCAGAACTTGGGCACGGCGAATATCCAGCTGCGAAATCACGCCTTCCAAAGCACGCATAATGTCTGGTGGCGCAGTAATGACCAATGAGTTTGTGCCTTTATGCGCAGAAATCTTTACGTCGCCACCCACGCTGGCAGCAGCCTTCTGACCGCCCTGTTTCTCAGCAATCAAGTTTTCAGATACGCCCTGAAGCACATCAACAACATCTTCGGCCTTGGCGTAACGCAGATAAATAACGCGGTTATTACCAACGGTTGCCATTTCACGGTCAAGCTGGGAAATCAGACGGCGAATGCGATCGCGTACCTGCGGCTCACCGGAGATCAGTACGGAGTTGGTGCGCTCATCGGCAACGAAACTTGGCTGCAATAGCGCTGGAGTGTTCTTGCCGTCGCCTTGCTTATTCAGGCTTTCAACAATACGCACCATTTCTGATGCCGAAGCATGCTTGAGGTTAACGACCTCAACTTCTTTGTTACCCGCTTGGTCAACGCGCTCAATGATGTCAGCCAAACGGTTTACTACCGCTGCACGGCCTGTGATCATGATGACATTTGCTGGGTCATAGTGAACCACGTTACCGGCACCGGCATTATCAATCAGCTGACGCAGCAACGGAGACAGTTCACGTACAGAGACGTTTTTCACTGAGACAACGCGGGTCACAACCGCATCGCCCTGAATATTGTCATTGTCGCCCACGACTGGAATTGCCGATTGCTTGGCGTCTTTGTCACGCACCACTTTCAGCACACCGTTTTCCATTTCGACCACAGCAAAGCCGTAAACCGACAGTACGTTGAGGAAAAATTGGTAGTACTGATCTTCATTCAGCACGTCGTAGCTGCGCACGTTCACTTTACCGCGCACCGCTGGGTCAACAATGATGGTCTTTTCGAGGTTGCGTCCGACAATCTCGATAAATTCCTGGATATCTGTTCCCTTGAAACTGGCACTGAATTCGGCAGCCCAAGCTCCCATGCTTTGCATGGCAAGCACACCTGCAACTAACCAGGATGTTTTACGTTTTTTCCACGTATTCACTTCGTTCTCCGTTTCCAGTCCAGTTACAGACCGATATAAATTTCGTGCAATTGACCGTCACGCTGGACGGTAAGGCTGATTTCAGAGGCATCAGACAAGCTTTGCCAGATACGGTTCATTTCTGCTGGGTTGGTCAAGTCAGCACCATTGATACCCACAGCAATGTCACCGGATTGAAGACCCGCCTGTTCGAACAGTCGGCTGTCTCCACCTGGCCCAAGGCGATAACCCACCAGCCCTTCTTCGTTTCTCTCTTGAGACAGTGTGATGTATTTCAGCAATGCTTGCGGATTATTCATGATTTCTGCTTTCACATTGCTCAGGTCAGCTTCACCCGTGTTCTTTGGAATATTCGGTTTGCTTTGCGCTCGAGTGGGCGCTGGGGAAGAGCTGGACTGGTTGTAATCGACCCCCGCTAGCATCAGCGCTTCATCACGCCCATTGTTTCGCAAAATAACGCGATCGGTTTGCACCTGACGAAGAATAACCCGCGTCCCCTCTATCGCTTCACCAATGCCGTAGGTTTTTTGCGAGCCACGGTTGGCTATCACAGCTAAACCGCGATCAGGTTCAGAACTAGCGACCAAGCCCACCAAGGTCAGATTCAGGCGGGTACGAGGAGCCTCGACGACAGGTTCAGGTTTTTTCTCGACGGGAGCGGCTTTGGCGCTATATCGGCCAAAGAAGTGACGGTTGACCAATTGGTCAAGCTGATAGGCGGGTCCCTGTGCGACAACTGTCGCCGCAGCAGCAGGCGCACCGGAAACGGCTTCAGGCGCAGAGTTGGGCACCCAAACCCATACCAGTCTTCCCAGCGTCCATGCCAGTATCAATACCAGCAAACGCGTTACCCACTTCGCGAGTGTAGCCGGGAACGCTTTTCCTAGTTGTGGTTGCGCCCAGACAGGTAAGCGCTTTATCCCAAAATTCGAAGACATGTTTTTCCTGTTACAAACATCGGCACTTCATTGCCATTCAGTCAATTGCCGCAATCTGATGCCTTTTGGCACCTTAGAATAAGAATATGAAATTGACTCACCAATTTACCTGTTTTCTTGTCCATTGCCGATAAGTGAGAACTGATTTTTGTCTGAATGATTCCATTGCGGCTTGAAAGTTAGACGAATGGACACCATATAAGAGCTCGAATTGTGATGCTGATCGTATTCAGCAAACGTGATAAGTTTAGCCCCCCGAATGTAAAGGAGTGTCTAGTGGGCTCGAAAGATAACGATTTTGATCAGGATCTGCAGGTCAGACTGGATAAATGGCTGTGGGCGGCACGTTTTTATAAAACCCGAACCATCGCCAGAAATATGATTGATGGTGGCAAGGTTCACTACAACGGCCAACGTTCCAAACCGAGCAAACTGGTAGAAATCGGCGCAGAGATCAAACTGAGACAAGGCTTTGATGAGAAAATCATCATCGTCGAACAACTGAGTGAGCGTCGCCGCGGCGCGCCGGAGGCTCAGGCCCTTTACAGTGAAACCAATGAAAGCGTGACGCGCAGGGAACAACGAAGCCTTGAGCGTCAGCTAAATGCACACAACCCAAGTCCAGATCGTCGTCCTGACAAAAAGCAGCGACGCGATATTATCAAATTTAGACACAGTAACGATTAACGCCGGAGAAGTTATCCCATGGCACAAGACAGTCTGCACCGTTACTTGTTCGATGGCGTCTCTGTACGCGGCGAACTGGTTCAACTTTCTGATTCATTCCAACAGCTGACGGGCAGCAAAAGCTATCCGGCACCGGTAAAAAACCTGCTGGGAGAGCTGATGGTAGCAACCAGCCTGCTGACAGCAACGCTGAAGTTTGAAGGCAGCATTACCGTACAAATTCAAGGTGACGGCCCAGTATCTCTGATTGTTATCAACGGTAACCACAATCAGGTGCTTCGCGGCACGGCACGCTGGAACGGCGATCTGCCAGAAACCGCAACCCTGCCAGAACTCATGGGTAAAGGTCACATTGTGATCACCATCGAGCCGGAGCAAGGCGAGCGCTACCAAGGCATCGTCGGTTTGGAAGGTGACACGCTTCAGGAATGTCTGGAAGATTACTTCGCACGTTCTGAACAGCTGAAAACCCGTCTATGGTTACGCACCGGGGAAGCGGACGGCCAATCAAAAGCGGCTGGCATGCTGTTGCAAGTATTGCCGGATGGCATGGGCAAAGAAGACGATTTCGATCATCTGGCAAAACTGACTGAGACAGTGAAAAACGAAGAGCTGTTCTCGCTGGAAGCGCAGGAAGTATTATACCGTCTTTACCACCAAGAAAATGTGAAAGTCTACGAGCCAAAAAGTGTGACATTCAAGTGTTCATGCTCGCGTGAGCGCAGCGCTTCTGCAATTGCTGCCATTGAGCGTCAGGAAGTTGAAAAAATGGTCGCTGAGACTGGAAATATCAAACTTCACTGCGACTACTGCGGTGCTGACTATGAATTCGATTCTGTTGATATTTCAGCAATTTTTGACCAAAACGGCCCTTCATCAGAAGCCGTACATTAATAATTTTCTTAAATAATTAATGGTTAAAAATCCTTCAAAAACCGGCCTCTGAGCCGGTTTTTTTCTGCCAAATCTCCACTTTTCGCAAAAAAAGTACGCTGAACGCTAACCTCTTAATTTTGTACAAATAATAACCAATCTCGTGTGGCACACATGCGCAACATGACGGTAATATTATAAGTACAGACTGGTTAAGACTATTACAAACCCTTAATTTGTTTGTGGTTATTTTTTGAGTTAACTCTCTGAATTGACTAATTCAGGTTGCTAGCATGGACGACAGTTACATTACATCTTACCCAAGGAGCACCTATGACTGTCATGAACGTCGAAAAAAAGGTTGCAAATAATATCGATTTGTCAAAACACGGCTTACACGATGTTAAAGAGATTGTTCGTAACCCTACCTATGAACAACTTTTCGTTGAAGAAACAAAGCCGGAGCTGGAAGGATTTGAGAGAGGCACTGTAACGGAGCTAGGCGCAGTGGCTGTCGATACCGGGATTTTTACCGGTCGTTCTCCCAAAGACAAATACATTGTGCGCGACAACACTACCGAAAACACCCTGTGGTGGTCAGATCAAGGAACGAATGATAATAAGCCTATCGACCAACACGTCTGGGATGACCTTAAAGCCCTCGTTACCCGCCAACTATCAGGCAAACGTGTGTTTGTGATTGATGGTTACTGTGGCGCCAACCCCGATACCCGACTGAGCATCCGCGTGATCACCGAAGTGGCCTGGCAGGCACACTTCGTGAAAAACATGTTTATCCGCCCAACCGAAGAAGAGCTGGAAAACTTTGAACCTGATTTCGTGGTCATGAACGGTGCGAAGTGCGTCAACGAGAAGTGGCAGGAGCATGGTCTGAACTCCGAAAACTTCACGGTATTCAACCTGACTGAGCGCATGCAGCTCATCGGTGGCACCTGGTACGGCGGTGAAATGAAGAAAGGTATGTTCGCGATGATGAACTACTTCCTTCCGCTCCAGGACATTGCTTCTATGCACTGCTCCGCCAACATGAACAAAGATGGCGAAGTGGCTGTCTTCTTTGGTCTTTCCGGCACGGGGAAAACCACACTATCTACCGACCCAAAACGTGCACTGATCGGTGATGACGAGCACGGCTGGGATGACAACGGCATCTTCAACTTCGAAGGTGGCTGTTACGCGAAAACCATCAAGCTCTCTAAAGAAGCTGAGCCAGACATCTATAATGCGATTCGTCGCGATGCACTGCTCGAGAATGTCACCGTTCGCAACGACGGCTCCATTGATTTCGACGACGGTTCAAAAACAGAAAATACCCGTGTTTCTTACCCGCTTTATCACATTGAAAACATTGTGAAGCCGGTATCGAAAGGCGGCCATGCTAACAAAGTGATCTTCCTGTCTGCAGATGCATTCGGCGTATTACCACCTGTATCCAAACTAACGCCTGAGCAAACCAAGTACCACTTCCTGGCTGGCTTCACCGCCAAACTGGCGGGTACTGAACGTGGCATCACCGAGCCAACGCCAACCTTCTCAGCGTGCTTCGGCAATGCGTTCCTGACGTTACACCCAACCAAGTATGCAGAAGTACTGGTGAAGCGTATGGAGGCGTCAGGTGCAGAAGCTTATCTGGTCAACACTGGCTGGAATGGCTCAGGTAAGCGTATTTCTATTAAGGATACCCGCGCGATCATCGATGCGATTCTGGACGGTTCGATTGAAGAAGCTGAAACCAAAGTGGTGCCAATCTTCAATCTGGAAGTGCCTGTGAAGCTGCACGATGTTGATCCGGATATTCTGGATCCTCGTGACACTTACGTTGACCCTCTGCAGTGGGAAAGCAAAGCCGAAGATTTGGCAAAACGCTTTATCGACAACTTTGCGAAATACACTGACACCCCAGAAGGTCAGGCGCTGGTGAAAGCAGGCCCACAGCTCAACTAACCGACCGTCGCCACAAACATAAAGATAGAAAGCCCCCTGCTCCGGGGGCTTTTTGTTTTGCAGTTTGACGGACAATCTCTAAATTCCTCCATTGCCTTGGCGCTGAAACAGATTACTGCTTGAATAACGTTGATTTTTGCGCCAACCTCAACAGAATCGCGGCGTAACACGCTGCCCCTTTCGCATCTGATAACCATAGAGAGAACACCGCCAAATGCGTTTCCTCGCCAAGTTGTTTGCCTCGCTTGTCATTATCACCTTGGTCGCATTGGGTGCGCTTATTACCGTACTCAGCACGAATTACGGTCTGCCATTGGTGCAAAAAACCGTGGCAACCCTCACGCCTTATACCTTACGTGCCAGCTCGCTGGATTACGATCTGCTCTCGCCTTTTTCCCTCACACTGATTGAACCAGAATTGGTTGAACAGGAAACAGGCAATACCCTTTACCGTGCAGGCTACGCCTCAGCAGCACTGTCGCTGTGGGACTCCATTGATGGTTCGCTGACATTGCAAAGCGTAGTGATCCGCAAAGCGACGATTGATTTAGCCGACAAAGCGGCACTTCCGGAATCACTGTCTATAAAGCATCTTGCACTGGACGATGTCGCCTACCAAAGCAGCGCGTTTGCGTTTGACCATGCCGATATTCAAATCGCCAACTGGCAAAATACCGAAGAGAAATGGGGAAGCTGGCAGGGACAGTTCCAATTCTCGACCCCCTCTCTTTCTATCGATGGCCAGACACTGACCAACCTCTTGCTCGACAGTGAGCTGAATGAGGAAAAATGGGAAATTTGGGGACTGTCGTTTAACAGCGAGTTTGGCAATATCACTGGCAGCGCTACCATCGAGAACCGCAAAGTCACACTCCACCAGCTTACATTGAGTGACGCACGTATTGAGCCTTCTAATAACCTTTCAAATCTCACTGCAATGTGGGCATCGTTGAGCGAAGATTACGATATTGCCATCAACCGCCTTGATTTGCTGGACGTCAGTGCATCTCTGGACACGCTTACCCTCGAGCATCTAAACCTCTCGGCACAATCAGTCAACTTGCAGGGCGGCGAATTGGTGTGGGCCGCCAACGATGCTTCCTCCCTGCTTTCTTTCAATGCCAATCTGATTAACTACGACACGTGGCTCTTGACCGATGTATTGGCAGAGATGTCGCTTTCCCCTTCACGTATCGAGGTCGGAGCCTTTTCCTCCAAAGTAGATGACGAGGGGTATATCTCCTTTGCCGGTGACATGACACCAGCGTCACTTTCATTGCGTTCGTTGGTGTTGAATGGCCTCACCCTTGAGCTTGAAGACGGGCTGTCCCGATCACTTTCGACGTACTGGAAGGGTTTTGACAATATCCGGTTGAACAACCTTACTGTGAGACACACGAACATCACAGTGCCAGATCCGGCTTTCCCACTGCAGGTGATGGGTCTCAACCTGAAAGGAAAAGATTTACTGCTAAGACAAGCCAGTCACAACGGGATGTGGCTAGGTGAGCTAACGGGGAGTGCTAAAGCCGCCAGCATCAACCGTATTCCGGTTTCCTCTCCGTATCTGGCTATGCGCGTCGAAGATGGCATATGGCGGCTTGACCCACTGAGCCTGACGTTTCAACAAGGCCAGCTGGCCGCTAAGGCTAATGCCGACCTAACCAATCCAAGTCGCCCTTGGCTGTTTGAAGGCACAGGACTCAGTTTGCCTACCGCCATTTATTCGCGCTGGTTAGGGCTGAACCTGCCTCTCGAAGGTGAACATGATCTCTCAGTGCGCGTCTCTGCACTGGGTGGAGATAAGGACAGTCTGGCTTACAGCCTGACCGGAGATCTCAAAGCCACACCGCACCGTACCGTGATGCTCGTTAACCAAGGAGAATCCTTCGGTCAATCTTTGTTGATGTTGTTTGCGGATAAAAGCGGGGAAGCGGAGAAAGTGGCACTGCCAGTGAGTCTTGGCGAAGTAAAAATCGCTGCCGATCGCGGCCGGATTGGGCTGGCTCCGCTCAGTTTGGTGCAGGAAGGACAGCGCTCAACGCTGTCGGGACAATGGGACCTGGTGACGGGCAATGGCGGATTATCCCATTCACGCCAGTAAACAAGTTGGAAAATCAGCCAAACAGTAATGTTTGGCTTTCAATGGTATCTGCTGCTTTTTCCTGCTCAGGAACCAGCATGTAGGTGCCTGTGAAGGTCCCCGCCACTTCATCACCACTGTAGAAAGTGACTTCCAGTTTCACCCGGGCTTTGCGGCCGTTTTCAAGGCGATCGAGATCGCCACTTAACCCATCAAGAGAGACCACAGCGCGCGGACGTTCCAGAATCGGCCGACGGTATCGGATATGGCTGTCAGCCAGCACGATGCTTGCTGACAACTGACGCTCTTTCATCAGCAGCCATACCATCCCCCAGCCAGCGAGGGTTGCCATGCTAAACACACTGCCTGCGAACATAGAGTCATGGGGATTAAGGTTGGCATTGAGCAGCGCGCAAATTTCAAAGCGGTAGCCGGTAAACTGATTGATGCGGATACCCATTTTGTCGCTGATAGGGATTTGCTGTTCCCAGCGCTGCTGAAGCTCGTGACACCATTCCGGGCGGCGCACGACATCGGACATCATATCGAGGGTTTTCAGCATCTGTTGGTGGCGCACAGGGCCGCGCTCTTCACTGAGCTCGCCCTGATTGACAAAACCGTTCTGGCTATAGAAACCAATGGCGTCTTCACGGGCGTTACAGACCAGTCGTTTCGCGCCTTCCTGGCGTGCCAGCGATTCCAGCGTCATCAGAATAAGTGCACCCAAACCACGCTGACGATATTGCGGAGCCACAGCCATGTAGCGGATTTGACCGTCGTTGTCCGGTGTCAGGTAAAGACGGCCAATAGCGATCGGCTCGCCTTTAGCGTCTACAATCATGCGGTGGTGAGAGCCCACATCATAGGCGTCACGTTCAGAGCCTTCCGGCAGACGCCAAGGTTCACGAAGCATCTTCCAGCGAAAATGAAAATACGCCTGAAGCTCATCATCCTTGGTAGGGGTGATTAACCGAAACATCCCGTTTCTCTCCTCGTAAACCCAACTGGGTTATTAAACCTGCAGCCAGAAAGTCACCGGACCATCGTTCACCAGGCTCACTTTCATATCGGCTGCAAACACACCATTTTCTGTTTTGACACCGCTTTCGCGACAATATTGCGAAAACAATTGATAAAGACGATCCGCTTCCGCCGGAGGCGCGCCGTTAAAACTGGGACGCATCCCTTTGTTAGTGAGAGCTGTCAGCGTGAACTGGGAAACCACCAGTACCTCTCCACCCGCCTGTTGCACGTTCAGGTTCATCTTGTCGTTTTCGTCACTGAACACGCGGTAACCCAACACCTTCTCATGCAGGCGATGCGCTTTCTTATCGTCATCGCCTTTTTCAACACCCAGCAGCACCAACAGCCCTTTGCCAATCGCACCGACGGTCTCGCCGTCAACCACCACACTGGCTTCGCTTACTCGCTGGATAAGCGCAATCATAGCAGCTCCTTTCTTATCGTCTTAATTATCAGTAAGTTGTTTTGGTTCTGAAGGAGTGGGAGTTTCCCACATCTGACGCTCGCCGAGCGAAGCGGTGATCTCAGCACCAATCAGCACGATACACCAGCTGAGATAGACCCAGACAAACAGCAAAGGGACCACAGCCAGCGCACCGTAAATCAGTTCATAGGACGGGAAATTGGTGGCATAGAAGGCAAAGCCTTTTTTGCTGAATTCAAATAGCAGAGCAGCGGATATAGCCCCGGCAGATGCATGTGCAAGACGCACCCGACAATTAGGTACCAGCGTATAGAGCCCCAAAAATGCCAGACCGGTGAGCAAAAACGGCAACCACTTCAGCAGGGTTGGCGCCCATATGTCTGCCCCATCAAGCTCAAGCAGGTTCAATGACCCCAGATAAGAGCTCACACCCAGACTGCTGCCCACCAACACAGGACCAAGGGTCAGCACCATCCAGTAAATAGAAAACGACACCACAGGCGCGCGCTTGTGCTTGATTCGCCAAATGTAGTTCAGGCTCTTGTCGATAGCGGAGATCAGCATCAAGGCCACCACAAACAGGAAGGCCACACCGACAGCAGTCATCTTACCTGCGTTAGCGACAAACTGGTTGAGGTATTGCTCCAACGCATCACCGGAGGCAGGGACAAAGTTATGCAGTACAAAAGTGCGGATCTGATCGCCGGCATCCGCAAAGCCTGGGATTAACGATAATGCTGACAGCACCACAGTGATGAGAGGTACCAGCGACAGCAAAGTGACATAAGCCATGTAACCGGCAGTCACTGTCAGGCGGTCATGAATAACACGTCGAATAAGATGCCTTGTGAAGGCGAACAGAATTTGCCCTACCTTGGGCAATGAATGCTTGAGTCGTTCCAATGCTTCAACCATAGTCTTTATTTAGAAAATTAATCATACACGAAGGAGTGTACCGTGCGCCTCATCTCCACCCTGCTTTTGTTTTTTACGCTGGCTGGCTGTCAGTCAGCTTACTACGCCACCATGGAAAAGGTTGGCGTGCATAAGCGTGACATCATGGCCGATCGCGTTGAGGCTGCTTCCGATGCACAGCAGGAAGCCAGCGAGCAGTTTACCAGTGCACTTGATGCACTCACCACTCTGACTAATTTTGATGGTGGAGAGTTACAAACAATGTACGACACCATCAACGATCAATATGAAGACAGCGAAGCTGCGGTGAAAAATGTGCGCGAGCGCATCGAAGCCGTAGAAGATGTGTCTGATGCCCTGTTTGATGAGTGGCGCGAAGAATTGTCACTCTATTCCAGTGCCACGCTTCGCCGTGACAGCGAACGTAAACTCAAGGAAACCGAACGCAGTTACGCACAAATGCTGTCTGCGATGAAAAAAGCAGAAAGCAAAATGGAGCCGGTTCTCGACACATTACGTGATAACACCCTTTACCTGAAGCACAACCTCAATGCCGCTGCGATTGGTGCTTTGAAGGGAGAGTTTGCTGGTTTAGAACATGAAATAAATCGTGCAATCAAAGACATGCAAGCCGCTATTGCAGAGTCAGAGCGCTTCCTGGCAACCCTAAAGAACTAAGGTTCATATCTCAAGGCGTCTCAATGATTTTCTCTATTTTGAAACAGACGGTGTGAGACAAACTGCCGTAATGTGTGCCCAGGCAATTTACTGCCTGCATTCAACGGTAGTACCGTTTCTCAACTTGGAGGAGAAAATATGAGCATTATTTCTTGGATCATTCTTGGCTTACTCGCAGGTATTCTCGCGAAGTGGATCATGCCAGGAAAAGACGGTGGCGGTTTCATCATCACTACCCTGCTGGGTATTGCGGGCGCCGTGGTGGGTGGCTGGGTCAGCACACTACTGGGCATTGGCACCACAACCGGTCTTAGCATTGGCGGCATCGTAATGGCAACAGTGGGCGCACTTATCCTGCTGTTTGTTTACAACAAGTTCGTCAAATAACGCAGAAAAAAAGCGATAGAGACAAAAAAGCCTCCCAACCGGGAGGCTTTTTTACGTTCCTAAGAAGGCTTACTTGCTGCCGCGGCTTGCGCGCTTACGGTCAGTTTCAGTCAGCAGTTTCTTACGGATACGGATGCTTTCTGGGGTGACTTCTACCAGTTCGTCGTCATCGATGAACTCCAGAGCCTGCTCCAGTGTGTACTTGATTGGTGAAGTCAGTACCTGTGCGTCATCAGTACCTGATGCACGTACGTTGGTCAGCTGCTTACCTTTCAGGGCGTTAACAGTCAGGTCGTTGTCACGGCTGTGAATACCGATAACCATGCCTTCGTAAACTTCAACACCGTGACCGATAAACAGACGACCACGCTCCTGCAGGTTGAACAGGGCGTTAGTCAGGGCTTTACCCGCTGCGTTCGCAATCAGTACACCGTTGTTACGCTGGCCGATGTTACCGCCTTTGTGTGGACCGTAATGGTCGTAGGTGTGGTACATCAGACCTGAACCAGAAGTCAGGGTCATGAACTCAGTCTGGAAGCCAATCAAGCCACGAGATGGCATGATGAAGTCCATACGTACACGGCCTTTACCGTCTGGAGACATGTCTTTCAGCTCGCCTTTACGCAGGCCGATTTTCTCCATGATGCCGCCCTGGTGCTCTTCCTGAACGTCAATGGTCACGGTCTCAAACGGTTCCATCAGCTGGCCATCTTCTTCTTTCAGAATAACTTCTGGACGAGATACAGCAAGCTCGAAGCCTTCACGACGCATGTTTTCGATCAAGATAGACAGGTGCAGTTCACCGCGACCTGAAACGCGGAATTTATCCGGGTCTTCAGTTTCTTCAACGCGCAGTGCAACGTTGTGCACCAGTTCTTTCTGCAGACGCTCAAGGATGTTACGTGAAGTCACGAACTTACCTTCTTTACCTGCGAAAGGAGAGGTGTTCACCTGGAAAGTCATGGTCACAGTTGGTTCGTCAACAGACAGCGCTGGCAGCGCTTCAACCGCGTTCACGTCACAGATGGTGTCAGAGATTTTCAGCTCACCCAGACCGGTGATTGCGATGATGTCACCTGCTGCTGCAGATGCAACGTCATGGCGCTCAAGGCCCAGGTAACCCAGTACCGTACCGACTTTACCGTTACGGGTCTTACCGTCAGCACCTACGATGGTCACTTGCTGGTTAGGTTTTACAGAACCACGGGTCACACGGCCAACACCGATAACGCCAACGTAAGAGCTGTAGTCCAGCTGAGAGATCTGCATTTGCAGAGAGCCGTCAGTATCAACTTCTGGTGCTGATACATTGTCAACGATAGCCTGGAACAGTGGTTCCATGTTCTCGCCGGTTTCGCCTTCTTCCAGGGTCGCCCAACCGTTCAGTGCTGATGCGTAAACCACTTGGAAGTCCAGCTGCTCGTCAGTAGCACCCAGGTTATCGAACAGGTCAAATACCTGGTCCATTACCCAGTCAGGACGCGCGCCAGGACGGTCGATTTTGTTGATAACAACGATTGGCTTCAGACCGTGTGCGAACGCTTTTTGCGTTACGAAGCGAGTTTGTGGCATTGGGCCATCAACTGCGTCAACGATCAGAAGTACAGAGTCAACCATCGACATGATACGTTCCACTTCACCACCGAAGTCGGCGTGTCCTGGGGTATCTACGATGTTGATGCGGTAATCATTCCAGTTAATCGCGGTGTTCTTCGCCAGAATGGTAATGCCACGCTCTTTCTCGATGTCGTTCGAGTCCATGACGCGTTCTTCGTGCTCGCCACGGGTTTCCAGGGTGCCAGACTGCTGAAGCAGTTTGTCAACCAGGGTGGTTTTACCGTGGTCAACGTGCGCGATGATCGCGATGTTTCTTAGTTTATCTATCTGTAAAGTAGACATGGGTTCTCTTTCACTCAAAAAAGATGTGCCGCCAAAAGCTCCGGCTTTGCCGAAAGCGCTCACCGCCACTGATTAAAAATCCGGCCGTAATTTACCAGATTTTTATTGAAAACCCACGAAATATGTGACTTAGGATCAATTTATATTCGTTCTGCCTTGTTACCGACACAAAAAGCCCACTTTGGAAGTCTGTCTCCATCCCTTATCTAATACTGCCTGCGGACGAACAGTGCGCTACATATGGGCAACATTTTTCTTCCTTATGATGGGTCGACTACTTACGTTTTTTATTGCACCACAATGGGCCGACTTTCGATCCACCTCACAGCTCCAACATTGTCTTATCCATCCCATTGTTCTGACGTTGACAACATCGCCGAACCGCTGCTGAATGAGTTGATTGGCACGCAACCCTTCCAGTTGCACCATCTTGGTGCGGACGCGCACCATAATTGATCGAAGTAACGCACTTTTTTAAGTCATTTTCGTGTAAAAGCGCGGAATGACTGGGATTTCAAACTTGGCACACTTTTAGCTTTAGTGGAGCCAGACCCATTTTTTGGTGGAACGCATAGAAGCAACTTCACCAAGTTAGAGAACAATGACACCGGAGGTTTATTCACATGTCAGTAGAAAACGTACTCGCCTTAATCCAAGAGCACGAAGTTAAGTTTGTTGACCTGCGCTTCACCGATACCAAAGGTAAAGAGCAACACATCTCAATCCCAGCACACCAGATCGACGCGGACTTCTTCGAAGAAGGTAAAATGTTCGACGGTTCATCTGTTGCAGGTTGGAAAGGCATTAACGAGTCAGACATGGTGATGATGCCTGACGCGTCTTCAGCAGTACTTGACCCATTCACGGAAGATGCAACGCTGAACGTACGTTGTGACATTCTTGAGCCAGCAACTATGCAAGGCTACGACCGTGACCCACGTTCTATCGCAAAACGCGCTGAAGACTACATGCGCTCTACCGGTATCGCAGACACTGTTCTGATCGGTCCTGAGCCAGAGTTCTTCCTGTTTGACGATGTGAAATTCGCGACTGACATGTCAGGTTCTTTCTTCAAGATTGACGACGTAGAAGCAGCATGGAACACAGGTTCTGATTTCGAAGGCGGTAACAAAGGTCACCGTCCTGGCGTTAAAGGCGGTTACTTCCCAGTAGCACCAGTTGATTCATCTCAAGACATCCGTTCAGCAATGTGTCTGGTAATGGAAGAGATGGGTCTGGTTGTTGAAGCACACCACCACGAAGTAGCAACTGCAGGTCAGAACGAAATCGCAACGCGTTTCAATACCCTGACCAGCAAAGCGGATGAAATCCAAATCTACAAGTACGTTGTTCACAACGTAGCGCACGCATTTGGTAAGACTGCGACCTTCATGCCTAAGCCACTGGTTGGCGATAACGGTTCAGGTATGCACGTTCACCAATCTCTGGCGAAAGACGGTCAAAACCTGTTCGCTGGCGACAAGTACGGCGGCCTGTCTGAAACTGCTCTGTACTACATCGGTGGTATCATCAAGCACGCTCGCGCAATCAACGCATTCGCGAACGCGTCTACCAACTCATACAAGCGTCTGGTTCCAGGCTTCGAAGCTCCTGTTATGCTGGCATACTCTGCACGTAACCGTTCTGCTTCTATCCGTATCCCAGTGGTACCAAGCCCGAAAGCACGTCGTATCGAAGTTCGCTTCGGCGATCCATCGGCTAACCCATACCTGGCGTTCGCAGCAATGCTGATGGCTGGTCTTGACGGTATTAAGAACAAGATCCACCCTGGCGATGCAATGGATAAAGACCTGTACGACCTGCCAGCAGAAGAAGCAGCAGAAATCCCAACTGTTGCTGAGTCTCTGCAGCAAGCTCTGCAAGCACTGAGCGACGACCGTGAGTTCCTGACTTCAGGCGGCGTATTCTCTGATGACTTCATCGATTCTTACATCGCGCTGAAATCTCAGGACGTTGAGAAGGTGAACATGACCACTCACCCACTGGAATTCGAACTGTACTACTCAGTGTAACTCAACGGGTTTCATACCAAATCAAAGGGCTCGCTCACAGGCGGGCCCTTTTTCTATTGTCTGGATTTCTCCCCCACGGAAAATAGGTTTGTTGGCATCCCGCCAGAAACTCAAGGAATTCATGATGCGCAAAATCGGTATGCTCCTTTTTGGTGCACTGTCTGTGTCCGCCAGTGCGGGTGAGTATTACCGCTGGGTTGATGAAAATGGCACTCTGCATTTCAGCGATTCGCCACCTTCCGCGAGTTTGGAGCTCGAGGTGGTGTTAGGTACGATTCCTCTACCTGCTCAGGGGCCATCCAATGTTGCTTCACCTGCCACGCCGGAAGCGCCGCCCATACCTGATGCCCCCGAAGCGCCGCCGCTGGCCAGCTCAATTTCCCTGCTCTCTCCGGGCGATGAAGCCACCATTCGCAGTAATGAAGGCAATATCACCCTCAATATTTCTACCGACCTGCCACTAGGGAAAAATCAATCTGTTCGCGCCGTGATTGATGGAAAGAAACAGCCCGCCTCAAAAGGTGCATCTTTAACCCTAAACAACGTTGATCGAGGCACCCACACCATAAAGGTGCAATTACTACAAGATGGCAAGGTAATTGCAGCATCCCATTCAGTTACTGTGTATCTGCATCGGGCAACCAAGAAGAAAGCACTGCCTCCGGGCAAGCCAACCCCCAGATAACACAGGCTGAGACGCTATTTGGCAGCGCTGCTGTAGAAAGCGGTTTTTCTTCGCTGCACAACAACGCACTATCGAGTAAACTGGATTGCACCATATTGGTGCAATCAAAAGGAAGGTAATGTGGCCACGCTGACCGAAACTGTTATGGATAACCTCATCACTGCGGTGTTGGTGCTTGATAATGATCTTGTTGTCACCTATGCCAACCCTGCAGCCGAGCAACTGCTCTGCCTGAGTGCACGTCGTTTACTAGAGCATCCCCTTCCCGAACTGTTGCAACACTGTTCAATCGACCTCAGCCTGGTCAAGGAAACGCTTTCTGGCGGTCAAGGGCTAACAGATAGCGATGTCACCATCGTTGTTGACGGCCACCAGCGCAAAGTCGAGCTGAGTGCCAGCCCTTTAATGTGGGCGCGCAGTCCTTCCATGCTGATAGAAATCAAAGCCATTGGTCACCAACAACAAATCAGTAAAGAGTTGCAGCAGCAGGCACAACAGCAGGCTGCCAAAGAGCTGGTGCGTGGCCTTGCCCATGAAATTAAAAACCCGCTCGGTGGCCTTCGTGGTGCGGCTCAGCTTTTAGAGAAAATGCTGCCCGACCCAAATCTTGCGGAATATACCCGCATCATCATTGAGCAGGCTGACCGCCTGCGCAATCTGGTCGACAGACTACTGGGGCCACAAAAGCCCGGTCACCGCCAGCAAGAAAACATCCACGTCATACTGGAGAAAGTTCGCCAGCTGGTTGAACTCAGTGCAGATAAAGTGGTGGTAGAGCGTGACTACGACCCCAGCCTGCCCGACATTGAGATGGATCCTGACCAGATGGAACAGGCCATTCTCAACGTGGTGAACAATGCAGCGCAAATTATGGGAGACAGCCCAAATGCTGAAATCATTCTCCGCACCCGTACTGAGCATCAAGTCGTGATTGGCGGGAAGCGCCACCGTTTGGCTGCACGTATCGATATTTCTGACAATGGTCCCGGCATTGCCCCTGAGCTCCAGGACACCTTGTTTTATCCCATGGTGTCAGGGCGCCCCGGAGGCACAGGGCTGGGACTTTCCATTACCCGAAACCTCATAGATCAGCATAAAGGCAAGATTTACGTTAATAGCTGGCCGGGACACACCACTTTCACCATTTTGTTACCCATTCGTCGCTAAGGGGAGAATATGAGCAAAGGACTAATCTGGGTCGTCGATGATGACAGCTCAATCCGCTGGGTACTGGAACGCACCCTGAGCGCAGCTGGGCTTGCTTGTGAAACTTTTGCCGACGCTGACAGCGTGCTGGATGCATTAAACCGGGAAGTCCCGGATGTACTTGTCTCTGATATCCGCATGCCGGGCACCGACGGCTTCACCCTGCTAAACCGTCTGCAATCTGAATACCCGACACTGCCAGTCATCATTATGACTGCTCACTCGGATCTGGATGCTGCAGTGAGCGCGTATCAGAAAGGGGCATTTGAATACCTGCCAAAGCCGTTTGATATTGATGAAGCTGTTGCTTTGGTTGAGCGCGCCGTTTCCCACAGTCAGGAGCAAAAACGCCAGCGCTCTCCCAAAGAAACCATGGAAGCCGCACCGGAGATTATCGGTGAAGCGCCGTCTATGCAGGAAGTTTTCCGCGCCATTGGTCGCCTTTCCCGTTCATCGATTTCCGTATTGATCAACGGTGAGTCCGGCACGGGTAAAGAGTTGGTTGCCCATGCTCTACACCGCCATAGCCCACGCGCATCAAACTCTTTTATCGCGCTTAACATGGCGGCAATCCCTAAAGACTTGATTGAGTCCGAACTGTTTGGTCACGAGAAAGGCGCCTTTACCGGTGCCAACAATGTCCGTCAGGGCCGCTTTGAGCAGGCTAATGGCGGCACCCTGTTTCTGGATGAAATCGGTGATATGCCGCTGGATATCCAAACCCGTCTGCTGCGCGTACTGGCTGATGGCCAGTTCTATCGTGTCGGTGGCCATCAGGCCATCAATGTGGATGTCCGTATCATTGCAGCAACCCACCAGAACCTCGAAAGGTTGGTGGCCGAAGGCAGTTTTCGTGAAGACTTGTTCCACCGCCTGAACGTCATTCGTGTTCACCTTCCACCGCTTCGTGAACGTCGTCAGGATATCGGTCAGCTCGCCAAACACTTTCTCAAGCGAGCTTCTGATGAGCTCGATATCGAGGTCAAATCACTGCATCCGACCACGCTGGATTTAATGTCAGGTCTTTCCTGGCCCGGTAACGTACGCCAGCTTGAAAACACCTGTCGCTGGCTGACAGTGATGGCGAGCGGTAAAGAAATTTTGCCCGAAGACTTGCCGCCAGAGCTGATGCAACCTGAATCAATGGAAAGTACCGGCGAAGGTGACAGCTGGCAGGCCGCACTATCCCAATGGGCTCGCCTGTCGCTGGATAACGGTGATGACAATCTGCTACGTGAAGCCTTGCCTGAATTTGAACGTATCTTGCTGCGTGAAGCACTCAGCCACACACGGGGGCACAAGCAGGAAGCAGCAAAACTGCTTGGTTGGGGACGTAACACCCTGACCCGTAAACTCAAAGAGCTTCAAATGCCATAAACCCAAAACAGTTCACCATTTAAACAAATTTGGTAAACAACCTTTTCAAAACCGCCTTTTTAGGCGGTTTCCTTTTCCTGCCCTACTGACGACCTTGTATTTAGTCCTTATACTTGCCAAAAGTTGATTTAAGGATATTCACATGATCGCAACCCACCTTCCTCTGACGGATTTGCACCGTCACCTTGATGGCAATATTCGTATTAACACCATTCTGGAACTGGGTCAGAAGTTCGGCATGACGCTTCCTGCTGACACTATCGACACACTCCGCCCTCACGTTCAGGTTATGTCTAACGAGCCGGATTTGGTTGGTTTCCTGTCCAAGCTGGATTGGGGTGTCGCTGTACTGGGCGATCTGGATGCGGTTCGCCGTGTTGCCTATGAAAATGTCGAAGACGCACTGAATGCACGCATTGACTATGCAGAGCTGCGCTTCTCACCTTACTACATGGCGATGAAGCACCAACTGCCAGTGCAAGGTGTGGTGGAAGCGGTGATTGATGGCGTTCAGGCTGGTAGCCGTGACTTCGGCGTGAAAACCAACCTGATTGGTATCATGAGCCGTACTTTTGGTGTGGAAGCCTGCATGCAGGAGCTGGATGCGCTGTTGGCACTGAAAGAGCACCTGGTTGCTATCGATTTGGCCGGTGACGAGCTGGGTCAGCCGGGTCACCAGTTCAACGACCACTTTGCCAAAGTCCGTAAAGCTAACTTGAATGTGACTGTGCACGCTGGCGAAGCGGCAGGGGCAGAAAGCATGTGGCAGGCAATCAATGAGCTGGGCGCAACCCGTATCGGCCATGGTGTGAAAGCCATCAAAGACCCATCATTAATGGAGTTTCTGGCCAAAAACCGTATCGGCATTGAGTCTTGCCTGACCTCTAACGTGCAAACCAGCACCGTGGCTTCATTGGAAGCACACCCGGTGAAACAGTTCCTGGCACAAGGCATTCTGGCAACGTTGAACACCGATGACCCTGCTGTATCAGGTATCGAGTTGCCTTACGAATACGAAGTAGCCGCACCACAGGCCGGTCTGAGCCAAGCGCAAATCACTCAGCTTCAAGCGAACGGCATGGAAATCGCGTTCCTGTCTGATAGCGAAAAAGCGGAACTGAAAGCCAAAGCAGCATCCCGCGGCTAATCCGTTCACCTGAAAAATATCCTGAAAACACCGGCAAAAGCCGGTGTTTTTTTGTTCAAAACTCAAGTAGAATGCCGCCGAATTTTAAGCAATCAAGGTCAATGCAGAGCCTTTTCTTTGATAAGCCCCTTGGTTGAAAACCCATATTTACGCCGGATGAGAAGTATCATGTTCGACGCACTGTTTACCGCAAATGAAATTGTTGCTGCTGGCCCAGGTCAACTGGCAGCGGCAGCTCTGGCTGTGGTGCTGGCTATTTTCAGCATCGGCAGCGGCGTATAACGCCCCATCAACAGCCAACAAAAAAGCCGCAATCAGCGGCTTTTTTCGTTTCTTGTGGTGTGAGACAGCATTAAATCACGCGGGAAAACTGCTGCTGACGTGCTCTGTCACGCAAGTAAGTGTCAAAGCACATGCAGATGTTGCGAATCAGCAGGCGGCCTTTCAACGTCACTTTAATGGTATCTGCATCAATGCTCACCAGCTCATCATCGACAAAGCACTGCAGTAAATCCAAATCTTCCGCAAAGTAGGTATCGAAGGAAACATCAAACTCGCGTTCAATCGCACGCTTGTCCAGTGTGAAGTTGCAGATCAGCGATTTGATGACTTCGCGGCGAAGCAAATCATCGCCATCCAGCATTACGCCTTTCCACAGCGCATGGCGTTGCTCGTCGACCTGACCGTAGTATTTCTTCAGCTCTTTCTGGTTCTGTGCATAGCAATCACCAATCATGGAAATCGCTGACACCCCCAACCCCAGCAGATCGCAATCGCCTTGGGTGGTGTAACCCTGGAAGTTTCTGTGGAGGATGCCTTCACGCTGCGCTACCGCCAGTTCATCATCCGGCAAGGCAAAGTGGTCCATACCGATAAACTGGTAGCCTGCGCCAGTCAGGGTGTTAATGGTTTGCTCCAACATCGCCAGTTTTTCCTGTGGCGATGGCAAATCGTCTTCTTTGATTTTTCGCTGCGCCGCGAACAGTTGTGGCAGGTGCGCATAGTTGAAAACAGACAAACGGCCCGGCTGCATGGTCAGCACCTGCTCTAATGTCTTAGCAAAGGTTGCACTATCTTGGTGCGGAAGGCCATAAATCAGATCCAGGTTGGTCGAGCGAAAACCCAATTCTTTGGCACGCACCACCATGGCTTTGATGAAGTCTTCATCCTGCTCACGGTTCACCGCTTTCTGAACTGTCTTATCGAAATCCTGCACGCCGATACTTAGACGGTTGAAGCCTTCACTACGCAGGTGATCCAACATGTCGAGTTCAATTTCACGCGGATCCACTTCGATACTGATTTCCGCATCGGCATTGAGACGGAATTCTTCACGCAGCAGGGACATCAGGCGGGAAATCTGCTCTTTGGTCAGGAAGGTTGGCGTACCGCCGCCCCAGTGCAGTTGAGTCACGTTGCGGTCGCGAAGCAGGTATGCACGTTGACGGATTTCCAGTTCCAGCGCATCAAGATACTGATCCGCTTTGTGTGCATGACGGGTGATCACCTTGTTACAGCCACAGTAGTAGCAAAGGGTGTGGCAAAACGGGATGTGCACATACAGAGACAGATTACGATCTGGGTATTGGGTGCATGCCATATCAAACTCAGCCGCCGTGAAAACCTCATGGAATTCCAGTGCGGTTGGGTAAGAGGTGTAACGCGGCCCTGAGTAGTTATACTTCTCGATCAGTGCCTGATCCCAGATAATTTGCTGCTTAGACATGTATGTTCCCGCCAAAATGAACAACCGGAAAGTGTAAGTTGGCTAATTCTGCCACACTCTCCGGCTGCTAAGAATTGTTCCCGCACAAGGAACGGGAAAATTGTTGGTCAGATCGTACCTTTTATGGCTGAGTTGTTAACTCGCTAAGGTACGCACCGGCGTCATTTTTGCGCCAGTAAATGCGAGGATTTCCTCAAGCTCTGTATGAATGGCCTGCTGAAGACGGGCTTCCGCCTTCATACGCTCCATGTCGTGGCGCATGCGTTCACGCTTTTCGATCTTCTTACGCGCATCGCCGCGTGGCATGTCTTTCACCACATCATACAATTCGTAAAGTGCGGGGAAGCGCTCAGGGAATTCTACGCGCTTCTCTCCCTGCAGGTGGTCCATGATCATGTAAAGACGGATAGCCGCTTCTGACAGGTCGCACTGCTCTTGCAGTGTCGCCATGGCAATCACATCTACACTCTCAATGATTTTCTCGTTACGTTGCTTGATAGCGGCGTTCATCGCCTTTTCCTGCATTTTGGTTTGATGGCGAAGTTTCGACAGCAACCAGCCTGCATACATAGCCAAACCGAGAATGATGGCACCACCGAGTACCACAACACCTATAGGAAGAGTTTCCAACACTTACTCCTGGTCAAATTTGAAGTTTTCAAACTCCGCCAGCAAATCGTCGTCATCGCGGCGTTTGTTTTTCTTCGGTGCTTCTTCCACTTCAGGCTCGTCCTCTTCGAACAGACCCAATTGCTTCATTAGCACCTCAATGCGATCCAGCTTCTCATCAACGTATTGCTGAAGGCCTGCGCCCAAACTGTCACCTTTTTCAATACGGTCGAGAAGCACATTTAGTTGCGCATCATTTTCCAACATTTCCAATTCCTGCTCAGCGCTCAGGCGACGGGCCTTCTTCGCTTCTGCAGATTTTGGATGTGGTTTGGCTTCTACCACCAACTGGATAGGCTTTTTGCTGCCCAGACGCGGGTCGCGTTGTGCCTGCGCCTGACGCTGTTGCGCGGTTTTACCTTCCGAGTGGCGTGAGCCAGACTTCAGACCTTTGCGCTTGCTCTTACGCTTGCGTGCCAGCGCAGCAATGTCTTCTTTGGTCAGCGACTTCTCGCTGTATTGCGCAGGACCTTCAGAGCCAACTTTGCGGGCTTTTTTCTTGCGGGTCATTCGTTTTTCTTCCTCAGTAAAATTACGTCGTTACCAACAAAGTCCACGTCAAGACCATCACGCTCGGCCAAAAAGCGGAACGTTTCGCGACTGAAAAAACTCACGTGGGTTGGGTCATTTTTGTAATGCCAGCTTTTGAAAGCTGGAGCATCAATAACGAGCTTGGTCATAATGGCTAACCAGCCTCCCGGCTTGACCAAGTTCAGCAATTGTCTCCATTCCCTGTGAGGCATATAAAAGTGTTCAATGGCTTCTGTACAGGTCACGAAATCATACGTAGCGTCCAACGCACTGAGGTTGGGCGCAAAATACGGATCGTACACGGCCATTTGGTGTCCGGCTTCTTCAAGCATGGCGGCTAAAGCCGGACCGGGACCACATCCAAAGTCTAAGCCTTGCTTGGCGCCCTCACCCATTTTTTCCATAAGCGGTGTCGCGAGACGGCTTAGGAAACGTCGATAGCCTTCATCTTCCACGACATTTTCATGTTTGTCGTAGACGGCTTTTTCTTCCTCCGGTGATAACAGGCACTCAGGGTCTGCAAAGACCAGATAGCATTCCTGACAACGGAAGTAACGGCGACGTCTATCCTGCTCGAAATCGGCTATATCAGCAGATCTACATAGAGGGCATTCAAGGGACATGGGGATTTCTACACCAAATTGAATGGCGGGAAATGTAGCAGAAAGTTGAATAAGAAAAAAGCGACAGGCAAAGCCTGTCGCTCTATAGCGTTCTAATGAACGGATTTACCGTTTTCATCCCTAACAGTAACACCACATCCCGGTGAATAAGGGTCCTTCTAAGCGCGGGCGTCCTGCCATTTTTATTTGAGTTATTACTCGCAACGTCCTGTCGTCATCACCATCCTGGTGTGTGTCCTAACCTTTCGTCCTGAAGGTGGTCCATGCTGAGTGTGAATCCTTCACACTTTTGAATGCCGTCCTGACAACATAACGTCCTGGTTTCTGAGGCTTTCCTAAGCCAAAGTCCGTTTGAATCCTTGCGCAGCCCTGCGAAATCGTCCTGATTGTCCTTTCCGTGTCGTGCTCCTGTCGACATGAATAAGTTTACGCTTTCGCACTTTTCAAAACAGGCGGTAACTCACAATTCAAACCATTACCAAATGCACTTAAAAAGTATCTTTCTGAAATATAGAAGAAAAAAATAAAAACCAGCAAATATTTAAGCACCTTTCTCTATAAAGAATGGTCAATCGCTTACAAGATCATGGGAAATAATAGAAACCCAAACGAAAAAAGGCAGCGAACGCTGCCTTTTTGACGTCTTTTTGCGCAATCTGACTATTGCACAGTCTGTTAGTGCAGACCGCCTACATAGTTCGAGATAGCTTCGATTTCTTTATCTGACAGCTTCTGCGCCACAATGCGCATCATGCCGTTAAGGTCGTTGTTGCGCTGACCGTCACGGAATGCCATCAGCTGGGCTTTCATGTAATCGGCGTTTTGACCGGAAATTTTCGGGAAGCCTGACAGTGCGGTGCCGTTACCTCGAGGGCCGTGACACGCAATACAAGCTGCAATACCACGCTCTTGGTCACCAGCCATGTACAGCTCTCTACCAATTTCGATAGAAGATTCCGGAGTCGTACCCGGTTTCGCTGTTTGTGATGCGTAGTATGCCGCCAAATCTGCCATGTCTTGCTCAGACAGTGCAGCCACCATGCCGGCCATCACGGCATTGTTACGACCTTGCTCTCCGCCAGTCGTCATACCCAGCTTGAACTCTTTGAGCTGCTTAAGAAGGTATTTTTCGTGCTGACCTGCAAGGCTAGGGTTGGCGGGAATGACGCTGTTACCGTCTGCACCGTGACAAGCGGCACAAGTGGCTGATTTTGCTTTACCTGCTTCTGCATCGCCTTGTGCAAAGGCAGTAAAGCTCGCGAATAAAGTGAGTAGTAGCGCTAATCTCTTCATGACATTCCATTTATAATTATCAAGCTTCCAATACCACGATGCCCACGCCATCATGATACAATCATCGAGCAAAAACCGAGCACGGTCATTTTACACAATTTCACATAAAAGTAATCAGTCGACTACATAAAGTCGAGACGGAGTTAACAGTGAATCCTTCACTCAACTATCGAAACACCCACTTTATTACCAGTGCACCAGATATCAGGGCTTTACCTCATGATACTGGCATCGAGATCGCATTCGCAGGTCGTTCCAATGCTGGTAAATCTAGCTCAATAAACAGGCTTTGTGATCAAAAAAGCTTGGTGAAAACCAGTAAAACGCCGGGTCGCACACAATTAATCAACCTGTTTAAAGTGGATGAGGGATGCCACATTGTTGACTTGCCGGGTTACGGCTACGCGCAAGTGCCGCTGGAAATGAAGCTAAAATGGCAGAAATCTCTGGGCGAATACCTGCAAAAGCGTAACCAGCTTAAAGGCCTCGTCGTGCTGATGGATATCCGCCACCCACTGAAAGAGCTGGATCAGGATTTGATTTTCTGGGCGGTAGACAGCAACTTGCCGGTGCTGGCACTGCTAACCAAGTGTGACAAGCTGAAAAGCGGTGCGCGCAAAGCAGAGCTTTTAAAAGTGCGTGAAGCAGCCAAAGATTTTGGCGGTGATGTAGAAGTCGAGCTTTACTCATCATTAAAGGGTATTGGTGTCGATAAACTGCGTAAAAAGCTGGATGGTTGGTACGCACCGGCACTCGAAATCCCACAAGAATCTGATCAGCAAGATACTGAAAACGACGAGGCTTAATCTGTCAGGACGCTGAAAATAAAGACCCCACCATATAGGTGGGGTAACGGGAGAGAAATAGGAGGTTTTTTTTAGTCGTTATAAAGCTAGTGTCAGTGATTTTCCCCAACCCCGCAAGTTACACCCGCCTAAACACCTGTCATATTTGCCTCAAAGATCAGGCACCTGTTCTGTTAAAAATTCCAACACATTGATTGTTAATCGCTTTATTTTTATTTCTCAAACTTATTTTTTGATATGAAATATCATAAAAATCGTATAAGTAACGATCTCTTTCATTCTGGAAGTGAGTTACAGATTTGATTGAATAAAAAAAGACCGAATCGATCACTCAATTCGGTCAGAAATAACGTGTGAGTTGCCTGTCGTAAGTTGGATTGCAGACAACCCTGACACATCAAGAACAAGAAGCAGTGGTCATTATAACGCCAACGCCCTCAAATTAAAGTATTTACTCTAATAAACGGTAACAAAATACAAATACATCAATAATAATACAGATAAGACAATGTATTTAAAGGAATTAATGAGAGGCATCTAGAAGAAGTATTGGATAGGAAAAGCACAATAAAAAATGCCCCGGCTGACATTTGTCAACCGGGGCTGCTGAATCAGCTAAATCCAATAACGTGAAACAAAAGGTCTGAAAGATAGAACATCTTACCTCTGTACCCTACGCCTCTTACTGTATATCAAATGGCCGATTAAGAAAACCCTTTACGTAGTTTTTTTTCATCAAATTATAAAAATGAACACCTGATGTATTCATATTGTTTCATTTCAGAAATAAAAAAGCCCACAGCAGCGGGCTTTTTTCGCGTTAAGTTTTAAGTGTTTATGCGAGTCAGGTCGGAATCAACCGCCTGATTTAATGCGCCTGATCCCAGTTTTCGCCGCTACCAGATTCGGCGACCAGCGGAACTTCCAGCAACGCAGCCGATTCCATTAACTTACAAACCTGTTGCTCAATGTCAGAAAGGTGTTCGGTATCTACTTCCAACACCAATTCATCGTGTACTTGCATGATGAGTGCCACACGACCCTCAGGCTGGGTTTGAATCCAGGCATCCACCAAAATCATCGCGCGTTTGATGATATCTGCTGCCGTTCCCTGCATAGGAGCATTGATTGCAGCGCGCTCTGCCCCTTTGCGACGCATGGCATTACTGGATTTGATTTCCGGCAGGTGAAGACGGCGGCCAAAGATAGTTTCTACATAGCCCTGCTCCGCAGCCTGCAGTCGGGTGGTTTCCATGTACTGGCGCACACCTGGGTAGCGCTCGAAGTAGCGTTCCATGTATTGCTGCGCTTCACCACGTGGAATGCCGAGCTGTTTCGCCAGACCAAACGCACTCATGCCATAGATAAGGCCGAAGTTAATGGCTTTCGCACGGCGACGCATTTCAGAGGTCACATCACTGATATCAATCCCCATCACTTCCGCAGCCGTTGCCGCATGGATGTCTTTGCCGTGTCGGAAAGCATCAATCAGGGCTTCATCACCAGACAAGTGCGCCATGATACGTAGTTCAATTTGCGAGTAGTCGACTGCCAGAATGGTCTTACCTGCCGGTGCGATAAACGCCTGACGGATACGACGGCCTTCTTCATTGCGGATAGGAATGTTCTGAAGGTTCGGATCGGTTGATGACAAACGACCCGTTGCCGTGACTGCCTGATGATAAGAAGTGTGCACACGGCCAGTAGCTGGTTTCACCATCTTCGGCAGTTTATCGGTATAGGTGGATTTCAGCTTCGCCAGTCCACGGTATTCCAGAATGCGTTTTGGCAGCGGGTAATCCAGTGCCAGCTCCTGAAGCACTTCTTCGTTAGTAGAAGGGGTGCCTGATGGTGTCTTCTTCAACACAGGAAGACCCATTTTCTCGAACAGGATGGCCTGAAGCTGCTTGGGTGAACTCAGGTTAAATTCTTCACCGGCAATCTCATAAGTTTCCTTTTCGAGCTCATCCAAGCGAATCGCAATTTCCTGAGATTGCTTCGCCAGCATTTCCGCACTGATCAACACACCATGGCGCTCAATACGCGACAGTACTGGCACCAACGGCATTTCATACTGTTCGAAAATAACTTTCAGTTTCTCGTCATTGTTGAGCTGTGCCATCAGGGCATTGTGCAAACGCAGGGTGACGTCAGCGTCTTCTGCCGCGTAAGGGGACGCCTGATCCATTTCAATCTGGTTGAAGGTCAGTTGCTTCTTGCCCTTACCGGCAATCTTTTCAAAGCTGATGCACTTATGCTGCAGGTAGCGAAGTGCCAGACTGTCCATGTCATGCTTACCTGCCACGCTGTTGAACACGTAAGATTCCAGCATGGTGTCGTAAGCAATGCCGCGCATCGCGATATCGTAACGTGCCAGCACGCTCGCATCGTATTTCAGGTTCTGGCCAACTTTCAGCGCACCGGCATCTTCGAGCCAGGCTTTCATTTCTGCCAGCACCCAGTCTCTGTCCAGCTGCTTCGGCGCATCCAGATAGTCATGAGTCAGCGGCAGGTAAGCAGCTTCACCTTCAGCAACGGCGAAGGAAATACCTACCAGGTTGGCTTCCATGTAGTCCAGGCTGTCGGTTTCGGTATCGAAAGCCACGACATTGGTTTTCTTCAGCTTCTCCATCCAGCGCTGGAAGTCTTCTTCTGTCAGGATGGTTTCGTATTGGCTTCGATCAATCGCGGCGGCTTCGAATGTCGCTTCTGCTTTGGCAGACGATTTCGCTGCTGAAGCGCCAGAAGCTGCGCGCTCTGCGACGGCATCAACACCTGCACTGCCACTTTGGGCTTCTGCCAGCCAGCGCTTGAAGTTCAGTTCAGTGAAAAGCTCAACCAGCTTGTCGTTATCTGCCGAACGGTTGATTAGCTCTTCCGGCTTAAACGGCAGCTCACAATCAAGCTTGATAGTGGCAAGCTGATAAGAGAGGTAAGCGTTCTCTTTATTGTCCTCAAGCTTTTTCGCCATGGTTTTTGAGCCACGGAAGCTAAGGTCTGCAATCTTATCAAGGTTGTCATACAGCGCATCCAGACCACCGATACCGGCGATCAACGCAGTGGCGGTTTTCTCACCCACTCCCGGTACGCCCGGGATGTTGTCGACTTTATCGCCCATCAACGCGAGGTAATCGATGATGTGCTCTGGGCCAAAGCCGTATTTGTCATGCACGCCTTGTGGCGTCATGATCACGTTGGTCATGGTGTTAATCAGGGTGACGTTTTCATCCACCAACTGCGCCATGTCTTTATCACCGGTGCTGATAAGGATTGGCATGCCTGCCTTAGAACCTTGCACCGCCAGTGTGCCGATAACGTCATCCGCTTCAACGCCTTCAATCACCAGCATCGGGAAGCCCATGGCCTCGATGATTTGATGCAGCGGAGCAATTTGGCTTCGCAGATCATCCGGCATTGGCGGACGGTGCGCTTTGTATTCCGCATACATGTCATCACGGAAGGTCTTGCCTTTGGCGTCGAAAATCACCGCCACATGAGATTGCGGATACTGTTTCACCAAGCTGCGCAGCATGTTCACGACGCCATAAACGGCACCTGTTGGCTCGCCATTGGCATTGGTCAGGTTGGGAGAAGCGTGGTACGCGCGGTAGAGATAAGAAGAGCCGTCGACCAGGATCAACGGGTTATCAGAAGTCGTCGCCATAACGTTATAAGCTAACCGGAAAATGATTGATGGGTAAGGATGCCACGAGTTCCGGAGTCTGTTAACCCGAGATTTCGCTCTTCGGCTCAGGAATGCCAAGGTGATCGCTTTGGATTTACAACATTATTCTTCTCTGCTTAGCCGACCTTCCCCACCCTGTGCATAAGCCTTATACACAGCTCATTCACTAAAAATCACTGTGGATAAGTTTGTTGGTATTTATTTTCAGGTCTGTAGATCAAATTCGGAATGCCATAAGGGAAAGAAATTTACCTTATAATTTTTAGACACTTAACCTTAAGTCATTGATCGTGATCAGGATCGATCGCCGATCATCGACTGTGGAAAAAGAAATTAATGGCATGATCGAGTTATCCAGAAAAATTTTCTTTTATCGATCTGTAAGGATGTGATCCGGTTAGATTCAAATCCCTACCAGTTTGCTCATAAACTAGCCTAGCATTGATGATCTGACAGGCTAGGAATGAGCGTTGATTGCCTGTCCCGAATTTAAAATGAGGACACATTTATGAAGAAAGTGGCAGTCATTCTGGCTGGGTGTGGTGTCTACGACGGCGCAGAGATCCATGAATCCGTTTTATCCCTGTTGGCCATTGAGCAGGCGGGTGCTTCCTGGCATTGCTTCGCGCCGGATGTTGATCAACACCATGTGATTAATCATGCCGCGGGTGAAGAATCCGGTGAAACACGTAATGTTCTGGTAGAGGCGGCGCGCATTGCCCGCGGTGATGTAAAGCCACTCAGTGAACTCAACGTGAATGAGTTTGATGCCCTGCTGCTACCCGGCGGATTTGGTGTCGCTAAAAACCTAAGCACCTTTGCCACCAGCGACGAAGAAATGGAGATCGAAAAAGAAGTGCTGCGCGTGTGTAAGGCATTCGCCATCGCAGAAAAACCGGCTGGTTATGTCTGTATTTCTCCCGTCTTGATCCCGAAAGTGTATGGCCCCGGTGCGAAAGGGACTATCGGTAACGATCCGCAGACTGCAGCGGCATTCAACGCCATGGGCGGTGAACACATTGATTGCCCAGTGGATGACTTCGTGCTGGATCAAAGCCGTCGCCTACTCTCAACACCGGCATACATGCTGGCAACCTCTGTCAGTCAGGCAAATGCGGGGATCTCTAAGCTGGTCAGTAAGCTGGTTGAACTGGCGTAGGATAAAAAAGAAAAAAGCGACGCTTTTGAGCAAAAGCGTCGCCTGCATCAGGGTCAACTGCACAACGTAAGCAGTTTCATGCAAAAAACATATACTGGAAGCAATGTGAGCAATGTCGTGTGTCCGAAAGTAAGTTTCCCACTTGCCTTCGAACAAGACAAATAATAATCATTCTCATTACTATTTGGCAAGCAGTATTTTGCTTGTTTTTTACCTTCATGCCACAGGTGTGATTTTCTTCACAAAATGAAGGCGATATTGCTCCAATGCCTCTTTCTTCTCCAGATGTTCAATCTGGTAGTGATTGTTCAACAGTAAACACAGCATGCCTGCAAAGCAGTTACGGGATTTCACCCTGAGACTGGTATAGCCATGTTTTGCCACCCAACGTTCCTGCGCATGTAACAGCGCCTGTGCAATACCGCGGCGGCGACCAGTTTTGGTCACGCCACCCAGCCAACTGTAAAAACACTCATCATCTAACTGATAGCCAATTTTGACACCACAAAGTTCGCCGTCGATATCAGCAACCAATACCAATGAAGACTTGTCACCAATGCGTTTTTTTAGCGACTCGAGGGATTCCTGATGGGCAAATTCATCAATCTGGCTGAGCACGTTCACGGCTTCCGCCAGCGTGCCTTCTCGAATGATCATGGGATAGTCCTTGAAATGATTAGCGCCAAGACGCTCGTGTTTCGATTATAGCGCTTGAAGTTAAGACATAAAAAAAGCCGGTCTTTCGACCGGCTCTCTTTCCCTCAATATTCTGCGTTGATTTCGCTGTTAAACCAGCTTGGTTTCAACGGCTTCGTTCACCCGGGTAATGCGGCTGACAATATAGTTCAGCAGCACACCGTACATAGGAACGAACAAGCCGAGGCTGATCACCAGTTTAAATGCGTAGTCGACCAGCGCGATTTCTACCCAGTTCTCCGCCATAAAGGCATCCGGACTGTTGTAGAAAGCAATCGCAAAGAACGCCAGAGTATCAATCGCATTACCAAACAGCGTTGAACAGCTTGGCGCCACCCACCATTGCTTGGTTTGGCGCAAGCGGTTGAACACGTGGATATCGAGGATTTGTCCCAGCAGGTAAGCCATAAAGCTTGCGGCGGCGATACGCGCGACGAACAAATTAAACTCAGTCAGATGACCCAGTCCCTGATATTCGCCTTGGTAAAAAAGGACCGACAGCACATAGGAGATCAGCAACGACGGTACCATGACCGCGAAAATGATCCGGCGCGCAAGGCCCGCACCAAAGATGCGAACGGTTAGATCGGTTGCCAGAAAAATGAACGGGAAAGTAAACGCACCCCAAGTGGTGTGAAACCCGAAAACGGTAAATGGCAGCTGAACCAGGTAGTTACTGGATGCAATGATAACCAGGTGGAAAACCACCAGGAAAGAGAGGGCTTTGCGCTGTTGCGCGGGCGTAAAAGTGCTCATTGTGAACCTTTTTGTCATTGGGGGTGAGGGAACCCAAATTACCAACTCACCAGATTCTGTGATCTGGCTCCTAAGAAGGTGGCGAATTATACATCAATTCCGGCGAATGCCAACTGCTGCAAATTAGTCGGTTTCTAATGCGCTTAGCCAAGCTGTTTCGACAGCCAGGTATTCAGAAAGGCAAGCTCTTCATCACCCTCTGCGCCCAGCCTTTCCAGCCAAACACTGGCGCTGTAATGCTCGGCACGCAGCATAAATGGCACACCTTCAAAGTCGATAAGCCAGCTTAATAAATCCGCATCAGTTTGTTTTTCCGTGACCTTAGCGTCAATCAGTTGGCAAAACGCCATCAAATGTTGCTCGGCGTTATCAAAATCCAGCGCATCTGCAGCCAGCACCAACCGACCTGCTTCGCTGTCATGGTGGGAAAGACGGAAAGTAGGGTTATCCATAACTCGGCTCATCGTCATTAAGGGTGATATGGTCTTCAATCACATCGAGGAATACGTTGCCATATTTTTCAAGCTTGCGCTGACCGACACCGTTCACCGCCAGCAGCTCACCTTGAGAGGTTGGGATCATCTCTGCCATCTCAATCAAGGTGGCATCGTTGAAGACCACGTATGGTGGAATGTCTTCTTCATCCGCAATCGCTTTACGGAGCTTACGAAGTTTGGCAAACAGCTTCTTGTCGTAATTACGCTTACCAAGCTTGTCAGCTTTGCTACGTGGCGACAGACCTAATCTCGGCACTGCAAGTTCTAGCGCAATTTCCCCGCGAAGCACCGGACGCGCCTCTTCGGTCAATTGCAAAACGGAGCTTCGAGCGATGTTCTGCACCAAATAACCACGGTGGATAAGCTGACGGAAAATGCTGACCCAGTATTCATGGCTGAACGCTTTCCCCAGACCATAGGTGCTGAGCTTCTCGTGTCCGTGCTCCTTAATACGCTGGTTCTGCATCCCGCGCAGCACTTCGACCGTGTAGCCCACACCGAAATTCTGGTTCACGCGGTACACGCAGGACAAGGCTTTTTGCGCTTGCTCAGTACCATCAAACAGCGTTGGTGGGTCAAGGCAGATATCGCAGTTGCCGCAAGGCTTCTCGCGGTATTCACCAAAGTAATTCAACAAAACGAGACGGCGACAAGTCAGCGCTTCGGCAAACGCGCCCATGGCATTGAGCTTGTGGCTTTCCACCAGCTTTTGCGGACCATCCGGTTTTTCTTTCAAGCAGCGGTGCAGCCAGCCAATGTCTGACGGGTCATAGAGCATCACCGCTTCTGCTGGCAGGCCATCGCGTCCGGCACGGCCAGTTTCCTGATAATAAGATTCGATATTACGCGGGATGTCGTAGTGCACCACAAAACGTACATTGGGTTTGTTGATGCCCATGCCGAAAGCGACGGTGGCGACGACTATCTGCACGTCATCACGCTGGAACGCTTCCTGCACCCAGGCGCGCTGCTCGTTCGTCATGCCTGCATGATAAGCTGCGGCGCGGATATTACTGCCAATCAGCTTTTCTGCCACCTGCTCGACACGCTTACGGCTATTACAGTAAACAATGCCGCTCTGACCGGACTGGGTTGCCAGAAACTGGGTCAATTGCGCCAGAGGCTTGTGCTTTTCCACCAAGGTGTAGCGGATATTTGGACGGTCAAAACTGCCAAGATAAATGTGCGGGTCATCGAGGGCCAGACGCTGGCAGATATCCTGACGCGTGGTGTCGTCTGCCGTTGCGGTCAACGCCATCACAGGCACATCAAGGAAATGCTGCTTCAGGCTGCCAAGTTGCGCGTACTCAGGACGAAAGTCGTGTCCCCACTGACTAATACAATGCGCTTCATCGACCGCAATCAGGCCAAGGTTTACCGACTGTAGGCGCTCGATGAAATCACGCATCAGAATACGCTCTGGCGATACATACAACAGCTTGAGCGAGCCATTGCGCAGCGATTGCCACGTGGCCGATTGCTCATCTGGATTCATCGAAGAGTTAAGACATGCTGCCTGCACGCCGTTCGCCAGCAATTGGTCGACCTGATCTTTCATCAAGGAGATCAGCGGCGAGATCACTATGGTGAGGCCATCGCGCACCAAGGCAGGAATTTGATAACAGAGGCTCTTGCCGCCGCCTGTTGGCATGATCACCAATGAATCACGCCCGCCAACTGCGGAATCGATGATTTCTTTCTGACCGTCGCGGTAACTGTGATAGCCGAACACTTCCTGCAGAACAGTTTCGTCGTGCGCCAGTGGTGGTGTCATTTCGGCCGAATCGGTAACGGTCATAGAGCCTCTCATCATTTAATAGCCGCTCATTCTAAACGCAGCGGAGCATGGATAAAAGGTCAACGACGACGAACTGTCAGTTCAATTTTTCTCAACAGAAAAGGTGTGCTTCAAAAAGGGAAGTCCATATACTGGCGAAAGCAGCAAAAACTTTTATATATGATGTGGATGCTGGGCTTTCACCGGAAAAATCCGCATCAAGCCCTTACTTTTCGCTGCACGCACCGCCATCAGGCGGTTTTTGCTCTTTAGCGTTTTTAGATGTAGAGATTTCGCAGTGAATGATGCGCAACAAACCCGCCGCGGCGTGATGCTGGCGCTGGGCGCTTACACCATGTGGGGCGTTGCTCCGCTTTACTTTAAGGCTCTAACCGATGTACCACCGATGGAAGTGTTGGTGCACCGCGTGATTTGGTCTTTCTTCTTCCTTGCCCTCATTCTTCATGCAAGCGGTGGTCTTGCGCGCGTCAAATTGTTACTGAAAGACAAAAAACGTCTTGGCCTTCTGACCATTACTGCCGTAGTGATTGCGGCTAACTGGCTGATTTTCATTTGGGCGGTGAAAAATGACCTGATGCTCGATGCCAGTCTCGGCTACTACATCAACCCGCTTATCAATGTGGTGCTTGGTATGGTCTTCCTCGGTGAGCGTTTCAGAAAACTACAATGGGTTGCCGTAACCTTGGCATTTCTCGGTGTGGCCATTCAGGTCATCACCTTTGGCTCACTGCCTTGGGTCGCACTGGTACTGGCGTGTAGTTTCGGCTGCTATGGCCTGCTGCGTAAGAAGATAAACGTCGATGCCGCAACCGGCCTTTTCATCGAAACTCTGGTGTTGATGCCTGTGTCGCTGATTTACCTTTTGTTTATCGCCAGCAGCACCACCTCAGACATGATGCAAAACAGCTGGGGATTGAACCTCCTTCTGGTCGCTGCCGGCGTGGTGACCACACTGCCACTGCTTTGCTTTAACGGCGCGGCGACGAAATTGCGTCTTTCAACCTTGGGCTTTTTCCAGTACATCGGCCCAACCATCATGTTCATGTTGGCCGTTGGCCTCTACAACGAGCCTTTCACGACAGATAAGGCGACCACTTTTGCCTTTATCTGGACCGCGCTGGCAATCTTTACCTTTGATGCCGTCCGGAACCGGAGCAAGCAACGCAGAAAATAAACACTCAATACGGCACCGTCAGGTGCCGTTTTCCTTTACGCCCGACAAATTCTCTATCTCTCTGCCATAGCGGGAAAAATCCATCTTCATGCCTCGATAATCCGACACTCTTCTCTTCCTTTTGCGGACTATACTCAAAGTCCAACTCTTGGGCGTTAAAAGGAATTACAATGAAAAAACACCCTACCCCTTTTCTTTCCGCACTGGCACTCAGCCTTGCACTCGCTTTTCCTGCTGCCGCCACCAACCAGGGTGAAGCCGCTGACGCCGTTGCACCGGAGCTTGCCACCGGAAGCGTGATGCGAAAAGCCGTGAAAGGTAAAGAGTGGATGGTGGCTTCTGCCAACCCCCATGCCACCAGAGCAGGTGAAGCTATGTTACGTGCTGGCGGGAATGCGATTGATGCCATGGTGGCGGTACAAACTGTCCTCGGCTTGGTTGAACCACAAAGCTCAGGTATCGGCGGCGGTGCACTGCTGGTGTATTGGGATAGCGATGCACAGGCACTCACCACGTTTGACGGACGCGAAACCGCGCCCAAAGATGCCACGCCTACGCTGTTCCAGAACGAAAATGGCGAGCCGCTGAAGTTCTATGATGCTGTGGTCGGTGGGCGCTCTGTCGGCACACCGGGCACATTACGCCTGATGCACGACACCCACGCCAAATTCGGTAACCTTTCGTGGCGCGCAGTGCTGACGCCGGCCATTGAACTGGCAGAAAGTGGCTTTGAGGTGTCACCCCGTTTGGCGGGCCTGATTGAAGGGGATGCCGACAGGCTGCGCCGCTATCCATCCACCTATCAGTTTTTTTTTGACGACAATGGTAATCCGCTCACCGTCGGTCACCGTCTGGTGAATCAGGAGTATGCCGATACCTTAAAGTTGGTCGCTCAGGACATTGATAACTTCTACGAAGGTGAGATTGCCGCCGATATCGTGGCGACAGTGCAAAACGCCGCGGGCAATCCGGGCATTTTAAGCAAAGAAGATCTGGCAGATTACCGTATTGTGGAGCGCAAACCTGTTTGCGCGCCTTACCACCAGTACCGTATTTGTGGCATGGGTCCACCAACATCAGGCGGTATTACAGTGGGGCAAATTCTGGGGGTACTGAGTCACTTCCCAATGAAGTCGCTGGGTAAAGATAATCCGGAAAGCTGGCGCTTGATTGGTGATGCCTCACGGATGGCGTTTGCAGACCGTGGCCGCTACATTGCCGACAGCGATTTTGTGCCAGTGCCAACAGAAGGTCTGCTGGCACCGGAATACCTCAAAGCCCGTGCGGAACTGATCCCAGCCGAAGGTGCCATGAAAGAGGTTAGCCCGGGCGAGCCCAAGTTCAGTCACGCCAGCGTTGCGCCAAAACTTGCCGATGACGAGTCTATTGAGTTGCCCTCCACCAGCCATTTCTCGATTGTGGATAAAGACGGCAACATCGTTTCCATCACCACCACCATCGAGAACGGGTTTGGCTCGCGCCTGATGACACGAGGCTTCTTGCTCAACAACGAGCTCACAGACTTCTCGTTCAAAACCCACGCCAACGGCTACCCGATTGCCAACCGCGTTGAACCGGGCAAACGTCCCCGCTCATCCATGTCGCCAACTATCGTGATGCGTGATGGCAAGCCATACATGGCCGTCGGTTCACCGGGCGGCAGCCGCATCATCGGCTACGTGGCGAAAACCTTGGTCGCGCACCTTGATTGGGGTCTCGACATCCAATCTGCCATCGACCTGCCTCACCTTGTAAACCGTTTTGGCACTTACGATCTTGAAGCCGGGACGGATGCAGAAAGTTTCAAGCCTGCGCTTGAAGCAATGGGATATGAAGTCAATATTCGTGACTTAACCTCGGGTATCCACGGTATTGTTATCGATAGCGGCACCTTGGTAGGCGGAGCTGACCCAAGGCGCGAAGGTTTAGTTGTGGCGGATTAACGCCAGGAGCAAAAGAATGTTGCGTAAAGTGAATATGATTGCGCTGTGTACCCTTCTGGGCGCAGCGAGTGTCCCGGCGCAGGCGACCGACTTGGGTAGCCTGCTGGGCAGTGCCGAGAAAGAAGCATCGAACCTGTTGGAAGGCGTGAGCAGCGAAACAGCCAGCAACCCGCTGACCTCTCTGCTTTCTACCGACCTTGGTGTTGACGACAAGCAAGCGGCAGGCGGTGCCGGTGCATTGCTGGCAATGGCTTACCAGACATTGGGCGAAGGCCAAAGCAGCGAACTGCTGAAAATGGTACCGGGTATGGATTCACTGACCAGTATGATCCCGGGTGATTTGGGCAGCAACTTGTCGAACATGGAGTCAGTAGACAAAGTGTTTAACATGTTGGGAATGGACTCAGGTATGGTGCAGAAATTCGCACCTGTGATTTTGAAGCACCTGACAGGTGCTGGCGCGAGTGAATCGCTCATCAGCGATCTGGCAAGTGCCTGGGGCACGCCCGCTTAATTCAACATATCGACACGCCAAAAATAAAAGGGTGGCTCAATGCCACCCTTTCTTTTTCTTCAGACCCCGAATCACATCGCCTCAAGCTTGGCGTATTGGGTTACTAGCCACTTGATGCCTTCCCCGTTAAAGGCCACCTGCACGCGACTTTGCTGGCCGCTGCCTTCAAAGTTGATGATGGTGCCTTCACCAAATTTCGGATGCAGCACACGCTGGCCGAGCGAGAATCCGGTTTGGTTGAAGTTCTCTTGAGTCTGGGTTTGCGAGAAACGCCCGGATGCTGCGGCAGGACGCGACACTTTCGCGCGCATTCGCACTTCTTCGAGACAATCTTCAGGCAGTTCTCGGATAAATCGCGACGCTTTGTGGAACATGTCTTTGCCGTAAACTCGGCGCATTTCCGCGTGGGTGATGTAGAGCTTTTTCATCGCACGGGTCATACCGACATAACAAAGGCGACGCTCTTCTTCCAAACGTCCGGCTTCTTCCGCCGACATCTGGCTTGGGAACATGCCTTCTTCCACTCCCACCATGAACACCATGGGGAATTCAAGGCCTTTGGCACTGTGCAGTGTCATTAGCTGCGCCGCATCGTCAAACTCATCCGCCTGACCTTCACCGGCTTCAAGCGCGGCATGAGAGAGGAACGCCGACAGTGGTGACATTTCTTCCTGCACCTCTTCCGGCACTTCAAACTGACGGGTTGCGGTGACCAGTTCTTCAAGGTTATCAATGCGCGCCTGCGCTTTTTCACCTTTCTCCGCTTCGTACATAGCGCGAAGGCCGGAGTGCTGGATCACGTAGTCCGTTTGCTGGAATAGCGCCATTTCGCGGGTGTCGTCTTCCAGTGCATTCACCAGCTCGACAAAACGGCGCAATGAATTTGCGGCGCGGCCTGCCAGCACCTGCTCTTCAAGCAACTGGTTACTCGCTTCCCACATGGTTGCACCGCGGTCGCGCGCAGCAAGACGGATGGTTTCGAGGGTGCGATCGCCAAGACCACGTGCTGGCGTATTGACCACGCGTTCAAAAGCCGCATCATCAAAACGGTTGCCAATCATGCGAAGGTACGCCAGCGCATCTTTGATTTCCTGACGTTCGAAGAATCGCATACCACCGTAAATGCGGTACGGCAGGCCTGCCTGAATCAAGGCCTCTTCAAGCACACGGGATTGGGCGTTGTTTCGGTATAAAATCGCGGTGTCATTCAGCGCGCCGCCTTCGTCCTGCCAGGCTTTGATTTTGCCCACTACGAAGCGGGCTTCATCCAACTCGTTAAACGCACTGTATACAGAAATTAATTCACCTTCCTGGCCTTCCGTCCACAGGCTCTTGCCCATGCGCTCTGAATTGTTTTCAATCAGGTGGTTAGACGCTTTCAGGATGTTGCCGGTCGAGCGGTAATTCTGCTCAAGACGGATGGTCTCAGCGCCAGGGAAGTCCTGCAGGAAGCGGGAGATGTTCTCGATTTTCGCGCCGCGCCAACCGTAGATGGACTGATCATCATCACCTACGATCATCACTTTGGCACTGTTGCCCGCCATCATACGCAGCCAGGCATATTGGATGTTGTTGGTGTCCTGGAACTCGTCCACCAGAATATGCTGGAAACGTGCTTGATAGTGCTCACGGATATGCTCTTTATCACGCAGCAGTTCGTGGCAACGCAGCAGCAATTCCGCAAAATCCACCAGGCCTGCACGGTCACAGGCTTCCTGATAGGCAGCGTAAACACGCAACCAGGTTTTCTCTACCGGATCAAACTGGGCATCGATGTGATGCGGACGCAGGCCTTCGTCTTTCTTGGCGTTGATGTACCAGGACGCCTGACGCGCAGGCCAATGTTTTTCATCCAGATTCTGCGCTTTGATCAGGCGGCGAAGCAGACGCTGTTGATCATCTGAGTCCAGGATCTGAAAGTCCTGCGGCAGGTTTGCATCCAGATGGTGGGCGCGGAGAATACGGTGACACAAACCGTGGAAAGTGCCGCACCAAAGACCGGAGGCCGTACCCTGCATCAACTGCTCAATACGCCCGCGCATTTCTGCGGCGGCTTTGTTGGTAAACGTTACCGCCATCACCGAAAACGGCGAGGCATATTCAACCTGCATTAACCAGGCAATACGATGAACCAGCACACGTGTTTTACCACTGCCTGCGCCCGCCAGAACCAGATAGTTGCCAAGCTGAGCAGCCACTGCCTCGCGTTGTTTGTCATTCAGACCGTCAATCAGGTGGGATACGTCCATCGTTCATTCACTGGTTATTTATACACTGGTTGAGGATTATACCCATAAACCGTCGTGAGTTGCAGATCTGCTTATCGCACTGCGCTTGTTTTTGAATCTGTAACGGCTTCTGCCTCTTTCTCACCTCATGAATAGCTTTAACGTCTACCGTTTCAAGACAAAAAACACCCAAAAATTAAAGGCAATAAAATCATAGATATAGAGGCATCTTTACTTATTCAAAGAAAAATAGGCTTAAAAAATAACCGTAATAACGAAAGTTTTTATGCCAGAGACCTATCCTTTTGGAAGAGCACTGAATAACCAACAGTGCCATCAGGGACTCCCTGAATAACCTATTGATTATCTTGATGACAAAAGTCTGTAAAGAGAGGAACCATCATGAAAAAGACCAATTTTGCTGTCGCTGCTGCTGTTACCAGTCTTCTTGCTGTCGGTGCAACTACCCTGACAGCTGCTCCCGCTCAAGCAGCAGAGAAAGAAAAATGCTACGGCGTGGTTAAAGCCGGTAAAAACGACTGTGCAACGAACAACAGTTCTTGTGCAGGTACCTCAACCAAAGATGCACAAACCGACGCATTCGTCGTAGTACCAAAAGGTCTGTGTGAGCGTCTGGTTGGCGGCTCAACCACTTCGTCTTAATTGGCACTAAAGGGTCCCGGTATGGAAAAGGTATCTCCTTGGGTGGGCGTTGGACTGAGACAGCCACACCACGATCACTTTCTTAATCATTCCCCGGATATCGGATGGTTAGAAGTACACAGTGAGAACTTTTTCCTGCCGCACTCAAAAGCCTTTGAGGCGCTGCACACCCTGCGGCGCCACTATGACGTCAGTTGCCACGGTGTGGGTTTGTCACTAGGGTCTGTCGATCCGGTGAACAAACACCACCTTGGCAAGCTGAAACAACTGGTCGACACCATCGACCCCCTCTTTATTTCCGACCATTTAAGCTGGAGCTCGGTCGACGGTGAATACTTCAACGACCTGCTGCCTCTGCCGTATACAGAAGAAGCGCTGGAGGTGTTTTGCCGCAATGTCGACGCAACGCAAGATTACCTGAGCCGCCAAATGTTGGTCGAAAACCCTTCGAGCTATCTGAGCTTCAGCCACTCCACCATTCCTGAATGGGAGTTTCTTGCCGAAGTGGCGAGGCGCACTGGCTGTGGTTTATTGCTCGATCTGAATAACATTCATGTCAGCGCCTTCAATCATGGCTTTGATACCGACACTTACCTCGCGGCAATTAATCCAGATTGGGTGCGGGAAATTCACCTGGCCGGCTTTACCGTGAAGCAGTTGGACGAAGGGGAAATCTGGATTGATACCCACAGCCAGCCAGTCTCTGAGCCTGTGTGGTCGCTTTATGAAAAGTGGATTGCCAAGCATGGCGCGCGCCATACCCTGATTGAATGGGATCGCGATATCCCCACGCCGGACGTTTTACTCGGTGAAGCGGCAAAAGCCGATCGCATCGTCAAATCCCTCTCGCCTTCCGTCAAGGAGGCCTCATGAATGCACCTAGCCTTGCTTCGCTGCAGCATCAATTTCGCGATGCCCTGCATTATGAGTCGCACGAGCTCCCTGTTGCGCAGGGCGTGACGGAGCCTGAGGCGCTGATACAGGTTTACCGCAACAACTTTGTGATGACCCTGACTGAATGCCTCGAGAACATTTACCCCGTCGCCAATGCTCTGGTGGGTGAAGAGTGCTTTCAAGCCATTGCCCGTCACCACGTACTTGGCACCACCATGGATAACGCCTGCGTCGATCGCTATGGCGCCGGGTTTGCTGACACCATTCGCGCGCTGCCCAACATCATCGAAACCGTGCCGTATCTTGCAGATATCGCTGAGATTGAATGGCATATCCAATGCGTGAACAGAGCACCATTGTCTGAGGCTTTTCCGGTCGAGGCCTTGTCAGAAGTAACACCGGAAGATTTTCCGCGTATTCAACTGGCGGTTTCTCCCGCATCCGCCGTGATGAAAAGTGACTTTGCTGTCGCCACACTCTGGCAAGCGGTCAGCAATCAGGATGAGGAAGCATTGAATCAGCTGGATTTGATGCGTCCTGAAGCCCTGCTGGTGCAGAAAGATGACGAAGGGATCAGTGTCACCACTATCAGCGATGAAGAAGCCTCGCTGATCCTCGCTTGTAAAGATTTCGCGTTTGGGGAGATTGACCCCGAGCTTTTGCCACACATTTCCGGCGCCATGCTACGCGGTGTTTTCAGCAGCTTTGCACTGGCCAGTGATTAACAAGAAAAAGGAAATCGCACATGTTCGCTGTGATCAATAAAATCGACGACTTGATGGAATCTGCACTAAAGCCTTTGGTTCCAGTTCTTCTGCTGGTTAGCCGCCTCTGGGTAGCCTGGGTGTTTTTCAAATCTGGCCAAACCAAAATCGCCAGTTGGGACAGTACCCTGTTCCTGTTTGAATACGAATATCAGGTACCATTTCTTCCTTGGGAAATGGCGGCCTACCTCGGCACGGCGGCGGAACTCATTTTACCTATCTTCCTGGCACTCGGCCTTCTCACTCGCCCAGCGGCTTTTGCCCTGTTTGCCTTTAACATTGTTGCGGTGGTGTCTTATCCGGCGCTGTGGCCAAAAGGCTTTTTCGACCACCAGATGTGGGGCGTGATGCTGCTCGTCACCATGATTTGGGGACCTGGCATGGCAGCAGTCGATAACTGGTTGAAGAACCGTAACTAGCCCAGCAAGAGCAACTCGGATAGGTTGGAAACTTCCACGTCCGGCAGTAACGAAGCGCGCCGCTGCAATGTCAGCGGCGTTTTTGTGTCGTTAAACCAACACGCTTTAAAGCCCGCCAGTTTCGCTCCGCGCACATCGGCTTTGAGGTGATCGCCAACATGGAGAATGGTGTCTGCGGGAATATTCAGGATGGATTGCGCCTTGGTAAACAGTGCGCCGTCAGGTTTCGCTGCACCGTCCGGCCCGGCCTGAAGCACCTGCTTGAATAGCGACGTCAGGCCCAGCTTGTCACAATCAACATTCCCGTTGGTGATCGCCACCAGCGGATAGCGGGCAGCCAGTTCGCCCATGATCTGCATCGCTTCTTCCGGCACGGTAAAATTACTGCGCTCATGAAGGAAAAATGCCACGCCATCATCAGCCAGAGATTTGGCGTCTGCCTCGCAAAGGCCACAGCGTAAAGCCGCCAGGGTAAGTTGGGCACGACGGATTTCAGTGACAAAACCCACCAGCGAGGCATTCGCTGCAATCACTTCTGCGCGCATCACCTGCCACTGCGGCCAGTCAAAATCAACCATCGCCGGGCAGCGCGCTTCCAGCCAATCCAGCAACATTTGCTCTGCACGGATAATCACCACCCGGTTGTCATAAAGGGTGTCATCCAAATCAAAGGTCATGGCAGAGATAGGTTGCCAGCGGCGATAGAACTTCATGCGCGCTCCTTGCAGTGAGTAGTGCGGTTAGTCGTCGTTTTTACGCTTCCGCGCTCTGGGGTGCGCGGCGTCGTACACTTTAGCCAGGTGCTGAAAATCGAGGTGGGTATAAACCTGAGTGGTGGAGAGGTCAGCGTGGCCCAGAAGCTCCTGCACCGCCCTCAAGTCACCGGAAGATTCCAGCATGTGGGTAGCAAAACTATGACGCAATTTGTGGGGGTTGATATGGCTGCTGACCGCCTGTTTCTGTCCCCATTCCGCCATACGTTTTTGTACGCTGCGCGGAGAGATACGGTTTCCCAGCTTCGACAGGAAAAGGGCATCTTCCGGCCCTTTAAGCAGTTGGTTACGTACTTTCAGCCAGTTAAACAGCCACTCTTTCGCCATACCAGTGAAAGGCACAACACGCTCTTTGTCGCCTTTACCGATTACACGCAAATCACCCTTACGCATCGCCACATCGCGAACGTTAAGGCCAATAAGCTCAGACAGACGAAGTCCTGCGCCATACATCAGCTCCATCATGGCGCGATCGCGCACGGCTAATGGATCGTCTGCATCCACTGACAGCAACTGATTCACTTCATCGACATCAAGGTTCTTTGGCAGCGTGCGACCTTGCTTGGGCGCTGCGACGCCTTTCGCGGGATTCGCCGCCAGTGCGCCGTCTGACACCATAAAATCAAAGAAGCTGCGAAGGGCTGACAGGCGAAGCGCAATGCTGCCCGCTTTCAGACGTTCGCGCTTGGCTTGGGCTGCAATCTGGCGCACCCATGCGGCATCGACATCCTGCCATTTGGTCACGCCAGCCCCTACCAGAAACTCAGCACTGGCAGTCAGTTGTTGGCGGTAATTGTTTTCAGTGTGGCGGCTTAAGCCCCGCTCGCGGATCATGTAATCAAAGAATCGCGCCAGCGGTTTTCCGATGCTGGCAGGCAAACTCATTCGTTCGCCTGCCACTTAGTGAGGAGGATGGCGATGTGCTCGGCGATCTGTTCGACGAACAGAGTATCCATGCTTGGCTGGAAGTGACCGCCATCTTGGCTGGCAAAAGTCAGGAAACCCAGTTCTTTGCCTTTAAACACAGGAACTAGCGCATAAGAGCCAAGCTCAGGTGCCTGAGTTACAAACTGGTCGCCATCGACTTTGCGCAACCTGCCCAGGTAGATGCGCTGGCCGCAGAAATGCGCCGCTTTCACCGCATCCACACTCTTTCGGTTTAACTGGTGGTGTCCACCGTCATAGAGACGAAGGCTCACAACCAGGTGCAGTGAGTTGGCAAGTTCCAGCAAGGCTTTATGAATATCGTCTTCACTTTCTGCCGCAAACAACGCCTTATGCGCGTGGGAGAAAGCGCGAAACAGGTTTTCATTGCCTGCCGCGATACTCATCAACTGGGTAATATCTTCTTCAAGCTCGGCCACACGCTCACGCAAACGGCCAAGTTGGATTTCGACGAGAGATACCGCACCACGCTCAGCATGAGGCACTCTCAATTGCGCCGCCAGTTGAGGTTGGCGGTGGAAGAAGTCTGGATTGTCTTTCAGAAAAGCGGCCACGGCTTCTTCGGTCAATGCCTCAGCCAGTGGCCCTTCGAGCTTGGAAAGCTCCGTCATACTGTTATCTGTCCATCGTATACGTGTGAAGCCGGACCCGTCATGTAAAGCGGATGCCCTACGCCTTTCCAGCGTATTTTCAGATCGCCGCCCGGCAAGTGCACTTTCACCGACTCATCAAGCAAACCCTGCAAAATGCCTACAGCGACTGCTGCACAAGCACCACTGCCACACGCCTGAGTTTCGCCCGCACCGCGCTCGTAAACGCGAAGACGGATTTCATTGCGCGATACCACCTGCATAAAGCCAGCGTTAACACGCTCAGGGAAACGCTCGTGGGATTCCACCAGCGGACCCAGACCTTCCACGTCATAAGTATCGACGTCATCGACCACAGTGACGCAATGTGGGTTGCCCATACTGACCGCGCCCACAAACAGGGTTTTATCTTCTACACGTAAAATATAGGTTTTTTCTTCAGCATTTGCGCGGAAGGGGATTTTAGACGGCGCCCAGATAGGCTCACCCATATTGGCAGTAACCAGCTCGTCACTGTCCATCTTGAGTATCATCTTGCCGCCTTTGGTGCTGACCTGAATTTGGTTTTTGTTGGTCAGCCCTTTCATCCGCACAAAACGGGCAAAGCAGCGCGCACCATTGCCGCACTGCTCCACTTCGCTGCTGTCAGCATTAAAAATCCGGTAATGGAAATCACTTTCCGGATCATACGGTGGCTCAACCACCAACAGCTGATCAAACCCCACGCCGGTATTTCTGTCCGCCAGACGGCGGATCATGTCCGGAGAGAAGTATGCATTTTGCGTCACGCAATCAACGACCATAAAGTCGTTGCCGAGACCATGCATTTTGGAAAATTGTATCTGCATCCGGATCCTTTTACTCAGGCAGTACCTGTTCTAACTCCCACAGTGATGCCAGCGGCTCACGCTGACGCACCAGGTGGGATTGGTCGCCATCTACCATCACTTCTGCCGCACGGCAGCGGGTGTTGTAGTTAGACGACATCACAAAGCCATAAGCACCTGATGAACGCACCGCCAGCAGGTCGCCTGCTTCAAGCACCAGCGCGCGGTCTTTACCGAGGTAATCGCCGGTTTCGCACACAGGACCAACCAAATCATAAGTTTTGGCTTCACCCTGACGTGGCTGTACGGGAACAATATCCTGCCAAGCCTGATAAAGCGCAGGACGCAATAAATCGTTCATCGCCGCATCAATGATGGCGAAATTCTTTTCTTCGTTGTGCTTGAGGAACTCAACCTTGGTCAGCAGCACACCGGCATTAGCGGCGATCGCACGACCCGGCTCAAACACCAGCTCGATATCCTGATGGTTCGACAAACGGTCAAGCAAGGCTTTCGCATAGTCAGACGGCTCTGGCGGTTTCTCGTCGCTGTAAGTCACGCCGAGACCACCACCTACATCAAGGTGATCGATAGAGATGCCATCCTGTCCCAGCGCATCAATCAGCGCCAGCAAACGATCAGTAGACTCGATAAACGGAGCCAGCTCAGTCAGCTGTGAACCGATATGACAGTCAATACCATGCACAGAAAGGTGTGGCAGGCTGTTCGCGTATTGGTAAACCTCACGGGCTCTATCAAACGCGATGCCGAATTTGTTTTCTTTCAGACCGGTAGAAATATAAGGGTGGGTTTTGGCATCCACGTCTGGGTTGATGCGCAGGCTGATTGGCGCCACTTTACCCAGCTCGCCCGCCACTTTGTTCAGGCGATCAAGCTCAGCTTCTGATTCGACGTTGAAGCACTTAATGCCCAGTTCCAGCGCGCGCGCCATTTCCGGTTCGGTTTTACCCACGCCAGAGAACACCACTTTCTTCGGATCGCCGCCAGCCGCCAATACGCGCTCCAGCTCTCCCTGTGAAACGATGTCAAAACCTGAGCCCAGACGCGCCAATACATTCAGTACGCCAAGGTTACTGTTTGCCTTCACGGCATAACAAATCAGGTGCGGATGGTCACCCACGGCTTTATCAAACGCATGCCAGTGACGCTCCAGCGTCGCACGCGAATATACGTAAAGCGGTGTGCCGTATTGCTCTGCAAGCTGCGCCAGTGGCAGATCTTCTGCCCACAGTTGCCCGTCATCCTGATAATTGAAGTAGTCCAACGTTGTCCTTCCCTGTCCAAAGTTTTATGGCTGAGTGGATTCCTGAGTATCCTGCGGCGTTTCCGAATTGACCTGCTCATTTTGCGCGGGTACATCTTCTGGAAAGTAGAGGGGTCCTTGCTGACCGCATGCCGAAATCAGGGCTACTGTTGCCAGCGCGGCAAGTTTCAGGGTTAATCGCATCATTTCTGCCAGTGATCTAAAAGTTAATGCCCTCTATAATCGCATCAACGCACTGAAAAGCAATAGGACGACTGAGAATGAACACAAGCCAATACCATGAACTGGTTGACGAGCAATGGATGGCGATTGAAGACGGCATCGACGAGAGTGGCGCGGATATCGATTACGAAACGAATGGTAATGTTCTGACACTGGATTTTGAAGATCGCAGCCAGATCATCATCAACCGTCAGGAACCGATGAAAGAGATCTGGTTGGCATCGCGCTCAGGCGGCTTCCATTTCAGCTACCAGGACGGCCAATGGCTGTGCAGCAAGAGTGGCATGGAATTTATGGATATGGTGAAGCAAGAATGTTCCAAACACGCTGGCGAGAGTGTGGACTGGTAACAAGCTGCTTGATTTAAAGTGTATTAATAAAGGCTGACAGCATGTGTTGTCAGCCTTTTTTCTAAAATCGGGATTGATCAGCGGGACGCGTATTGGGCGGCGTCAGTATTCGCATCAGCACGTTGCCACTGACGCTCACTCTTGTAGGGAATCACCTGCGCACGACCATCGGCTTGATGGATGATGTCGTAAAACTGTGGCAGGTTGAAATTCACGCCTTTACCGGCAAAGTTAGCGGTTTCCTGTGAGGAGGTATAGAAGCGGTTTACGCCCTGCACCATCTCTTCTTTGTCACCGCTGCACTGGCGATACACTTCCACGCGGTTGTTTTCATCCAGCACATAGATGTGAAATCCATCATCGCAATCTTCAAAGAAGAACTGGATAAGACCTTCACTGGCGTAAGCATCGACCACTTCCGGCGGATGGATATCAGCGTCTTTGTCCAATACCACGACCGGTGAACCGTGAACCTTATTGGTCGAAATCGAACGGTAGAACTCGACGGAGTTTTCCAGCTTCTGCACTGACACACCTCGGCGCTCGAAGAACAGGCCGAAGGTTTGGTCTGCCACACGAATCGCTTTAAAGCGGCGGCGTTTTTCCTGATCGACCGGTTTCAGGCGCATGTCGATACACTCTGCCACCAGTTGGTAAACCAGGTTACGAATCAAACCACGCATCTTGCCCGCATAACAGAACACATCCACTGACTCAGGTGGAATGGCATCCTGGTGCATCTTACCCAGCAAAGTTTTCAGCACGTCGAGAATGGCGTTCTCACCCTTGAAGTTAAGGGTACGCACTTCGTTCCAGCTGTTGCGGTAAACCAAATCAACACTGCCAACCAAACACTGCTGCTCAGCGCCGTAGCTGAAAATGTCTGTGTTTTTGAAATCAAAACGCACCGCAGGCTGTTTAAGCTCTGTGGTCGGGTCATTTTCAAGGTTGATGAACAGCGCCAGTTTACGCACTTCACAAGGGCTCGACAGCGCCTGCAGCGAAGGCTGCGGACGACGCACCGAGAAGGTGTTACGAAGGTCACTGACCAATTGGTAAAGCTTGTCGATGTCGACATCGCTGTTACGTGCCACTGAATGCAGGCGGCTTGATTCGGTCAACAAACCATTGAAATACGCCCACGCCACCAGCTTTGACAGGTAACGGTTATGTTCGAGCGGCGAACGGCCGATGATTTCGACAGGCTTCAGTGATTGCTTATAGAGATACCAACCCGGCGGGTTACTGCGCCCTTCTGGCACCTGAATAAAGCTCAAGTCCGCTTCGTGCAAATCCGGAGACAGTTGCGGGTTGAGCAGGGTCACTTTGCCCGGCAATACCTCAAACGCAGCATAAAGCTTACGGGCCAGAATACTGATGTCTTCAGGGCTAATTGCAGAAGTGATGTCATTGCGGCGCGCGAAACGGATAAGGTTTCGATAGCTCAGCATTAAGGCTTCAAGCAGCTCGTTGTGCGCTTCTTTAACCTCTTCCACTTTCCAGTTACGGCGATTATCCAGACGCGCGATGTCTTCCTGCGTCCAGCCCCATTCACGGGTCAGGATACACAGTACTTCACGGCGCCATGGCACAGAGCCAGGGCCCGGTTCGCGGGTCAGTTTTTCGTGGGTTTTGAGGTAGAAGCAGCGACGCACCAGATCAAGACGGCGGTGGTCATCGATGCGCTCAAGATAGCGGGTGACTTTCTCCAGCATCAGGTAATAAGCGTCAGACTGGTAAACGTCCAACATGCCAGAGAAGAAACGGCGTTTGCCGTCAACGCTCAAAAGCTGGGTACCTGGGTATTCCCAAGAGTAGGCTTCAAGCAGAATCGCTTTCAGTACCGACTTATAAGGTGAATCGATACTTTTATACAGTTGCCAGAGGCTGGAGCCGAAGTACTCTTCCGCCGGGATCGATGGCAAACCGCCAAAGTCCACCCAGTCTTCGCGTTTTATCGCGCCACTGGCAATCATCTCTCCGACGTAATCTTCGTAGCAACCTTCCATCTCCGGTGGCACCAAATACCAAAGCAGATGTTGGCCGGCGAGATGCACGGCGGATCGGTAGAATTCATCGAGCAGCAGGTAGTGTTGGGTAGAGCCACAGTTTTCTGTGGTCATCGCCTGCGCCATGTTCTGGCGGAAACGCTGCTCGCAAATCACAAAGAAGTTCACTTCCACACCCTGAGACATCGCCCAGTCGGAAATCAGTGAACATTTAGCGTCCAGCATGTCACGTTCGTCGTGCGCCACCCAATCCTGCACACAGACCCAGATATCCAGGTCACTGGTAAGGCTTTGGCCCATTGATGCAGTACTACCCATCGAGAACAAACCTTTAATAGGGTGCTCTTGGGAAAATGGCTTAACTGGTGATGGGGTATTCAGAGCGAGGGCGCAATCGTTGACGAAGTCTTGCTGAACGTCTGAAAGGGAGAAATTGCAGATACCATGGACGACGCTACGTTCTAAGTAACCAGGGACAGCAGGATGATTAAAGTGCAGCAAGGCAGGCAATACGTTAAAGACATTAACGGCCTGAGAGTGCATAGCGCTTCGTGCGCGCTCCAACCTAACGTGGTTGAAGGCATTAAGACGCTCTAATTGCTGATCAACATAGTTTTGCAAGATAAACATCCAAAGTTGCCGACATCCTAGTCAACGTAACGGGAGCTGAATCTAAAAGACTTCGGCGCCCATGGATAAAAACGTGATCAATCTAACAGTTTTTCTTTGGAGCGTAAAGCGAGCAATGACTCATCATTTCTGCTTCACTTTGCTCACTATATGACCAAAACTGTGAGAGAGACAACGCTTTATCTCAAATTTGATTCGAAATAAGGTGAACCACGTTGGGTTTTACCCCTGTGAATCGCCCCAAAAACATGATCCATATCACATCATCATAGCCGAAGCCGCGTGGATTCGCACCTTTTTATCGCCACTATCACCTTAAGTTCTCAAGGAATAACAAGGGGTGGTACGATTAGCGTAAGCAAATCAAATGGACGCAACTATGACTTCAACACCCATCCGCATCGCCACCCGCCAGAGCCCACTTGCCCTATGGCAGGCTGAATTTGTTAAAGCCGCTCTGGAAGAAACCCATCCGGGTTTGGTTGTGGAGCTGGTTCCTATGGTGACCAAAGGCGACATCATTCTCGACACTCCACTGGCCAAAGTTGGCGGTAAAGGACTGTTCGTGAAAGAGCTGGAGCAGGCAATGCTGGATGGTCGTGCAGATATCGCAGTCCATTCCATGAAAGACGTGCCGGTAGAGTTCCCTGAAGGGCTGGGGCTGGTCACTATCTGTGAGCGTGAAGACCCACGTGACGCCTTTGTTTCCAACAATTATGAAAGCATCAATGCACTACCAGAAGGTGCGGTTGTCGGTACATCAAGCCTTCGCCGCCAGTGCCAGGTTCGTGCCATGCGCCCTGATTTGGTGGTGAAAGATCTACGCGGCAACGTCGGCACCCGCTTGGGCAAACTGGATAATGGTGAATACGACGCCATCATTCTTGCATCAGCAGGTCTGAAACGTCTGAATCTTCACGACCGTATCCGCAATGAAATTGAACCGGAAGAAATTCTGCCAGCGGTTGGCCAAGGCGCAGTTGGCATTGAGTGCCGTCTGGATGATGAACGCGTCCGTGCGCTGCTGGAACCATTGGCCGATGCCAACACCACTTACCGCGTGCTGTGTGAGCGTGCGATGAACAACCGCCTGATGGGTGGGTGTCAGGTGCCGATTGGCAGCTACGCAGAAATCCACGGCGACCAAATTCATCTGCGCGCACTCGTTGGTGAGCCAGACGGCAGCAAAATCGTCAGCGGTGAAGTGACGGGCCCGCTTGAAAAAGCGGAAGAGCTCGGCACTGGCCTTGCTGAACAGCTGCTTGAAGATGGTGCCCGCGTGATTCTGGAAAAACTGTATCAGGACGAAGTATGACCGTACTGGTGGTGCGCCCCGCACCTGCCTGCTATGAACTTGCTGAAACGCTGAACCAATCAGGAATAAAGGCGCTTCCCGCGCCTTTATTGTCTTTTTCCGCCGGAAACGATCTTCCCTCTCTGACTCATCACCTTAATACACTCCCTTCACACAGCGTAGTCGTGGCGGTGAGTCCCCGCGCGATTGAATACGCCCATCAACAACTTCAGGACGAAAACGCCAGCTGGCGTGACGATCTGCATTATGTCGCAGTCGGAGAAAAAACAGCGCAAGTCTGGAAAGCCAAAAGCGGTGTGGATGCGATTCAGCCACCGACAGAAGACAGCGAAGGCATGGTGTCCTTGTCTTTTTTCGAAAAGCCGGAAAGTCTTCAGGTCGTGATCTTGCGTGGTAACGGCGGACGGGCACTATTGGGCGACACTCTGACAAATCACGGCGCCAAGGTGCGCTATTTTGAAGCCTATCAACGACATTGGACCAGTGAGTCCCTATCATCACTGGCTATGCAATGGCGAGCGGAAAATGTCGATACTCTGGTCATCACCAGTGGCGAACAACTTTCGCTTTTGTGCCAGACAATCTCAGAGTGTGACCAGCAATGGTTACGAGAATGCCATATACTGGTGCCTAGCAAACGGATTTACAATCAAGCAATTGGCCTTGGTTTTAATGCAATCAGCTGCGTAAACAGCGCCTCCAATCACGCCCTGTTTCACGCGTTAAACGAGATGATTAACTCGGGACATTCGGATGACAGACAACAATAAGACTTCAGGCACGGATAAAGACACGTCGGCGCCAGCATCCCCTACCGGCAAGGAAACGCCATCGTCTTCCAAGCAAAGCGGTAAGCCTTCTGCGACCGACAAATCCGCTGCCAAGTCCACGCCTGCTGATACGCCGGCCAGTGACAAAAACACTGCAACGCCGCCCCCTGCCACCCAAGAGAAAAAAGGTGGTAACAAACTTTCTGTGGTTGCCATTGTGTTGGTGATTGCACTCGGCGGTGGCCTTTACTACCACGGCCACCAGCAAAGCCAACAGCTCACAGCCAACATCTCTGCATTAACGGATGAAATTAGCTCACTGAAATCGGCGCTGGCTGACAGCGAAAAGCAAAGCCAGGAAGCGGTGAAAAAAGCCGTGCAGGATACTCAAGTGCTGATTGAACAGCAGGACACCACCATTCAGAGCCTGCAATCTGCGCTGGCTGATGTGAAAGGCCGTCGTCCGAATGACTGGCTGTTAGCGGAAGCGGATTACCTGGTGAATCAGGCCGCACGTAAGCTTTGGCTGGAACACGACGTGCTGACGGCGACCACCCTGATGCAAAATGCCGATCAACGCATTGCTGAGCTTAATGACCCGTCGCTGACTCCAATCCGTCAGGCGATGGCAAAAGACATCCAGCAATTGAAAGCAGTGAAGCGCATAGACCGCGACGGTATTGTGCTTCGCCTGAACTCGCTTCAACAGGAAGTCGACAAACTGCCGCTGGCCAATGCCATCATGCCAGAAGCGGAAGAAGTCGCACCGCAGCAGGTTTCTGGCAATGTCGACGACTGGCAGCAAAACCTGAAAGCCTCTTTAAGTGATTTCGTCGGTCAGTTCATCACCTACCGCAAACGTGAAGGCGACGTGGTACCGCTGCTCACCCCGGCGCAAACTTTCTATCTGCAGGAAAACCTCAAGGCGAAGCTGGATCAGGCCGTGACCTCGGTATACCGCGAGAATGGCCGCTTGTATGCAGAGTCACTGAAAACCGCGAAAGACTGGGCAGAGCGTTTCTACAATCAGGATGCTGATATCACCAAGAGCTTCATTGCGACCCTGACCAACCTCAGCCAGCAGACTATTGAAGTCAGCTACCCTGAGGCACTGGAGAGCCAAGCACTGATTAGTGACATGCTGGCTGACCGTCTTCGCCGCGATTTAGCGCCGCTGCAAACCGGGGAGAATAACCAATGATTAAAATTCTCCTGCTGGTTATCGCGCTGATTGCAGGCCTGATTGTCGGGCCGGATTTGGCGGGTAATCAAGGTTACGTGCTGATTTCCGCAGCTAACCAAACCATCGAGATGAGTGTATCCACGCTCATCATTCTGGTGGTATTCGCTTTTGCTGCACTGTTCATCCTTGAATGGCTCATTCGCAAAATCTTCTCGCTTTCAAGTTCAACCCGCGGCTGGTTTTCCGGCCGTAAGAGTAAGAAAGCACGCGCGCTGACCAACGATGGCTTGCTGAAACTGCTGGAAGGTGACTGGAAACAGTCCGAGAAACTGGTGATGAAAGGGGCTGCCCACAGCGATGCCCCTTTATTGAACTACCTGGCAGCAGCAGAAGCAGCGCAAGGCCGTGGCGACGTGGACAGCCGTGACCGTTACCTGCAGCAGGCGGCGGATTTTGGGACTGATCGTCTGGCAACCTCACTGACCCGCGCCAAACTGCAATTTCGCCAAGGTCAATATGAAGAAGCGCTCGCGAGCCTTCAAGGGTTGGTCGATGCCAATCCGCGCAACCCGATTCTGCTGAACTTGCTGAAAGATACCTACCTACAGCTTCAGGACTGGCAAGCTCTGCTGCGTTTGATGCCATCACTGAAACGTGTAAAAGCCGTAACTGAAACGGAAGCAGAAAAGCTGGAGTTGAAAGCCGAATGTGGCCTGATGGCTCACATCGCGACACAGAAAGGCAGCGACGGCCTTCTGGCTCACTGGAACAGCCTAAGCCGCGCAGCACGTCAGCAACCCAAGCTGATTGCCTGTCTGGTGAAACAGTTGATTTCACGTCATGCCGATTCAGAGGCTTACATCATTCTGCGTGAGAACCTGAAAAAGCATCCGGATGAAACCCTGATTTCTCTGGTGCCTGAGCTGAAACTGCCTGATTACCATCCGGCTATTCTCAAACTTCAGGAGCTGCTGCGCTACAACGAGAATAACCCGGTGACACACAGCGCATTGGGTCAGCTCTACTTCCGTGAAGGAAAATGGACAGAGGCTCGCACTCACTTTGAAAAAGCGTTGGAAATTCGCCCAGATGTGACCGATTACGCTTGGCTGGTGGATACGTTAGAAAAACTTAACGAGTCCGGTGCTGCAAACAGTCTTTCCCGCGAAGCCCTCAAGCTTGCTCTGCCTCACAAAGAGTGAAACATTTCACGAACAAAAAACGCTCGAAAGGGCGTTTTTTTATTCACGATTTTCGCACTCAGACTCAAAAACAACCCAAGTTGTTTCAAGCTGTTAATAATGATTAACTGCTATTTACCAGCCATTGTTAAGACAAAGTAGCTGTTATCAAATAGGGGCGTAACAAATTATATTTTGCCGGTTTCAGTTGTTAATCAATTCGCAGGCTTTTATCAGTCAGCATGAGCAACAAATGGCGTCGGCTTTGCCAATCCCTTTTGAAAGTGAGCCCGCCCATCATGGATATGTTACCTTGGATCCTGGTGTCAGGCCTGTTGGTTTCAGTTGTTACTGGTCTGCTGACAGTTCTGCTGGTTAAAGGTATGGAGTAATCCGACCCTTTGCACCCCACGCCTCCGCTTCGGAGGCGTTTTGGTTTCTGGCGGAGAGGAATCTGGGTCTGTCGACCTTTGGTGATTGGGACTATCGCATCGCTGCTTTCACATAGACGTCAAAGCGGTTCTTCTTGGTTTCAATTTGAGTAGACGGCGTTTTACCAGCCAGAAACTTGGCATAATCCGGACGCTTAACCACCACACGCTTGGTCGCCAGTGTATAAGCTGGCTCATACAGACCATCTGCGTCGTCATCTGCGCCTACCAGCGACTGGAAAACACGCATCTCTTTTTTGACCAATGCTGACTTTTTCTTATGCGGGTACATGGGGTCGAGATACACCACATCCGGGCGTTCCAGATTTTCGTCATCAACAAGCTTCACCAGTGCATCATGGCTTGAAGCATGCAGAAGCGACATGCGCTCACTCACCCAACCGCCGATTTCCGGATCCACTTTGGCACGGGCAAGGCCATCATCCAGCAGCGCCGCAACCACAGGGTGACGCTCAACCATCTGTACCTTACAACCAAGAGACGCCAGCACAAAAGCATCGCGCCCCAATCCTGCTGTGGCATCCAGTACCGTTGGCGTCGCGCCTTTGTTGAGTCCGACTGCTTTAGCGATCGACTGCCCTTTCCCGCCCCCGAATTTACGGCGATGACCTACAGCACCGCCCACCAAATCGACGAAAACCGCGCCGAGCTTTGGCTCGTCCAGCTTTCGAAGCTCCAATTGATTTTCGGTCAGTACTAACGCAAACAGGGCGTTCTCATCGTGGGTCAGTCCCCAACGGTTGGCAATCTGGTTAAGGATGTCAGCGCGTTCTGGCGCTTCGCAGGTTAAAGCTATCTGCACCTGGGTTCTCCGGCGTAATATTCGCCGTGAGTATATAACGAAAGGGTGAGGTTTGAGGAGAAATAGAAAGCTGGGCGCGGCCCTTGTAGGGGCTGTTGACCTTTGGTGGTGATTTTTGCAGCAGTTTGTGGGGATTTTATGCAAGGCAGAGG